>CAYVRP010000084.1:0-29730 GCA_964454025.1 uncultured Polyangiaceae bacterium | reverse complement strand
ACGGACGACGACTTCGACGGCGACACCGACTGCGACGACGACGACTGCGCCGAGAGCCCCGACTGCGTGGTCTCCATCCTGCCCGCTTCGGAGATGGAATGCGCCAACGGGGTGGACGACGATCAGGACGGGGACACCGACTGCGACGACAGCGACTGCACCTGGAGCCGGGACTGCGCGATCGCCATCATGCCGATGTTCGAGACGAGCTGCGTCAACGAGGTGGACGACGACCAGGACGGCGACCTCGACTGCGAGGACGAGGACTGCCTCGGCGAGGATCCCTGCCCGATCGCGATCATGCCGCCCGACTGAGCGCGGTCGCGAAGGGGTGCCGCCCACCGCTCGCTCGACTCCGCCGTCCGCAGCGGCGCGGATGGTGACGCTCCGCGTGACGCGCGGGGGCGGTCACCGTGCGCGACGGTGGCGCACCGGCACGACGCGCGACGTGCCGCGCGGGGGTAAGGGTCGCATCCGCGCCGCGCGCGAGGCCCCCCGGCCGCGGTCCACGACGCGCGGCGTCGAGGGCCGGATCCGCAGCGGATCCCTGGCGTTCGAGCGTGAGCCTCCCTCCGC
Organism: uncultured Polyangiaceae bacterium; assembly: GCA_964454025.1. Lineage (GTDB taxonomy): Bacteria > Myxococcota_A > Polyangia > Polyangiales > Polyangiaceae > JAFGBI01. The sequence goes on along the minus strand of CAYVRP010000084.1, from coordinate 29,154 downwards.
CGCGGGCAGGCGGAGAATGCTCGCGGGGGCTCGGCCGTCCAACTGGGCGCCTTGCGCGCGACTCGCCGCGCGGGCTTGCTACCCTTGGCCGCGAGGAGGTCACCCCGATGCCGACCCTACGTCCCGTCGTCCTGTCCAGTCTGCTCTGCGCCGCGCTGCCCCTGCTCGGGACCGGCGTCGCGCGCGCCGGCGTCGACGCCTGCGGCGACATCGCCGTCGAGTCCACCGCCGACTGCGTGGTGGAGGCGGAGGCCGCCTGCGCCGCGCGCTGCGAGCCCGCGAGCTTCCAGGCGGCGTGCGCCGTCGAGCTCCGGGCGGACTGCGCGGGGACCTGCCCGCCGCCCGCGATCGACGTCGAGTGCGCCACGAGCTGCGCGGTCGACTGCGAGGCGCAGTGCGAGCTCGACCCCGCGGAGTTCGACTGCGCCGCCGAGTGCGAGGGGACCTGCAGCGCGGACTGCGCCGCCGACTGCGAGGGCAAGTGCGAGGCGGAGGCCGCGGCGGGCTCCGCGTCGGCGGAGTGCCAGGGCGAGTGCGAGGCCTCCTGCAAGGCCAACTGCTCCGGCTCCTGCGAGGGGCACTGCGAGGTGACGGAGGGCTCCGCCGACTGCAGCGCCCGGTGCGAGGGCCAGTGCGCCGGCGTGTGCGAGGCCCGGGCGAGCTTCGACTGCCAGGTCGACTGCCAGGCCGAGGGCTACGCGGAGTGCGAGGCCGAGCTCCAGGGTGGCTGCGAGAGCGCCTGCTCCGAGCCGGAGGGGGCGCTCTTCTGCGACGGGCAATACGTGGACCACGGGGGAAACCTCGGCGAGTGCGTCGAGGCCCTGCGCGAGGCTCTGGACCTCGAGGTCGAGGGTTACGCGGAGGGCTCCGCGGAGTGGGAGGACGGCGAGGGCACGGCCAAGGGCGAGGCGGGCGCCAGTTGCGCGGCCGTGCCGCGCTCCGCCGTCGATCCGCGAGCCGCGGCGTTCGGCGCGCTCGCGCTCCTCGGGCTCGTGCTCCGGCGCCGGCGCGCCTGAACGCGGCAGCGTCCCCACCGGCGGCGGCCCGACCCCGTCGCTGCCGCCAGGGCGCGTCCGTCCGCGCGCTGCCTGGGCGCCCGCACCGTGGCGCTCGGGTGGGCGCCGAGGCCCGACCGCGCCTCGGATCGAACCTCCGCCGTCGCCGCGGCTGGGGCCGTCCACGGATCCAGCACCGCACTCCGGCGCGGGCACCGCGCATCCCAGTCTCGCCCGCTGGGTCGGGTGAGGATCTGCCCCGCGCGGGAGCGCGCTCGAGCAGCGCTTGGGCTCGCGCGAGACGGTCGGCGAGGCCCGCGCCGAGCCAGACCGGGCTCTCGGCGCGGCTCGTCCCCGCGCCGAGGCGGCGCAGCGAATCCCAGAGCGGCGGCTGCCAATCTCGACGGTCGTGGTCCGGCGAGCGCAGTACCCGATCGTCGCGGCGCACGCGATCCGATCCGCGGGCGGGGCGTGCGCGCGCCGCCAGGGCGAACCCGTGGTTCGCGCAGTCCTCCGCCGCGCCGTCTCGCCCTGGGAGCAAGACCGCCAGCGCCGGGGAGCGCTCGGCACGGGTGGTTCCGTGAGGGGGGCGCGCAAGGGCACCGCCGCCCGCGGCAAGAGCCGGCCATGGGCGCCACGCCCCAGCGCCGCCAGCAGGACGTGGACGACCCGCGCGCCCGTCATGCGGCACACGAAGGCCCGTCGCCACGCCGGGTGACGGCTCGATCGACGCGGGGCGGCCCGACCACGGCGGGCCGCCCCGCCGCCCCCCGCGCCGAGGACTCGCGCCCGCGCCGCCCGGAGCCCCCGCCTCCGCCGCCGCGCGTGCCGCGTCCCCCCGCTCGCACCACACTGCGCCGCGAAAGGACGGCGGCGTGCGGCTGGACAGACTCATCGAGCGGGGGGCGACGTTCCTGGGCGCGAGATACCCCATCGTCTGCGGGGCCATGTCCTGGCTCAGCGATCACCGCCTGGTCGCGGCCATGGCGGAGACCGGGGCGTTCGGGCTCTTGGCCGCGGGAAACCTCCCCGTCGACCAGCTCCGCGAAGAGATCGAGAAGACGCGGGCGCTCACCCGTCGCCCCTTCGGCGTCAACCTGATCACCATCGCCCCGAACTACCTCGATCACCTGGCGCTGGTGACCGAGCTCAGGGTACCCACCATCGTCTTCGCGGGCTCCATCCCCAAGGGGGGCGAGGTCGCCCGCGCCAAGGACTCCGGCGCCAAGGTGATCTGCTTCGCCGCGACCGACCTGTTGGCCCACAAGATGATCGACCAGGGCGCCGACGCGCTCATCCTCGAGGGCTCGGAGGCCGGGGGGCACATCGGCCCGGTGTCGCTCACGGTGCTGCTGCAGCAGATCCTGTTCAAGGTGGACAGCGTGCCCATCTTCGTCGCCGGGGGCATCGCGCGCGGTCAAATGATGGCCCACCTGCTCCTGATGGGGGCCGCCGGGGTGCAGATGGGCACGCTCTTCGTGATGAGCGAGGAGTGCTCGGCGCACCCCGCCTTCAAGGAGACCTTCCGCCGGGCCAAGGCGCGGGACGCCATGGCGACCCCCTCGTTCGACAGCCGACTGCCGGTGATCCCGGTGCGCGCCCTGCAGAACGAGGGCACCATCGAGTTCAAGAAGCTGCAGCTCGAGATGATGGAGAAGCTCGATCAGGAGCTCATCACGCGGGCCGAGGCGCAGGACCGGGTCGAGCGCTTCTGGCTGGGCGCCCTGCGCCGCGCGGCCCTGGAGGGTGACGTCAAGACGGGCTCCCTGATGGCGGGGCAGTCCGTCGGTCTCGTCGACGAGATCAGGCCCCTCGCCGAGATCGTGCGGGGGCTCGTCGAGGACGCGGAGCGCGAGCTCGAGCGGGTGGCGCGGGCGCTCGGGTAGCCCCTCGCTCGAGCCGAGCCCGCGAAGACCGCGCGCGGCCGCGGCGGCCCGCGCTCACATCGCCATGCCGCCGTCGACGCGCAGGGTTTCGCCCGTCACGTACGAGCCGAGCTCGCTGACGAGGAAGAGCACCGCGTTGGCCACGTCCGCGGGCTGCCCGAGACGCCTGGCGGGGATGAGGTCGATGAGGGCCGTCCGCGCCTTCTCCTCCAACTTCGCCGTCATGGCCGTCTCGATGTAGCCGGGACAGACGGCGTTGACCCGGATGTTGCGCGACGCGAGCTCCTTGGCGCTGGACTTGGTCACCCCGATGACGCCGGCCTTGCTCGCCGAGTAGTTGATCTGCCCGGGGTTGCCCATGAGCCCCACGACGCTGGAGACGTTCACGATGGCGCCCGACTTCTGCTTGATCATCTGCCGCGCCACGGCCTTGGTGAAGTTGAAGACGCTCTTGAGGTTGACCGCGAGCACCAGGTCCCAATCCTGCTCGCTCAGGGTCAAGAGCAGCCCGTCGCGGGTGATCCCGGCGTTGTTGACCAGGATGTCGACCCGGCCGAAGCGCTTGACGACCTCGGCGACCACCGTCCTGACCGCCTCGGCGGCGGCGACGTCCACCTGGTAGGCCTCCGCCTCGACGCCCGCGCCCCGCACGCGCTCCGCGGTTTCGCGGGCCTTCTCCAGGTTGATGTCGATGACGGCGATGGAGGCCCCCTCCGCGGCCAGCCGCTCCGCGATCGCGGCCCCGATACCCTGGGCTCCGCCGGTGACGATCGCGACCTGATCCTTCAAGAGCGCCATAGAAGTCTCCTCTGACAGGGCCGCTCCCGGCGGCGAGGGGGCCGGAGCATGCGCTGCAGGGTGACGGACCGTCAAGGTCGCCTCCCTCGCGCCCGCGGGCAGGCGCCGGGCGCGCGAGGGGCCATCGACGGGCCGTCCCTCGCCACGAGGGCCTTCGCCCTGGTGGCATCGCGCTTGCCTTGCTGCCAGCTCGGGGCTGGCTCTGGCACAACCCTGTGCCGCCTCCCCGTTCAGGTCCGCTGCCAGCGCCGGTGCCTCGTGACCCACTCTCGCCGGAATCGTTACCAGACCATCGGGGCCATCCCACGCCCGCCGGCCGGCCCCGTTCCCATGGGAGCTCTCGGTTCGACCCCAGGTCCACTCTCCGCTACCTGGCGAGAGCCCGTGACCGACCCCCTCGTCGCGGATGGCACGCCGAGCGTGCGACGCGACGCCCTCACCGCCCTGGCCGCTGCGGCGCTGCGCGGTGCACCGGTCGCGCTGCGCGGCCTGCTGACCACGCTGGTCCCCCACCTGCTGCGGGTCGTGCGGCGCGTGCTCGGACCCTCGCACCCGGACCTCGAGGACGTCACCTACGAGGCGGCGCACGCCGTGCTCGAGGGGCTGCCTCACTTCCGGGGCGAGGGGACGCTCCGACATTACGCATGCCGGGTGGCGGCCTTCACCGCCATGAACGTCCGTCGCCGGGAGGCGGCTGCCCGTCGCGCCCACCGGAGCGAAGTCCTCGACGTCGAGCTGCTCGCCGCCGGCGACCCGGGCCCCGAGCAGCGGCTCGCGACCACCTCGCTCGCGCCCATCGTCCGGGAGCTCGTGGCGACGCTGCCGCAGCCGCTGGCCGAGGCGCTCACCCTCCACGTCATCCTGGGCTACACGGTCCCCGAGATCGCGCAAGCGGAGGCGGTTTCGCCAGAAACCGTGCGCAGCCGCCTGCGACTGGCGAAGCAGGCCCTGCGCAAGCGGGTGCTCGGCAATCCCCTGCTCATCGAGTCGCTGGAGGTGGAGCCGTGAAGGACGATTTCCCGGATCTGAGCGCCCGGGCACGACGCGGCGCGCTGCCGGAGTCGGAGCAGCGCCAGCTCCGGCTGCTCCTCGCGGGCTCGCTCGAGGCTCGGCTCGCGCACCGCGCGGGGTGCGAGTTCGACGCGGAGGGAGCCGCGCTCCCCGGCGACGACGCCCTCGCCGCCCGCGTGACTGCGCGCCTGCTGGCGCCCCCGCGCCGGGCGACGGCGAGCCGGCGGTGGCTCGCGTGGCGGCTCGTCCCGGCGGCGGCGCTCGTCGTGGCCGCCGCCGCGGCGGGGCCGACGCTGGTGGCGCGACTGAGCGAGTCTTCCGCCCTCGAGCGGGGCGGCCCCGCGACGGTGGAGCCCCCGGGGGAGCCCACCGCCACCTCCCGCCCCGGGCGGCGGACGGCGCGCACCGACTCGCCAACGGGCCGAGCGCCGATGGCCTCGTCGAGCACGCCGGCCCCGGTCAACGCGCCGCCGGCACCGGCCCCGACGAGGCGCGGCGCCGCGGCGGCGACCACGGTCGGCGACAGCCCGCAGGAGCTCTTCGCCGCGGCCAGCCGCGCGCGCCGCGAGGGCCACCCGGCGCGGGCTCTCGCTCTCTACCACGAGCTGGATCGACGCTACCCGGCGACCGCCGAGGCACACGCCGCGAACCTGGCGCTCGGTGCCCTCTACGCCGACACGGCGCCCGCCCAGGCGCTGGCCCACTTCCGCCGCTACCTGGATCGAGGTGGCCCGCTCGCGCCGGAGGCGCTGTGGGGTCAGGCGCGGGCGCTCTCGGCGCTCGGGCGTTCCGAGGAGGCGCGAGAGAGCTGGCGAGCCTTGATCACCCGGTACCCGAGCACCACCTATGCCAGCGCCGCGCGCTCCCGGCTCGCGTCCGAACCGTAGCCCCCGCCTCGCGTTCGTCTTCCTCGTGGTCGCGCTGTCGTGCGTCGCGGGGCCGGGCCGCGCGGAGCTGCCGGGCCGCCCGCCGCTCCAGGTGGTCGAGCTCACCCTGGTCGGTGAGCTCGGCGAGGAGCCGAGCTTCGCGCAGCGCGTGACGAGCTGGTTCGACCCGGGCCGCTTCCGGGTCGTCGTGCGCACCGTCGACCGCCTGGACCCGGCGCGCGTGCTTTCGCCGCGGGAGGACCGCGCCGTGTACGTCTGGGCCGTGCTGCGCGACCCGCACCACGTGCGGCTCTTCTTCGCGAGCGTGACCGGCGAGCGCGAGGCGGCAGACTACCTCTGGCGCGATCTCGAGCTCGAGGCGGGCCTCGACGAGCTGGGGGCCGAGCGCATCGCGCAGGTCGTCCACCTGTCGACCCTGGCCCTGCTCGACGGGCAGGCCGCGAACCGGCGCGAGGAGATCGAGCGGGCGTTGGTCGAGGAGCCCGCCGCCCAGTCCACAGCGACGCCGCAATCGCTGGTCGCCGCGTCGCCGGGGCCGCGCAGCGGGGCCGGCGGGAGCGAGCCGGCGGCCCCGCCGCCCGCTCGCGCGCGCGCCCACGGCGAGATCGCGCTCGGCTGGGGCGCGAGCCTGCGCGGTGACGAGGGCGTCTGGCACGGACCACGTGCCGCGGCCGGCGTGAGATCGGCGAGCGGCTGGGGGCTCCGGGTGCACCTGCAGACGGGCCTGCCGCGCCCCCGCGCGCTCGGCCCGATCGAGCTCGAGTTCGTCGGGGGTGATCTCGCGCTGGCCGCGAGCTTCCTCCGTCCCGTCGGGCACGGGTTTTCCCTCGAGGGCTTCGCGGGGCCGAGCCTGGAGCTCGTCGGGTACCATCCCAGGGCGAGCCGCGAACCGACCGTGGCCACCGCGCAGGGCGCGACCGAGCTGCGTCCCGCGGCGCTCGCGGGGGTGATCGGCGTGCTGCGCGAAGCGTCGCCGCGGATCGCCGTGGGCGCCCAGGGCATGGTTTCGCTCCTGCGGACTCACTACGACCTCGTGACCGGGACGGAGCGACGGGTGGTGGCGCGGGCGGCGCCCGTGGTCCCCTCCCTCGTCGTCGAGATCCGACTCGGCGCGCAGCCCGCAGGCAGCCCGGCGCGACCTGGCCCCTAGGTCGGCCCCACCGCGCGCGGGGGACGGATCACGAGGCCGCGACTTGGCGCGTGACGGCCGCGCCGAGATCGGAGAGCATCTCTGCTCGACCCTTGGCCCCGGTCGCCCGATCGGACCGCGCCGGGGTGCGAGGAAGGTGCTCGACCATGCAGCCCATGGATGGAGGACAACAAGGGCCCCACGCACCGCCGCCCGAGCCGCCCGGCCCCCCCGGCGACCCGGGGTTCGCAACGCCCCCCAACGCCGCGCCGCCCCCGGCGCCCGCCAAGGCCGCGGGCTGCGGGGGCAAGACCTTGCTCATCGGCGGGGGACTGGTCGCGCTGGCGCTGTTCGGCTGCGGGGCGGTCGGCGTCGCGCTCTTCGCCTGCGGCGGCTTCGACTACTTGCAGGGTCTCGCGCTCGGCAAGAGCACCAGCGTCGCCCACGAGCACCTCCCGGGCAGCTGCGAGGCCGTGCTGCGCGTGAACCTGGAGAGCTTGCTCACGGTGCCGGCGGTCAAGGAGCGGATCCTCCCGGCGCTCGACGACCAGGTGCAGAAGGATCCGGACGCCGGCAAGCTCGCGGCGTTCTTCACCACCGCCCAGCTCGATCCGAAGCGGGATCTGAAGGAGGCGGTCGTCTGCCTCTCCGATCTGGACTCCAACCAGCCGGAGGTCCTGGCCATCGTCGGCGGCAAGCTCAAGAAGAACGGCGTCGTCGAGGCGCTCCTGATCCACGCCGACAAGGACGAGATCCGGCCGGTCCGGGAGGTGAGCGGCCTCAAGATCATCGAAGCCCGTGACGAGCCGTTCTTCATCAGCCAGGCCGCGGACGGGGCGATCCTGCTCGCCAACAAGGAGTCGCTGCTGCTGCTCGCCGACCAGAAGAGCCACGCATACGAGGCCTACGGTCTGCAGCTCTCCGAGCAGGCCGCCGGCGTAGTGACGGCGGGGGCGATGCGGTCCCTCAACCAGCGGCTCGGCGCCCGCAACCCGCTCGGCGCCGCCACCCGGAGCCTCGGGAGGGCGCTGATGACCGTGTCGCTCGACACCGGCAAGGTGACGGCGCACGTGACCTTCGGCCCGGCCAACGACGCCGCCGAGGCGGCGGGCGCCGCCAACGTCCTGCTCGCCGGAGCCCGGCGGGAGCCCCCGCCGGAGCCCCGGTACCGGGAGGTCCTCGATTCGCTGCAGGTGCGGGCCGAGGGCAGCGAGGTGATCGGGCAGCTGGTGATCCCCCGACAGCTGATCGACGACGCCGCGCGCGAGATCGCCGACGGGATCCGCGAGGCGGAAGAGAAGCTGTAGGGCGACGAGCGCGAGCTCCGGCGGGCGCGGCGTGCCGCCGCGCCCGCGGCCACGAGCCTGGCAGGCTGGGCCCGCGACGTCGCGGGCGTCGGGCGCGCCGCGCAAGGGCGCAAGAAAGGATCACGCAGGCGCTCCATCGTATCAGCACGCCTCGCGCCCGGCCGACTCGGCGCGCCGCGACCTCTCCCCGGGCGAGGACGCGCACCGCCCGCCCCCCCTTTCAAGCGTCGTCACAGCGAGGATCCTGCGCCGCCATGCCCCCTGCGCGCGGGCGCCGCGACCCGATCGGTGAGGGCTCGACACCAGCGCACGCGCTGCAGTGCGAACGCGCGAATCGCACCGGACGAGAACGCGGGCGGCGACGGTCGTACAGGCACGCGCCCATCACACGTTGACGCCGTAACGGGCCGCGCTGTCTGCTCGCGCACGAGCCGCGAGGTCCCGACCGCGAACGACAAGGCACGAGTCCCGGGTACAATCTCGGGGTCGATCCTGCTTTCGTACTTCGGAGGTGTGACATGCGCGCTGCATCGACGACGCTCACGGTTGGCTGTTCGCTCCTCGTCCTCGCCGTCGCGGGCTGCGGCACCGAGGACGCCCCCGAGTCGCAGGCGCAGGGTGGGACCGCGACCGGCGGTGTCGTCGCGACCGGAGGCACCGGCGGCGGCGTCGAGGCGTCCGGGGGCGCGACCGCCGGCGGGGCGACGACGGGTGGCGCCGGCACCGGCGGCGCCGTGACGGGGGGCGCGACCACCGGCGGGGCGACGACGGGTGGCGCCGGCACCGGCGGCGCGACGACGGGTGGCGCTCCGGGCGGCGGCAGCGCGGCAGGTGGGAGCAACGCCATCGGCGGCGCCAGCGGGGGAACTGGCACGGGCGGCGCGGCGGGGAGCACGGCCTCCGCAGGCGGCAGCGCCACCGGCGGCAGCGCTGCCGGGGGCGCTGGCGTCGGGGGGGTGGCGACCGGTGGCACGATCGAAGGCGGAGCTCCGAACGGCGGCGCCGCCGGGAGCACGACTTCCCTGGGCGGCGGTGCCACCGGCGGCAGCGAGGGCGGAGCCCCGGGCGGCGGCGCCGCCACCGGCGGCGCCGCCACCGGCGGTGCTCTCGCCGGCTGCACCCCGGGGCGGCTCGATGAGAGCGCGAGCTGCCAGACGCCGGACTTTCGCACCGGCGCCCCGGGCCAGGCCGTCGACTGCGTCGGCGAGCTCGATGGCCGCTACGGATCCATCTACGCGACCATCGACGGCCAGCAGTATTTCCTGCAGGTGAACGAGTGGGGCAGCTCCGCGACCCAGACGATGGCGCACGGCGGGGACTACTTCTATCGGATGATCGTCCAGCAGGCGGACACGGGCACGATGGGCACCGGGGCCCCCACCGGGTACCCCTCGATGTTCATCGGCTCGAACGGGGGCCACACCACGACGGGGAGCGGGCTGCCCGTCGCCATCGCGGACCTCCGCGCCGTGCCCACCACCTGGATCTGGACCGACAACGGGGCGCTCGCGGACCCTGAAGGCAACATCTTCAACGCCGCCTACGACGTCTGGTTCAACACGAGCGTCTCCGAGGCGACCCAGTACTCGCCCACCGGCGGCTTCCTGATGGTGTGGCTCTACGATCCCCCCTACGCCGAACCGATCGGCGGCGCGCCCGCGGTCACCGGCGTCACGCTCGACGGGGTCAGCGGCACCTGGGACATCTGGATCGGCCTGAACGGCGAGATCCCCTGCATCTCCTACGTCCGCACGGAGATGACGCAGTCCCTGTCCTTCGATCTTATGCGCTTCATCGAGGACGCCGTCACCCGCCCGGGCGGCATCGACGCGAGCTGGGCGCTGACCAACGTCTTCACCGGCTTCGAGATCTGGGACGGCGCGCAGAACGTCGAGACCACCGCCTTCTGCGCCTTCGTCGAGTGAGCCGCGACCCGCGCGCGGCGGCACGCTCCCGGAGCGTGGAGGTGCGCCCGCGCTCCTCGTGACCACGGCGGCTCGGGCAGCTCTCGCCGGGCGGCGCGCCGAAGGGAGCTCGCCGCCACCGCGGCGCAGGCGCGGGCGGCTCGAATCCTGGGGCGGCACCGGTATGTCGCCCCGCGCTCGGACGCCGCACGACCGCGAGGGCGCGCACGTTGACGCCCGAGACATGGCGCCGCGGCCCCTGATCCGACCGATCCGGCTCGGGGCACTACCCTCGGTGCAGGGGTGGCTCCACACCCCGCCACCGTCCCGCCCGAGGCGGGACGGCGCGCCGCCGGAAGGTTCACCCATGCCCCGCCCCCTCCTCGCCCGCCTCCTGCCCGCGCTGCTCGGCCTGCTCGCCTGCTCGGCCCCAGACGAGCCGGAGTCGACTGGGTCTTCGGGTGGGAGCGCCTCAGGAGGTGCGGCGACGGGCGGCACGAGCCCGGGCGGGTCGCCGGGCAGCGGGAGCGCGATCACGGCCGGCGGGACCTCTCTCGGCGGCGCCACCTCCGGCGGCAACGCTCCCACCGGCGGCACAGCGACCGGCGGCAGTCCCCCCCTCGGGGGGTTGATGACCGGCGGGGCCGCACCCACCGGTGGCCTGGCGACCGGCGGTGCCAGCACCGGCGGCGTGGTGCCTACGGGTGGTGTCGCGACCGGCGGCGCCTCACCCACGGGCGGCACCTCACCCACGGGGGGCGCCTCCCCCACGGGCGGCACCTCACCCACGGGGGGCGCCTCCCCCACGGGAGGCGCCTCACCCACCGGCGGCGCCGCGCCGACCGGGGGCTTGGCAACCGGTGGCACGCTGCCCACGGGCGGCGCCACGCCGACCGGCGGCACGGTAGCCGGCGGCGCCCCACCCACGGGCGGCGCCGTGACCGGCGGCAGCGAGAGCGGCGGCGCCACGAGCGGCGGCGCCGGCGGCAGCTCGGGCTCGGACTGCGCGGGGCCGGTGCCGGGCACCAAGAGCACGAACCCGCTCTTCACTGATCGCTACACCGCCGATCCGGCCGCCTTCGTCGACGGCTGCACCTTCTACGTCGCCTGCGGGCACGACGAGGGGAGCACCGGCTTCGTGATGCGCAACTGGTACATCCTGTCGTCGACGGACATGGTCAACTGGACCGACAACGGCGGCCCCGCGCTCAGCCTCGACGACTTCGCCTGGGCCGACGCGAACGCCTGGGCGGGCCACGTCACGCCGCGCAACGGCCGCTTCTACTGGTACGTGCCGATCAACCAGCGCGGCGGCGCGATGACCATCGGGGTCGCCGTCGCGGACAGTCCCACGGGGCCCTACGAGGACGCCATCGGCGGTCCCCTGGTGAACGACCAGATCGAGATGGAAAACTGGGGCTTCACCGATCCCGGGCAGACCCCCTACACCATCGATCCCGCGGTCTTCGTCGACGACGACGGCCAAGCCTACCTCTACTACGGCGGCTTCTGGCGGCTCGTGGGGGGCCGGCTCGGCGACGACATGATCTCGCTCGACGGCGAGCTCGCCGAGCTCCGGATCGACGGAGCGCCGAGCGGCGGCGGGTACTGGGAGGCGCCGTACATGATCAAACGTGACGGCACCTACTACCTCATCTACGCCGCCGGGCAGAACCCGGCGACCATCGACTACGCCACGAGCAGCCGCCCCCTCGGCCCCTTCGCCTACCGGGGGCGGATCCTCGGTCAGCTCCCGAGTCTCCCCGGGCAGGACGCCGCCACCAACCACGCAGGCGTCGCCGAGTTCTTGGGCGAGTGGTACCTCGTGTACCACGTCAGCGACGGGCCGAACGGCGGCGGGACCTACCGGCGCGAGGTCGCCATCGAGCGGTTCGCCTTCGCTGGCGACGGCAGCATCCCGACCGTCACCCCCTCCGACGGGATCGCGTTCTGATGGCTCCGCGACCGCTGCGGGGTCGCGCCGCGGCGGCCGCCGCGGCGCTCCTCGTCGCCTGCGGCGGCGGCCCCGAGGACGACGTCACGGGCGGCGCCCCCTCCCCAGTGGGCTCGGGAGGAGCTTCGACACCGACGGGCAGCGCCGGCGGCGCCCCCTCCTCCGCCACCGGCGGCGGGAGCGGCGGCCGCACCACCGGCAGCGTGACTTCCGCCGGCGGCCTGGAAACCACTGGTGCCGCCACCGGCGGGGCCGGAACGACGGGCGGCGCGGTGTCCGGAGGCACCGGCGGGAGCGGCGCGACCTCCGCCGGCGGCGCCGGGCAAGCCACCGGCGCCGTGGGCGGCACCCCATCCGGAGGCTCGGGCACAGGCGGCGCAGTCGCCCCCACCACGGGCGGCAGCCTGCCGCAGGCCGGGGCCGGCGGCGGCAGCGGTGGCACGGGCGAGCTGCCCGCGCCACCAGAGCTGACCTGGGTGGACGGCGCTTGCCCGACGGCCACCGGCACGCTGAGCCTCGAGACGGCCGAGCTCTGCGTGGGCCTCGACCAGGCGTCGCAGACGGTGCGAACCCTGCGGCCCAAGGTCGACCCGAGCTTCGACTTCGTGCCCGGCGATCGGGTCGCGCAGCGCTCGGGCCCCGGCTACTTCCACCTCGGCGACCTCACCCTCCGCTGGCGGAGCGGTGCGGCGGGCGGCTGGCAGAACACGACCACCTCCGCCTCGCGCGCCGCCGTCACGGCGGAGACGCCCGCCGGTGACGTCCTCGCCGGCGCCGACCTCGGCCCGGCGTTGCCCGTGGGTTTTCCGCTGTCGATCACCCGCCGCTGGCTCACGGTGGGCGGGCGCCTGGGGCTCCAGTTCGAGCTTACCAACACCTCGACCGAACCGGTAGAGCTCGGCGCGGTCGGGCTCCCGATGGTGTTCAACAACGTGATCACGGATCGCTCCCTCGAGCAGGCGCACGCCGCCTGCTCCTTCGCCGATCCGTACCTCGGGCGCGACGCGGGATACGTCCAGGTGACGCGCCTCAGCGGCCGGGGCCCCGCCCTGCTGGTCCTGCCGAACGCGGGCACCCCGCTCGAGGCCTGGAGCCCGCTACTGAACGCGCCGCAGGAGGACTCCTTCGATCCGGTCGCGATCTTCACCGACGCGACCCCGCGCGCCCAGACCTTCGAGGGCTTCTACGAGTGGCTCGCCCACTCGCGGGCCTACGTCGAGAACGAGTGGTCCGCGGCGGAGCCCTGGAACCCCCCGACCTCGGCCGTCCTCGCCGTCGGTGAGTCACGGAGCTACGGCGTCCGGCTGGTGCTCGCGCCCGAGATCCGGCAGATCGAGGCCATGCTCGCGCGTGACGTGCGCCCGGTCGCCGTGGGGATCCCGGGCTACGTGCTGCCGAGCGATCTCGAGGGCAAGCTCTACCTCCGCTACCCCGCCGCGGTGGCGACCCTCGCGGCGGAGCCGGCGGGGGCGCTCGGCGTCACCGCGCTCCCGGCGACGGCGAGCGGTTGGCAGGCATACGACGTCCGTGGCGCCGCGGCCGGTCGCGCGCGCCTCACCGTGACCTACGCGGACGGGACGGTGCAGACCGTCCACTACTACGTCACGCCGCCCGCCCAGGAGGTCCTCGCCCGGCTGGGCAACTTCCTCACCACCACGGCCTGGTTCGACGATCCGAGCGATCCTTTCGGCCGCAGCCCCTCGGTCCTCACCTACGACCACGAGCTCGGCGAATTCGTGACCCAGAGCAACCAGGCCTGGGTCGCCGGCCTCGGCGACGACGGCGGCGCGACCTGGCTCGCCGGCGCCATGAAGCTCTTCGGGCAGCCGGTGGCGAGCGAGGTGAGCCAGTACGAGGCGTTCGTCGACGGCGTCGTGTGGGGTGGCCTCCAGTACGCTGCGGGGTCCCTCCAGTACGGTGTCAAGCGCTCGCTCTTCTACTACGAGCCGTCGGCGGTCCCGGGCGGGTACTACCGCGACGACATCGACTGGACCTACTGGGGCGCCTGGAGCCGAGCGCACACGCTGGAGGTCCCGCGGTCGTACAACTACCCGCACGTGGCCGCGCTCTACTGGTCGCTCTACCGACTGGCTCGGAACCAGGTGGGCCTGGTCGCGGCCCACCCGTGGGACTTCTACCTCGATCACGCCTACCGGACGGCGGTCGCCATGACCACCATCGGCGACGAGTACGCCCGGTACGGGCTGATGGACGGCTCCGTGTTCCGCGAGATCCTCCTCGACCTCCAGCGGGAGGGCTGGGCCGAGCAAGCCGCTGACCTCGAGGACCGGATGCGGGCGCGCGCGGAGGTCTGGCGCGACGAGGCCTACCCATTCGGGAGCGAGATGGCGTGGGACTCCACCGGCCAAGAGGAGGTCTACACCTGGACCCGGCACTTCGGCTTCACCGAGCAGGCCCGCGTGTGCATCGACGCCATCACCGGCTACATGCCCGCGATCCCGCACTGGGGCTACCACGGCTGCGCGCGGCGGTACTGGGACTTCCGCTATGGCGGCTCGAAGACGCGGCGGCTCGAGCGCATGATCCACCACTACGGCTCGAGCCTGAACGCCATCCCGGTGCTGGCAGACTTCCGTGACCACCCGGACGACCTCCACCTCTTGCGGATCGGGTACGCCGGGATGATGGGGACCCTCACCAACGTCCAGGCCGACGGCTTCCCGTCCATGGCCTTCCACGCCTTCCCCGACACGCTGGCGTGGGATCCCGTCTCCGGGGACGTGGGGCTCGCGGTGTTCGGGCACGCGAGCGGCACCGCCACCTACCTCGTCGAGCACCCGGAGCTCGGCTGGCAGGCCTTCGGCGGCAACCTCTCCATCGCGGGCGACACCGTCCGGCTCACCCCGCTCGACTCGTTCCGGCGTCGCGTCTACCTCGCCCCCCTGGGGCTCTGGCTCACCCTCGACGCGGGCCGCTTCGCCGCCGTCGAGTGGGATCGCGCCACGGGTGAGGTGCGGGTGACCCTCGCCGCCCCGGACGAGTACACGCCGGTCGCGCGCCTCCGGCTCGAGCAGCCGGCGCCGCGCGCGCGCGCCTACGCGCCGGCGGAGACTTACGCCCAGGAGCGCGGCGCCTACTTGGTGCCGCTCGCGGCCGCGACGACGGTGACGCTGGCCCCCGGGTGAGCACCCACCCCGGACCGCGGCGGCGCGCCACGGCCGGGGACCGTCCCGGTCCGAGCGCGCGCGTCGCGGCCGCCGGCGGCCGGGTCCACGCGCGGAACCTGGCGCCGCGCGCGAGCTGCGCTATGCGTGGGCGCCCCCGGGAGCCGCCCGCGTCCGCGCGCGGCGGGTCGTTCCTCCCCCGGCCCAGGATCCCCGTGCCCCATCGCATCGGCGGCGTCGACGTCGGCGACGCGCGCACCCGTCGCGCCCTCGCCACCTCCGCCTGGGACGGCGTCTTCGCGACCGTCATGGTCGCCGTGATGGAGACGTTCGGGGTCGCCGGGGCGGTGGCGCTCGGGGTGCCTTCGGTGCCCATCGCGCTCTTGGCACCGCTGCCGGTCTGGCTCGGCACCCTGGCGCAGCTCGCGCTGCGGGGCCGGGTCGCGGGGCGGCCCCGCCGGCCCTGGGTGGTGGCCGCGGTGCGCGCCCAGGCCTCGATGCTGGTCCTGCTCGCGCTCATCGGCTGGGCCCCCGCGGGGTGGGCACCGCCGCTCTACGTCGTCGTCTTCGTGCTCTACGGGGCCTCGAACGCCGCCGTCGGCCACCTCTGGATGAGCTGGCTCTCCGACGTGTGCCCGGAGAGCGTCCTCGGCCGGCACATGGCGTGGAGGAGCGGGCTCTTCGCCTGCGTCCAGCTCGCGACCGGGGTCACCGCCGGGCTGGCGGCGCGCGGCTTTCGCAGCGACACCGCCCCGTGGACGGTCTACGCGCTGGCCTTCCTCGTCGCGGCGCTCGCCCGCTTCGTGAGCGCGGAGTTCCTCGCGCGGCAGTACGAACCGCCGCCGGTCGCCGCGCCGCCCGCCCCGGCGCCGTTCAGACCCTCGCTCGCGCTCGCCCGCTTCGCCCGTGCGGTCGCGCTGCTCAACGGCTCGGCGCTCCTCGCTGGCCCCTTCTTCGCGGTGTGGTTCCTGCGTGACCTGGGCTTCAGCTACCTCACCTTCTCCATCGCCGGAGGGTGCACGGTGGCGGGCGCGCTCGTCGCGAACCGCTTCGTCGGCCACCTCGCCGACGAGCTCGGCGCGGCGCGGGTCCTGCGCGCCGGCGCGCTCGCCGCCGCCCTGGTGCCGCTGCCCTACCTCTTCGTCGACGGGGCGTGGGGGGTCTGGCTGGCCAACTTCTACTCCGGCATGGCGTGGACCACCGTGAACGTCACCGCGTTCAAGTACCTGGCCCAGGTCACGCGCGGGGGGCACGATCGCGCCGGTTTCGTCTACGCGAACCTCTGGCTCACCTCGGCGAACCTCGGCCTGGGCGTGCTCGGCGGGGTGATCGCGCCGCACCTCCCGCTGCTGTTCGACTGGCCCCTGCAGACCCTCTTCCTCGCGTCGGGCGTGCTTCGCCTGGCCGTGGTGGCGCTCCTCTTCACGCGCCTCGTCGAGCTCGAGCCCTCCGACCGCGGGCGCCGCTGGGGGCCCGGTCGCCTCTTCCAGCTGTTCCACTGGAGCGGCCCCGGCACCACGCGGGTGTAGGAGCGCGCCCCGGAGGCCCCCGGGCGCCGCCCGGCGCCCGGGCCTCACCGCGGCCGCTGCTGGCGCAGGACCTTGGCCCGGACGCGGCGGAGCTTGCGCGTTATCGCCTCCGGCTCGAGCGGGTAGCGCGCGAACTCCGCCGCCCCGGCCTCGATGAGCTCCCGCAGATCCGCGGCCGAGGGCGCCCGCAGGCAGACCAGGACCCCCGCGCCGCTCGACGCCTCGCGGATGCACGCGAGCGCGTCGCGGGCCGCGGCGACGTCCGCGCCCGCGTCGAGCAGCACCAGCTCGGCCCGCGCGAGCGCCTCCGAGCCGAATTCGACCACCGTGAGCCCCACGTCGAGCGCCGCGCAGCCGGTGATGAGGCCCGCGTCCACCCCCGCCCCGTCGCCCACCCTGAGCAGCGCGACCTCCAGGAAGGGCCCGGCGTCCACCAGCACCGCGGGTGGGGACGACCACGCCGGCGTGCGCCCGGCCCGAGGCGTCGCCGCGAGCCCGATCCGCTGGGAGGGCCGCCGCGCCCCGCCTTCCGCGGAGAACGCCTCGTCCAGCCACTCGAGCGCCTCCCGGGCGCTGGCCGGGCGCTGCTCCGGCTGCTTCGCGAGCAGCGCGCGCCGCAGCCGCTCGAGCGCCTCCGGTACCGGCTCGGCGCCGGGGGGCCGCGCCAGCGCCGGGACGGGGACGAACATCTGCTGCGCGATGACGTCCATGGCCGTCTCCCCCGCGAACAGGGGCTTGAGCTGCAAGAGCTCGGTGAGCACGCACCCCACCGCGTAGAGGTCGGACGCGGGACCGACGCGCAGCGATCGGCACTGCTCCGGGCTCATGTAGCCGGGCGTCCCCGCGACGTAGTCCTCGCGCGTCAGCGACTGCGTGGCGAGCCGGGAGCCATGCAGCCGGGCGAGCCCGAAGTCGGTCAACCTGGCTACCAGATGCCCCTGGTCGTCCTGGCTGACGATGACGTTCTCGGGCTTCACGTCACGGTGAACGATCCCCTGGTCGTGCGCGAGCGCGAGCACCTCGAGGAGCTGGCGGACGAGGCTCCTGACCTCCGCGAGCGCCGGGGGCCCCACGAGCCGCTGCAGCCAGCCGTTCAGGGAGATCCCCTCGACGAAGTCCATCACGATGTAGAAGGTGTCCGCGTGCGAACCGAAGTCGAGCACGCGCACCACGTTCGGGTGCTGGAGCAGCGACGCCGCCAGCGCCTCGCGACGAAAGCGCTCGACGTTCTCGGGATCGCTGGCCAGGAAGCGGTGCAGGAGCTTGACCGCGACCGCGATCTGGAGCTCGAGGTGCAGCGCCTCGAAGACGCGCCCCATCCCGCCCGAGCCGAGGAAGCGGCGGAGCAGGTAGCGCCCGGCGACGACGTCGCCCTCCGCCGCCGCGGGGGACGAGCCGGGGCGTGACCCCGTCCCCGAGGGCCCGGTCGACGCCGGAGCCACCGCGCCCACCTCGAGCCGCACCGGGGCCGTGCGCACGCTCTGGAACGAGGCCTGGTGCACGCTCGGGATGGTCGCCTGGTCCGCGAAGGCGTCCTCCTCCGCCGGCCGCGGCGGGGGCAGCGCCGCGCTGACGGGCGGCTCCGAGACGACGGTGGGCCGCGGGGAGTCGCGCGGCTCGGGCGCCGCCGGGGCGACGACTCCGGTGGGATCGTGCGGTGGCGGTGCCGGGTCGCTCATGGCGCGCGGACCCCGACGCCCACCTGCCCGGCGAACCAGCCGCCAGCGTCGGTCCAGGGGGGCGCGCGCAAGCCGAGGCTGCCGAACAGCGTACCCCCGAGCTCCGCGCCGACCGTGAAACCGCTGCGTACGCGGAGGGGGCCCTCGTCGCGCGCGACGAGGCCGTGCGCGTCCAGCAGGGCATAGCCCCGCAACCACCGCTCGAGGTCGTAGGTGCCGCCGAGCAGCGCGAAGGCCTGCAGCGGGCTCACCGAGACGCGCTCGCCCTTCGCCACCGCGCCGAGCCGCGCGCCGAGGTCGACCAGCCAGGTCCAGGGGCCGTCCGTTCCGCCCACCCCGAGCGCACCCTCGGGGCGCACCGGGGGGCCGAGCACCGTCGTCGGCAGGCCGACGCGCAACGCGGGCCCGAACTGGAACCCGGAGGCCCCCTCGCCGAGCGCGAGCCAGCGCGAGCCGAGCCAGGCGCTGCCGTCGCCCCGCTCCCCCTCGCCCCGGAACGACGGCGTGTCGACGCGGGCTTCGAACGCGAAGCGCCCCCAGCGCCCGACGGCGGAGGCGCGAACCGCGGCGTCCGGGACCGCTTCGCTCACGTCCATGACCAGGTCGGTGACGACCGCGTCCCGGGGCGCCGGCGCCCACCAGGAGAGGTTGACCTCGCGGTGCAGCGGCGTGAGGGGCGCGCTCACCCCGGGCGGGCGGGGCGGCGCCGCGGCGATCGGCGGGGCCGGGGGCGCCGGCGCCGCGGGCGGCGCCGCGGTGGCGAGCACCGCGCCGTGCCGATCGATCAGCTCCAGGCGCGCCCAGGCGCGATCGGTCGGCACCGATGCCGTGAAGCCGCCGCCGCTCGCGACGAGCGGCAGCTCCGGCGCGGGCTCGCCAGCTCCAGCCGGGACGAGGCGCACGCGCGGTTGGATCCGCTGCTCGACGAACGACGCCGCGTCGTCCGGGAAGGTCGCGACCACCTGCCAGCCACCCTCGGCCTCCACCAGCGCCAGCGCGGCCCTCGTCGGGCGATAGACGACGCGGTAGCTCGCGACGTCGCCGCTGCCCGGACGCCGGAAGCGCAGCGCCGCCGGCGCCGCGGTGCGCGCGAAATCCAGCTCCTCGGGCAGGGGCCCGAACGGTCCCTGGTCCAGCGCGAGTTCGAGCGCGCCGCCCGACACCAGGCGGATCGCGGCGTAGGGGCTGACGGTGAGGGTCGTCCCCTCGAGCGCGCCGCCCTCGCCGGGGAACGCGACGCCGACCAGCGTCACCTCGTTCACCACTGACGCGAGGCCGAGGAAATCGTCGCCGTCGATGGCGCGAACGCGCCAGAAATAGGTCGCGGGCGGCAGCCGCTCCGCGCGCAGCCGGGTCACGGCGGCGGGCACCTCCTCCCGCAACGTGAGCTCGACGAAGGCGGCGTCGCGGGCCACCTCCACGCGGTAGGCCCGGGCCCCGGGGACCGCGCTCCAGGCGGCCTCGAGCGCCCCGGACGGCCCGAGGAGCGTCACGCCGGACACCGACCCCGCCGCCCAGACCGGGGCGGGCGGCAAGGGGCGGGGCGCCGCCGGCGGCTGGGCCTTGACGAAGCTCGTGCCCTGGCCGGTCGGCACGGTGACGGTGCGCCCGGCGCTCGCCACCTCGGCCTGCCCGTCGAACACGGAGACGGTGCCCCGATCCGCCTGGCGCCGCACTACCGTGTCCCGCGATTGCGCGCTGACCGAGCCGCCCGCGACGGCGACGCCGATCGAGCGGCCGCCGCGCAGGGCCGCGAGCCCGGCCTGGACCTCGCCCTGCTCGAGCTCGACCGCCGCCGGCGTCGTCTTGCTGACCGCGCTGCGCGAGGCGGTGCCGTAGATGACCACCAGCGTGTGCTCGCCGAGCACGACCCGGCTCCGGTCGACGAACAGGATGTCCGCGTTGGCGCCCTCCAGGGTGTTCACCATGTGGTGGACCACCAGCGGCTGCCCCGGGCTCGCGCTCGACCAGTCGCCGCTCGGCGGCTTGGCGCGCACCTGCGGCCGCATGGCGCGGAGGTTGGCCGCGGGGAGCACCGTGACCGTGGCGGGCACCACCAGCACCTGCCCCTTCGCGAGCGGCGCCCCGGGGGTGCAGCGGACGTCGTTGTAGCGCTCGAGCAGGCCGCGGTGCTGGGGCGCCCCGTAGAGCGCGACCGCGACGTCGTCGCAGGTCTCCCCCTCCTCGACGTGCCACTGCAGCACCGGCTCCGGGTACCCCGGGGTGTTCTCCGCGCGCGCCTCGCGGGCCGCCGCGCCGATGGCGAGCAGCACGAGCGCCGCCGATCCAAGAACCCTAGGCTCCCACATCGAAGGTCTCCAGGTGATAGACGCGCGCCGGCGCCGCCCGGCCCGGGAGCGCGTGAGCCCCGAGCTCGGTCAACGGGAAGGCATCGCCGACCAGGGCGCGGGTGCGCTCCGCCACCAGCACCTGGTTGGGGCGGGCGATGTCCTCGAGGCGCGCCGCCAGGTTCACGGTGTCGCCCACCACGGTGTACTCCATGCGCTTGCTCGACCCGATGTTGCCGACGATGGCCTCGCCGGAATTGATGCCGATGGCGATCTCGAGCTTGATGCCGAACCGCGCCGCCCAGTCCTCCCGCGCCGTCTCCACGAACTGGATCATCTCCTCGGCGGCCGCGAGGGCGCGCTCCGCGTGGTCGGGCTGCGCGGTGGGCGCGCCCCACACCGCCATCAGGCAGTCGCCGATGAACTTGTCGACCATGCCGCCGTGCCGGAAGACCACCTCGCTGAGCACCGAGAACAGCTCGTTCAGGAGCGCGACGACCTCCTCCGGCTGGTGCGCCTCCGCGAAAGGCGTGAACGCGACGACGTCCGCGAACAGGACGCTGATCTCGGCCCGGCGCCCGCCGAGCTCGACCGAGTGCTCCCCCCGCACCACGGCCTCCACCAGGGCGCTCCCCATGAAGCGCCCGAGGTCGTGCCGGAGGCGCGCCTGGCGTTCGAGCTCCCGTTCGCCCGCCTCCAGGTCGGCGGCCATGGCCGACATGGCGCGCCCGAGCGCCCCGAGCTCGTCGCCCCGGCGCGGGGCCGGGCCGAGCTCCCGCCAGCGGCGCTGGCCGATGCGCCGCGCCTGCTCCACGAGCGTGCGCACGGGGGCGACCACGGAACGCGCGACGACGAGCCCCAGCCGGAGCGCCAGCAGGAGCGTGACCCCGGCCGCCAGCAGGCTCTGCCGCTCCATCGCGGCGAGCGTGCGATAGGCCGACGCCTGCGGGCGCCAGAGCGCGACGGCCCAGCCGAGGTCGGGGACCGTCTCCACGCCGCCGATCATGGCCGTCTGCCCGGAGTGGTGGCGGCTGATCACCCCGACGCGCTGGGTGAAGTCCGCCTCCGCGGGGAGGACGGACCAGATGGGGAGCGCGGCGGCGTCGCTGCCGACCGCCAGCGTCTCCACGCCTCGAGAGGAGACGACCCGGCGGCGACCGTCCACCAGGAGCAGGCTCACGTCCCCGCCGTCGAAGCGCGTCGCGCGCAGCTCCTCGAGCAGGCGATCGGTGGCGGCGAGGTCGATCGCGGCCGTGACGTACCCCGCCGGCGCCCCCGCCTGCACCCGCGGGATGGG
This sequence comes from uncultured Polyangiaceae bacterium, assembly GCA_964454025.1. GTDB lineage: Bacteria > Myxococcota_A > Polyangia > Polyangiales > Polyangiaceae > JAFGBI01. Next base: position 7,365 of record CAYVRP010000084.1, on the reverse strand, counting down.
GACCACGACCACGCCGCGACCGTCGGCGCCGGCCGCGATGGCGACCCCGGAGGCGGCGGCCTTGGCCCGGAGGGCGGGGGTCGAGGCGGGGACCGCCGCCGCGCCGTCGCCCCGCCGCAGCACGGTGTCCACGCCCGCGGCCGGCACCTCGAAGCGCACGGCGTCGATGCTGCGCCGGGTCGCCAGCACGGAGCGCACGGCGAGGACGGGATCCCCGGGCGCCTCGCTGCTGGCGGCGAGGGCGAGGGCGTGGGCGACGGCGCGCGCGTCGGCCTCCGTGTCGCGTACCCGCGACAGGACCCCGGTGGCCACCTCGGCGAGCACCGACGCCTGGAGCTTCTGCTCCGCGGTCTGGACCGCGTCCCGGTTGATGGAGAGGAGCCGGAGGGCGATCCAGGCCGCAGGCAGGGTGGCGACGACGATCAGCAGCAGCGCCGCCTTCACGCGGATGGAGACGCCGCGCACCTCCGCGGGCGGGAGCGGAGCCGGCGCCGTCACTCCCCGTCCCCCGCCCGCCACGCCGCCTCGCCGCGCTCGGAGCGCTCGAGGATCTGGAACTCGACCCGGCGGTTCTGGCTGCGCGCGGCCTCACTCGGCTCGTCCACCAGCGGGCGGCGGGGCCCGAAGCCGCGCGCCTCGAGCCGTCGCTCGTCGACGCCGTGCTCGACCAGCCAGCGCACCACCGCGACCGCACGCCGCCGGGAGAGCGCGAGATTCGTCGCCTCCAGGCCGACGTCGTCCGTGTGCCCGTCGGCGGCGACGCGCACGATCTCCGGGTGGGCCTGGAGCAGCGCCGCCACCTCGGCGAGCCCCGCGGAGCTCTCGGGGGTGAGCCGATCGCTGCCCGTCTCGAACGAGATTCGGGCGCCGATCACGATCGCCGAGCCGACGATGCGGACGGCGGTGGGGCAGCCTCGCGCCGCCGGCTCGGTTGACGCCACGCCCGGCTGGTTCGGGCAGGCGTCGTCCGCGTCGAGGATCCCGTCGCCGTCGGCGTCCCGAGGACAGCCGTGGCGGTCGGGATCCGCGCTCGGCGGCCCGGCGACCTCGGGGCACCGATCATCGCCGTCGAAGATGCCGTCCCGATCCCCGTCCGCGGGCCGCGTCGCCGCGGCCGCCGGGGTCGAGCCCGCGCGAGGCGGCGCGGCCGCGGCGACCCCCGCGGCGGGCGCCGCGGCCGGGGACGCCGCGGCCGCCGCGGGCTCGAGGCTCGGCGCGGCCGCCGCGGGAGCGGCCGCGACCGCGGGCGCCGCCTCGCGAGCGGGCTCCGCCGCGACCGCCGGCGCCTCGGCGCCGAGCTCCGGCCGAACCTCGCGCGAGCCCGGCGGCGCGTAGCCGAGCCCGAAGATCAGGCGATAGGCGGGCGTGCCGATCCCCACACCCAGGCCCGGACCGCCGGCGCGCGTGACCTCGCGGCCGCGGTGCCTGGCCCGCGCCACCGCCAGGACCTCGAGGTGCGTGGACGGATCGCGGAACCAGCCGTCGTCGTAGGTGACGAGGGTAGAGCCGAAGGCCTCGGGCCCGATGGCGATCCTTCCCGCGCGCCAGGCCACCCCGGCCGTCGCGAACAGCTCACTGTCGCGCGCGCGATCGTAGGCGGCGGGGGTTTCTTGGTAACGCGCCGCCAGGCTGCTGCCCCAGGCCCAGGGCCCGTGCGCGCCGCCCACGGCGACGGTGACCGCGTAGCGCCCCGCCGTCGATCCCGCGTAGTTCTCGGCGTTGCCCGTGGGGAGCCAGGCCGTGAGCGCCGCGGCCGCGCCCGGCAGCGCGCCTCGCTGCCGAAGCAGCGCCAGGCGGGCGCCGAGTCGGAGATCGCCCAGCGCTGCCCCCTCCGCGGCCGGGAGCTCCCCCGCTGGCTCACCGTCCTGCGCGAGCACCGCTGGCAGATCGAGGTCGAGCAGCAGGTGATCACGCACCGCGAGGCTCGCGGCCGCGTGGAACGTGAGCTGGTGGTCCACCAGCGCGTGCCCGGCATCGAGCTCGCTTCCTTCGGCGATCCGCAAGGGCTGCTCGGCGTACCCGACGCAGGCGCCGATCGCCGGCGCCAGTCGGCCGGCGACGCCGGGATCCGGCGTCACCAGCAGGCGGTCCCCGGGAGGGGCCGGCTCGAAGCGGTCGAGCGGCAGCGTCGGCTCGGCCGAGGCCAACGACGCGCTGCCCACGAGGCCGATCACCAGCGACGAGGCTGCGCCGCACCGCGACACCCGGGCGCCTTCCCTTGAAGTCATGGTAGCGAGGCGGGCAGCGAGCGCCCCGAAGCCTCGGGCGCGGATGGTAGCCGCGCCGTCCGGCCCTGGCGACCCACCCCGAGACGACGCGTCGCGCCTCGGGCGGGGCACGGCGCCTGACCCCGGATCAGCGCTCCTTTCCGGGCGTACCACGGCCGCTGGCGGGGTCATCGGGCGCCGTGACGGCGCCAGAGCGCGCCATCGCCGCGACCCGATCCGGTCCCCCCGCACGGGGATGGAGTATCAGAACGGGACCCGCGCGCCAGGCTCACGTCTCCGCGACCGTGCGCGGCGAGAACGGCTCGCTCACCCACCCTCACGGGCGGGCTCGCCGGTGACGTCGGGCTCCGTGGGGCGCTCGGCGAGCGCTCCCTCGGAGTCGGGCGGCGCCGAGGTCGCCCCCGGGGGTGAGGCGCCGGGCGGGGGCGCCGCCGCGCCCCGGCGCGCGAGCGGGAAGCCGACCGCGAAGATCGCGATCGAGCCGAGCACCACCGAGAAGGCGACCACGGGCAAGAGCTCCGTCCCCGGCACGCCGGCGCCGTGCGGCATCAGCGCCAGCACCCCCGCCGCCATCCCGCGCGGCATCATGACGCCCGTGATCTGCCGCTCCGCGCCGGTGAAGCCGCCCCCCCAGGTCGAGAGGGCCGCGGCCGGCACGCGCGCCAAGAAGAGCAACACGGCGAAGAGCAGACCCAGCGCGACCAGTCCCCACGGCGGCCCGAGCATGGCGCCGATGAAGGTGAAGAAGAACGATTTTACGATGAAGGTGATCTGCGAGTGCGTGTCCTGCACCTCGTCGTCGAGCGCCGCGGGCTCCCGGAGACCGAGCGCGTGCGAGAGCGACGGCGCGTTGCCGACGACGACGGCGGCGGCCAGGATGGCGAGGGCCGCGTTGCCGCCGAGCAGCGACACGCCGACGTAGAGGAGGAGCAGGATGGAGAGGGTCGCGGCGTAGGTGTTGCCGACGCGCCGGAGGAGGCCCATGAAGAGGACCCACAGCAGGCCCGCCGCGAGCCCCGCGCCGAGCCCGATGCCGAAGGAGCGGCCGAGGATGATCGCGCCGCGATCCATGCCGCCGGAGCCCGACACCACGATGTCGATGCAGGCGACCGTGACCACCACGCACAGCACGTCCGTCAGCGCCGACTCGAGGCTGATCATCGCCGACAGGCGCGGATCGAGCCGGGCCTTGGCGAGGGTGGGCATGATCACGACCGAGCTCGACCCGCCGAGGATGGCGCCGAGGATGACGCCGTGCATGACCGTCCACTGGCTCGGGAGGAAGCCGAGCGCCGCCGCCCCCAGCGACGCCAGGGTCATCACCACGACGTTGAAGGAGAAGCCCGCGACCGCCAGCAAGGCGGCGCGCGGGAACGACCGCGACACGTCCCCGAGACGGAGCTGCCGCCCGCCGTCGAACAGCACCACCACCAGCGTCAGGGCGCCGAAGTAGGGGCCGACGGCCATCAGATCCTCACGACGCACCACCCCGAACACGGGGCCGAGCAGGATGCCGACGAGCATCAGCCACACCACGTCGGGGACGCTGGTCCGCTCGAAGACGAGCTCGCCCCCGATGCCGACGATGAAGATCGTGGCGAAGCCGAGCAAGAAGAGCAGGACGGGATCCACGGGCCGGTCTCCGAAGGCGGGATGCCACGGGGCGGGTGGCGCGGCGACCGCACGCTAGCAGGGAACCGCTGCGCCGTCAGCGGCCCGGCCCCTCACGGCCGGCGCCGCGTCAACCGGGCGCGACCGCCCGCTCGCCGCACGGCGCGGCCGCCGCCGGAGCCGGCGGGGCCGCCCGCTTCACCCCGCGGAAGAGCGCCTCGAGATCAGCGGCGTCCAGCGTCTCCTTTTCCAGGAGGAGCCGTGCGCTCCGCTCCAGCACCTCGCGGTTGTCGCGGAGCGAGGCGACCGCCCGCTCGAACGCCGAGAGCACGATCCGGCGGATGGCGCAGTCGATCTCGCGCGCGGTGTCGTCGCCGTAGGTGCGGGGCCGGAGGGCCTCGCCCGCGGGGCCGAGGTGCGAGCGCGGCTCGGCCTCGAAGGCCACGTGCCCGAGCGCGGGCTCCATCGCGTAGCGGGTGACGATGCTGCGCGCGATGTCGGCGATCTTGGCGAGATCGTCGGCGGCTCCGGTGGAGAGGTGATTGAAGACCACGTGCTCGGCGGCGCGACCGCCCATGAGCACCGCCATCCGGTCCTCGAGCTCGGTCCGGGTCATCAGGTAGCGGTCCTCGGTCGGACGTTGGATGGTGTACCCGAGCGCGCCGATGCCACGGGGGATGATCGACACCTTGTGGACGGGATCGGCCCCCGCGATCGCCGCGGCCAGGATGGCGTGCCCCATCTCGTGGTAGGCGACGATCTCGCGCTCGCGGGGGTTCAAGAGCCGGTTCTTGCGCTCGAGCCCCGCGATGATGCGCTCGATCCCGGCGTTGAAGTCGTCGAGCTCGATCCGCTCGGCGCCCCGCCGGGTGGCGGCGAGCGCCGCCTCGTTGACGAGGTTGGCGAGATCCGCCCCGGTGAAGCCGGGGGTGAGCGCCGCGACCTGCTCGAGGTCGACCGAGGGATCCAGCTCGACGCGCCGGACGTGGACCCGGAGGATCTGGATGCGCCCGGCCTTGTCGGGGCGATCGACCAGGACCTGCCGATCGAAGCGACCAGCGCGCAGCAGCGCCGGATCGAGGACCTCCGGGCGGTTGGTCGCCGCCAGCAGGACGATCCCCTGGGTCGCGTCGAAGCCGTCCATCTCCACCAGGAGCTGGTTGAGGGTCTGCTCCTTCTCGTCGTGGCCGCCGAGCATCCCCCCGGCGTGCCGCGCGCGCCCCATGGCGTCGAGCTCGTCGATGAAGAGGATGGTCGGCGCCTTCTGGCGCGCCTGCTCGAACAGGTCCCGCACGCGCGCCGCCCCGACCCCGACGAACATCTCGACGAAATCGGATCCCGAGATGGAGAAGAACGGCACCCCGGCCTCGCCGGCGACGGCCCGGGCGAGCAGGGTCTTGCCGGTCCCCGGCGGACCGACCAGCAGGATCCCCTTGGGCATCCGCGCCCCGAGCCGCCCATAGCGCTGCGGATCCTTCAGGAACTCCACGGTTTCTCGAAGCTCCGCCTTGGCTTCCTCCACCCCGGCGACGTCGGCGAAGGTCGTCTTGGTGTCGGTTTCCACGTAGACCTTGGCCTTGCTCTTGCCGATCGCCATCACTCCTCCGCCAGCACCGAGCTGGCCGCCGAGCCGCCGCATGAGCAAAAACCAGATCCCGACGAAGATCACCGCCGGCAGGACCCAGGAGAGCAGCAGGGGGACGAACTGGCTCTCCACCCGGCCCGAGAAGACGACGCCGTGCTTGCCGAGCTCCGCGGCGAGCGACGGATCGACGCGCGTGGCGCGGAAAAAGCGGGCGCCGTGGGGACCGGGCTCGTGGAGCTCGCCGCGGAGCTCCCCCTGGGACACCACGATCTCCTTGACCTTGCCCGCCTCGGCGAGCTTCATGACCTCGCTGTAGGGCAGCGTCGCCACGGTCTGGTAGCGGACCATGAGGTCGTGGATGGCGAGCATCCCGAGCACCGCGACGACGGCGTAGACCAGGTTGAACCGCGTGGTCTTGTGCATGGCGGGCCCGTCCTACCCCACCCGGAGGCGGGCATGGAGAGGTCCCGGCCAGAACCGCCGCGATCCGCCCCCTCCGGGGCGTCACGGGGCGCCGCGCCCGCGCCGTCCGCCGGGGGCCGCGTGGCGAGCCGCGCGGCGGCGCGCGCCGCTCACTCGACGGGAAGGCAGTAGCGCCCCTCGGACGCGGTGTCGAGCTGCCACCCCTCGGGGCAGGCCGCCATGCCGGGGTAGTTCGCGAAGGGGATGGGCGTGCAGAGCTCCTCGCCCTCGGCGGTGAGGTAGATCTGCGAGTTCGGCGGGCAGCCCGTGGTGCCGCCGCCCACGCCGCCCACCTCGCCGCCCTCCCCGCCGGCGCCGCCCGCGCCGCCGGTGCCGCCGCCGCCGCAGGACGGATCGCCCGGCTGACAGTAGGGGGTTTCCCAATCGGGCGGACAGGGCTCGGGCAGGACCTCGAGGGTGTCGTCGCTCCCCTTGGCGGGCGAGGAGTGCGTGTACGTGATGTACCCCTGCCCGAAGCCGGAGTCCCCGAACGCCGCCATGTCGACCCACACCTCGTAGACCTGGAGGTAGTTCCAGGACGGTGCCTCCGGGTTCGGCGTGTAGAGCTCGTCCGTCGTCGGGGAGTTGACGGTGCAGTCGCCGCCGCAGGCGTCGAGCGCGACGTAACCGCAGCCGTTCAGGTTCCGGTCGAGGGAGGTGGTCGCGGCCAGCACCGAGGCCGGGTCGCCGCTGAGCACGGCGCCGTCGCCGCCGGTGACGCCGAGACTGGAGTACCCGCTCGCTGCCTCCGCATCGGCCGAGATCAGATCGATCTTGAAGTTGATGACCGTCTCGCGGTCCCCGTTGGTGAGGAGCAGCTCCGTGTGGTCGCTCGAGGTCAGATCCCGGAAGCTGTGCCCGCGGTTGGGGTTCCAGCCCACCGCCCCGGTGCCGTAGGTGGCGTCCGTGAACGAGGGGTCGAAGGTCACCCGGATGTGGACGTACTCCTGCCCGTCGAGGGACTCGATCACCTGCTCGATGACCACGGACGGGTCCTCGGGCGTCGCGTCGCCCTCCGTCGCCGCGAAGCAGAGGGTCGCCGAGGGACGGATCACCGAGACGTCCGGATCGCCGCCCGCGGCCTCGCACTCGCCGTTGCAGCCGCTGGCCGTGTCGGGTCCGCAGCCCGGGGTGAGTGGGAGCCAGTCCACCTGCTGTCCGTTGAAGTCGACCCAGGTCGTGCTCGGCGTGGAGCCCGTGACGTTGCCCTGCGCGCAGACGCCGTGCTCGCAGCGCCCGCTCGCGCAGTCGTTGCCGACCACGCAGTCCGCGCCCAGCGGGGCTGGGCCGTCCGTCCCGCCGTCGTCGCCGCCCGCGCCGGTGGCGTCCCCCGCCCCGTCGTCGCCGCCGGCGCCGGTCACTCCGCCGGTCCCGTCGCCGCCGGCGTCGGGCCCGCCGCCGCCCCCGCCGGCCGCGCCGCGCGCGCGCGCGCCCGCCGCCGCCGCCGCGCCCCGCCGCCCGCCCCGCCGCCCGCGCCCC
>CAYVRP010000083.1:0-29820 GCA_964454025.1 uncultured Polyangiaceae bacterium | reverse complement strand
CCCCTGGGTCGACTCTCGCGAGCGCAACTGGGTCGGTTTCGGCGAGCGACGAAGAGCAACTGTGACAGCGCGATCCGGTGGCCGGGACTGCGCCGTTGGCGCGCCCGCCGACCGAGGCCGCGCGACGGCTGCCCTCCCAGCTCGGTCGTGCTGCCGCCCCCACCCAACGCGCGCCCTCCTCCCGGTTCCAACGTGGACACGGTCTGATGCGCAGGTGGACGTGGCTCGGCGGGTTCTCGGTGGCGCTCGGCTGCGCCCCCGCGACGGCGCCGCGCGTCGTGACCCCGCCGCGGACGGCGGCGATGGCGGCACCTTCGGCCGCGTCCTCGTGCGCTCCTGCCCGGACGTCCCGCGCTCCCCGCCCACAGCCGGCCGAGGATCTCCCGCTCTCCTTCGACCAGGGGCCGCTGCGCCTGGCGGGGACGCTCCGGCTGCCGAGCCGTGGCGTGCACGAACGCTTGCCGGCGATCGTGATCGTGCCCGGCAGCGGCGCGCTCTCGCGGGACGGTCTGATGCGCGGGCAGCTCGGGCTGGGTTTCGGGTTCGACCTGCCCGTGTACCGGAGCCTCGCGGAGGGGCTCGCCGAGCGGGGCTACGCGGTCTACCGCTATGACAAGCGCTCCTGCGGACGCTTCAACGACTGCGCCGACAACCGCTACCCCACGGTGCCCTGGGCCCTGCAGGCCGTGGAGTACAGCACCGCGGAGTACCTCGCCGACGCGGCGGCCGCGGTCGCGGCCGTGGTGGAGCACCCCGCGATCGATCCGCGGCGCGTCTTCGTCGTCGGCCATAGCCAGGGCGGCAGCCTCGTCCCCGCCCTGATGCGCGTCTGTCCGGGGTTGCCCGCGGGCATCATGCTGGCGCCTCCCTTCCGCCCGCTCGCCGCCCTCCTCGAGCAGCAGGGCGAGCGCCTGCACTGGGCCTTCTCCCTGGTGGGCAAGCCGGAGGAGGCATCAACCGAGCGGGCGACGCTAGTCGCCGCGGCAAGCGCGCTGCGGGACGTGGAGGCGGGCACGCACCTCGGTGAGCCCATCCTCGGCGAGCCGCCCGGAGTCTGGGCCTCCTGGATCAAGCTCGCTGAGCTCGCGCCCGAGCTGGCGCGCTCGCTCGATCGGCCCCTGCTCGTGCTCGGCGGGGACTACGACTACAACGTGGAGCCCGCCGACATCGCGGCCTGGGGCGCGCTGCTGCACGGGGCGTCGGGTGTCGCGCACCGGGTGCGGCTGCTGCCCTGCGTCACCCACGCCTTGAACTGCATCACCCAGCCCGACCCCACCCGTATCGAGCCGGGCGACATCGGCCGCGAGGTGTCGCCGGCCCTCATCGCCGAGATCGCGCGGTTCCTGGACGGGGTGTGAGCGGGTGCCCCGCTGCGGGCACTGGCAGGACGGCGTATCATCGGGCGCGGGCGTCGATGGGAGGTGAGCGATGAGGATCGCGCTGGTCGGTGCGGAGTTCGAGGAGAACCTGGCCGTGCGCTACCTGCGCGGCGCGCTCGAGGCCGCGGGACACGAGGTGATCCAGATCGTGTTCAACGACCCCCAGGACACGGAGTGGGCCGCGCAGGCCGTGGCGGCGGTGGACGCGGAGCTGGTCGGCTTCTCGATGGTGTTCACTGCCCGGGCGCGCGAGTTCGCGGCGGTCGCCACGCGCGCGCGCGCGCTCGGCTGCCGGGCGCACCTGGTGGCGGGGGGCCATTTCGCCGCCTTCAACGCCCACGATCTGCTCCGCGCCGTGCCCGCCCTCGACTCGGTCGCCATCGGCGAGGGCGAGGGGATCCTGTGCGCGCTCGCGGCGGCCGGGGCGGCGCCGGCCACCGTGCGCGGGCTCGTCTGGCGCGACGCGGAGCGCCTCGTCGAGAACCCGCCGGCGCCGAACCCGCCCGACCTCGACGAGCTGGCCTCGCCGCCGCACAAGCAGCCGCCCGACCGCTACCTCGGCCTGCCCATCGTGAACCTGCTCGGCTCCCGGGGCTGCACCCACGCCTGCTCGTTCTGCTCCATCGCCGCCTGGCACCGGCGCTGCGGCGGCCCGCGCCTGCGCCTGCGCGACCCCGAACGGATCGCGGACGAGATGGCGGCGCTCTACCGCGCGGGGGCGCGCCTCTTCAACTTCCACGACGACAACTTCGTCCTCGACGATCCGGCGGCGATGATCGAGCGGGCCGACGCGCTCGCGCGCGCCCTCGAGGCGCGCCAGGTGGGCGCCATCGCCTTCGCGGTGAAGTGCCGGCCCGACGCCGCGGATCCCCGCGTGCTGGCGCGGCTCCGCGCGATGGGGCTCTTCCGGGTCTTCCTCGGGATCGAGGCCGGCACCGACGCTGCGCTCGGGCAGCTCGGGCGCGGGCAGACGGTAGCGGAGAACGAGCGCGCGCTGCAGGTGGTGCGCGACCTCGACCTGCACGCCGCCTATAACCTCCTGCTCCTGAACCCCGACTCGACGCTGGAGGACGTGGCCGGCAACGTCGCCTTCCTGCGCCGGCACGCCCACCACCCGACCAACTTCTGCCGCACCGAGGTCTACGCCGGCACGCCCCTCGAGCGGCGCCTGCGCGCCGCGGGGCGCCTGGTCGGCGATCTCTGGGGCTACGATTACCGCATCGCCGACCCGCGCGCCGAGGCGGCCTTCGAGGTGATCCGGGTCGCCTTCGCGGAGCGAAACTACGGGGCCGAGTGCCTGCACCACCTGGCGATGAGCCTGGACTACGAGGTGCACCTGCTCGAGCGCTTCTTCGGGCGCGCCCCGGCGCTGCGCCGCGCTGCGGACCGGCTGGTGGTCGCCATCAACCGAAACACGGCCGACCACCTCGACGCCTTGGTGGACGCGCTCCGTGCGGGGGTGCCGACCCCGGGCGCGCTCGCGGAGCTCACCGCGCGGACCGCGGCCGCCATCGCGGCGGACGACCGGCGGCTCGCCGCGGAGGCCCGCGCCCTGCTCGTCCGGATCCGCGAGGCCGCCGCGCGCCGCGTGGAGCACCCGAGCTGGCTCCGCACCGCGACCGCCGCGGGGCTCGCCGCCGCCCTGGCGGTGAGCGCCGGCTGCCGGGACCGCACCGGCGGCTCCCACCCGACCGAAACCGTCGCCCGCCCCACCGAGCCGGACTCGGGTCTGGGTCAGTCGCACGTCTCGGAGATGGTCGCCGCGCCGCCGAGCGTGATCACGCTGCCCCACGACCCGCGGTTCTCCGCGCCGGACGCGTCGGCGGGGCCGGACGTGCTGGCCGCGCCGACCGCGGGCGATGGCGGGGTCCCGGGGCTGCCGCCGCGGCCCACCCACGTCCACGAGATGGCGCCGCGGCCCGACAGCACGTGGCGCGCCAACGAGCGGCGCCCCAAGCCCGAAGAATAGCGCTGACGCGCCGCCCTGGCGATCCGCCGTCGAGGCGAGGCGCGAGCCGCGGCGGCGATCGGGCCCCGTTGGGCGTCTCGCCGCGCCAGGGGCGCCCTCCGCGGCGGTCCGGCTCGCCTCGGGGGCGCGGGGGCGCTACAAGCGTCCACCCTCCGGGGTACCCCCGGTGCGGATCGAGGCGACCATGACCGAGAGAGACAAGCCGAGCCCCACGATCGCGGACGCATTGGCCGGGCGCCCCGCCCCGCGCATCGAGCCGCCGCCCCCGACGGTCCCCGCGGCGGACGCGCCGCGGCTCGACGTGTGGGGCTTCAAGGACACCTGCTTTCGCATCAACGAGGCGGGTCACGTCGAGCTCACCGGCAACCGCTACCTGCTCTCCGGACAGGAGATGCCGGAGCTCTTCCCCTGGGTGCAGCAGACCTTCGGGGTGACCATCGATCCGCGCGATCTGAACGCGCCTGCGTATCCTCCGGTGATCCCCGAGTCGCGCGCGGGCGAGCCGCTGCTGGGCGCGCTGCGGGGGCTGCTCGGCGAGGCGCGGGTGGTGCTCGACGCCGAGCAGCGTCTCCGCCGCGGGCACGGCCACACGCAGTCGGAGATGTACGCGATCAAGTACGGGCAGCTCGAGCGCGTCCCCGACGTGGTCGTGTTCCCCGAGAGCGAGGAGGAGGTGGTCGCCATCCTCGCCGCGGCGGAGGCCCACGACGCCTGCGTGCTGCCCTACGGCGGCGGCACCAACGTGAGCGAAGCTCTCCGCTGCTCCCCGGAGGAGGAGCGGCCCATCATCAGCGTGGATCTCGCGCGGATGAACCGGATCCTGTGGATCGATCCGGTCAACCGCACCGCCGCCGTCCAGGCGGGGGCCGTCGGCAGGATCCTGGCCGGGCAGGTGCGCGAGTACGGTTTCACCATCGGGCATGAGCCGGACAGCATCGAGTTCTCGACGCTCGGCGGCTGGATCGCGACCCACGCCAGCGGCATGAAGAAGAACCGCTACGGCAACATCGAGGATCTCGTGGTCGACGTGCGCGCGGTCACGCCGCGCGGCGTCATCTGGAGCAAGCCGGGTGCTCCTCGCGAGTCGCTCGGCAGCGATCCGCGCCGCTGGCTCCTGGGGAGCGAGGGCGCCTTCGGGATCATCACCCAGGCGACCATCAAGCTCTTCCCGGCGCCGGAGGTGCAGCGCTACGCCTCGGTGCTCTTCCCCGATCTCGAGCACGGGATCGCCTTCCTCTACGACCTGATGCAGAAGGGCGCCCTGCCGGCCAGCGTGCGCCTGGTCGACAACGACCAGCTGCAGCTGAACTTCGTCCTCAAGCCGCGCAGCAGCGCGCTCGGCAGGCTCAAGAGCAAGCTCGAGAAGCTCTACGTCACCGGGCTGCTCGGCTACGACCGGCGGCGGATGGTCGCCTGCACTCTGGTCTTCGAGGGCTCCGCCGACGAGGTGGCCCGGGAGGAGGATCGCGTGCGGGAGATCGCGCGCGAGCACGAGGGGCTCCAGGGCGGCGCCGAGAACGGCGAGCGCGGCTACATGCTCACCTACGGGATCGCGTACATCCGCGACTGGATCCTGAACCACTGGCTCATCGCCGAGAGCTTCGAGACGTCGACCTCGTGGGATCGCATCATCCCGGTGATGGACGCGGTCCGCGCCTGCGTCGAGCGGGAGCACGCCGCCCGGGGCCTACCGGGCAAGCCGTTCGTCACCGCGCGGGTGACGCAGGCCTACGTCACCGGCGTCTGCATCTACTTCTACTACGCCTTCTACTTCAAGGGCGTCGAGCGGCCGAGCGAGACGTATCACGAGATCGAGGCCGCGGCGCGCGCCGCCGTGCTCGAGGCGGGCGGCTCGCTCTCCCACCACCACGGGGTCGGCACCCTGCGCGCGGAATTCCTGCCCGCGGTCTTCTCCGAGGCGGCGCTCGACTGGCGCCTCGGCGCCCGCGCGGCCATCGATCCGAAGGGCGTGCTCGCGGCGCGCACTCTCCGCCCGGCGGCGCCGTCGGGGCGGTCGCCGGGATGAGCGGCGCGGTCGTCGTCACCGGCGCCACGGGGTTCCTGGCGCGCCACCTGCTGCCGCTGCTCGGCGCCGACGTCGTCGCGTGCGTGCGCGACCGGCGGACCTGGGACGCCGAGCCGTGGACCGGCGCGCTCGCGGCGCGGGTCGTCGAGAGCCCGCTCGCGGAGGCCGAGCGCCGCCTCGCGGACCTCGGCTCGGCGCGGGCGGTGCTCCACCTGGCGGCCCTGGTCGAGCACTCGCGGGCCCACGCCGACGCCGTCTACGCCGCCAACGTCGACGGGACCCTCGCCGCCGTGCGGCTCGCGGCTCGTCTCGGGGCCTGCCTTGTCTTCGCCTCGACCTCGGGCACGGTCGGCTGCTTCCGCGACGCGAGCGGTCGCGCCGACGAGACGGCGCCGTTCTGCGAGGAGGTGATCCGGTCCTGGCCGTACTACCACTCCAAGCTCGTCGCCGAGCGGCGGGCGCGGGCGCTCGCCGAGGAGCTCGGCGTCGAGCTCACCGTCGTCCGCCTCCCGATCCTGCTCGGACCGGGCGACCACCGCGGCCGCTCGACGGGTCACGTCCGGCGCTTCGTCGAGGGGCGGCTGCCGTTCCTGGTCGCAGGCGGGATCCAGGTGGTCGACGTCCGCGACGTGGCGCCGGCGCTGGCGGCGCTGGTCGCGCGAGGCTCGCGCCGTCCCGTCTACCACCTGGCGGGGTTCGCCGGATCGAGCGCGGACTTCTTCGACGCCTGCGGCGCGCTCGTTGGCCGCGCCGCGCCTCGCCGGCTGCCCTACGCCGTCGCCTGGGGCCTCGCCGCCGCCAGCGCGCGCGTCGCCCGGCTCACCGGCGGCCGGTCGAGGCTGCCCGACCCGGTCGTGGTCGAGATGGCGCGGTGCCACTGGCACGTCACCTCCCGCTGGGCGGACGAGCTCGGCTTCGTCGCGCGGCCTCTCGAGCAGACCCTCGCCGACACCGTCGCCTGGCACCGTGGCGCGGCGCCCCGGTGAAGGGGCCGCTTTCCCCGGGATCTTCCCGGCGAGGCCCGCGCGGCACGGCGCGGCGGGGACCGGGTGGCCTCGCATCGGGCCGCGAGCGGATCCCCGAGCCGCGGTCGATGATACGATCGGGGCCTCGTGACCACAGCGAGGAAACCTGCCGCCGGGGCGCCGTGGCGTGGGCTCACGGCCTCCGCCCGGGACCAGGCCATCGAGGAGCTCAAGCGACGGGGTCGAGCGACCTGGGGCCCTACCTACTACAGCCAGCTCGCGCCGCGCGAGCTCTGCAAGCTCGCGGGGCGACAGCGGGAGGTCCAGTTCGGCGCGCTGATCAGCTGGCTCAAGCGGCTGGGGAGCGCGAGCCACGCGGATCCCGACTGCGCCATCGAGCTCGTGGCGCACCTGCTCCGGCGCTCGCCCGACGACGAGGAGCTGGTCACGACGGCTCCGCCGCCCCGGTATTGCACGGCCTCGCGCCGCGGCGCCCGGGGCGTCGAGCCCGCGGACGAGGCCCTCGAGGTCAACTGCCCGAGCGTGGTCCACGATCACCGGTTCGTGCTGGTCGGTGAGCTCCCCCGCGCAGACCTGCACCCCGCCGTGCTCCTCCAGCCGCAGGACGGCATGGAGCTCTGGTACCCGCAGGTCGGCCGGCACAACCCGCTCCGGGCGCGCCGTGCCTTCTCCTGCTTCGTGCGGCTCGGCAACCCAGGTGGCATCTGGCACGAGAAGAAGCTCCCGCTCGACGCGAAGGGCCGGGTGCTGGCGCTCGAACACGAATGGAAGGGCGACTGGTCGGAGCGGATGGGGGACGCCGAGCGCGGGCGGCGCCTGCGAGCGCGCGGGATCGTGGCGGAAAGGGAGTGCTTCGTCAGCCGAGCGTCGCTCGAGCCGCTCGAGCCCACGCTCCGCGACCACGGGCGCTTCGCGGACGTCCCGCTGCTGTTCGGGGAACCTCGAGCGGAGCGCTGCGTGGCCCCGGTGACCCTCGGCTGGAAGGGGGGCGTGGCCTATCTGGAGATCCGTGCCGGGAGCGGGGATCGGCTGCTGCACGCGGGCACCACCGCGTCGGGTGCGACCCTGGTCGTGCGCGGTGGAACGGCGCCACCTCCGGACGCCACCGTGGTCTTCGAGCTGGAGGGGCCTGGCCGGTATCGCCTGCGGCTCTACCCCGCCGCGTCGAGCTTCGTGGATCCGCCCTACGAATGGTGGCTGGACGTCACCTGAGGGTGTCGCTGCCGCCCCGGTCCCGACTTGCGACGTGTCTGAGAGGCATCTCGGACGAGGCTGGTCCGGCCTCGGTCCGCGAATGACCGCGACCCCTGACGTCATCCGTGCCGGGTCGCGGCGACTCCCTGCCGGCGTCGAGTGCTACGCTCGACCGAGCGCTGCATGCTCAAGTCGCCGTACTTCCTGCTTCTCCCGCTCCCGCTCACGTTCGCCACTCCGGCCGGCGCCGTCACCAGTGCCGAGCTCTACCGCCCGGCCGCGCACGCCTTCGGCAAGTTCGAGGCGCGGATCCAGTTCGCGGCGGGCGATGGGGTCATCAGCTCCTTCTTCCTCTGGAAGGACGGCTCGGAGCAGTCGACCGTGTTCTGGAATGAGCTCGACTTCGAGAAGCTCGGCGCCGCGTGCGAGCTGCAGACCAACACGATCTACGGGCTCCCGCAGACCAACCACGAGGGGCGAGGCTACGCGCTCGCCGGGCTCTGCGACCGCTATCACACGTACGCGTACGAGTGGACTCCCGAGTACATCGCCTGGCTGGTCGACGGGATCGAGATCCGCCGGGAGACGGGGGAGAGCGCCGCCGCCTACGCGGAGAACGCCACCGGGGGCATGCAGTTCCGCTTCAACGTCTGGCCCGGCGACGCATCCTTCGGGGGCGACTTCAGCGAGGCGATCCTGCCCGTCTACCAGTACGTGGCCTGGGCTCAGTACTCGGAGTACACGCCGGGC
This sequence comes from uncultured Polyangiaceae bacterium, assembly GCA_964454025.1. GTDB lineage: Bacteria > Myxococcota_A > Polyangia > Polyangiales > Polyangiaceae > JAFGBI01. The sequence goes on along the minus strand of CAYVRP010000083.1, from coordinate 21,516 downwards.
GAAGGTGATGATGGCACCGACTTCACCCTGGCCTGGCGCGAGGAATTCGATGCGGCGCCGACGGGGTGGCAGAAGGGCTCCTGGGAGTCGCCGCTCGGCAATTCCAGGCACAGCTCGCAGAACGTCGTCTTCGTCGACGGCATCGCGGTGCTCGCGCTGACGGCTGACGACGCCACCGGCTACTCCGGCACCCCGCCGTCGGACGACGCCGGCGCGGCGGGCTCGCCCGCCACCGGCGGCGCGGGCGGCGCACCCGCGCCTTCGATCGGCGGGGCGGCGCCGCCGTCCACGGGCGGCGTCACCCCGTTTGGCGTCGACGACGGCGACGGCGACGGGTGTGGCTGCCGGCTCGCGCTCGGCCCGACGCGTCGCGCGGGCGCCCTCACGCTGCTGGTCGGCGCGGCCTTGGGCCTCATGGTGCGGAGGCGGGCCGGCGCGACCGATCCACGACCGAGCACGCACGGGGCTCGTGAGAGCTGCTTGCCGCGGCGGCGGGCCGGAGAGTGACATGAGACGCACGTCGACACCGGGCATGGCGTTGCTGGGGCTCCTGGCCGCGGGACTTGCGCTGGGCCTCCCCGCTACGGGTCACGCCAAGCCCTACAAGGGGGGCGAGCTCTACTCGTCCCAGGCCTACCGGTACGGGCGGATCGAGGTGCGGATGCGAATGGCTCGCGGCAGCGGGCTGCTCTCGACCTTCTTCACCTACAAGAACGGCTCCGAGGTCGCGGGCACCTTCTGGGAGGAGATCGACATCGAGGTGTTCGGGAAGGAGAATGCCGTCGGCTGGCAGTCCAACATCATCACGGGCCAGGGCACCCGCACCACCTCGGAGGAGGTGCACACGCACCCCTTCTCGCTGGCGGACGCCTACCACACGTACACGCTCGAATGGACGCCGGACTACGTCGCCTGGGCGCTCGACGGCGTGGAGGTGCGGCGGACCACCGGGGGCCAGGTCGAAGATCTGACCAACCCGCAGTCGTTGCGCTTCAACATCTGGATCGCCGAGGCGACCGACTGGGTCGGCCCCTTCGACCCCGCCGTGCTGCCGCAGTACCAGTACGTCAACTGGATCAGCTACTCCCGGTACGAGGGCGGCCAGTTCGTCCACGAGTGGAGGGACGACTTCGACAGCCTCGACGGGGGGCGGTGGGCCCGCGCGAACTGGACCTTCGCCGAGAACCTCGCGGACTTCGATCCGAACAACGTCGTGGTGCGCGACGGGACGCTCGTCCTGGCCCTGACGCGCGAGGGGGCGACCGGGTTCAACGGCACGGTGCCGCCCGACGATGGCGGCAGCGCGGGCGGAACCGGCGGCACCACGGGCAGCGGCGGCGCGGACACGGGTGGTACCGCATCGGGAGGCACCGCGGGCAGCGGCGGCCCAGACACGGGTGGCACCGCTTCCGGTGGCGTCGCGGGCAGCGGTGGTGCGGGCGACGGCGGCAACCTGGGTGGCGTCGCGGGCAGCGGCGGCGTCGCGCTCGGAGGCGGCGAGACTGGCGGCACCGCGGGCAGCGGGGGCTCGGGCGTCGGCGGGGTGGGGCCTGGCGGTAGCGGCTCCGGCGGCACCGCGGGCAGTGGCGGCGCGGGCGTCGGTGGCCTCGCGAGTAGTGGGGGCAGCGGCGTCGGCGGAGGGGGCTCGAGCAGCGGCGGTGCGGGTGTCGGCGGCGGTCTGGGTGGGGTCGGTGGTTCGGGCGGCGCGGTCGCGGGCGTCGGCGGCGCCGTTCCGAGCGGGGGCGCCGTCGGTACCGGAGGCTCCTCCCCACCGACCCCGTCGGGAGCGAGCGGAAGCACCGCGGTCCCGGCGGTCCCGAGCGCGGACGATGGGGGATGTAGCTGCCGCCTGGGTCCCCGCGGCTCCGGGAGCCACGCGGGGTGGTCGCTCGGTTGGGTCGGGCTCGCGTGGTTGGTTGGGCGGAGGCGGCGCGGCCCTGCTCGGGCGCGGGACGAGGCTGCCAAGTGGTTCCGGTGAGCGTGATGCGCTCACGGTGAAACGCGCGGCTACCGCAGCCCCTCGGCGACGGCCTGCACGAGGCGGGTGGTGAACGTCTCGTTGTCGCTCGGGCTCGCGTAGGCGTCGCGTCCCACCACGATCACGAGCTGGTGGTCGGAGGCGATGCGCCACACGGAGCCGCTCGCCGAGCCGTGGCCGACCACGTTGGGTCCGAGCGCGCCCTGCTCGCGCGGGCCCGGCGGATCGATCTTCCACTCGAGCCCGATCCCGTTCTCGAGGGTGGGATCGTCGAGCGCCGGCGCGAAGTCGGCGACCCGCCGCGGCCAGAGCTCGCGCACGAACCCCGGGCGGAAGAAGCGGTGCTCGCCGTACACCCCGTCCTGGATCAGCATCTGCCCGATCTTGGCCAGGTAGCGCGCGGTGAAGCGCGTGCCGACCCCGAGATCGTGCTGCACCACCGGCTCGCCGAACGGCGCCTGGAGCTGGTCCCGGAGCAGCTCCTGCACGGTCTGGCCGGTGACCAGCTCGAGGGCCTTGCCCGTCAGGTTGAGCTCGTCGCCGCCGTAGACGAAGCGCGTGCCCGGCCGCGCGAAGGCGACGTCCGCCGTGAGCAGCGACTGGTCGAGGTACGGGTCCAAGAGGCCGCCGTGGCTGAAGTGCCCGGGCAGCCCGAGCAGGTGGTAGAAGCATTGCCGGAAGGTTACGGCCCGCGTCTTCTCGCGGTCCCACCCCGGGAAGACGCTGGCGAGCGGCTGGTCGAAGGTGAGGAGCCCTTGGTCGACCGCGCGCGCGAAGAGCAGCCCCGCGATGGTCTTGCCGATGCTCGCCGGGAAGAAGCCCTGCTCCGGAGTGAAGCCGTTATACCCCTCGTGCAGGAAGACGACCCCGCGACGGGCGACCAGGACCGTGAACCCGTTCGGATCGGCCTTCGCCCAGTCGCGCGTGACCGCGCGGAGCTTCGCGAGCGTCCCCGGCTTCATCCCGGCGGCGCGCTCGCTCCCCACGGTCAGGATGCCCGCCGGGGTGGCGAGGCGCGCAGGCGGCGCGAGCGGCGTCGCCACCCGCCCCTCGAGCCGCATCCGGAGCGCGAGCTGGTGCGCGGCGTGCCGTTCGATCCCGTCGCCTGGCTGCGCGGTGGCGCGCTCTCGCCCACCGCCCGCGCGGGTTTCGTAGAGGGCGTTCGCGAGGATGGCGGCGCCCTCGCCGGAGTGGAGAGCGCGCTGGCCGCCGAACCAGAGCTCGTGCCCGACCTCCTCGCGCCCGGCTGGCGTGAGCGGTAGATGGGCAGGCAGCGGGAGGGGCAGCTCGCGATCGAACGGCGTGGCGAGCGTCCACGGCACGGTGTCCCCCGGGACGCGCGCGAAGGCCAGCATCCGCCGGTACGGGTAGCCGTCGCGGGTCTGGCCCTCGAGCAGGGCGGTGTAGCGCCCCAAGGGCCCCACGGCGTGCGTCTCGGCGAGGGCGGGCCCGAACCAGCGCACGGTGGGCGGGCGATCGCCGAACACGAGCGCCACCCCCTCACGGTCGGCGAACACGATCTCGGGCAGCGTCGAGCCGAGCAGGTGGCTACCGCCGACGGGCACCGGCCCGAGCGCCTCGAGATCCCGCCGCCGCGCGATCGCGGCCAGGCGCTGCCGGCCGGCGGCGTCGAAGAGGCGCAGCGAGAACGCCCAGCCGCCGTAGCCGTTGTCGACCTTGACCAGGATCCGGTTCTTGCCGGCGACCAGCGGCACGTCGAAGCGATCGTCGTCGACCCCGAGCGCGCGGTTGGCGGCGACGCGGTGGACCCGCGTGCCGTTGAGCCAGACCACGGCGCCGTCGTCGGAGCCGAACCGGGCGTGACCGAGCTCCGCGGCGGGGAGCTCGAGCTCGGCGTAGGCGTAGGCGACCTTGTCGTTGGTGGGGGGCACCGCCCCCGGCGCAGGCGCGCTCGCGCCGGCCGGGGGTTGGTAGAGCGCCGCGAGGTCGACCACCCCCTCCGGGCTCGCGACGTCGACGCTTCGGAGGGCGACGCCGGCGTGGGTCAGCGTGGTGCTGGCGTCGATCCGCGCCGCCGCTTCGCCGCCGAGCGGGGCGAGGTAGTCGTGATCGAGGCTCTCGTGGGCGCTCGTCTCCGGCCCGACCTTCGGGAACGGCCCGAGGACGAAGTAGCTCGCGGGCGCGAGGCTCGTGGGCGCCGCGAACGGATCGTCGACGGCGCCGCTCGGCGCCGCGGCGAACGGTGGCGGCGCGCCCGCGGAGGGCGGGGCCGCCGGCGGCGGCGCCGGGCACGCACAGCCGAGCGCGACGGCCGTCGCGACCAAGGCGGGCGCCCTCGCCCACCGCTGGAGTGCGCTGCCGTCTCGCCCCGCACCACTGCGCCCGCGCGTCGACTGGCTTCGGATCCGAGTCATGGGGCGGAGGGTAGGCGGGAGGAGGTGGGCGGACAATGGCGGGCGGCCCCGCGCTCGGGCACGCGATGGGGAACCTGGCCAGGATCGTCCTCGTTGCGCCCGACGGACGCATCCCGGCGCGTCGGGGTCACGCCGCCGAAGTGCCCCTGCGCTCCCCGCCGCGCGCGGCGCTCCCCTTCGCACCCGAGCAGCGGTGTCGTCGAGCCGACGGGCGATGGGGTACGAGTACATGCTGGATCGCGAGGTGCCCGATCCGGCGGAGGCCGATCGGGTCCTGCGCATCGTCGCGGGGTCCACCGGCTGTCGCTCCGAGTTCGAGCTCCGCTCGTTCCGGCGACGAGCGACGGGCCCGATGCCCGACGCCGACGCGAAGAGCGAGCGGTCAGGGATCGGCGTCGAAGACCAGGGCGTGGGCTACCCGATCGTCGAGGACATCCTGGCCGCCCGCTCCGCGGTGGGGCTGCACGCGCGGCTCCGGGAGCTCTGACGCCGGAGGAACCGCTGGCGTTGCGGGAGATCGCTGGGAATTGTACCTTGCGAGGGACTCGCCGCGGCGGGGTGGCGCCGTACGTCGGCGCGGGTCGGAGGTCGGTAGTCCGTGCGACGTGAGTTCTTCCTGCAGGACGACGTCTCGAACAAGTTCTGGACCGTCGAGCTGAACGAGTCGACGGTGAGGACCACCTACGGGCGCGTCGGCGCTCAGCCGCGGGAAACCAGTCGCACGTTCCCCGATCCTGCGCGCGCTCGCCGCGAGGTCGACCGACTGGTCGCGTCCAAGGTCGGCAAGGGTTATCGCGAGGGCTCCCTGGCCAGCATCCCCGAGCACCGGAAGACCGACTGGTCCCAGGTGACCATGTCGGAGGAGGTCCTCTGGCGCCTGATTCGGCTGCTGAACTGGAAGAAGACTGGCGACGACGACGCCGTGGTGGAGCCACTCGTCGCCGCGCTGGCGCAGATGACCGAGGAGGACATCTGCCGCTTCGAGGATCTGCTCGCGGCGAAGCTGCACGCGCTGGACACCGAGGCGCACGCTCGCGAGATCGGCGCCGAGGCCTACCGGCCCGGCCAGCATTTCTCGGCCGACTGGTTCCTCTACCAGCGCTGCGTGGTCGTGGCGAACGGCCCGGAGCTCTACCAGCGAGTGCTCTCCTCACCTCAGGAGATGCCCAAGGACATGGAGTTCGAGGCGCTCCTGTCGGTCGCGGCGACTGCCTTCGAGCGCAAGACGGGCAGGGACTTCGACCACGTTGCCCCGGTCAGTTACGAAACCTTCAGCAACACCGCCGGCTGGGGCGGACGGAGCGAGTGAACGCGCCCGCGTCCGGGCTCGAGCCACACCGAGGGTGCGCTCCGCGCTTTGACTTCCCGGCGAGCCCGCGACAGAGTTCCGTCGTCGGCGGGGAGCTCGAGCGGGAGCGGTCGAGAGCGTCCGTCATCCGCTGCCAGCCCCTTTCGCCGGCGGGCGACGACCGAAGTTTCCGATCGGGACGAGGTGAGACGATGGCGCGTGCTGGTGCTGGCTGGAGCGAGGTGCTGCTGCTCGGTCTGCTCGCCGTGGGTTGCGGCGGGGATTCGACGGAGGACGGGGACGAGCGCGCTGCGGCCGGTGCCGGTGGCTCGATCGCCGCGAGCGGCGGCACCGGAGGCCACACGGGGGGAGCGGCGGACACGAGCGGTGGCACCGCGGGAGGACCGGCGGAGGAGGGCGGGGCAACGGGCAGGGGTGGCGCTACCGCGAGCGGCGGCGTGACCGCGAGCGGCGGCGAGGCCGGCGCGCCCGCTGCGGGCGGCGCGCCGCCGAGCGGAGGCGTCTCCGGAAGCGGCGGGGTCGTCGCGAGCGGCGGCGGCACCGCGGGGTTCGGTGGCACCCCCGGCAGCGGGGGCGCGAGCTCCGACGGTGGGACGAGCGGGGGCGCGAGCGGCAACGGCGGTATCGCCGGCAGCGGCGGTGCGAGCGGCAGCGGGGGGACGGCCGGCAGCGGTGGCACCGCCGGGACCGCGGGCACGGGCGGTAGCGGGGGCAACGCCGAGACCGGGGGCGCGGCGGGCGCGGGCGCCGGGGGCACGCTGCCGATCGGGGAGGGCTTCGAGTGCGCGGAGCCGGAGGACTGCGCGCTCGATCGCGCCGCCTGCGGCTGTGTGGCGTCGCCGGTCGCGAGCGCGACGGCCGAGATCCCGCTCGAGTGCGAGCACGACGAGTGCTCGGAGCTGGGGGTGAGCGAGGCGGACGTTACCTGCCTCCGCGGCCGCTGCTCGCTCGGCATCGACTGCAACTTCACCGGTGTCCTCTGCGAGTCGATGCCGCCCGACTGTGCCGACGGCATGACGCCGTCCGTGGTGGGCGACTGCTGGGGATCCTGCGTCCCCGTGGGAACCTGCGCGCCGAGCACCGGCATCTGGGCAGGTGACGACCGGGGCCTCTTCGCCGGCGTGTGGCTCATCGGCTGGGAGGGGGGCCTGCTGCATTTCTCGGCGATCCGGCTGCCGCCGGAGGCCGACGGCGGCTTCGAGGGCGAGGTCGAGTTCCTGGCCGATCCCGGGCTCGACAACAACCTGCCTTACTTCGACTGCTCCGGTGTGGGGACCTTCACGGTGGGGGCGAATTCGGCCTACTTCACCATCACTCCACCCCCGGACTGCGAAGGCACGATGGAGCGGACGCTGTTCGTGTTCAGCGGGTTCGGCGACGCGGGCGGCCGCTGGGGCTCCACGTTGATGGCCACCGTCGAGGCGACCCCTGGCGACGCCGTGGTCGGCTACTGGTTCCCGCCGGAAACCTGCGACGCGACGATGAGCAGCTGCACCTTCGGCGCGCCGTGAAAGCTCACCGCGGCGGCGGTGACAAGGACCACTGCCGGCCAATCCCGCGGAGCCCCGGCCTCGCTGCCATGGGTGCGGCAATGTCCGAGCGCCCAGTCCTGTGAGGACGACCGCGGGTGGTCCGTTTCCGACTTCGGGTCGGGCACGGGGGGCGCCGTGGGCAGCGGCGGCACTTCCGGGACGGGAGGCAGCGAGCCGCTCGGCGGTGATGCTGGCGCGACCACCGGCGGGCAGAGCCCGCGCGGTGGGACCGGGGGCGGCCAGAGCCCCGAGGGCGGGGCGGGCGCGTCGAGCGGTGGAGACGCGCCCGTCGGCGGGAGCGGGGGCGCGCCGCCCGTCACCGGCGGGAGCGAGGGCCTCGGCGGCGCGGTCGGTGGCACGGGCACGGGCGGCACCGCCACGACCTGCGGGAACGAGGTGGTCGAGGCCGGCGAGCACTGCGATCTCGGCGCGAGCAACGGGATTGCCTACGAGGACGGGTCGGGCTGCACCGCCACCTGCACGGCGCCGCCGCAGTGCCGCCCGGCGGGGGTCACCCAGGCCTGCGCGGTGGCGTGCGGTGACGGCGTCCACGACGCGAGCGAGGGTTGTGACGACGGCAACCGCGCCGACGGTGACGGCTGCTCCGCGACCTGCGCCGTCGAAGCCGGGCTTCTCCTGCACCGACCAGGAGCTGGGCAACGCGCGCCCTTGCCCGAGCAACCCGGAGCTCGACTGCCTGGTGCTCGGGGTCACCTGCCGCGACGTCGACGGGCAAGACGCCGACACGGGCCACCCGGACTTCTTCTACCTGACCGCGCCCGGGACCGAGGGGACGCCGGGCGTCGTGGCGGGCGCCACGATCACGCCCTGCGTCCCGAACTCGAGCGGCACCCGGCTCCCCTACGACGGCTACTGCCCAGCCGATGACGACGCGGGCTCCTGCCCCGGGGCTCGTCGCCACCACGCGGAACGCCCAGGGGATGCCCTCGCTCGCGGCCGACACCTGCCCCGGCAGCCACAAGGATTGGGACGAGACGGGGATCCTCGCCGGACTATGCCGCCCCGCGCACGGTCTGCACCCCGCTCTGAGCCGCGGTTACTGGGATCGACCGTTCTCGGTGCCGTTGACGCCGCGGGTGGAAGCGGGTCGAGTGGAGGCGCGTATGGACGACGAAGGCACTGGCGTGAACGCTGGCCGCCCCGCGGCGAGCGCCGCGCGCCGCGGGGCCGCTGGGCGCGCGCGGCGTCGTTGGGGCTGGTGCCTCGGCTGCCTCGCCGGGGTCGCGCTCCTCGCCTGCCGAAACGCCGCGCCGGACTCCGATCCGCGAGCGGGCGCGGCGACGCCCCGCCCCGAGGCGTCCGCTGCCCTCGCCGCGGGCGGCCCGTCCGCGGCCCCTTCGGGGCGCTCGGCGCCTCCCTCCCCGTTCGAGCTCGTCATCGACGACGCCTGCACGAACGAGACCACCCTCGGAGATCTCGGCGACCGGACGCTCCTGAGCTCGCGCACCGGCGCGCGCCTGGTGGGGCCGGGGCAGTCGTTGCGGGACGCCCGCGCCGTCGGCGCCGGGCTGCCGGTGCCCCGAGCTCCGGCGACCCTGTTCGCGCCCCGACCGCTCGTGTTGAGCGTCCTGCTCCAGGCGCACCCGCACGCCCCCATCGCGCACGAGGGTCGCCTCTACCTCCTCGGGCACGACGGCTTCGGCGCGCTCACGCACGATTTCGGCGTCAACCTCGCCGCGGTGCCCGTCGAGGCGGGGACGGTCGTGGTCGGCTGGGACAACGACCCACAACGGGGAGACCCGGACGCGGTGCCGGCCGGCAACGTCACGCGCGCGGCGCTCCTCGCCGTCGACGGGACCGTGACCCCGCTCTCTCACTGGCCCCGCGTGATGACCTGGGAGCCGCGCTCTGCGCCGCGGACGATCTGGGCGCGCGCCGCGCGACCCGGGCAGCCCGGCAACTTCATCCTGCGCGTCCCGCTGGCGGGCGAGGCGCGCTTCTACCCGATCCCCGGCACCGGGACGTGCCGCGGCACCGACCGGGCCATGCAGCTCGCGACCGTGGACGAGGCGACGGACGACTCCGTCCGCGTCACGGTCGAGCGTTACATCGACTGCATCGCCGCTGGTGCCGCGGCGATCTACCGCCTGCACACGCCGTCGGGCCGCTGGGTGCGGGAGGGGGAGGCCCCCGCGTGGCGCGCGCCGGAGCCGGAGGGGGCGCGGGTCGAGGCGCGCGGCGTCACCTTCGAGCTCGAGGACGGCAGGGTGGCGGTGACGGACGGGCGCGCGACGGAGCGCGTCCCGCTCGACGTCGTGGCGCCCCGACCGAACGATCCCGACCGCCAGAGCCGGCTCGTGGTGACCGCCGGCGGTCGCGACGTCTGGGTGCGCACCCGCGCCGGCTCGCGGTGCAAGCTCTACCGCTACGCGCCGCGGGGCTGAGCCAGCGCCCGAGGGCGCGACCCGAGCGCACCTCGGCGCCGGCCCCACCCACCGATCACGGGTAGCTGAGCCCGTATCCGTACGGGAAGAGCACGTCGGTGCTGGCCGCGTCGAGGCCGGGCTCGTCGGCTTGCCGGTTCACGTTCACGGGGATCTGCTCGAAGGTCCTGGGCCAGGTGTGGGGCAGCTTGCCGGTGAAGTTGACGTCGCCGAAGAGCACGTCGGCGACGCCGATCCCCCGCGACCCGGGCAGCCAGGCCGCGACGATCGCGTTGCAGCGCTCCAGCACGGTGGGGTCCTCGATGACCAGGGGCCGGCCGGAGAGGATGACCAGGACCACCCGGGCGCCGGCGTCGCGCGCGCTCTGAAGCTCCGTGTAGCCAGGTTGCTTGTGCAGGCGGACCGACGCCCAGGTGTTCGTGTCGCGCGCCTTGTGCCCGTCATCGCCGAATTCCTCGGCGGACGGGCGCTCGCCGACCACCGCGACGACGGTGTCGCCGCTCGCGACGGAAGAGGCGTACTCCACGTCGCTGCCGAGCGCCGCGAGCCCGCCGAGGATGGTTTCCCCCATGACCTCGGCGGTGCCGTATTGATCGCTGCCCTGCCAGCTGACGGTCCAGCCCCCGGCCTGGGCGCCCATGGAGTCGGCGTAGGGACCGACCACCTTGATGGCCTGGGCCTTGTCGAGCGGCAGGACCCCGTCGTTCTTGAGCAGCACCAGCGACTTCTGCACGGCCTCCCGCGCGAGGTCCTGGTGCTCCTGGGACCAGATCTGGCTGCGCAGGGTCGCGTTCGAGAACGCCTTGGCGTGGTCGTCGGCGAACAGGCCCATCAACACCTTGATGCGGAGGATGCGGCGGACCGCGTCGTCGAGGCGTGTCTCAGCGATGGCGCCGCTCCGAAGGTACTGGGTCCAGGCACCGACGCCGCCATTCATCGCGACCATCGCCATGTCCATGCCGGCGTCGACCGACGCGGAGACGGCCTCCTGCGTGTACGGGAGGGCGGAGCCATCGGCGGCGGTCCCCTGCGCCCGCGGCACGGCGTCGTAGTCGGAGAGGCAGAACCCACGGAAGCCGAGCTCGGTCTTGAGGAGGGTCGTGAGCGAGAAGGCGTCCGTGCTCATGGGGTGGAGCTGCCCGTCGCGGAGCCACTGATGGTACGAGGGCATGACCACCGCGACGTTCTGCTCGACCGCGGCCTGGTAGGGCGCCAGGTGAATGGCACGCAGGGTCGCCTCGCCGACCTCGACGACGCCGGCGTTGGTGCCGTTCGTGGTGGCCCCGTCGCCGAAGTAGTGCTTGGCCGTGGCGGCTACGGCGCCCGGATCCGACAGATCGCCCCCGCCCTGGAGCCCCCTGATGTAGGCTGCGCCGAGCTCCGCGGCGAGCTCGGGCGTCTCGCCGAAGCTCTCGTAGGTCCGCCCCCAGCGCTCGTCCCTGGCGACGGCCAGGGTCGGCGCGAAGGCGAGGTGGATACCCACCCCGCGGCACTCCCTGCCCACGGCCCGGCCGATCCGCTCGATCAGCTCCGGGTCTCGGGTGGCACCGAGCCCGACCTCGTGCGGGAACACCGTGGAGCCGATGACCTTGGCGTTCCCGTGCACGGCGTCGATGCCATACAGCATGGGGATGCCGCAGCCCTCGATGGTCGCGCGCTGCAGCTCGTCGAGGGTCTGGGCCCAGGTAGCGGGGTTGTTCGGGAACGGGAGCTCCTCTCCGCCATTGAAGATGGACCCGTAGCAGGCCGTGCCAGCGCTCGCGGCCGTCACGGCTTCGAACTGGAGCTGGGTCATCTGCGCGGCCTTCTGCTCCAGGGTCATCCCGGACAGGATCCGGTCGACCTCGGCCGCGACCGCGACCTCGTCGATGACCGCGCCGCCCGTGCCCGGCCCTGCTCCAGCGCCAGAGCTCGTGCCGCCGACGGGGCTCCCGCTGCTGCCCGAGCCCCCGCCGCTGGCGGGGCTCCCGCCGCTCGTGGGGCCTCCGCCGCTCGTGGGGCTCCCGCCGCTGGCGGGGCTCCCGCCGCTGCTCGAAACCGCTCCCGCTGGCGATCCAGAGCCGGCGTCGGAGTCGCTGCAACCGGCACCGAGCAGCACGAGCGCGGCCAGGCCGAGCAGCGAGGGAGTCGAGCTCCCGAGGGTGATGGCGAGTCGGTTCGGGGTGGGTCGAGTCATGGCATTGCCGGACGCGGTCGCGCGAGCAGCTCCAGCCCTCTTCGCCGGGTCCGTGGGAGGGATCCTAGTCGGTATCCGGCCGCGCCGCCTCACCTGCGATCGACTTGCCGCGGGACGCGGCCGGCCGGCGCCGCGCGATGGGCTCGCGGTCGCGCCCGGCGTTGCGCCTACGCCACCCGAGCAGCAACGCCAGCGTCGCGAGGACGCTGCCCCAACCCTCGCGTTCATCGCTCGGCCGCGCTCGGCAGGCGCAGCCAGCGTCCCCCGACTCCGCACCGGGTGCCGTCGCGCCGTCGGGGGTACCGGGGTCGCTCGGGCTCGCGCCGCCGGTGACGCCGGGCGTGACCCCTCCCGTGGTGGTGCTCCCGCCCAGCAGGCTGCCGCCGCCCGTCGAGCCGCTCGGTCCGCCGCCGCTGGCCGTGCCGGCGGTGCCGCCGCCGCTCAGGCCGCCCGCGGCGCTGCCGCCGCCGATGCCGGTGCCACCTGCGGAACCCCCGCCCGTGGTCAAGCCGCCCATGGCGGAGCCGCCGCTGCTCGCGCCGCCCAGGGGCGCGCCGCCACCGGTTGCCAGGCCGCCGCTGCTGGTGCCCCCCGTGCTGGTCCCCCCGGTTGCCAGGCCGCCGGTCGCCAGGCCGCCGGTCGCGTCGCCCCCGACGCCGGTGCCGCCGCCCTCCGTCCCGCCGTCGCCCGTCCCGCCGATGCCATCACCACCGGTTGCCAGGCCGCCGCTGCTGGTGCCCCCCGTGCTCACGCCGCCGGTACCATCACCACCGGATGCCTCGCCGCCGGTGGCGTCCCCGCCACTGCCGGTGCCGCCGGTGCCGGCGCCACCGGTGCTGGCGCCGTCAGGCGGCACGGTGCTGGGGGATCCCGTCGCGCCGTCGGTCGTGATCGCGAGCACGGCGATCCCGTCCACGAAGCCGACGTTGTTGGGGTTGTGCGTGGACCTGTTCTTGGGAGACCCCCAATCGCCGAGCGCCCAGCCGCTCGGCAGACCCCCGTTGAAGTCCTCGCGCCACTCGAGATGGAAGGCCCCGTTGTCGTACGAGGAGTACTGTACCCAGCTGATGTACTGGTAGACGGGCAAGATGGACGGATCGTAGTTGCCCCCGAAGCTCTCGTCGCCGGGCCAGACGTTGAAGTGGATCCGCATCCCGCTGGTCGCGTTCTGGGCGAAGGCCGTCGCCGTCTCGCCGGTGTCGCGCCGGATCTCCTGTCCATCGACCGCCCAGGCGATGTAGGTCGGCGTCCACTCGAATCGGTAGTCGTGGTACGCCGTGCAAAGATCACTGCCCGAGTATGATCCCTTGTGGACGGTCCCCGGGTTGCCGTAGAGGGCGTTGGTCTGCAGGTGGCAGTCGGCGCCGATCTTCTCGAAGTCGAGCTCGTTCCAGAACGCGCCCGACACCTCGGAGCCCACCTTCCACAGGAAGAAGGAACTCACCACTCCGTCCCCGGCCGCGTAGCGGATCCGGGCCTCGAAGCGGCCGTACAGGTACGACTGGGTGGTGTAGAGCTCGGCGCTCTGGTCCGCGAGCGCCACGCTCGAGATGCTCGAGGCGCCCACGAGCACCCCGGTCAGCGCGAGCCACTTCGTCCTCATGACTACCTCCCTCGTCCAGTCACCGTCCGTCGTCGGCGGGTCCACCCGAGGAGGATGGCCCCGAGCAACGCCCCGAAGCCGGCGTCATGAAGCGGTCGCGTCGCGCCGGCGCGAAGTGCGCAGCCGCCACCGTCATCCACCGGGCCCAGCGGCGTGACCGGGGCACTGCCCCCGGTCGCCGTGGTGACGTCGGTGCTGGTCGCCGTGGTGACGTCGGTGCTGGTCGCCGTCGAGCCGCCCGTGCCGCTGGTCGCTCCTCCGATGCCCGTTCCGGCGTCGTCGGTCAGGGCGAGAACGGCGAATCCGTCCGCGAAGAGCACGTTGCTCGGGGAGTGCGTGGACAGACCCTTCGCGGAGTCCCAGGTCCCCTCGGCCCACCCTGCCGGCGCCGTGCCCGCGTCGAAGTCCTCGCGCCAGGCCAATTCGAAGCCGCCGTTCACGTAGGACGAGTATTGGACCCAGTCGATCTGCTGGTACACCGGGAGGATGCTCGGGTCGAACACGCCGCCGAAGCTGGCGTTCCCCGGCCAGATGTTGAAGCGGATCTGCATCCCGGCGGCCGCGTTCTCGGCGTAGGCGGCGGCGGTTTCGCCCGTCTCCCGCCGGATCTCGGCGCCGTCGAGGAACCACGCGATGTACTCGGGCGTCCACTCGTATGCGTACGTGTGGAACCCGCCGCAGAGGTCCACGGTGACCGGGATCTCCATCGTGTGGACCCGCTCGGGGTTGCCGTAGAAAGCGTTCGTGTCGAGCGCGCAGTCCGCGCCGACCTTCTCGATGTCGAGCTCGTTCCAGAAGGTCCCCTCGACCTCCGAGCCGTCCTTCCAGAGGAAGAAGGCCCCGACGACCCCCGATCCCGCGGGGAAGCGGACGCTGGCCTCGAAGCGGCCGTACTGATAGGACGTCGTCGTGTAGAGTTCGGCGCTCTTGGTGGCGTTGGCTTGCGTGCCCCAGGCGGTAGCGGCAAGGGCGCCGGCCATGGCCGCGGCATATCGAAGCTTCATGGGGGGGTCCTTCTCTGGGTCCTTCGCCGCACCCGTCGCGGCGCCCACCGCTGTGGTACCAGCGCGACCGAGGGGGTTTCCAGTGTCAGAACTGGCACGGTCGGCCCCGCTGTCGCGCAGCGCGTTAGCGGCAGCCGTCGTTGAAGCGGTCGGCGCCGTCCCAGGCGCAATCGCCGCCGATGCAATCGACGAGGTTGTTGTCGAAGCCGTTCGAACCGTGGTCGAAGATCTTGAACCAGCCCCCGTCGTCCCAGACCAAGGTGGGGATGCCGCGGGGCGCGGCGGACTCGTGGTCGAGCTTCTGGTACCACTGGCGGATGTTGTTGCACTGCATCTCGCTGTAGCGGCTTCCCCAGCCGACGCCCCACTCGCCGATGAACACCGGCATCCCGCCGCCGACGGAGCTCGCCCAGTCGAGCATCGCGTCCATCGGGGCCGCGAGGTTGTCGTCCGTCCAGGCGTCGTCGTAGCTCCCCTGGTTGTCGCCGCAGAACGTCCAGGGATCGTAGTGGTGGAAGGTGGCCATCAGGTACGCATCCTGACCGTCGCCCACGCCCTCGAGGCTCGGCCAGACCTGGGCCATCTCCCCGGCCCCGAACCACTGGTTGCCGCCGATCGCCACGATGCGGTGGGGGTCGACCGCGCGGATCTTGGCGTAGGCCAGCGCCGACATTTCGCGCAGATCCGCCGCCGGCATCGGCGAGTTGTCGCCGTCGCTCCGGTGAGGCTCGTTCAAGAGCTCGAAGATCAGCCGGTGGTCCCGGTCGGCGAAGATCTCGGCGATGTCCTGCCATAGCCGCTCGAGGACCCAGGACCGGCTCTGGGTCTTCAGCGTCGATTCGTGGTGGGCGTTGATGACGACGTACAGGTCGGGCTTGGCGAGCGCGAAGTCGACCACCTGCTCGATGACGGCGAGCCGCGGGTGACCGCGGTTCACGTCGCCGACGTTGGCGTCGTTCACCAGCCGATCTCCGCCCACCGGTTCGGTCCAGGTGATCGGGATACGGACCGAGCGGAAGCCTTTGGCGTAGTAGGCGTCGAGCTTGGCGCTCGCCGCGGCGAGCGTGCGCGGCTGCTGGGTCGATTCGAACATCTGCCCGAGGTTGACGCCCTTCCCCATCGCCGCGGCCGCGTCGCGCGCGGTCGGCGCCGGGTTGTCCGTACCTCCGGTCGCGGTCGTCCCGCCCGTCGCCAGCGCGCCGCCCGTCGCTGACACCCCGCCTGTCGCTGACACCCCGCCCGTCGCCGGCACGCCGCCCGTCGCTGACACCCCGCCCGTCGCCAGCGCGCCGCCCGTCGCTGACACCCCGCCCATCGCAGGTGTGCCGCCGGTCGCCGACGTGCCACCGCTGGAAACCGCGCCAGCGCTGGAAACCGCGCCACCGCTGGAAACCGCGCCACCGCTCGGGCCCTCGCCGCCGGTCGCGGTCGCGCCGCCCGTCGTGAACCAGCCGCCGGCCGGGACGCCGCCCCCCGTCGCCGGGAGCCCGCCGACGCCGGCGACACCCCCGCTCGAGCCCGGCGCCCCGGCCGTGGCCGCCCCCCCGGTGGCGGCCGCGCCACCGCTCTCGGTCGGGTTGGGGCTGCCTCCCATCCCTTCCCCCCCGACGCCCGGTCCGCCCGAGCTTGATCCGTCGCCGCTCGGGCCTCCACACCCCAGCGCGGCCACCAGCGTTCCCGTCCCCGCCAGCGCGCGCCACGCGAGGCGCTTCATCGCCCACCTTCCCCACCTTCCCATTGCCAGGGCCCGGAGCGTGGCCACGATTCGCACCCTGCCGCCGCCTCGCGTACCCCGCCAGCGACCGGATTCGCACCGCGATGGAGTGCCAGAATCGTCACCGCAGACAGGGCGAAATATTCCGGCTCGGCGCCATGGCCAGCGTCAGCGAGGGCCGCGTGTCGCTGCCCCTCGGCGAGGCCTCACGGCGAGCGCACGTACTGCCCGGCGTAGAAGACCACCCGTTCGCGCAGCTCCGGGTCCGGAGGCGGCAGCGCGAGCTCGTCGATGCGCCGCCGGAGGTCCTCGACCTCGCGGCGCACTCGCGCCAAGGTCGAGCGCGCCTCCTCGCGGAGCGGGTGCTCCGGCCAGACGTCGAGCGACCAAGTGGAGCCGCCGACGGCGTCGCGCAGATCCGCCCGCGTCGTCCCTTCACGGAGCTTCATCGTGATGGCGGCGACCATGGCCTGGAAGTGGTCGAGCACCGCCGCCTCCCAGCCGCGGGACTCACCGAGCGGGACCTCCAGCATCTGGCTCGAGTAGCGCGGCTCCTCGCCGGTGTCGTCGACCGCGACCCGACCCGCGGCGGAGAGGCGCTCGAGCGCCTCCCGACAGACCGCCTCCGGGATCCGGGCGTGCGTCTGGATCTCGGCCGCGGTCGCCGGTCCGTGCCGGTAGACGGCGAGCCAGACCAGCCAGTCCCAGGTGTCGTTCGAACCCTGGTTGGCGGCGGCGAAGTCCGCCTCGGCGGCGGCGCGGAAGACCGCGCTGTCGCCCCGTCCCGCGCGGTATACGAGGCCCGAGCTCACCAGATCGTTGAGCACCCCCGAGACGACCTCGGGATCGTCGCGGACGAACCGGCGATGGATCTCGACGCCGGCTACGGGCTCGTGGGTCCGGATGTGCTCGAACACCGCCTCCCAGACGCTCCGTCCCACCTCGGTGCGGCTCTGCCGCGCCGCCTGGATCTTCCGGTGGTAGGTGCGGAGCGCCATCCCGAACATGTCGGCGATGACCTTCTTGGTGACCCCCTGGCTCTGTAGCTCGGCCGATAGCTCGAGGAAGACCTGATCGGCCACCTGGGCCAGCGGCGCGCGCCCCCCCCCCGCGGTGGCGAGCTGGGCGATGAAGACCATCGTCTGCTGGACGACGGCATCCACGAGGACATGGGCGTTCACGGGGCCTCCGAGCGGTGTGGCACAAGGGCCGAGCGGAATTCTCGCCCGCCCGGCGCCCCCCGGCCAGTGTCAGGATCGACACTGCCGGACCCGGCCGAGGGAGGCTACCCTGGGAGCTGACGGTCATGGAGGTACGGACCCCTTCACCGCTCCGCGCCGTGGCGCGCCGCGCCGCGTGGGGGCTCGTCCGCCACGGCCACGCGGCCGCCGTGGCGCTCGTCGCGAGCGCCTGCGGCGGCTCCGTCGGCCCGCAGACGACGAGCTCGACCCACTGGCTCGAGTGCCGCGAGGACGCGGACTGCGACAACCTCGGCCTCGATGCGCGCTGCGGCGCCGACGGCTATTGTGCCAACGGCGCCGGGTTGCGCCTCGAGCGTCGTCCGGTCTTCGCCCAGGAGTTCGAGGAGGACGCGCTCGACCCGACCGTCTTCGCCTACGAGGTCGGCGTGGGCATCCGCAACGACGAGCCTCAGGCCTACACCGAGCGCCCCGAGAACGTCCGGCTCGAGGACGGCGCGCTGGTGCTCACCGCGCGCGCCGAGGACTACGAGGGCGCGGCGTACACCTCGGGCTCGGTCAACACCGAGGGGCGCTTCGCGTTCACCTTCGGGCGCGTCGAGGCGCGGCTCGCGGCGCCCTCCGGGCGCGGCTGTTCGACGGCGTTCTGGATGCTCCCCGAGGCGCCGACGCCGGCGGTGTATACCTGCATCGATCCGGAGCCCTGCTACAGCGGCACCTGGCCGGCCTGGGGCGACATCACGATCGCGAACCTCCAGAGCCAGGTCCCCGGGCAGGTGATCGGCGCCGTCAGCTACGGGGTGTGGGAGGAAGCCACGAGCAGCGTGGGCCACGGCCTCTTCGCCGACGATCCCGCCACCGTGGTCGCGCCCGAGGACTGGCACGTCTACGCCGTCGATTGGGGGCCCGCGCGCATCGACTGGTACGTGGACGACGTCCGCGTTCGCACGCTCGCGCTGCCGCCGGCGGATCTGTACCTGCCTGACGGGGTCGATCCGTTCCGGCAGCCGTTCCACGTCCGGCTCAACCTCGCGCTCGGGGGCTTCGACCAGGCGCCGGTCGCCGCCGACTACCCGCAGGAGCTGCGGATCGACTGGGTCCGCGTCTCGCAGTGGTTGCCGCCGGAGTGAGCGGCCGCCCTGGCTGGTCGTCGCGGGGGGGAGGGGGCGTGCGCGCGCTGCTCCCGACCGGGTAGAATCAGCCCAGGCGGTCTTCAGGGCGCGCCAGGCTCGTGATCCAGCCACGCGAGGCGGCGCCCTGGGGGCTGCCCGTCTGCGACGAGCACCGCGATCGCGGGGAGCCGCTCAGAAGAGCCACCCGAGCGACAGCTCTCCGTACGGCTCCAGATCATCGAGGCGACTCGAGTCGCGGTCGAGCGCGGCCTGCAGATCGGCGGCCTCCGCGGCGTTGAGCGCCCCGTCGTCCTCGAGGGAGGAGCTGGCGAGCGCGTTGAACGTCGCCAGCGCCCCGATCACGATCCCGAGTCGCGGTCCGGCCTCGGCCCCGTTCGGGCGGAAGCCGTAGCCGAGCCCGAGGTGGCCGTGCACGTTCGTGGAGTGGCGCCGGTACTCCGCGTCGGCGCCGGCGCTGTCGGTCACGTCGGCGGAAATGAGGTAGCGCGCGAGCCCGATCCCCACGTCACCTAGCAACGAGTGGCGACTCATGAACCAGATGCGCGCTCGCAACGGGACGTTGATCGCCCAGTAGCGCCCGTCCCCCGTCGTGTTCGGGGGGGGGTTCTCGGCCTCGATCCTGCCTGTCCCGAGGCCTAGCCCCAGGCTCGGTTCGAGCCAGCAGACGCCGGGCTGCACCGCCCCCGCCACGCCCAGCCAGGAGTTCGGACCGAGGCCGTCGAGGTGGCCGCCCCATAGCCAGGGGCACTTCTTGGTCGCCACCGGCTCCGGCGGCGGGGGTTCCGGTTCCGGCGCTGGTTCCGGCTCCGGCTCCGGCCTGGCTTCCGGCAGCGACTCGGCGCCGCCGGTGACCCGGAAGACGACGCGCCGGTTCTTCGCCCAGGCGTCCTCGCAGGGGGTCGTGTCCGCGGGCTCCTTGTCGTCGCACTGGGCGGGCTCGGGCACCTGGGGACTGTCTTCACCCTTGCCGACCGCCGTGACCCGCGCCTCGGCGACCCCGTGGGCGATCAGCCATTTGCGAACGCTCGCCGCGCGCCGATCGGACAGGCGGCGGTTGTAGTCGTCCGAGCCCCGGGAATCCGTGTGGCCCTCGACCTCGATCGCGACCTCGGGGTGCTGCTGCAGGAACGCCGCGAATTCGTCCAGGGTCTTGGTCGTGGCCTCGTCGTCTCGCAGCTCGTCCTTGTTGTACTCGAAGTTGATGACTCCCTCGTAGTCGAGCTTGCCCTCCTTGTAGACGATCGAGCTCGAGGGTGCCGCGGTTTCCGGCTCTTCTTCGGTGGTGCCCGTCGTGACTTGGGCGCTGGCCTTGGCCTCCGCGCCCTCCGCGGTGTTGGCCTTGCCTGACGCCGAGGCGCTGAACGAGCAACCCTGCGCGCCCGCCAGGGACCAGCAAGATAGAACGAGGAGGGGAAGGGCACGGGCTGTCATCGGGAGTCCTGGTCTGGGGCCGGCGAGCACCGGCACAGTGTACGCCCACCACCGCGGGAGCTTCCCCGGGGTACCGGAAGCGGGCGCGTCGCCCGGACGGCGGCCGAGCTGAACCTCGGCTCGCTGCGCCCCCTGTCGGGGGCCGTGCCGGAGCTTTCCTGCCCCAGCTCTGCCCCAGGATTGGCGCGCCCCGTCCGATTCGAACGGACGACCTACGGATTCGAAGTTGACGAAACAGGCGCTCGGGACTCCGCCCCTGGCGTCAAAGACGCTCCGCCGTCGAGCCGGGCTGCACGCCTGAGCACCGCCGCACACGGCTGCGTTTCGGCGCTGGTCCCTAACGCGGGTCCCTATCGCGCCGAGCTCGCCCACGCCGCCGATGCCGCGCTTTTTGCCTGGCTGCGAGCCCGGGCCGACGTGCTCGCCGCCTCGCTCACCGGCTAGGCCCCGCGCGTCCGGGGGCCGCACCCTCACCGGTCGGCCCTCGCGGCGCGGGACCCAGCCCGCGAGCAAGGCAAGGCAATGGAAACTCTGAATGACACAACCATGCAACGATCGGCGGAGAGGCTGGCGGACCTGGCCACGGCGGCGCTGGCGGAAGCGGAGACCATCCGCGATGCCGTCGGGGGCGCGCGCGACGCCGAGGCGGAGCTCCTCGAGGCGGTCGGCTACATCGCGGCCCGGCTCGGCACGGTGGCCGAGCTATGGTCGCCCGTGCGCGTCCATCACTTCGCAACCGCAGGCCGGGACGGCGCCCACCCCGTGGAAGACAACGAGTACGCCCCGCTGCGCGGCATCGTCGTCCGCGACGAGAGCTCGTCGGGCCATGACGGCAGCGGCAATCGTGGCTGGTACGGGGGCAGGCGATGGGTGCTGTGGAGCGACGGCACCCTGGCCCGGCTCGACCGCGACGGGCACTGGTCCCACTGGCAGGGCGAGGGGTCCGCGTGGACGGACACGATCGTCCCCCTCACGGCACGCCAGGCCGTCGAAGCGATCGACGCCGACAAGGTGATCGCGCGGCTGACGGAGCGGCTCGAGCGGTACCTCGCCCATCCGACAGAGCCGATCGTCACCGACGCCGAGCGGGCCCGGGACCGCTTCCGCGCCGCGCTCGCGGTACTGAAGGAGGCGGCGCGATGACCCGCGAGCGCATCCTGACCCCCGCCGAGCTCGCGGCGACGCTCGGGCTGCCCGTGGCGGCCATCGATCGACTCGTCGCGGAGGGGCTGCCCGTGCTCACGCTCGACGGGGCGCGGCGGTTCTTGTGGAGCGCCGTGCTCGGCTGGCTGCGCGCTCGCCTCACTTCGCGCGGCCTGCCCCTGCGCCGCTCTGCCATCCCGGCCGCCCTCGCGCCGCGGAAGGAGGTGGCCGCATGACCGTGGGCAGCATCGCCGCCATCGTCGCGATCGTCTCGGGGGTCGGCACCCTGCTCACCCTGCGCCTCATCCGCCGCGGAGGTGCGGCATGAGCCCTGCGGAGCTCTGCCGCCGAGGTGACGCCGAGCAGTAGCGGCACCCCTCGCCGTCCGCAGGGACCGCCGGCTCACGACCGGAGCGAGGGGCTAGACTCACGTAGCAGCGCCCCGCCGGCTGGCACCGACGGGGCGCGGGAAGGGCCGATCGTGGCGCCCCGACGGAAGCGTAGCAGATCAGGC
>CAYVRP010000082.1:0-29825 GCA_964454025.1 uncultured Polyangiaceae bacterium | reverse complement strand
TTGGCCTGGACCTCGCCACCACGGGTCGCCTGCAGACCCTGGACGCGAACGAGGACGGCGCGCCGATGCCCGTCGCTGGCGCGGAGGCCCTCCAGGTCCGCGAGTTCGCCGTGATCCGGCCGGGGCTGCTCTACCTCATCGCGAGGACCGCGAGCGTGGTCCGGCTCTTCCGTCTCGAGGGCTCCACGCTCACCGAGATCCACGCGGCGCAGGCGGAGGGCACGGGTCCGACGCTCCGCCACCTCGCCCACGCCGACGACTTCGTCTACGTGCTCGACGCCCCCTCGGACGTCCCTTGCGTCTCCGGCGAGACGATCTGGGCGGCGGCGATCGAGACCGGCGAGCGCGCCCAGCTCACGGCGAGCGCCCAGTGCGCCGGGGCGCTCGCCGCGGTCACGGGCGCCGTCTACTACTTCGACGGGAGCAACCTGCAGGAGATCCGCGCGCGATGACCCCTCACCCCTCCACGATTCCGGGACTCCCCCGGGGGACCGCCACGTTCACGCTCCTCGCCCTCCTCGGCGGTTGCGGCGGTGGCGACGCTACGAGCACCGTCGAGTGCGTTGCGGACTCGGACTGCCGCACCGGGGTGTGTGTCGATCGCGCGTGCGTCGCGGCGGCGAGCGGCGGCGCCAGCGCCGGGGCGGGCAGCGCCGACGAGGACCGGGGCGGTGAGGGCGGCGAGGTCCCGGCGCCAGCGGGCGACGCGGGCGAGGCGGGCGACGCGGCCGGGGGGAGCGGCGGATCCGGCGGAGGCGCCGCGTCGCTCGGTGGCAGCGGCGGCAACCAGCCCGTGGCCACCGGCGGCGACCCGGCCCCGGCGTTGGGCGGCGCGGGCGAGGGGGCCGCGGGAGCAGGCGGCGGGCCGCCCGCGGGTGGCACCCCATCCGCGGGCGGCAGTGGCGCGACCCCGGGCGCGGGTGGGACACCGACCGGCGGAGCCCCGGCGACGGGGGGCTCAGGCGCCGATGGCGGCGCGGGCGGCGCCGTTGTCGACGTCTGCGTCGCCGGCGTCGAGAACTACTGCATCTGTCAGACCGAGATCGGTGCCGGTCCCTGCACCCCGGATCTCATGGTCACGATGCAGATGGCCTGCCGGGAGGACGAGACGACCTCGCGGGGCCAGCCGTACCGCGACATCCTGGCGTGCCACGTCGAGAACCTGGACTCGGGCGGACAGGTGAGCTGCACCGACGCCGGGATCTGCATGCTGAGCGTGCCGTCACGGGAAACGGGTGGCGGCGGCGCGGGTGGTGCCGGGGGCGCCGGCAGCGTCGGTCCAGGCGGCGCGGGCGGCGCGGCGACCGGGGACTGCGAGACTTGCCTGGCGTCGCTCTGCTCGGCGCCGATCAACGCGTGCGCGCTCGATCCGGCCTGCGCGGCGATGGTGGAGTGCATCGGGGTCTGCGCCGACGACGACTGCCAGGCCCAGTGCATGGTCGACAACATCGCGGGGCTGACCCTCTTCGAGGCCGTGCTCAACTGCTCGCTCGACCGCTGCGCGGTCTGTGGCTGAGGGTGGCGAGGCGCCCGGGGGGGCGGTGCGCTGCGGCTTCCGCCCAGGTGCCGCTCGGGGCGGAGCGCGGCGCGGGCTGCGGCGCGGTCCACCCGCGCATCACACGCCGGCCTCGCCGCTGCCGGCGAGCTGCGCTGATGGCGGTTCTCACCGGGCCTCCAGCGTCACCGTCGCCGCCGGGCTCATCGCGGGGTCCCCGCGCCGCCCGCCGCGTGCCCCGACCGAGGTTTCTGCCCGGTCGCGACGCGGGCGCTCGGCGTGGCGCGCCGAACGGGCCAGGCTCGCCGGAGGGCCGCCCGCAGCCGCACCTGCTTCCCGTCCCCCCCGCCTCGGGCATAATCGACCCCATGAGGGAGCTTTCCGCCAGGGTCGGGGGGGGGTGCTGTCTACTGGTGGTCGTCTCCGGCCTCGCCGCCTGCGGCGGCCGCGGCGCGTCGCCGCGCGCGCGCGGCGCGGCCACCGCCGCGCCGGCCGCGTCGGTGGACGTGCTCGCCGAGTCGCCCAACTGGTGGGAGCGTGAGCCTGCCTGTCCCGAGGGAGCGAGCCTCATGGGGACGCCGCCGCCGGGGGGGAGGGCGGTGGAGTGCCAGCTCCCCGACGGGACGCCGCACGGGCCCCGCACCCTCTGGCACGACGCCGAGCACAAGGCCGAGGAGAGCTTCTTTCACCAGGGCAAGCTCGACGGCACCTTCATCGCGTACTACCCGGACGGGACCAAGAAGGAAGAGGCGCGCTACGTCCGCGGCGTCCTCGAGGGGCGCCGGGTGACCTACCGCCCCAATGGCACCCGGGAGCGCGAGGGCGAGTACCGCCAGGGCAAGGAGAGCGGGCCGTTCACGCTGTACGACGACGGCGGCGCCCGCGTCGCCGTCGTCGAGTACGAGCTCGGCCGCCGCCACGGGCTCGCCGTGGAGTACGACGCGACGGGGCAGAAGCGGTCGGAGACGACCTACCGCAGCGACCTGAAGCACGGCCCCTACCTCGTCTACTCGCCGAGCGGAGTGGTCGTCGAGCGCGGGCAGTACGTGGAGGACAAGGCGGCGGGCTTGTGGACCACGTACTTCGAGAGCGGCAAGAAGCAGGCCGAGCGCGAGTACGTTGACGGCGTGCTGCAAGGGCCCGAGCGGCGCTGGTACGAGAACGGCGTCCGCGAGTGCGACGGTCAGTACGACAAGGGCAAGAAGACCGGCACCTGGACCTACTACGAGAACACCGAGCAGAAGGCCATCATGGCCGAGACGTACACGGGCGGGATCCTGATCGCGCGTCGCAGGCTGTAGCGCGCGGCCGGGGCGTCCGGTATGCGCGCGAGCCCCGCGTATCCGACGCTCACTCGGTGGCCCGGGCGACGAAGGCGCTCCGTTCGGCGGCGTACTCGCGGTACTCGGCGAGCTTGGCGTCGACGTCGCAGTCGAGGCCGGCCGGGGCGCGCTCGGCCTCATCGCGGTCGAGCGCGGCCAGGGTCGCCGCCAGGAGCGGCTCGATGGTGGCGGGGGTGAGCAGGCTCCCGTTGAGCTCCCGGAGCCGGGCCACGTACTCGGCCCGGTAGGCGCGGAGGAAGGCGTCCTTGAAGTAGCTGAAGTACCCGTCGCGGTTGTCCGGGTCCCCCTCCTCGCCGAGGAAGAGGGACGCGTCGGGCTCGGTGTGGCCGCCCGCTGTCAGATCGAGGTCCCAGGGGAAGAAGCACCAGCGGCCGTCGCTCCGCCGCTGGTAGAGGTAGTAGTTCTGGAACGTGTCGTCCCAGGCCCCGAGCCAGTTGATGATCGCGAGGTAGGTGAGCGCGCGGTCGACGTCGAAGTGGGCCGCGAGGTAGTCGCGCAGGCTCGCCTCGCCCTGGGCGCGCGCGGCGTGCAGCCCCTCGATGAGCGCGACGAGCTCGTCGTGACCCGCCCAGTCCCAGGTCTTGCGCTCGTAGACGGCGGCGTAACGCTCGGCGCTGGTGTGCCCGCAGGCCTCGGGCAGCAGGCGGCCGTCGGCCGCGTCGAGCAGGCCCTCCTCCGCGATGGATCCGGCCGCCTTGAAGAGGTGGCCGACGGGCTCGCCGGTGCCCTCCTGCCAGGCCTCGATCAGGGCTTCGTCGATGGCGCCGAGCTCCTGCGCGTAGTGGTAGTAGGCGCCGTTCACCTGCACCCGGACGAAGCGCGTCGCCGGCCCGGGCAGGCCAGCGCGGCGGAAGAGCTCGTAGCCGACGGCGGAGGTGAAGCCGGGGCAACCCTGGGTGAGCTTGTTGAGGACGAGCTTGCGGGCGCCCTCGAACCGCGCGTAGCGCGGGAACTTCACCAGGAAGCTCAGCGCGAGCGGCGGGTCGGGCCGCGCCGGGCCGTCCCCGGCGTAGCCCCGGAGCTCGTTGCCGCTGGTGCGGTTGAACATGCTGCCCTGGTAGCGCAGCCGCACGTCGTGGACGCGGCCCTCGTGCGCGAACACCCCGGGCACCTCCGCGTCCCAGGTCGGCGACAGATCACAGCCCGCCGTGCGCCCGCCCTCGACGTTGTCCCAGAGGGTGGTCCAGTCGTCGGGGGAGAGGAACAGGTGATAGGTGCGGCTCGTCGTCTCGAGGCCCGGGTCGACGAAGGCCGCGTGCCAGCGGTACGGATCGTTCGGGCGCGGCGACAGGGGCGCGCCGTCGAGCAGGAACCGGTAGCGGACCACGGCGCCGGCCGCCTGCGCGGGGAGGGTCGCGGAGAAGGTCCCGCCTCCGTTTGGCGTCATGGCGACCGTCTCCGTGGGCTCGTCCGCCACGGCGACGGCGTCGACGAAATACTCGAGGGTCACCGCCCCCAGTCCCTCGGCGGTGGAGAGGGTGGCGGTCACGGTGATGGGGGTCGCGGCGGTGAGGGGCCTCGGGCCGATCGCCATCGTCAGCACGATGGGCGGCGCGGCCGCGGCCGCCCCCGCGCTGGTCCGGCCTGGGGTCGGGCCGTCGATCGGCGAGGGGACCCAGCTCGCCGGATCGTCGGCGGGCAGGGCGCAGCTCACGCGCTCGAGCGAGACGCCGCGGTGACGGTGGGACTCGAGCGGCAGCCAGTCGGCGGGCAGCCACGCCTCGCTCGCGCCCAGCGCGTCGGCGGCTACCGGCCAGGGCGGTCCGTCGTCGTAGGCGACCGCCTCCGCGGCGCCCCGGGGCGGCCGGAGCAGCACCAGATCCCCGCCGTTGTCGAGGCTCCGCGAGGCGTCGCCGAACACGAGCGACGGTTCCAGGGCGTACTCGGTCACGCCGAGGAGCGCCTCGCGGTCGCGGGCCACCACCACGGTGCCGCCGGGGGGGAGCTCCACGGCGGGGAAGGCAGCCTCGGTTCCGCCGCCGAGGGTGTAGCCCGCGAGGCTCACCGCAGCGGCCGTCGGGTTGTGGATCTCGACGAATTCGTGGAGCTCCTCGTACGAGTCCTCGAGGACGGGGTGGTAGAGGATCTCGCTGATACAGAGCGGGGTGGGGACGGAAGAGCGCGGATCCTCGCCCCCCTCGCCGGCGCAGGCGCCGAGCGCGAAGGGCAGCGCCGCTCCCGCGACCCAGGAAGGGAGGCGTGCCACATGGAACCCATACCGTATTTTGGGCGCACCGTCGCGGCACACCTCGCGGAGGCGGTCGCGGCAGGGCGGCCGCGGCGTCCTCAGCGCTCGTCCGCGCCGACGTCGGGTGGCCCGTTCGCGTGCGGCTCGCCGTCGAGGTCGACGCCGGACAGCGCGTGCTCGACGCCCTGGTCGATGGCCTCGGTCGCGGTCTCGAGCAGGTGGAAGTCGCCGCCGGGGGCGTCCACGAACGCGGCGAGCGACTCCGTCTCCACGTTGTGGTCGACCGTCCCCGCGGCCCCGTCGCGGCTGGTGATGCGGCGGGTGTAGTTGTTCTGGATGACGACGTCGGTGCCCGCGAAGCGGTAGTCGATGGAGGAGAAGAACCCCGCGATGCCCGGCTCTCCCACCACCGTGTTGTGCAGGACCGTCACCCGCCGCGCCTGCTGGATCTCGATGCCGGTGTCGAACTGGTCGATGGCGGCCCAGATCACGTTGTTGGCGACCACGCCGTCCACGTGGCCGAGCGGCGCTCCGTCGTAGGGGGCGTCGGGCCAGGTGCGCGTGCTCACGTCCGCGGCCGCGCCGCTCCCCATCCCGAGGCCGATGCCCCGCGCGCAGTCGACGATCACGTTGTTCTCGATCACCGTGTCGCGCGCGCCCCGCCAGAAGTGGATCGCGTGCTCGGCGAGGCCGCCGTTGGTGCAGTAGATCCCCTGGAAGCGGCTGCTCCGCACCACCCACCCGCGCGCGGCGTGCACGTCGATGCCGCCCGTGTAGCAGGCTCCCGAGTCGAGCGTCTCGACGTGGGGCCGCCCCTCGTCCGTCATCACCAGCTCCGAGCACTCCACCGCGCCCTCGTCCACGAACGCCGAGGCGTCGCCGTTGGGGTTCACCTTGAGGAACTGCTCGCCGCCGTCGACCAGGCGCACCCCATAGAGGCGGGGGCCGGTCACGTCCGGGCCGCCCTCGGGCGGGTAGACGTGTACCGGGTGGTCGATGGCGCGCTGGATGGTGATGTGCGCCAGGGTCACGTCGTCGGCGGTGATCACCACCGCCTCGGGGGCGACGTCCGAGTAGGCCGCGTCGAGGATCACGTCCGCGGCCCGGTCGGTGGACGAGCGCAGCGTCACGCCAGGCTGGGAGAGCCGGATCCAGCGCGCGAGCGGGTAGGTGCCGGGCGCGAGCACCACGGTGCTCCCCGCCGGGGCCTCGTCGACGATCGTGTGGAGGTCACGCGCCTGGTCGGGCGTGACCTCGATCACGGCGCCCTCCGGCGGGGGCAGCGGCGGGCAGCCGAGATCGATCACCGCGCCGCCCGTGCCGCTGCCGCCGTTCGTGCCGCCGCTGGCCGGAGCCCCACCCGCGGCCGCGCCGCCCTCGGTCGCGCCGCCGGCGGTCGCGCCGCCGCCGGTCGCGGCGCCGCCTGTGGCAGCGCGGCCGCCGCTGCCGTCGCCGTCCCCCTCGTCGTCGCCTCCGCCGCCGCAGCCCGCGACCGCGAGCGCTCCCAGCAACGCCCATCCCCGCCGTCGCGCGGCGCGGCGCCGTGCGAGCGCCGCCACGCCGGCGGCGAGCAGCACCCAGGGGGTGGCCGAGCGCGGGCCGGGCGCCGTGCGGCAGCCGCAGCCGTCCCCGTCGCCGCCGTCGTCGCGGGCGGGGAGGTTCGGGGCGGTGGGGGTGTCGCCGGCGACGGGCGCTGCGCCCGCGTCGGCGGCGCCGCCCGCCGCGGATGTGCCGCCGCCCCCGGAGTGGCCAGCGCCGCCGCTCGGCGCGCCGCCGGTAGCCGGCGCGGGAACGCCGTCCTCACCCGCGAGGCCAGCGCCGCCGTCGCCGCCGGTGCCGCCGCTGCTGGCGCCGGTGCCGCCGCTGCTGGCGCCGGTGCCGCCGCTGCTGGCGCTGGTGCCGCCGCTGGTGGTGCCGCCGGTGTACGGCAAGATCACGATCCCTCCCGTCGCGTTGCCGCCGCTCCCCGCGGCGCCGCCCGTGCCCGCGCTCCGGCATTCGCCGCCCGAGCAGCGCATGCCGCCCGGGCAGATCACGTTCGCGCAGGGATCGACGCAGGCGCCGCCGTCGCACACCAGCCCGGGGTCGCAGGTGATCCCGACGCACGTGGGGTCCACGCAGCGGCCGTCGTCCCCGCACTCGCCCAGGCCGGGACAGGCGCGGCAGTGGCAGTCCGGGACGCAGGCGCCCGCGTCGCAGACGTAGCTCGCGGCGCAGGTGACCCCGGCGCAGAGATCGACGCAGGCGCCGAGCATGCAGCTCTGTCCAGAGGGGCAGGTGAGCCCGGCGCAGCCGTCCACGCAGGTGCCGCCGCGGCAGATCTGGCCCCGATCGCAGGCCACGTCGAGGCAGTCCTCCGCCACGCAGCGGCCCGTCGACTCGTCGCACGTCTCGCCGGGCAGGCAGGGGGCCGCGCCGGCCGTGCAGGCCGCGACGCACACCCCGCGCGAGCAGACCTCGTTCGGGGTCGGGCAGAGGCCGTCGCCGTCGTCCGCGAAGCCGTTGCAGTCGTCGTCGATCCCGTTGCAGCTCTCGGCCGCCGCCGTGAAGACCGGGGCGCACGCCGCCGGGACGCCGTCCGCCGTGCACCGGGTCACGCCGACGCTGCAGCGACCCAGCCGGCCCGTCTCGCAGCGCTCGACGCCGCCCGCGCAGACCAGCCCCTCCAGGCGGAGCACGAAGTCGTTGAAGTCGCCGTCGGCCATCCAGCGCTCCTCGCCCACCTCGATCCCCGGGTTGAAGGAGGTGTCGCTCGTCGGCAGATCCTCGAAGGCGACGTAGTAGGCGCCCGGCGTGCGCCGCGACCGGTACACCAGCGCGCTCACCCAGGGCTCGCCCGAGGCGGCGTGGAGCCGGTTCAGCCGGGCCTCCGAGTACTTCTGCTCGGTGCAAGGCTGGGCTTCTGCGGAGGGGATGAGGCCCGCGGCCCCGGACGCGGGCCGGACAGTGACGCCGATCCGCCCCGAGGGGCAGCCGCCGAGCGCGCCCGGGCTCCCCGTGCTGGTGTAGGGCATGCCCGCGAGCGGCGGCAGGCCGACGAGGGGCACGAACGCGGCGTCGCCGTTCTGGTACCAGGCGAAGTCCCCGGTGAGGGCGTCGTGGTAGTCGACGACCGAGGACGCGGTGACGAGCGGCGAGAAGCTCGTCGGGTCGTCGGCGCAGTACCAGCCGACGTCCATGCGACACTGCGTGCCGTGGAGCAGGAGGTCGGCGTGGAAGCTGCAGAGCGGCTCGTAGAGCTCGGGGAAGGTCGCGGCGTCCGCCTGGTAGTCGAGGGGCTCCTCGAGCGCGGCGAAGAGCGCGTCGAGGCCGAGGTTCTCGGCGGTGAAGCGCGGGTCGAAGTAGTCGCTCGCGAGCGCGGAGTCGATGGGCACCCTGGTCTGCTCGGCCCCGCCGGCGAAGAACGGCGCCGGCTGCGGCACCCCCTGCGCGCGCGCCCCCGCCGCCGCCAGCACCGCCGCCACGCCGATCCCCCGTCCCATCCTCACCCCGAGCCCACGTCCCATGGCCCGAAGGCTAGCCCTGCGGTGCGCGGCGAACAAACGCGCCGGCCTCGGGCGGGGGCTCGCTCAGCCGTGCAGGCGCACCGCCAGCACCGAGCAGGGCGCCTCGCGGACGACGGTTTCGGCGACGCTGCCGAGGGCGATCCGGCGCCAGCCGGTCCGCCCGTGCGCCCCTACCACGACCAACGCCGCACCGAGCTCACGCGCGGCGCTCACCACGGCGGCCGCGGCGTCGCCCTCGGTGGTCACGCGGCAGTCCCCCGCGACGCCGAACCGCGCGAGGAGCCCCTCGAGCACCTCGAGCACGGCGGCGCGCACGAGCTCCTGCGTCTGGGCGTCGGGCAGGAAGGGCAGGGGCCCGAGCGGCCCGAGCCCGGCGAGCAGGCTCGACCCGAGCTCGAGGTGGTGCAGGATCGTCAGCGGCGCCCCGCGGCGCTGCGCCTCGCGCGCGGCCGCCTCCACCGCGGGGACGGCAGGATCGGAGAGATCGGTCGCGCCGAGCACGCCGCCCGCGCCGCCCGCCTGCCGGACGACCAGCACCGGCGCGCTCGCGTACCGCACCACCTGCGCGCCGACGTCGCCGATCCGGCTCTGGCCGGCGCCGATGACGACCAGCCCCGCGCGCGCCGCCTCCGCCTCGCGGAGGATGCCCGCGGGCACCGAGCCGAACCCCACCGCCACTCGCACCGGCACCGCCGAGTCGCCGAGGACCTCGTCCACGCGCTGCTCGAGCGCCTCGCCGATCTGGCGCTCGAGCGCGACCCGATCGACCGCTTCGTGCTGCATCTCGTGGGGCAACAGCGGGTGGATCCCGAGCTCGAAGGGGACCACGTGGACCACGATCAGCGCGGCGCCGCGGGCCACGGCGAGCTCGTGCGCCGCGCGGAGCGCCCCGGCGGCGGTTTCGCCGAGATCGGTGCCGACGAGGACGGGGTCCGCGGGGGGCGCTTCCGGCATGGTGGGGCACGCTAGCACGCCGCCCCCGCCCGGGCGACGCGGGGCGGGACCGACTGGCCACGCGCGGCTCGCCGCTCTACGGTTCCGCGCTCGATGAGCGCCCTCGCCTCCCTCGCGCCGGCTCCCGGCGGCGGCTGGATCGGCCAGTGGTCGCCGGGCATCGGGGATCCGACGGTCGGCGGCTGGCTGACCGTGGGGCTGTACGCGCTCGCGGCCGTGCTCGCCGCCCGGGTCGTCCGAGGGCGGCGGGTGGACGCGCCCCGGGAGCGCTGGTTCTGGGTGGGGCTCTGCGCCTGCCTCGTCCTGCTCGGCTTCAACAAGCAGCTCGACGCGCAGTCTGCCCTCACCGAGCTCGGCCGTATCGTCTTCCGGCAGTGGGGGCTCTACGAGGCGCGCCGCGAGGTGCAGCGGATCTTCATCGAGGCGCTGGCGGTCGCGGCGGTGGCCGGCGGGCTCGCCCTCGCGTGGCTCGTGCGGGGCGCGCCGCGGGCGACGCTGCTCGCGCTCGCCGGCGCCCTGGCGCTGGTTTCGTTCGTGGTGATCCGCGCGGCCTCGATGCACCGCGTCGACGTCCTGATCGGGACCCGCTGGCTCGGGCTGAAGGTCAACTGGCTCCTCGAGATGGGGAGCCTGCTCGTGATCGCCACCGGCGCGGCGCTCCGCTGTCGCGCCCGGGCCGGGCGCGCCTCGCGCCCGTGGGACGGGTAGCCCGCCGCTGGCACCACGACGGCGAGCTCGTCTGGGAGGCGGTGCGGCAGCGCGCGGCGCGGGCTGACGACGGGGCTTCGCCCGCCTCCCCCTTCTGCCCGTCGCTGGCGGACGGGCGCCCGCGCGTGGGGCGCGCCACCGGCCGACTCCCGCCGGCGAGGTGCGCGTTGCTCTGTACATTCGGTCGAGGCTCGCCGGCGAGCCGGTCGCGGGTGTGCGCGACCTGACCGATCCCGCGGGCGGGCCGCTCGAGGTGGGTTCTCGCCGTCCGGTCATGGCCGGCGATCGGTCTGCGGTCGTTGCCATGCGGATCGGGATCGCCGGCGGTCGCTGGCCGGGACGGCCGCCCCGCCGAGAGGAGCCCCTCCCTCCGTTCGACCTGCGGCCGCTCGAGCTGCCGCCCCTCGTCAGCCTGCCCGTCCGCTTCTGGCCACCGTTCTCGCGAGCGGCCGGGTCCGGCCGGAAGGCACTGCCCTGTCGCCCGCCGAGCCGGTAGAGTCGCGCCATGAAGGCGGGACATCTCGGGTTATGGCTCCTGGTCTGCGCGGGCGCCTGTCAGCGGCCGGCTCCGTCCACCGCGGACAGCGTGTCCGGGGAGGACGCGGCGTCGGAACCTCGTCAAGCAGGCGATGACTCCGCGGTTTCGGAGGCGGCGCCGGATGACGCCGAAGGGGAGGCCGGGTCCGGCGAGCCCAGCGCCGCGGCGGGTGACGGCGAGCAGTCGGAGCCGGTGCAGGACCTGGCCGTCGTGGTGGCGTGCAAGCGGCTCTGCGACCGCGTGGAGCAGCTCTGCGACGAGGCGGCGACCAAGAAGTGCCGCACCAAGTGCCAGGGTCACGTCGAGCAGGCGACCGGTTGCGAGGACCAGTACCAGAGCGCCATCCGCTGCCAGGCCAAGGCCGACAAGGCCAACCTCTGCGCGGACGTCACGGCGCCCGAGTGCGTCGCGTCGTTCGAGGAGATCCAGCGCTGCAAGCGGGGGGAGACGGAGAAGTCCGCGCCGGGGCCGACACTGCCGTCGGGGTGGAAGCGCATCACGGACGACAAGCTCGGGTTCACCCTCGCGCTGCCGGCGGGCGCGGCGCTCGACCCCGCCGCGCCGCGCCGCACCTGGCGCGCCCAGGACGGCTCGGTCGAGTACTACGCGGCGCAGCTCACCACCCCCGGCGAGGCCATCACCTCCAAGGTGCTCCTGCGCCTGGTGCTCGAGTTCGTCGGCCTCCAGTGCCAGAAGAACCTCCGCCTGCACGGGCAGTTCGAGATCGGCGACGAGGTGGCCATCCTCTTCGACGCGACCTGCAAGGACGGCCTCGAGTGGCACGGCATGTTGCGCGCGCGCCCCGATCAGGCCCTGGCCACGGCCTTCCACGCGGCGCCGAACGCTGGCGGCGTGACGGGTCCGTTCTTCTACAGCTACAAGAGACTCCCCCGCTGACGCGCGCGGGAGCCTCCGCGGCTGGACGGAGAAGACGTTCCACAGATCGTAGGCCCAGACGAGCTCGCCCTGCCGGTCGTGGATCACGGCCCCGCCGTCGCGAGAGGTGACGATGAACCCGGGGGCCGCGCCGTCCGCGATCGACGCCTCGGCGAGGCCCTCCGCGGGGCAAGGACCCCGTCTCGAGCGTGCCGTCCGCGCCGTAGCAGACCGACCTGCCGTCGGAGACGGCGAAGCGGAAGTGGTGAGTCCGGTTCTGGGCCATCCCGAGCAGGAGCGTCGGTTAGCCCGGCTCCGCCAGGCCCACCGGCGCGACCAGGCCGCAGCCGAGGTCGGGGCCGAAGTGGATCTCGGCGGCGGTGAAACCGGGGAGGCTCGCGGTGAAGGTGACGATCCCCATGTTCGCGACGTGCGGCGGCAGCTCGACGCTGGTCACGGTGACGGTGCAGGTCGTCTGAGGCAGCCCGTCGAGGCGACTCTCGCCGTCGAAGCAGGCGCCCTCCGCCGGCGCCCCGCTCTCGGCGCCCGCCGCGCCGCCCCGCGCGCCGCCGACGTCGAGCCTGCCGGCGTCGTCGAGCGAGCCGGCGAGGTGAGGGTCGACGCCACGCCCGTCGCGAGCTCCGCGTTCGATCCAGCCACGGCGTGAGCTCACCGCGTACCTTGAAGCGCCGCTGGCCGCGCGCGGGGACGGCGGCGCGCACGCGAGCCGGCGCGCGCCCGGTGCTAGCATGACGTCGTGGTCGCTTCTCCACGGAGGCTCTTCATGCGCAAGTTCCCTGGCCTTCTCTCGACATCACGCGCGCTGCCCGCCCTCCTCTCCCTCGCCCTGGTGGGGCTCGGCGCCGCCGCGGCGAGCGCCGGCTGCAGTGCCGAGGACGATCCCGCGGCGGGATCGGCGAGCGGCGGCACGGGGGGCGGCGGCATGGGCGGTGGGGGCCTCGGCGGGAGCAGCGGGTCCTCGACCTGCGCCGCCGGTTTCACCGACTGCGGCGACGGCTGCGTCGACCTGACCCGCAGCAGCATGCACTGCGGCGCGTGCGGCGAGGCCTGCGCCTCGGGCCGCGCGTGCGAGGGCGGCGTTTGCGCGTGCGTGGCGCCGCTGGTCGACTGCGCCGGCGCCTGCGTGAGCACCCAGGAGAGCGCCGCGCACTGCGGCGGCTGCGACCTCGCCTGTCCGGCGGGGCAGGTCTGCTCGGGGGGCCGCTGCCAGGTGAGCTGCGGGAGCCTGACCCAGTGCGGCAGCGACTGCGCCGATCTCGCGGTGAGCCCCCTGCACTGCGGCCAGTGCGACCACCCCTGCGTCGCCGGGCAGTCCTGCGTGGCCGGGGTCTGCACCTGCGACGGCGGGCTCACGATCTGCGCCGGCGTCTGCCGGGATCTGACGACGGATGGCGCCAACTGCGGCAGCTGCGGCCATCGCTGCGCCGCGGACGAGAGCTGCACCCTCGGGATCTGCACCGCGAACACCGAGCCCGGCAGCGGCGGCACGGCGGGGTCGGGCGGCGCGAGCGGGGGCGAACCGATCACCGGCGGCCAGGGCACCGGCGGTGTCGCGGGCACGGGTGGCCAGAGCACGGGTGGCCAAGGCACGGGCGGACAGGCTACGGGCGGACAGGCCACGGGAGGCCAGGCCACGGGAGGCCAGAGCTCGGGCGGGCAGGCCACGGGCGGCGAGGACTTCGGGCCCACGGGGCTGCCGGCGAGCTGCAGCGGCAACTGCGACGCGGCCACGCCCGTCAACCCGACCCGCAACGACTACGGCACCCTCGGCAACGTCACCGTGTACAGCACCTCGGCCAGCAACGCCGGCGCCTGCGGCTACGGCAGCACGGGCGTCATGTACTACGCGGCCATCAACACCTTCATGGAGTGGGACGGCGGGCACGTCTGCGGCCAGTGCATGCGGGTGACCGTACTCACCAGCGAGGGCGAGAAGTCCGTCGTGGTGCGCGTCATGGACAAGTGCCCGGACGGCAACTGCGGCATCGATCTCGGCGGCACCGCCCCTGGCGAGGTGATGAT
The DNA here is from genome assembly GCA_964454025.1 of uncultured Polyangiaceae bacterium. Lineage (GTDB taxonomy): Bacteria > Myxococcota_A > Polyangia > Polyangiales > Polyangiaceae > JAFGBI01. The sequence goes on along the minus strand of CAYVRP010000082.1, from coordinate 16,174 downwards.
CGACGGCGCCGGCCGCTACGAGGGGGCCTGGCGTCCGGTGTCCTGCGTCGGGCAGCCCGGCGTGTCGGACGGCGCGCCGAGCCTGTGGGTCAAGGACGGGGCCAGCCCCGGCTGGTCGATCGTGCAGATCCGCAACCCGAACGCGGCGGTGACCGGCATCGACTGGCAGGAGGTGGGCGACCCCTCGAACCAGGGCACGCTCGCCTGGGCGACCGAGGCGGAGAACTACTACTCCATCCCCACCACCGTCCTCGGCGCCGGCTCGAGCTTCCTCTTCACCATCCACTATGCCGACGGCTCGATCGGCACCGTCACCCTGACCTCCTCGGACCTCGCCCGGCCGATGGCTTCGTATCCGCTGGATTAGGCGGCGCGCGTCGCGCGCTCATTCCGTCGCGGGGTGGTTGATGTTCGTGCCCGCGAGCTCGAAGAGGCCGCTCGCCGGATCCTGGAACAGGAGCTGGACGCCCGTGTTCATCATGTAGATGGCGTTCGGCCCCGTCTGCTCGATGCCGGCGGTCAGGTCGAGGCCGCGCAGGAGCCCGATGAGGACGCTCCCCGAGACGGCGTGGCCCGAGATGAGCACGGTCTTGCCCGACTGCCCGTACTCGGCGAGCAAGAGGTCGCGCGCCTGCATGACCATGTACAGGCCCTGCTCGTAGGTGTCGATCCGCCAGAAGGTCCCCGGATCGCCCTCGCGGAGCCCCAGGTTCTGGGCCTCGACGGAGACGGTGAAGAAGTCGTAGCGGGCCGGCTCCGTGGGCAGGGGCGCGCCCGTGGGCTCGGTGCCGCAGCACTCCCAGAGCTCGGGCCAGACGATCCCGACGAGCCCGGTGCTGACCAGGAAGGGCTCGATGGTGCGCTGGGAGCGGAGCGCGGGGCTGACCAGCACGGCGTCGGGCACGACGCCGTTGTCGAGCAGGTAGGCGGTCAGCTCGCTGACCTGCCGCTGCCCGAGCTCCGTCAGCGTGTCCGCGTCCTCGGCGCTCGGGTCATGGTCGTCGAGCGCGTTCGCCACCGTCTCCGCGTGGCGCACGTAGTAGAGCGTCATGCCGCGCGGGTCGGCGACCGTCCCGCCCGTCGCGACGCCGCCGGTGCCCGCACCGCCCGTCGTCACGCCCCCGGTCGCGACGCCGCCGGTGCCGGCACCGGCGGTTGCCAGGCCGCCGGTCGCGACGCCGCCGGTGCTGGCACCGCCGGTTGCCAGGCCGCCCGACGCCACGCCGCCGGACGGAGAAACCGTGCCGCCGGTGTTCAAGCCGCCGGTGGGTGTGACCGCGCCGCCGGTGTTCGCACCACCGGAGGGCTCGAGCACCCCGCCGGTGCTGGAGCCCGCACCCCCGGGATCGAAAATGGCGCCACCGCTGGCCGCGCTGCCGCCCGTGCTCGTGCCGCCGCTGGAACCGGGCGCCGCGCCCGTGCTGCCGCCAGCGCCGTCCGTGGTCGTCGCGCCGGCCCCATCGGTGGCCGGATCGCTGGCCTCGCCGCAGCCGCCGAGCAGGAGCGCGAGCGCGAGCCACCCGAGCCTCACCCGAATCCTGGTCGTCTTCTTCATGCTCGCTCCATCGGGGCAGGGGGAGCCGTCGAGGCGGGCGCGGGAGTCCGCGGACGCCGGCGCCCGCGGGCGTGACCCCCGGCACTGGACTCTTCGTGCGATGGCGGAATCACGCCGAGAAGGCGGCGTGGGAGCCCGATCCCGCGGCTCGTCTCCCTCGTCGATGCTGAACGAAGACGCGTCCGCGATCAAGGCCGCGCGCGCCGATCGTCGGCTGACCGATCATCGAGATCAGACTCTGCGCCGATCGCGGGCGGGTGGGGACACGGCCTCGGGGATGGTCGCGATCGTCGGGCATGTCCTGGCGGCCCTCGGTTGCCCGGCGTCGCCTTCGCGTGGGATCCTCACGAGGACGTGTCACCTACGAGCTCGCTCCGATCGCCGATCGCGTTCGGCTTCGTTCTGGCCGGGGGTGTCGCGATGTCAGGCTGCGCCGACCCGGCGGAGCGCGCCGTCGCCGACGACCCTGGAGGTGCTGACGGCGCGGCTGGTGCGAAGCTCGTCTCCGGGAGCGGGGGGGGGGGCGCGGGCGAGGGTGACGGTGGTGAGGGAGGAGATAGTGGTGCCGCCGATGGCGGAACCGCCGGCAGTGCAGCGAAGGGTTGCGCCGCGCCTGCCGCGGGTGGGGCGGCGGGGGCGGCCGGACGAGGCAGTGGGGCAGCGGGCAGGGCACCGCAAGCGGGCGCCCTGCCGGGCGGTGCCGGGAGCGGCGGGGGACCCGCGCCCCACGGCGCTGCGGGAGGTGCGGCGGGCGAGCAAGGCTGCGGACCCGCGAGCGGCGGCTCGGGCAACGTCGCCGGCGTCGCCGGGGCCCGTGGCGGCGATGGCGGCGGCGAAATGGCCGTGGGAGCGGCCGGGGCCGAGACCAGTGGTGCCGCGGGCGCGGTCGCCGCCGGCGTCGCGGGCGGGAGCGCCGGTCTGCCCCAGGCCGGAGCGGGTGGTGCCGGGACGAGCTGCGAGGATCTCGCCAAGAACGGGCTGGAGACAGACGTCGACTGCGGCGGTGTCGAGTGCGGTCCCTGTCCGGATGGCATGCGGTGTCGGTTCGGTACGGACTGCGCGAGCGGTGTATGCGAGGGCGACGTCTGCCAGCGCCCGTCGTGCGGCGACGCGGTGAAGAACGGCCTCGAAGCTTGCGACGCCGAGGATCTGGCGGGGGCGACCTGCGAGTCCCTGGGCCTCGGCGCGGGCACGCTGCGCTGCGGCAGCGGCTGCGAGTTCGACGCCGCGGGCTGCGGAGCCCCGTGGCGCTGCGGGGAGCCGCTGGTCGATCCTCGCGACGGCCGGCAGTACCCCACCCTCGCCCTCGGCGCGCTCTGCTGGATGGGGGCGAACCTCGACGTGGGCGAACGCATCGACACCAGCGAGGCGCAGAGCGCGACCGACCGGATCCAGAAGTACTGCTGGGGTGATGACGAGACGATGTGCGATCGGTACGGCGGGCTGTACCAGTGGGATCACGCCATGCAGTACTCGGAAGTCGAGGGCGCGAGCGGGATCTGCCCCGTGGGTTGGCGCATCGCCACCGATGGGGACTTCAAGGAACTGGAGATCGCCGCCGGCATGGAATCCGCGGGCGCCGAGCAGGACGGGTGGCGCGGGGCGGGGGTCGGCACCGCCCTCAAGGTGGGCGGCAGCACCGGCTTCGACGCCCCGCTCGGCGGGATGGTCGTCTACGGGACCTCCTACAACTACCCCGGCTACGGCTACCACTGGACCTCGACGCTCGGGTCGCCGGGTCCCTGGCGCCGCTGCTTCACCGTGGAATCGACCTACCCACCGGACACGGTGGGGCGCTGGCAAACCTGGGGGAGGCAGTACGCCCTGGCCATCCGCTGTGTGACCCCCGCGGGGACGTAGGCGCGACGGCGGCCGCCGGCTCACCCCCGGAAGTAGAAGAGGAGGTTGTCGGGCCCGGCGAGGAAGTAGCCGCCGTCGGCGAGCGTCCACACGTCCCAGACGAAGCCGCCGAGCGGCTCGTCGAGCGCGGACAGGTTCGAGCCGTCCCAGGCGCGGACGAGGGATTCGGGAGCCTTCCCGGTGCCGCGGGCCCCGACCAGCACCAACCGGTCCGACGCCGTGCCGTGCAGCCCCAGCCACACGGCGCCGGCGCGCCGGTCCACCTCGGACCACCGGTCGCCGTCGTAGTGCAGGAGGAGGGCCTCGAACGGATCCCCGGAGGAGCCGCCCGCGACGTAGACGTCGTCGGGGCCGGTGCCCCACACGGCGTTGAGAGTGACCGGGGTCCCGCTCGCCTGCTCGGACCAGGCGGCCCCGTCCCAGTGCAGGATCACGCCGTCCTCGCCGACGGCGAAGACGTCGTCGCTCGCCGTGCCCCAGACGGCCTGGAGGCGAGCGCTGACGGGCAGGGTCATGAGCGACCACTCCGCGCCGTCGTAGTGCGCCACGCCCTCGCCGACGGCGAAGAGATCGTCGCTCGTCGGGCCCCAGAGCGCGAACACGATCTCGATGGGCAGGGCGGACTCCGACCAGACCCCGTCGCGCAGCGTCACCGCGCGCCCCTCGCCCGCAGCCACCACCGTGGACGGGTCCGGGGTATAGATGGCCCAGAGCCAGTACCCGGTTGCGAGCTCCGGGCGCCAGCCGGCGCCGGTCCACCGCCGGACGAACCCGCCGTCGCTGCAGGCGCAGCCCGTCACGTACCCGGCGACGTAGACGGCGTCGCCGTTGCCCGCGAGATCGGCGTTCACGACCCAGGGGTCGGGGTCCTCCGACTGCGCGCAGGAGAGCGAGAGCGTCGCGGCGGCGAGCGCCGCCAGCGGGGGCGCCCAGGTGCGGCGCGAGGGGCTCGACATGTGGCGAGCATACCACCGGCGCTCGGCGGCGGAGCCACGCCCAGGCGGCGGAGCCGCTGCGGATCCGGCGCGCTCGGCCGCCCCGTACTCGCGGCCGGTCGAAGGGATCCCACCGCCGCGATCACATCGTGGCGGTCGGGGCGTCCGCCGAGCCGGCGGAGGGACGAGGGTAGGCCATCAACACGAACACCATCGCGACCGTCATCGGGGGCGGCACCGTGGTGCTGACGGTGGGCGGAATCGTGGCCGCCGGGGTGGCCAGCGCGCGGCGGAACGCGCGCATACCGGTCAAGCTCGTGATGCTCGACGATGGCTTCCGCTACCACGGCTCGCTCGGCGACGCGCGGCTGCGCTGGCGCGAGATCACCGCCGCGCAGGCCACCCAATGCACCGGACGCACCCACCGGCGGTACGGGCGCGGCCAGGACACCACCCTGTGGCTGCTCGGGATCGCGACGCCGGCGCGGACCATCGAGGTGAGCGAGCTCGCCTTCGAGACGACGGACCTCGACGCCTTCGTCGCCCCGCTCGAGACGCGCGTGCGCGCCGAGAACCCCGCCTTCACCGGCGGAACGGGGGACCTCGACGCGCTCCACGCCGCGGTGGTGGAGCCCGGCGGGCCCGGCACCGATCCCGACGACGAATCCGGCGACGACCGGATCCTCCTGCGGGTCGAGGAGCGCGTGCGCGCCCTCGGCCGCCCCGTCTCCGAGCAGGAGCGCCAGGCGATCCTGATGGAGGAGCTCCGGTGGTAGCGGGTGTCGCGACCGCTTGGTCGGGCCTTGGCGGGCCGGTCCGCAGGGGGCCCGGCCTGCCCGGCGCGAAGTCGTCGCGGGGGCGAAGCAGGGATGGAGCCGCGACCGACACCTGGGGTTGGCAACCCGGCGCTGGGATCTGTCCGGCTCTCGTGCAGAGCCCCCAGCGTCGGCACGGCATACCTGGTGCCAGTGATGCTCCTCGCCACCGCGCGTTCCCGGGCGAACCGGCTCGGGCCAGCGACGGTCGGGCGGAGAGCGTCCGGAGTTCCGAGGCGGCGGCCGCGAGGCTCGCCGCGGCGAGCCAGCGAGGAAGGAACCCACGTCATGCCGAAGCCTCCGCTCTCCTGAAGCATCCCCTGATTGTTCGGCCGCAGAGGACGGCGGAGATCTCCTGAATGATGGCAGGTTCGCGCAGCACTGCGTCGCAGGCTTCCAGGAGTATCAGCTGCCGTTCCTCGCGCAGGTCGGACAGTGCGCTGGACCAGTGCTCGCCCTGGTTGCGCAGCGAGCGGGTTCGCTTCTTGGCCGTGCTCACCTGCGGGGTCCGGTCAAGGTCACAACGCTCGCCAGCGGCGCCGAGCAGGAGCAAGAGGACGTAGGCGATGGCGGTCAGCATCAGGAGGCGGTCGCGACGGCCGGGGTCGTGCACGCGAGCGGCGGCCAGGCCGAGGCCGCAGTGGATGTCCATGGTGTCGCGGAACGTCTCCTCGATGGTGAAGCGGCGACCCTACAGCTTGGCTACGCCGTCGGCGCCCAGGTCCGCGCGACTGGTGGCCAAGCACCAGGCGTCCTCCCTGCGCCGGTCGCGGGTCAGTGCGGGAGCGACTCTTCATCGACGATCGCTGCGCCGGCTCTGGCGGGGGTGCGCGGAAGAGGAGAGCGCACTGCGCAGGAAGGCGTTGGCCCCGCGCCGCGACCGGGAGAGCGAGCGGGCCGGCCTCGACTCCAGGCTCGAGACGCTCCGCAGCCGGCTCGGGCGCGACCCCACCACGGAGGACGTGCTGGTGGATCGTCCACGACTCCTGCGGGCGGCACGCGACGAGGCTCTGCGGAAGCGCTCACTCCCCGCTGCGGCCGCCGTCCCTCCCGGTTTCCGTCAGCCGGAGACGATCGCGCGTTTGCGGGCCAAGCTCCGGGCAGCGCTCACGACCGGATTCGACCTGGCCCGGGCCCATCTCTGCCACCTGGTCGGATCCGTCGTGGTCGGCGACGACCAAGTGACGATCCTCCCCGCACCGGCGGGATGCTGGCCGCACTGCGGGGCCGGAACCCCCAGGAGCCAGGTGAGGAGGAGGTTCTCGCCGACGTCGTAGGTTGGCGCCCCCGGGGTGAGTCGAACACCCGACCAACGGTTTAGGAAACCGCTGCGCTATCCACTGCGCTACGGGGGCGGAGTTGGCGTCGAGGACGCCGGGCTCGCGCCGTCCTCGGGTCCCGCGGGGGCGGGCCGGGGGCGGGCGCTGGGGGCCGGTCGCGGACAGCCGCGCCGGCGAACGGCGTCGTAGCACGCGAACGAGGGGGACGTCACTCGGGGAGCGGAAGGCAGCGCGGAACCGGGCGCGGCGCCCGGGCGATTGCGGCCCGATCGGGGTCGCGGTAGGGCGGGAGCCCCGTGGGAAGCCCATGACCACTCCGGTGCGCACCTGTCGATCCTGCGGCTCCGACCACTTCGTGGAGACGGGACCCGTGGAGTGGATCGTGCGTCACCGCTCGGAGGACGGTCCGGTCGACGTCAACCTGGAGGGGACGCTGGTCGCTTGCGTCCGCTGCGGCCTGGTGGAGATCTTCACCCACCACCCGCTCGCACTCGCCGAGGTACCGGAGGCTCACGAGGTGCGCGTGACGCCGGATCCGGGGGCCTACCGCGCGCCGTTGCCGTCGGGCGAGAGCCCGGCGGGCTCCGGCTGGCAGGTGGTGCTCGTGCACGCCGGCGAGCGTCCGATCGGGGTCATCGCCGAGCTGCGCAAGGACCTGCCGATGAGCTGCGTCACGGCGCGGGCCTCGGTCAGCAAGCTCCCCTGGGGGATCACGCGCACCAGCAACCGCCGCGTCGCGGACGCCCTCGCGGAGAAGCTCACCGCGGCCGGGGCCGTGGTGCGGGTCGAGCCCACCTCGGTGTGACCCGGCCAACCGCGGGGACGGGGCGCCCGAAACCCGCGAGCCCCCGGCGCTGTGGTATTAAGCAGGGGCGGCGCCCCCCCCCGCTGGAGCGCCGGGAGCGCTGCATGGCCGTCTTCGCCGACCTCTTGGGCACCCTGCGGAACCGCGAGCTCGAGGAGCACCTCGCCAGCGACCTCCAGGTCATGATGGAGCGGGCCACCGCGCTCGTGGTCGAGGGCGGGTCCTTCTACTGGGGCAAGGCGATGTCACCGGAGGACCGCCTCCGGCTCTACGGCAAGGCGGAGGAGGTGGCCGACACCCCCCGCGCCATCCGGACCCTCCTGGTCGTGCACTCGCCGCTCCCCCCCTCCACCGACCGCGCCCACTTCCTGGGGATGGTCAACCTCATTCGCGAGGTGGAGCGGCTGGTGGAGCGCGCCAAGAACCTGGTGGAGCTCACCCGGATGGTCCCCGCGCCGCTGCCGGACGACGACGTCGTGCGGGAGTTCCGCCAGATCCGCCGCGGGATCGAGGAGCAGCTCCAGGAGGCGTCCGTCGTCGTGCAGAACAACGACGTGCGCCGGGCCCAGCTCGTGGAGGCGCGCGGTCGGGAGGCCATCGCGCGGCTCGATCTGGTGGTGGAGCGGACCAGCGTCGGCCGCTACTCGCCGGGGATCGTGTTGAAGATCGGCCTGGGCGCGCACACCTACTCCCGCATCCAGCGCCAGCTCATGAACATCGTGTCGAGCCTCGTCACCCCGCTGCACCTGGTGGACTTCTACGAGGAGCGCGGCGTCGACGACCAGGAGCCCCCGAGCGTACGCTGAAGTACGCGCCGGAGTCCCGCCCCCCGCGGCCGGCGGGGCGTGGCGCCGCCGCGGGCGTGCCTAGCGGGTCAGGATGATCGAGGCCGCGTTGCCGCCGAAGCCGACGGAGTTGACCATCACCGTCCGCACCTGGCACGGGGCGTTGGTGAACGGCACCCGGTACGGGTAGTCCACCCAGCGCTGGGCGCGCAGGATGAAGAGCGCGTACTCCACGCCGAGGACGGCGGAGGCGCCCAGGGTGTGGCCGAGCAGCCACTTGTTCGAGGTGAGCACCGGCGTCCGGCTCCCGAAGCGCCGTCGGATGGCGTTGAGCTCCGCGCGGTCGCCGAGCGCGGTGCCCGGGGTGTGGGTCACGATGCCGTCGACGGTGTCGAGGCCGGCGCGGCCGAGCGCCTGCCGCATCGAGCGGCGGAGCGCAACGCCTTCCTCGCTCACCGAGGTGTTCGTCTCCACGGCCTCGACCGAGAAGCCGGCGCCGATGATGCGCGCGAGCACGCTCCCCGCCGGTGCCTCGCCGCGCTCCGCGCGCTGGCGGTCCTCGCGGTAGGCGAGCTCGTCGGGAGCGAGGTGCTCGAGCGCCAGCATCGCCGCTCCCTCGCCGAGGACCATGGTGTTGCGCGTCGGCTGCTCCTCGTCGCAGGGTCGGCAGGGGTACTCGCTCTCGGCGTCGCTGGAGAGGAGCCGCAGCGCCCGCATCTGCGCGATGGTGAAGTCGGTGAGCGGGGCCTCCGCGCCGCCGCCCAGAGCTCGCCGGCCCATGCCCGCCTCGAGCCACGCCACCCCGGTGCCGATGGCGTAGGACGAGGTGCTGCAGGTGCTCGAGAGCTCGCAGGCCGGGCCCTCGGTGTGCAGCTCCTGGGCCACCCAGTTGCTGATGTTGCCGAGCGTCGTGGTCGGGGAGGTGAGGGGCGCCGCCTTCCCCTCGCGGTTGGCGAGGAAGTCGGCGTGGTAGCGCTCGAACAGGCCGGTGGCGCCGCGCGAGGAGCCGACCAACACGCAGGCGTCCGCCGTCATCTGCCAGCCGGCGCGCTCCGCCGCCTGGCGCGCCGCGTAGGTGGCGAGCTGGACGCTGCGGTCGAGCTCGGCGTAGCGCGGGCGCGCGGCCAGGAAGGCGGAGAGGTGGCGCTCTGCCGCGTCGGAGAGCGCGCCGACCGGCACCAGGCGCCCGCCCTGCTCGCGCGGGCGGAGGCGGGTACCGGGGGTGCGGTAGCCTTCCACGACGGAGCGGGCGTCCCAGCCGATGGCCGAGATCGAGCCGATGCCGGTGATGAAGACGCCGTGCTCCGGCGGCAACGAGGCCATGACGAGCCCCCGGAGTCGCTCAGCCCCGACCGCCTGTCAACCTCGGATCGGCGGCCGTTCGCGCGACCCGGAGGCTCCCGGGCGTTTGACAAGCCGGGGGGGCTGCCCAAAGGTACTCGACGGGCCGTCCGCCCGCCCCTTATGCCGTACCCCCGACGCCGCGCGCCCGCCGTGATCGCCGCCACCATGCTCGCCTCCGTTCTCGCTTCCCCTCCCGCCGGCGGCGCGCCGACCGCGGCGCCCCGGATCCCGGTCGAGCAGTACTCCCTGCCCAACGGGCTGACGGTCATCACCAGCCGCGATGATCGGCTCCCGGTGGTCGCGGTCGAGGTGCGCTACCTCGTCGGCTCCGGCAACGAGCGCCGGGGGCGCACCGGCTTCGCGCACCTGTTCGAGCACCTCATGTTCCAGGGGAGCGCCTCCTACGACCACGAGTACTTCCGGCCGTTCGAGCCGATCGGGGGCTCCGTCAACGGGACCACCAGCCAGGACCGCACCAACTTCTTCGAGCGGGTCCCCTCGAACTACCTCGAGCTCGCGCTCTTCATGGAGTCGGACCGCATGGAGAACTTCCTCCCGGTCCTCACGCAGGAGAAGCTCGACAATCAGCGCGACGTGGTGCTCAACGAGCGCCGCCAGCGCTACATCGACCAGCCCTACGGCCTGGCCCACGAGTACCTCCAGGCGGCGCTCTACCCGGAGGGCCACCCCTACCGGCACACCACCATCGGCGATCCCGCGGACCTGCGCGAGGCGAGCCTCGAGGACGTCCGCGGCTTCTTCTCGGAGTACTACGTGCCGGCCAACGCCGTGCTCACCGTGGTGGGGGACTTCGAGCCCGGGCGCCTCCGCGAGCTCATCGAGCTCTACTTCGGGCACATCCCCGCCGGCCGGCGCGCCGCGCCCCTGCGGCCGCCACCGGTCGAGGTGGCCGAGCTCCGCCACGTCCGGCAGACCGACGACGTCAAACTCGCGCGGGTCCACCTCGCCTGGATCACCCCGTCCCTCTACGCGCCCGACGATGCGGAGCTCGATCTTTTCGCCACCACCCTCTCGCACGGCAAGACCAGCCGGCTCTTCCAGCCGCTCGTCTACGAGAAGAAGGTCGCCAAGGACGTGGCGGCCTACCAGGCGTCGCAGCAGCTCTCGAGCTACTTCGTCGTGCAGGCGACGGCCGCCCCGGGGATCGAGGTCGAGGAGCTCCACGTCGAGCTGATGGCGGCCCTCCGCGCCGCGCTCTCCGCGCCGCCGACGGGGGCAGAGCTCGCCGCCGCGGTCAACGCCTACAAGAAGGACTACTACGCCCGGCTCGAGAGCGTCATCGAGCGGGCGGGGCTGCTCAGCACGTATTTCCACACGGTGGGCACGGCCGAGTTCCTCGCCCAGGATCTCGCGCGCTACGAGCGCGCCACGCCGGAGACGGTGCTCGCGGCCGCGCGGCGTCACCTCGACCTCGAGCGGCACGTCCGCGTCGACATCGTGCCCGGCGTCAAGGCCGGGGGCGCGCAGTGACCCGCCCGCGTCCGCTCGGCCCGGGCGCGGGGCGCCGCGCGCGCGCCGCCGCGCTCCTGCTCCTCCTCGTCGGCTGCCGCGGGCCGAGCGCCCGTTCGCCCGCGGCCCCCGTGCTCCCCGCCCCCGTGGCCCCCGCCCCCGTGCCGAGCCTGCCCATGCCCGATCGCTCCTCGCTCCCCAAGCCCGCCCCGATGCCCGACTGGACCCCGCGTCGACCGGCGACCTTCCGCCTCTCCAACGGCCTGCGCGTGTGGTTCCTCGAGCAGGGTCCGGCGCCGCTGGTGTCGGCGATCCTGGTGCTCCCCGGCGGTTCGGCTACCGACCCCGTGGGCAAGGCGGGGCTGACCGCGCTGATGGCGGACCTGCTCGACGAGGGCGCCGGTGGCCGCTCGGCGCTGGAGCTCGCCGACGAGCTGAAGCGCCTGGCGACGGAGCTAACCACCACGGCCGACGTCGACGCCACGACGCTGTCGATGGACCTGATGGCGGACACGATCGATGCGTCGCTGGCGCTCCTCGCCGACGTCGCGCAGCGGCCCGCGCTCGACCCCGCGGAGGTGAAACGGCGGCGCGACCACCGCATCGCCCAGGCGCTCGCGGGGGAGTCCGAGCCGGAGACGGCGCGCTCGATCGTGCTTCGTCGCGGGCTCTTCGGCGACGGGTACGGGGGCGAGATCCCGCGGGGGACGCGGCGCTCGCTGCCCGGCCTCACGGCGGCCGACGTGAGAGCCCAGTACCGCAAGGTGGTCGCGCCCGATCGCGCCGAGCTCGTGATCGTGGGCGGCGTGGAGCAGGCGGCGGTGGCGGAGGTGGTCGAGCGTCACTTCGGCGGCTGGCGGGGCCGCTCGACGGTCCGCGAGCTGCCGCTCGCCGCGTCGGCGACGGTGCCCGCGGTGCACCTGGTCGACTTCCCGGCGGCCGCGCAGTCCACCCTCGCCGTCGCCGCGCGCGCGCCGGGCGCCGACGACCCGGAGTATTTCCCGGCGCTCGTCTTCAATCGGGTCTTCGGGGGCGCCTTCTCCAGCCGCCTGAACCTGAACCTGCGCGAAGAGAAGGGGTACACCTACGGTGCGCGGAGCCTGTTCTTCCGCTTCCGCCGGGCGGGGATGTTCGCGGCCCTGGCGGCGGTGAAGACCGAGCACACGCGGGCGAGCCTCGACGAGACCCTGCGGGAGCTCGGCGAGCTGTGCGGCGCGCGGCCGCTCACCGCGGGCGAGCTCGAGGAGGCGAAAGGCGGACTGCTCCTCGGGCTGCCCGGGCGCTTCGAGCGGACCAGCGGCGTGGCGGCCGAGGTCGCCAACCTGCCGCTGTACGGACGGGGCGAGGAGTGGCTGTCGGAGTGGCCGCGGCGGCTCCAGGGCGTCACCCTGGAGGCCGCGCGGGCGGTCGCTGGTCGCTACTGCGACCCGCGGCGGCTCGACCTGTTCGTGGTGGGCGACCGCGCCGTCGTCGCGCCGACCCTGGCCGGGCTCGATCGGCCGGTGTTCGTGTACGACGCTCAGGGCGCCGTCATCGACCGCGGCTGGGCACGCTGAGGTGGTCCCGGCCCCGCCCGCGCCGCCGGTCGCGGCGCGGCTGCGCCCGAACGCCGACCGCGATAGGGTACGCGCCATGAACACGCTGCTCGGCTGGTTCTGGCGCGGCTGCCTGGTCCTGGTCCCGATCGTGGTGATCCTCTACGCCGGCTTCGTCGTGGTGACGACCTTCGATCGCCTCGTGCCGCTCGGGATCCCCGGGCTCGGCTTCGTCGTCGCCGTGCTGGCCATCACCTTCGTGGGCTTCATGAGCTCGAACGTGATCGGGCGCGCGGTGGTGGGTTACGCGGAGGGAGCGATGACCAAGCTGCCCTTCGTGCGCCTGGTCTACGGCTCGGTTCGCGACCTGTTGCACGCCTTCGTGGGCAACCGACCGGGGTTCGACCGCCCGGTGGCGGTCACCCTCCTGCCCGGCAGCGCGCGCGTGCTCGGCTTCTTGACCCGCGACGGGCTCGGCGATCTGGGGCTCCACGACCACGTCGCCGTGTACGTGCCCCAGAGCTACAACTTCGCCGGCAACCTGGTGGTCGTGCCGCGCGCGCAGGTCGAGCCGCTCGCCGCGACCAGCACCGAGGTGCTGGCGCTCATCGTCTCCGGCGGGGTTTCCGGGCTGGGGGTCGAATCTCCGCTGTCCCAGCCCCGGCCGTCCCGGCGCAGCATCACCCAGACCATCCTCGGCAGGGGGCCGCGCAGCCGTCCTTGACCAGGGAGCGTCGGCGCCGGGGGCGGCGAGCCCGCCGCTGTCGAGCCTGGGGCGGGTGCCGCGCCGCCTGCCCGATCGACACGGGCGGCCATGAACAGCCACCCGCTCGCCGACGCGGTCGTCGTCGCGGTCGTCCGCTCTGCCGCGGGCCGCACCCGCTCCTTTCCGCCGGACCTGCACGCGCTCGACCTCGCCAACCGCGTGCGCGCGACGGTGCCGATCGTGGTCGCCGCGCCCGGGGTCGTCGCCTACGTCTCCCGCGACGCGGGCGAGGATCCCCACGGGGGCAGCGGCTACGGCAACCAGGTCCGCGTCCTGCACGACGGCGGCCTCCTCACCGAGCACGCCCACCTGGATCGGGCCGAGGTCGAGGTCGGCGACGCGGTGCACGCCGGGCAGCGGCTCGGCACCGTGGGGCGCAGCGGTCTCGCCCGCGACCGGCAGCTGCGCTTCGGCCTCCACCGGGGGATCAGCGACGGGGCGGCGTGCCCCCCCACGATGGAGCTGACAGGGCTCGTGACCCAGGAGATCGGGGACGGCTTCGTGCGCCGCCCGAGCGGCGAGCTGCGCTGCAGCCCGGAGGGGAAGCCCGGGCCCGGCGCCCTCCACGCCTCGGACAACGACGGTGGCGAGACGGTGCTCGGCCCGGCTCTACCGCGCTCGCCGCGCTGGTCGACGCTGCGGCCGAGCGAGCTCGGGCGCTCGGTGCAGCGGCGCGGCGCGATCGCGCTCCGCCGCCGGCCACCGGGGCTCGCCGAGCGGGAGTTCGCTTGCGCGGCCGCGCTCCTGCCGCGCGCCGCGGGGCTGGATTTCGCCGAGCGCCAGCGCGCGTTGGCGGCAGGTCGCCCCTGACCGGCGCGCCCCGGTGCGCGCTCTCCGGGCCGTGAGCGGGGGGTGTCCGCCGCGGTGCGGCCCAACGCCGCGCCGGGCCGCCAAAGGCGCCCGGGAGCTACCGCCCGCCCCGCCCCAACGCGGCGGCCACCACCTCGTCGAGGCTCGGCAGCACGTGACGAGCAGCGGGTCCGAGCGGGATCGGGCAGTCGGCGCCGGTGACCCGCGCGAAGCGCACCCCCGCCGCCGGCAGCCCCTCGTCGAGGAACGACGCGGCGATGGCCGCTGAGACCCCGCCGGTGCGGCGCCCCTCGTCGAGGAAGAGCAGGCGGCCCGTCGCGCGCGCGTGGGCGGCGAGGTCCGCCGTGGGCAGGGGGGCGAGCCAGCGCAGATCGAGCACGCGCGCCCGCACGCCGTGATCGCGGAGCAGGGCCTCGCCGGCGGCGAGCGCGGTGCGGACGCCGGGGCCATAGCTCGCGAGGGTGAGCTGGTCGTGATCGGCGTGGTAGACGCGGACGGTGCCGGGCGCGGCCGTCCCGGCGCCGGGCAGCGCGAGCCAGCGCTCGTCACCGGGCGCGGCGAGGTCGCGCTCGTGGTAGAGCGCGGTCGGCTCGACGACGAGGACGACTCGCCGCGCCTGACGCGCCAGCGCGAAGGCCGCCCGGTAGAGCTCGAGCGCGTCGTCGGCGCGCGCCGGCACCGCGATCACGAGCCCGGGGACGTCGCGCAGCCCGCCGAGGGAGGCGTCGTTGTGGAAATGGCCGCCCGGCCCCCTCGCGTCGGCGAAGCCCGCGACGCGCACCACCAGAGGGTTGTCCCAGGCGCCGCGCGAGAGGAAGGGCAGGGTGGCCGCCTCGCCCCGGAGCTGATCGGCGGCGTGGTGCAGGAAGGCGAGGTACTGGATCTCGGCGACCGGCAGCAGCCCCAGCGTGGCCGCACCCAGGGCGAGCCCGAGGATCGCCGGCTCGTCGAGGAGGGTGGCGAAGACGCGCGCGGTGCCGAAGCGCGCGGCGAGGCCCGCGGTGACGCCGTGGACGCCGCCCTTTCGCGCCACGTCCTCCCCGAAGACGAGCAGCTCCGGATCGCCGTCGAGCGCCTCCGTGAGCGCGGCGCGGATCCCCTGCGCGAGGGTGAGGCCGCGGGCGGGCACGTCCGCCGTCATGGCGGGGGCCGGCGCGGGCGCGAGCGCGAGCGCGCCGAGGGGGCGGGCGAGGGGCGCGAGGATCTCCGCGCGTGACCCGAGCGGAGGGCTCCGGCCGAGCTCCGCCTTGGCCTGCGCCACGCGCGCCGCTGCGCCGGCCACCAGCCGCCCGAGCTCGGCGGGGGTGGCCAGGCCGCCGCGCACGAGCGCGATCGCCGCCGTCAGCAGGGGATCGCGCTCCTCGGCGCGGGCGAGCTCGGCGGCCGAGCGGTAGGCGGAGTCGAGATCGGAGCCCGCGTGCGGGAGCAGCCGCTCGCAGCGCAGGTGGAGCACGACGGGTCGCCGCGCCACGCGGCAATGGAAGACCGCGCGGTGGACGGCGTCCCAGGTCCCCAGGATGTCCCAGCCGTCGGCGGCGAAGGTGGTGACGCCCGGCAGCGCGGTGAGGCGCGCCTCCACCCAGCCGTGCGGCTGCCGGACGCTCAGGCCCAGCCCGTTGTCCTCGCAGACCAGCAGCAGCGGCAGGAGCAGACCGCGCGCGACGGCCCAGCCCGCCGCGTTGGTGGCGCCGAGCAGCGTGCTGTGGTTGACCGCGCCATCGCCGAAGGACGCGACCACGATCGCGTCCGAGGGGGCGACGGGGGCGAGCCGCAGGCGCCGCCGGTGCTCGAGCGCGTAGGCGAGGCCGACGGCGCGCGGCAGGTGCGACGCGATCGTGCTGGTCTGCGGGATGATCCCGAGCTCGCGGCGCCCGAAGATCTTGTGCCGGCCGCCGGCGCCGGGCTCGTCGCGCGCCGCCACCAGCGACAGCACCAGATCGGTGATCGGATCCACCGCGGGCACCTGCCGGGCGCGCTCGATCACGAGCGCGGCGCTGCGGTAGTGGACCAGCGTGGGGTCGGTCGGTCGCGTGAGCCGCCCGAGGACCACGTTCCCCTCGTGACCCGCGCTGGTGATCGTGTAGTGGCCGAGCCCCTCCGCCCGGAGCTCGAGCGCCGCGAGGTCGAGGTGGCGAGCGAGCGCGATCGACTCGAACAGGTCGCGCGCCGTCGCGGGATCGAGGGGGGAAAGCGGGGACGACGTGGGGGCGGCGG
>CAYVRP010000081.1:0-31647 GCA_964454025.1 uncultured Polyangiaceae bacterium | reverse complement strand
CGCCGTACCCGAGCGAGTCCTCCGCCCCGGGCCCGGTGTAGATCTCGCAGGACCACTCGGTGCCGAAGACGCCCTCGTAGCAGTAGGCGGTGTCGTTGGAGGAGGTGAAGTTGGCCTTGCCCCGGCTGCTCGGGGCGGCGCGCTCGTAGACGGCGGGGTTCGTGGTGACGTTGACCTCGAAGGGAGAGAAGGACGCCGCCACGCTCTGCCAGGCCATCCACATCTCCTCCTTCGAGAAGTCGACGGGCGTGCCCGAACCGTCGAGCACGGTCGCGATGGCCATGTACAGGACCTTCGCGGCGGAGGGGCGGCTCTCCAGGGTCAAGAGATCGGCGCCCGTGTAGTCCCCGATATGGGGCTCCTGGGCGCGCCAGACGGCCTGGCTGACCGGCGCCGAGCGGCGGGTGGGGGCGCCGTCGAGCACGGCCGTTCGCCGCGGCATCGGCGCGTCGCAGGAGGGACATATCCGCGCGAAGGGGACCTCCTCCACCAACACCAGCCCCTGCTCGGTGCGGTAGCGATAGGCGAAGCCCTCCGCGCGAAACGCGATCCAGCCGGAGATGCGCTCGGCAGTGCCCTTGAGCATGACCAGGCCGGAAGGCATCCCCGCGACGTACCCCTTCAGCGCGAAGTACCCGACCTCGCGAGACACGCTCTCGACGGCGATGGGGAGCGCCTGCTGGTCACCGACGGGGAGCGTGAACTCCTCGGCGGCGCGAAGGTCGATCGCCCGCACGGCCCGGTAGAGCCCCGCGGCGGTGTCGACCACCGCGGTCCCGGCGGGCGCGGTGGCACCCGTCCCGAGCCCGGCCGCCGCTCGCCCGAGCGCGCGCACCCTCGACGTCCTGCCCGCCGCGGCACCGGCGCTGCCGAGCATGGGGACGCTCCCGTCGTGCGCGCCGCTCGGCCCGTCAGGGCCGCAACCCGCCGCTCCGAGCAGCAACGTCCAGCACCAGCTCCGGATCCCTGCCTTCATCGGTCGCTCCAGCTCTCCGACCATGGGCTCGGCGTCGGGGCGACGCGGCGAGCCCTCGCCGCATTATTGCCGGGCGGGGGCGGTCCCGTGGGGCGTTCCAGGTTCTCTGCTCCGTTTGCGCGACGCGGCGCTTCACGTCACCTGGCTCATCGGAGCTCGGGGTCGGCCATCAGGCTGACAGTGGCCAAGACCCGATCCCGGAGCTCAACCGGGCACGGACCGGAGCCTGGGGCACACGCCGGGTGGATGACGCCGTGAGGGGCGGGTCGGGGTGGAGGGGAGCCGGCCGGGGGTTCGCGAGCCCCGTTCGTGAGCAGCCCGGCTGCCCACGGTCGCTCGCCGTGGGCTCTTGGTGACCGTTTGGCCCCGCGGAGCGGATCGCGGCGCGACTGCTGCCGGTGGCGGGCCTGCGGCGAAGGGGTCCGGCGCCGCCGGTGCTCACCGCCGCACGCCGACGACGTGGGGTCACCCTCCTCGGCCGGAGCCACCACCGGGCACCGCACGCCGTGCGCATCCTGCGCTGACGCGGGGGAGAACGCGAGCCCCGTCACCCCCTCCTCCATGCTGGCCACGGTAGCCACGGAGCCGTCGCCCGCGACCGCGACGCCAGCACCGACCGCGGCGACCCGGTCCGGTTCACGGTGGAGCGCTCGCTCGGGGCGGCGCCGCCCCGCACTCACGGCGGCTCCCCGTCCCTGACGCCTCGGCTCCGTCGAACGCCGTGATGTCCGCGAGCAGCGGCGGCGGAGCACCGCGGCGCTCGGCGTCCCAGAAGGCAGCCCAGCGCTCCCAGGGCACCTCGACCGCGCCCGCCCCGAAGCGCCAGCGAGCCCCGGCCGCGGCAGCGAGCCCGAGCAGGGCCGCGTCGAGCACCCGCCGCTCCGCCGGCGCGAGCGCGGCCGCGAACCCGTGGGCGCGCAAGACCGCCGCGAGGTCGCGCCCCTCCACCCGGAGCTCGACGACGAGCGCGTCACCGGGTGCGCCGCGCGGGGCGAGCGCGCAGGTCACGCAGGTCCCCTCGACGCCGACGCGGCGCTCGAACCCGCGGCCCCCGAGGTGGCGGCTCGCGGCGAGGCGCGCGACGAGCTCGCGCTCGAAGAAGCGCTCGACCGCGGCGACCAGCCCGCGGCGGCGCCGCTCGAGGCGGCGCACCCGCGCGCTGTGCGGACCGTCCTCGGCGAGCGCCCGCGCGAGGCTCTGGAGCGTCTCGGGGAGGGCGCCCGAATAGACGCCGGGCACGAGCAACCGGCGCAGCGGCTCGCCGCCGGGGCCCGCCGGGCAGGGCGGCAGGTGGCGGCGGCGGTTGGCCGCGAAGAGCAGCCACTCGTAGCGCACCTCCCAGGCGACGAACCCGCAGATCCCCGGCAGCACCAGCACCCCGAGCACGAACCCGAGCGTACCGGCGAGGGCCGCGCCGGTGAGCGGCGCGAAGGCGAGCGCGATGAGCAGGGGGATGCCGGTCGCGATGGATACCTTGCCCGCGACCGTGACCACGGGGAAATGCTTGATGGGGTTGATCGACGGCTCGATGACGAGGCGCACCACGAACCTCAGGCCGTAGCCCACGATGAACCAGCCGAGCACGCCCACGGCGGCGAGCCGCTCGGCGCAGCGCCGGCGCCCGCCGCGATAGCGGAGCCACTCGTCCACCACGTGGACCAGCGACTCGACCGAGGTGACAAGATCGAGGTAGGCGGCGGCGATCCCGCCGGCGAGGCCCGGAAGCAGCCCCGCGGCGCCGCCGCGGCGGAGGGTGGGCGGAGCGGCGGCGCGGTCGGGCTGCGGGCGAGCGGCGACGCCTGCCCCGCGCCGGAGCCGAGCCGAGCTCGCGGCGAGCGTGGCGCGCGCCGCTGGCACGTTGATCAGTAGGCCGCTGGCGAGCGCGAGCCCGAGCGCGAGCAGAAGCCGCGCCCAGCCCAGGTTGAGCCCGCACAGCTCCAGCAGGTAGCCGAGGAACTCGATCACCAGCAGGCTGCCGCCGAGGGGCAAGAGCAAGAGCCGACTGACCATGCGCCCGGTCCGGGTCCCGAAGAGCAGCGCCTGGAGCCGGTGGAGCCCCCGGAGATAGAACTCCCCCTGGTAGTAGACCCCGTCGAGGAGCTCCGCGAGCGCCTTGTCCGCGCGCAGCAGCGGATCCCCGAAGGCGAGCTCGCGCAGCCCGGCGACGTCCGCGAGCTTGAGCTGGTCGTGGGCGATCGCGTCGCGCAGGTCCCCGAACTCGACCGTCCCGCGCGCGAGCGCGACGTCGAGCAGCCGCTCCGCGACCGCGCGGCGCGCGGCGCGCTCCGCCTCGCCCCGGTGTGATAGCCCCGCGCCCTCGAGCGCGGCGTCGACGCGATCGCGCCAGGCGGCGCGGAACCGCTCCCCGCCGCGCTCGGCGGCGTCGAGGAGGGCGTCGGCGAGCGCCGTCGTGGCCTCCGGGTCGTGCCGCGCCCGGTCGAGCCGCCGCGCCACGGCGCCGAGCCGCTGCACCAGCCGGACGGCGTCGCGCGCCGGTCGCGGGCGGACCATGGGGCGCCGACCAGCGGAACGCAGCCAGCCGACCAGATCGAGCGCGGTGGCGGGGGACGCCGCGACCGCGAGGCGCTGCAGGTCCCAGAGCGCGCCCGCCTCGGGGGTGAGCCGCTCCCGCCAGCGGCGGCCGTGCGCGACGGCGCCGGGTAGAAGGCGCGACAGGAGGGTGGCCCAGCGCTGCCGGTTCTCGACGTCGAGCTCGAGCGTGGCGGCGAGCTGGGCGAGCAGGGGCTCGAGCAGGGGCGCCCCGGCAGCGGGGCTCTCCACTCGGGCACGCGCGAGCGCGGCGCGGACGTGGTTGCCCCTCGCCTGCGCCCGCTGCACGCCGTCCATCACCGCCTCGACTCGCGCGCCGGAACGTAGCACCCTGCCGCGCCCGCAAGCGGCGCCCCCTCGGGTCGCCGCTCCGCCCGACCACCGTGGCCCCGCGGCGGCGGCCGGATGCGGGCGATTGGCCCATTTCGTGGATGCTGGGCGATGATCTCGCCCCGGCCCCGACGCGAGGATCCCAGGCCTTGGCGACCAGACGCGAGAAGATGACGAAGAAGACGATGAGGCAGGGTGCGCGGACGCCTCCCCCCCGCCGCCCGCCCCGGCGTCCGGCCGCCCACGAGCCGCCCGCCGAGGAGCCTTCGGTCCGGTCGCCCCAACGCGTCGAGTCGACACCGGCCGCGCCCGCCCCCGCGCCCCGCCGCCCGCCCCGGCGTCCGGCTGCCCACGAGCCGCCCGGGAGCAGCGCGGAAGCCACGCTGCCCCCGAGCAGCGCGCCGACGGAGCGCGCCGCCCCGCCCTCGCTCGAGCCTTCCGCGCCGACGGACCGCGCGTCGGCGCCGAGCAGCGCGGAGACGGCGACCGCCTCCGCGGGGTCGTCCGCACCTCCCGGCGCCCAGCCGACCCCGCCCCCCGACGCCACGCCCGCGGTGGCCGGGCCCGAGAGCGCGCCCGCTTCCGGTGGCCAGAGCCCTACCCCGACGGGTGGGCCACCGGCGCCGCCGAGCGGGCCGAAGCCCGTCGGCGCCGAGCGCGCGTTCCGCTCCGTCGACCAGGCGTCCGCCGAGGCGGCGACCGGCGAGCCTGCGACCGAGCCCGCTCCCACCCCCCCGAGCCCCCCGCCGGAGCCGACGCCGAGCGGACCGCTCCGCGCCGGGATCCCGCGCATGTACGTGATCCAGATCACGCCGGAGCTCGCGCCGGTCGCCAAGGTGGGGGGCCTGGCCGACGTGGTCTTCGGGCTGTCGCGGGAGCTGCAGCTCCGCGGCAACACGGTCGAGATCATCCTGCCGAAGTACGACTGCCTCCGCTACGATCACATCTGGGGGCTGCACGTCTCGTACCAGGACCTGTGGGTGCCCTGGTGGGGCGGGCGCGTGCACTGCACCGTCTGGGCCGGGGAGGTGCATGGCCGGCGCGCCTACTTCATCGAGCCGCACTCGCAGGAGAACTACTTCCAGCGCGGCAAGTTCTACGGAGATAGCGACGACGTCCTGCGCTTCGCGTTCTTCTCGCGCGCAGCCATGGAGTTCGTCTACAAGTCGGGCAAGCGGCCCGAGATCCTGCACTGTCACGACTGGCAGACCGGGCTGGTGCCGGTCTTCCTCTACGAGATCTACCAGGGGCTCGGGCTGTGGCACCCGCGGGTCTGCTTCACGGTGCACAACTTCAAGCACCAGGGCACGACCGGCGAGTACCTGCTCTGGGCCACCGAGCTCGGACGGATCGGCTACTTCATGCACCCGGATCGGCTCCTGGACAACCGCCACCCGGGCCTCGTCAACCTGATGAAGGGGGGCATCGTCTACTCGAACTTCGTCACCACGGTGTCACCGAACCACGCCTGGGAGGCCAAGCACGACCAGGGCCACGGCCTCGAACCCACCCTGCACCTGCATCAAATCAAGTACGGCGGGGTGGTCAACGGGATCGACTACGACGTGTGGAACCCGGAGATCGACCGGTACATCCCGTACCAGTACGGCGCCGAGAACCTCGACGCCAAGTACCGCAACAAGCGCGCGCTCCGCGACCGGCTCTGGATCGCGGACGGCGCCAAGCCCATCATCGCCTACGTCGGGCGCCTCGACGAGCAGAAGGGCCTCGAGCTCATCCAGCACGCCCCGCACTGGGCGGTGCAGAACGACGCCCAGTTCGTGCTGCTCGGGTCCGCCCCCGATCCGCGGGTGGGGCGGGATTTCTGGGCGCTCAAGCAGCGATTCAACGACCACCCTGACGTCCACCTCGAGCTCGGATTCAACGAGGAGCTGTCCCACCTGGTGTACGCGGGCGCGGACCTGATGCTGGTGCCCAGCCGCTTCGAGCCGTGCGGGCTGACGCAGCTGGTGGCCATGCGCTACGGCACCGTGCCCGTGGTGCGCGCGGTCGGGGGCCTGGCCGACACGGTCTTCGACAAGGACTACGACTGGCGGCCGCTCCACGAGCGCAACGGGTACGTCTTCCAGCACTACACGCACCACGCGCTGGAGGTGACCCTGCACCGCGCGGTGCGCTGCTACTACGAGTACCCGCAGCACTTCCGCGATCTGATGCTCAACGGGATGCGCGCGGACTACTCCTGGAACATCCCCGGTCAGCACTACCTGAACATCTACGACTTCATCCGGGACAAATAGGGGACGGACGCGTCGTGACGACCCGAGGTTTCGAATCGCTGCCCCCACCGCGGGACGAGGCGCCCCTGCCGGCGCGCGCGCCGGTCGCCCCGCGCGCGACCTACCGGCTCCCGCTCCGCCCCGGCTTCGGCTTCGCCCACGCCGCCGCGCTCTCGGACTACCTGGCCGAGCTGGGCGTCAGCCACGCGTACTTCTCGCCGTACCTGAAGGCCGCCCCGGGGAGCACCCACGGCTACGACGTGATTGACTACGGGCGCGTCAACGACGAGCTCGGCGGGGAGGCGGGGCACGCGCGCCTGGTCGCGGCCCTGCGCGCGCACGGGCTGGGGCAGATCATCGACGTCGTGCCGAACCACATGTCGATCGCGTCGCGCGAGAACCGGTGGTGGTGGGATGTCCTGGAAAGCGGCCCGGTGAGCCCCTACGCGCCGTACTTCGACGTGGACTGGAAGACGCCGTCGGAGCAGCAGCGCAACACGGTGCTGATGCCCATCCTGCGCGATCACTACGGGCGCGTCCTGGAGGCGGGGGAGATCCAGGTCGCGCGCGAGGGGGCGTCCTTCTTCGTCCGCGTCCACGAGCGCCAGTTCCCGGTGGCGCCGCCTACCCTCGACCTGCTCCTCGAGCGGGCGGCGGCGCTCGCCGGCGACGAGGTGCTCGCCTTTCTCGCCCACTCGCTGCGGACTCAGGGCACCACCCTCCACGCGGACCGCGAGGGGCGCCTGCAGCGGCGGCTCCGCCAGCAGGTCGTCCAGCGGCTCCTCGCGCGGCACCTGGTCGAGCAGCAGCGCGCGGCCCACGCGGTCGACCGCGCCCTCGGCGAGCTCAACGCCGACTTCGACCAGCTCGACGCCCTGCTCGAGCGCCAGAACTACCGGCTCGCGTACTGGAAGACCGCCCGCCACGACCTCGACTACCGGCGCTTCTTCGACATCAACGAGCTCGTCGGGCTGCGCATCGGGGCCGAGCGCGTCTTCCGGGAATCGCATGCGCTGGTGCTGCGGTGGCTGGAGGAGGGGCTGGTCGATGGGATCCGGATCGATCACCCCGACGGCATGCGCGACCCGGAGAAGTACTTTCGGCGCCTGCGGTCGGCGGCCCCCCGCGCCTGGCTCATCGCGGAGAAGATCCTCAAGCCCGGCGAGGAGCTCCCGCGGACGTGGCCCATCGACGGCACGACCGGCTACGACTTCCTCTTCGCAGTCACCGGGGTCCTGGTCGCCTCGGAGCACGAGGCGGAGATGACGCGCCTCTACCGCGAGTTCACGGGGGACGACACCGAGGACTTCCACGCCCTGCTGCGCGCCACCAAGCGGCAGGTCCTCGAGGAGCTCCTCGGCGCCGACCTCTACCGGCTGGCGCGGACCTTCCACGCCGTCTGTACGCTGCACCGCCGGCACCGCGATTTCACGCTGCAGGATCTGCGCGACGCCATCAAGCAGGTGATCTCGTGCCTGCCGGTCTACCGCACCTACGTGCGCGCGGGCTGCCCGGCCACCGACGCCGACGAGCAGGTCCTCGCCGAGGCGATCCGCCAGGCGAAGCTCGATCGCCCGACCCTCGACGTCGAGCTCCTCTCCTTCCTGCGGGAGATCCTCACCGGCCGGCTCGAGGGAGAAACCGAGTGGGACCTCGCCGCGCGGTTCCAGCAGCTCTCCGGGCCGGCCATGGCGAAGGGGCTCGAGGACACCGCCTTCTACCGGTACACGCGCCTGGTCTGCCTGAACGAGGTCGGCGGCGACCCGGCCCGGTTCGGCATCCCGGTCGCGGAGTTCCACCGGTTCTGCGCCACGGTGGCGGAGCAGCGGCCGCAGACGATGCTGTGCACCTCGACCCACGACACCAAGCGGAGCGAGGACGTGCGCGCCCGCATCGCCGTGCTGTCCCAGGCGCCCGGGCGTTGGGCGGAGCGGGTGCGACGGTGGTCCGAGCTCGCCACCCCCCACCGCACCGGCGACTGGCCGGACCGCCCCACCGAGTACCTCTTCTGGCAGACCCTGGTCGGGGCCTGGCCCATCTCGGCCGATCGCCTGGCGGCCTACCTGCGCAAGGCGACGCGGGAGGCGAAGGTCCACAACTCCTGGACCCGAGTGAACGACGAGTACGAAACCGCGCTCGAGTTTTTCGCGCGGCAGGTGCTCCAGGACAAGGCGCTGATGGATGACTTCGCGGCCTTCTTGGCCGAGATCGAGCCGGCCGCGCGGGTCGCCTCGCTGGCGCAGGTGCTGGTCAAGCTGACGGCGCCGGGCGTGCCCGATCTCTACCAGGGCAACGAGCTCTGGGATCACAGCTTGGTGGATCCAGACAACCGCCGCGCGGTGGACTTCGAGCTCCGCCGCCGCCTGCTCGCGGAGATGGCCGGGCTCGACGCGCGGGGCGTCCTGGCGCGGGCCGACGAGGGGCTGCCCAAGCTCTGGGTGACCCACCGGGCGCTCGCGCTCCGGGCGCGACGGCCCGAGTGGTTCGGCCCCGGCGCGGGCTACGCGCCGCTCACGGTGCAGGGTGTACACGCGGGGCGGATCCTCGCGTTCGCCCGCCAGGGGCGCGTGGCGACCGTGGTGCCCTGCCGGTGCTTCCCGCCACCTGGTGGGTGGCGGGACACCACGGTCATGCTCCCCGCGGGGCGCTTCCTGCCGCGCCTGCAAGACGGCCCCGCGGTGGAGGGGGCGGTGGCGGTGGCCGAGCTCTTCGCCGAGTTCCCGGTGGCGCTCCTGGCCGCGGAGGAGGCGTGAGCACCCTCGGCGTGTGGGCGCCCGCGGCACAGCGGGTAGAGGTCGCGACGATCGAGGGGCGCCGCGCGCTCGAGCGCGCCGGCGGCGGCTGGTGGCGCCTGCCGCCGCCATCGCTCCCGCCCGGTACCGACTATCGCTTCGTGCTGGACGGCGGGACACCGCTGCCGGACCCGCGCTCCCCCTTCCAGCCAGCGGGGGTCCACGGGCCATCGCGCACGGTGGACCACGCGGCGTTCCGCTGGTCCGACGCGACGTTCGTCGCGCCGCCGCTCGAGACGGCGGTGGTCTACGAGCTCCACGTGGGAACGTTCACCCCGGCCGGGACCTTCGACGGCGCGATCGATCGGCTCGACCACCTGGTCGACCTCGGGGTCACGCACCTGTCGCTGATGCCGGTCAACCAGTTCCCGGGGCGGCACGGCTGGGGCTACGACGGCGTGGGGCTGTGGGCGGTGCACGCGCCGTACGGCGGCCCCGACGGGCTCAAGCGGCTGGTGGACGCCGCGCATGCACGCGGCCTCGCAGTGCTGCTCGACGTCGTCTACAACCACCTCGGCCCCGACGGCAACGTCCTGGGTGAGTACGGCCCCTATTTCACGACGCAGTACACCACCTTCTGGGGTCCGGCGCTCAACCTCGACCAGGCCGGGTCGGACGAGGTGCGCCGCTTCGTCTGCGACAACGCCGCGATGTGGCTGCGCGACTACCACCTCGATGGGCTCCGCCTGGACGCGGTGCACGCGCTCTTCGATCGCTCGGCGGTGCACCTGCTGGAGCAGCTCGCGGCCGAGAGCGCGGCGCTCAGCGCCGCGCTCGGGCGGCGCTTGGTGCTGATCGCGGAGAGCGATCTGAACGATCCCCGGCTGCTGTGGCCGCGCGAGGCCGGCGGCTACGGCCTCGACGCCCAGTGGAGCGACGATCTGCACCACGCCCTGCACGCCCTGCTCACCGGCGAACGAAGCGGGTACTACGCGGACTATGGCACCATGGAGGCGCTGGCGCGGGCATTGCAAGACGGGTACGTGTACCAGGGGGATTTCTCCCCCTGCCGCGGGCGCCGCCACGGCCGGAGCCCGGCGGGGGTCGCGCGCTGGCGGTGCTTCGGATACCTGCAGACCCACGACCAGATCGGCAACCGCGCGCGCGGAGAGCGCATTACCCAGCTCACGTCGCTGGCGCGGGCGCGCCTCGGCGCGGGCCTGGTGCTCACTTCCCCCGCGGTCCCGATGCTCTTCATGGGGGAGGAGTGGGGCGCCTCGAGCCCCTTCTTGTACTTCACGGACCACACCCTCGTGGGCCTGGCCGAGCGCGTCCGCGAGGGCCGCCGCGCGGAGTTCGCCGCCTTCGGGTGGCGCGCCGAGGAGGTGCCGGATCCGAACGACGAGCAGACCTTCCTGCGATCACGACTCGACTGGTCGGAGCGGGATCGGGGCGAGCACGCCGCGACCCTCGCCTGGTATCGCGCGCTCCTCCGCCTGCGGCGGGAGCGGCCCGTGCTCCGGGCGCCGCTGACGCGCGTGCGCTTCGACGAGACCGAGCGCTGGCTGGTCGCGGAGCGACCTGGCGTCGCCGTCTGCGCGAACCTCGCCGAGCGGCCGTGCGCGCTCGCGGTGGGCCCCGGCGCGACGCCCTGGCTGACCGGGAGCGCGGACGTGCGCGTCGAGGGCGACCGCGTGTGGCTGCCGCCAGATGGGTTCGCGGTAGTCGGGGTCGCCGGGGCCGGCGCCGGCTGACGTCCGCGGCGCCGCCCCCGGGTTGGGGGCCGCCCGGGGCGGCCCCGGGGCGATCGGCGATTGCGCGCGCGGCCGGTCGAGTCAAGACTGTCGGTCGATTGCACTCGCGCCGATCCGACCCGGGCCACCCGCTCCTCATCGACGTGCTCGGCGCCTCCGTGGTGGGGTCGCATCGCCCGCGGCGCGCCCTGCTCGGGTGGGGCCTGTGGGCGGCGGCGCTCGCCGGCTGCGGCGGCGCGAGCGCGGCGCGCCCGCCCCCGCCGCACGCGCCCGCCCCCGCCGCGGTCGCCGGTAGCCCCGAGCCGGCCGCGCCCGCCCCCGCCGCCGCGCCCGCCCCCGCCGCGGCGGCGGACGCCGCCTACCCCGGCGACGACGTGGCCGACGACGTGGAGGCGGTGAGCGGCGCCAGCGGGGGGCTCGCCAGCCCCGACGCCGTGGCGCCGCCGCACCCGCTCGACGGCTGGACCGACGACGAGATCGCGGCGGCGCTGCGGGACGCGCCGGAGCGGCTCGGGTCGATCTCCCTCGGCACCCCCAACGCGGGGCGGCTCTGGGGTGGCGTGCAGCTGCCGGAGGGCGAGGGCTGGGTGCGGGTCGATCCCGCGCACGCCTGGGGCACGGCGGAGACGGTGACGGCCCTGATCGCCTGCGTGGAGGCCGTGCGCGCGGAGTTCCCGGACACGCCGCCGGTCCGGATCGGGCACCTGAGCGCGCGGGAGGGGGGGCGGCTCTCGCCGCACCTCAGCCACCAGTCGGGGCGCGACGCCGACGTCGGCTACTACTACCTCGGCGAGCAGCGCTGGTACGCCCGCGCGACCGCGCAGAACCTCGATCGGGCGCGGACCTGGGCCTTCATACGCGCGCTGGTCACCCTCTCCGACGTGGAGATGATCCTGATCGACGCGAGCCTGCAGCCGCTCCTGCGCGAGCATGCGCTCGCCATCGGCGAGGACCCCGCGTGGGTGACGGGGATCTTCCGCGGTGGTGAGGGGCTGCCGCCCCTGATCCGGCATGCGCGGGGCCACGCGACCCACCTGCACGTGCGCTTCTTCAGCCCCATCGCGCGCGAAACCGCGCGCCGCGCCTTGCCGGCGCTGGCGGCGGCCGGGATCGTCGACCCCCCGACGGCGTACGTCATGCACCGCGCGCGCTCCGGTGACACCCTCGGCAAGCTCGCGAAGCGCTACGGGACCACCGTCCAGGCGATCCAGCGCGCCAACGGCCTCCGCTCGACGGTGATCCTCGCGCGCCAGACCTACAGGATCCCGCAGCCGAACGCCCCGACGCCGGCGCCGCTCCCGATCGTGGTGCCGCCGCGCCGGATCCCGCCAGCGCCGCCTGCTCGCCGGGAGGGCGACCCCGCCGCGGCGACCACGGCGGGTGCGGCCGACCGCGCCGACCGGTCCCCGCGATGAGAGCCGGCGCGACGAGGCGAGCGCCGGACGCGCCGACCCCTTGCCGGGCGCCTCTCCGAGATCTGCTCCCGGGTCGGTACGGGCGAGCCTTGGAGACGGCGCGATGGCGGAAAAAACCTGCTACCGTGGGGATGCCGGGGCCGGCGGCTGCCGCGACCGAGCCCCCTGACGTCGAGCCGATGACCCACGTGATCCCCGACGAGCCGACGCTCCCGCTCGCCGCGCGCCTGGCCGCGATCCCCGCCCTCGCCTCGCTCGCCCCCGCGGAGCTCGCCCGCGTGGCGGCCGTCTGCACGGTGGTCGACGTCCCCGCGGGCGCCATCGTCGTACACGAGGGCGCGCCCAACCGCAGCGCGTACTTCGTCCTGGGGGGGACGGCCCGGCTCGAGCGCCTGGGCGAGGAGCTGGGGGCGATCGGGACCGGTGACCACCTGGGCGAGCTCGGGCTGCTCACGCTCCGGGATCGGTCGACGACCGTGGTGGCGACCACGCGGATGACGCTCGCGCGTCTCGACCGCGACGGGTACGACTCGATCGCGCGCTCCTCGCCGTCGCTGGCGCTCGGACTCTGGGAGCGGCTGCTCGCCGGCACCGCGGCCCGCCTCCGCGAGGACACCGAGGGCGCGGCCACCCTGCCGCGCGGGCGTTCCCTGCCCCGCCGCAGCGTGCTCCGCGTACGCACCCCGGAGGGACCGCGCGAGATCCGGCTCGGCACCACGGTCGGGGAGCTCTTGCCCCGACAGATCGCCGGGTTCCCGGTGGTCGCGGGGCTGCTCGACCGCAAGGCCGTCAGCCTCTCGGCCCACGTGACCTCCGACGCCGAGGTGGACGCCCTGACCACGCGCGAGCTCGACGGCCAGCGCTGCTACCGCAATAGCCAGGCCCTCCTGCTCCTCGAAGCCGCGAGCCACGTCGCGCCCGACGCCCGGGTGTCCATGTCCCACTCGGTCGGCATGGGACAGCGGGTCATCGTCGAGGGCGTCGCGAGCGGGGCGCTCGAGCGGTTCGCCGCCGACGTCGAGGCCCACATGCGCCTCCTCGTCGCCGCCGATCGGCCCCTGCGCGAGGAGCTCTGGACGGTGCAGGAGGCGCGCGCTCACTTCGCCGCGGTCGGGTGGGACGAGGTCGCGAAGCTGCTCGACCTCTGGCGCGACGCGGCGGTGCCGCTCGTGTCCTACGGGAACGTCTACGCCCTGAGCCCCGGGCCTCTGCTGCCGAGCACCGGCCGCGTCAACGGTTTCCAGGTGATCGTGGACGGCGAGGGCCTGCTGCTGATGTATGGCCAGGAGGCCGCGCCGCGCTCGATCCCGCCGGACGTCGCGGCCGCGCCCGCGGGGCGGCGGCACGACGCCAACCCGCTCACCGGGGAGGCGCTGGCCGTTTCCCGGCAGACGGCGGTCATGACCGCCGAGCACGATCGGTGGCTGCGCACGCTCGGGATCACCAGCGTGGGCGCCTTCAACGCCGCGTGCGTGGCCGGCCAGGTCACCCAGCTCATCCACGTGAGCGAGGGTTTCCAGGAGAAGAGCATCGGGCGGATCGCCGATGCGATCCTGGCCCAACGCGACCGGGCCCGGGTCATCTGCATCGCCGGCCCCTCCTCGGCGGGCAAGACCACCTTCATCCGGCGCCTCGAGATCCAGCTGCAGGTCAACGGGATCAATCCCGTCCCGCTGTCGCTCGACGACTACTACGTCGACCGTGAGCGGACCCCGCGGGACGAGAGCGGCGAGTACGATTTCGAGGCGCTCGAGGCGCTCCAGCTCCCGCTGCTGCACGACCACGTCGCGCGTTTGCTCGGCGGCGAGTCGGTGGTGACGGCGCGCTACGACTTCTTGAGCGGCAAGAGCCACCCCGAGGGTGGCCGCCGCATCGCGCTCGGCCCCGACGACCTCCTGATGCTGGAGGGGATCCACGGGCTGAACCCGCGCCTGCTGGCGCCGGAGATGGCGGGGCAGGTCTTCCGGGTGTTCGTCTGCCCGCTGGCGGCGCTGCCCTTCGATCGGCTCGCACGCGTGCACGCCTCGGACGTCCGCCTGGTCCGCCGCATCGTCCGCGATCGCCACGCGCGCGGCCACGACGCCGCCGACACCATCACCCGCTGGCCGAGCGTCAGGGCCGGCGAGCGGCGCAACATCTTCGCCTTCCAGCAGCACGCGGACGCGGTCTTCGACTCCTCGCTCATCTACGAGCTCGCGGTCCTGAAGGTCTACGCCGAGAGCTACCTCCTCGAGGTGCCCCGGTCGCACCGCGCCCACGCCACGGCCTTCCGGCTGCTGACGCTCCTGAATCGCTTCGTGACCATCCTGCCCGAGCACGTGCCGCGGCTGTCCATCCTGCGCGAGTTCGTGGGCCAGAGCGGCTTCTTGTACTGACCCGAGCGCCACCATGATCTATCACCTGCTCTGCTTCGAGGGACCGGACGACTACGCGCGCGCCGGCGGCGCCGCCACGCGGGTGACGGGGCTCGCCAGGTCGCTCGCCCGCGGGGCCGAGACGCACCTGTGGTTCGTGGGGGATCCGCGGCTCCCCGGCGAGGAAACCCAGGGACAGCTGCACCTGCACCGGTGGTGCCAGTGGCTCAGCGAGCATCACCCCACCGGCGTCTACGACGGCGAGGCCGCCAAGGTGGACGACTACACGGCGTCGCTGCCGCACGCGGTGCTGGCGCACGTCCTCGCTGGCGGTCCGAGCACGGTGATCGCGGAGGACTGGCACGCGGTGCACGCGCTCCTGCACCTCCATGATCGCCTCCACCGCGCCGATCTGCTGGGCCAGACCGATCTGATCTGGAACGCGAGCAGCACGGTGGGGTTCTCCCGGGTCGACTGGGCGGCCGTGGCGGCCATAGCGACCGTCACCACCGTCTCCCGGTACATGCGCCAGCTCATCCTGCAGAAGGGGGTCGAGGCCTTCGTGGTGCCGAGCGGACTGGACGCGACCGCCTTCGAGCCGATCGACGCGGGCTGGCGCGCGCGCGTCGCCGCCGCCCTACCCGAGCGGACGCTGCTGGCGAAGGTGGCCCGGTGGGTGCGGGAGAAGCGGTGGACGTTGGCCGTGGACACGGTGGCAGCGCTGAAGGGTCGCGGCTACCGCCCGCTGCTCGCGGCGCGCGGAGGCATCGAGCCGCACCGCGAGGAGGTGCTCGCACACGCGCGGCGGCGCGGGCTCGCCGTGGTCGAGTCGGTGCTCACCGACCCGAGCCCCGACGGCCTGCTCCAGGCGCTCGCGCAGGCCCGAGAAGCCGACGTCGTCCTACTCGAGGGCGACCTCGGCGGCGCCGCCCTGCGCGCGCTCTTGCACGGGGCGGACGCGGTGCTCGCCAACAGCTCCCACGAGCCGATCGGCATGGTGGGGCTGGAGACGATGGCGGCGGGCGGCGTCGCGTGCACGGGGTGCACGGGGGAGGACTACGCGGTCCCGGGCCAGAACGCCCTCGTCCTGCAGACGGACGACCCGGAAGAGTTCGTCCATCTCTTCGCCGCTCTCCACACCCGGCCTGACGGCGACGCGGGGCTGCGCGCGGCGGCGCGCGCCACGGCCGCGCGCTACCGGTGGGAGTCGGTGCTCGAGACGGCGCTCTGGCCGCGCCTCCGGCTCGCGCGCGCGGCGACGCCGCCGCGACCGCCCCTGCCGTGAACGACCGCGCGCCCCGCGGCGGTCGGGCGACACGCTGTCATTCTGTCACAGGGCGCCGCCGGGGCGCGCCGCGTGGGCGCCAGGTTGGCAGCGCGCCACGGTCGGCGGGGTCCGGCGGCCGCAGTCGCCCCGCGCGCGCGAGGCCGCGGCAGGCCAGGGCGACCGCGGCACGGAGGTTGCAGTGCGCTCGCCGGATGTTCTCTCCTCTTCACCGGATCCCGCGGCGGCGGGGCGCGCGGGGCGTCACGCGCTTCGAGCTCGCCGCCGGCGGCTCGTTGCTGGCCGTCGCGTTGCTCGCGACCCGGGTCCTGCTGGGCCCGGCCGGCCCCACCCAGCAGATCGAGGCGGCGAGGCGCGTGGGCGACCACCTCAGCGCGGCCGTGGCGGCGTGGCGCAACGACAACGGAGCCTCGTGCCCGAGCGTGACGCAGCTCGTCCACGAGGGATACCTCGACGGCGAAGCGTTGACCGAGGACCCCTGGGGCAGCCGCTTCCGCGTGCGCTGCCAGGGGAGGCGCGCCGCCGTGCCCTCCGTGGGCCCCGACGGCGAGCCTGATACCGACGACGATCTCGCCTTCGCGGTCGATCGCGACTGAGCGCCGACGGGGCCGGCGGCGGCGCCGCGTGAGCCCCGGCCCGACGCGCCGCGTGCCACGTGAGGCCGTCAGCGGCCGGGGCTCGTCGCTTCGTCGAGCGAGAGGGTATCCTCCGAGCTGCCGTGGCGCGCGGCGAGGAGCGTGGCGTCACCGTCGCGCCCGCCGAGCTCGGCCTGCGCGAACTCGAGCAGATGATCGCGCACCCGATCGATGGTTTCGAAGCGGACGCGCGCGAGCTCGGCGGCGAGGGGCTGAAGGTCGTGGGGGCGACCTGCGACGCCCGGACTGCGAACGCCGACCGTGGTGAGCAGCAGCAGGTCGCCGTCCTCGACCGTGACCTCGACCTCGGCCGCGTCGAGCCCCAGGTCGGGCCTGGAACCGAGGCAAGGCCCCTGGTCCCCGGCCAGCCGCACGCTGCCGTCCGCGACGCGATAGACGACGAGCCACGCCTCGGCGCCCGTGATGCGCAGCGTGCCGGCCTCGTCGTAGCGAACGACCACCAGCCGCACGTCCGGGCTCACGTTCTGCCGCCGGTGCAGGCGCTCGTACAGCACGGCGTTGGCGGTGCGGAGCACCGTGCTGGGCGTGGCGCCGCGGCGATCCTCGAGCGCCGCGGCGAGCGCCCCTTCGAGCAGCGTGCCGGCGCGCTCGACCTGAGCAGCGTCGCCCGCGATTCTCCCCATGAGGATCCAGGCGCCGCTCGCGTCGGCGACGAAGTCGTACAGATCGCGGGGTCCGTACGGCGCCGGCCAGAGGGCGGCCGCCGCGCGTAGCGCGGGCGCGCGGAGGTGCCGCGGCACGGCGACGCGGGAACGCGGCACGCCGGAGCCCTCGTCCCGGGCGCGCTGGAAGATGGCAGCCCCCTTGAGCGCGCCGCCGACGTGTTCGCGGATCGTCTCGTAGAGGATCCCCTCGGGCGGCCCCATCTCCAGCATCAGGTACCCGAGCGCCTCGCGTTCGTAGTAGACGGGCAGGACGACGTAGGTGGTGCGGCGCTCCGGCAGCATCCCGCGATCGGGGACGAGGTCGCGCGCCAGGAACGGATCGCTGGGGGCGCCGAGGACCGCGCCGTTGGCGTCACGCGCCGCGACCAGTCGCGCCAGCGGGCCTGGACGCTGCTCGCCCTCGAAGACGGCGAGAAAGTAGCTCTTGATCCGGAGCTGCGGCAGCCGCACGTCGAGGATGCGGCCGATCGCGGCCGGGTCGAGCGCGGTGGAGAGCTCCTCCGCGGTGACGCGCAAGGTGCGGTCGGCGCGCTGCGTGGCCAGCCGCTGCTGGCCCTGGGCGCGCTCGGAAACCAGCCCGACCAGCACCCGCGCCTCGTGCCAGAGATCCTCTGACCGCGCCCAGCGCTCCGGATCCACCTGGATGCACGCGCGGGCGTGGTAGCGGAGCACGGCGAGCGCACCGTGCCAGGAGGTCGGGGTCCCCCCCAGCGTGGACATCGTCGCCGCGACCTCCTCCAGCGTGGAGAGGAAGACACCAGGGTGCTGGCCGTCGAGCTCCGCCACCAGCGCGTCGATCAGGCGCTCGCCCCAGGCCGGCTCCAGGCTCCCGGCCATCGCGCGCATGGCCTGCGCCATGTCCGAGACGATGCGCTGCCGGTGGTAGAGGAAGGTGGTGACCAGCGAGTCGGCGGGCGTGAGCAGCTGGATCTGCGCGAGCGGGATGGAGGTCATCGGCGAGCAGCCGCAGGACTGGCGCGTGATGAGCTGCGTGCGCAGCACCGTCCGCGGCGGGACCGGCTCCCGTCGCGTCTGGGCCAGCAGGTACTCCACTGCGTGCACACCGATCTCGTAGAGCGGCTGCCGCACGGTGGTGAGCGGGGCGGTCGCGAACCGGGCGCTCTCGATGTCGTCGAACCCGACCACGGCCACGTCGTAGGGGACGCGGATGCCGCGGGCCTGCAGGGCGTCGATGGCCCCCATGGCCATGGCGTCGCTGGCCGCGACGATCGCCTCGAACCCGACCCGGCGGTCGTCGAGGAGGGTGTCGACGGCGACGGCGCCCGACTCCGCCTGGAAGTCCCCCTCGAACACGAGCGCCGGGTCGAGCGCGACCCCGTGGTCCTCCAGCACCTGGCGGTAGGCGGCGAACCGGCTCTCGGCCTCGCCGCTCGCGGAAGGGCCGCGGATGAAAGCGACACGCCGGAAGCCGTGCACGTGCACCAGGTGGGTCACCAGCGCGTGCATCCCGCGCGCGTTGTCGACCAGGACGCTCGGCATGGTCCCGAGCTCGGCGCCGACGCTGACCATCGGCAGCGGCCGATACTGGTCAGCGAAGCGCGTCAGCTGCTCGAAGCCGAGGTAGTGGCCCATGGTGCCGCCGAGCATGACGATCCCGTCGACGTTGTGAGGACCGGCGAGCTCGTAGGCGAAGTTGCGGCGAGCACCGTAGCTGATGGGCGAGCCGAGCACCCCGCCGGCGAAGCAGAGCACGTTCACCCCGTGCTTGCGGGCGGTTTCCTCCACCCCGACGAGCACCTTGTTCTGGTACTCCTCCTCCAACCAGTCGACGAAGAGCCCGTAGGTTGGCCGCCGATCCACGCGAACCTCGACCGTCGCTCCTCGTTACCACAGAGCAGGACCTTTCGTGCACCCCTTTCCGGGGCCCTCGGACGAGCTCCCGCGAGGTGCTCTGGCGCCGAGGTGGGCACTCGCGCTACCCTCCCTCATGCCTCGCCTTGGTCGCGTGCTCCCGCTCGCCGCCGGCACCGCGCGCTTCCCGGACCCGAGGGACGCCGATCCGCAGGGGCTGGTCGCCGTGGGCGGGGACCTGTCCACGCCGCGCCTGCTCCTCGCCTACGCGCGCGGGATCTTCCCCTGGTACGACGCGGAGCTGCCGCCGCTCTGGTGGAGCCCGGATCCCCGGGGCGTGCTCGATCCAGACCACCTGCACGTCTCGCGGTCGCTCCGCCGGCGCCTCAGACGGGGCGGCTTCACGGTGACCCTGAACGCCGATTTCGCCGGGGTCATGCGCGCTTGCGCCGCCGATCGCGAGGATGGCACCTGGATCCACGCCGCCATGATCGAGGCCTACGTCGCGCTCCACGAGGCCGGACACGCCCACTCGTTCGAGGTGTGGGTGGCGGGGCAGCTCGCGGGCGGGCTCTACGGGGTGCAGGGCGGGGGGCTCTTCGCCGCGGAGAGCATGTTTCATCGGCAGACGGACGCCTCGAAGATCGCGCTCGTCAGCGCCGTGACCACCACCTTCGCGGCTGGCGTCGAGCTGTTTGACGTCCAGTTCGTCACGGCGCACCTGGCGTCGATGGGGGCCTACGCGGTCCGGCGAGGTGAGTACCTCGCGCGCCTGGCAGCGGTCCGAGATCGGACCGTCGTGCTCGCGGGGCGGACACCCTCCCTGCCGGGGTGAGCCGCGCCGGAGACGCGGTGGGCGCCCGGCCCCGCCGCGGGGCGGGCTTCCATGCGGCACCCCCGAGACGCCCGCGATGAGTGCTGGTATGGTCCCGTCGCTGTCACGCCTGGCAGCGGTGCCCAGGTCGCATGCGGATCGGCCTCACGGCCGCCTCCGTGCCTCCTGGCGCAGCGGATCCCCGCCCGCCGCACTCGGCGCCCGGCAGCCCCTCTCCCCCACCGCGCCGTCGTCTACCCATGTCGGAACTCGTCAGTCCGCCCCGCCTGAGCCACCTCAAGCAGCTCGAATCCGAGAGCATCCACATCATCCGCGAGGTCGCCGCCGAGTTCGACAACCCGGTGATGCTCTACTCGATCGGCAAGGACTCCTCGGTGATGGTGCACCTCGCCCGCAAGGCGTTCCACCCCGGCAAGCTCCCCTTCCCGCTGCTGCACATCGACACCACCTGGAAGTTCCGGCAGATGATCGAGTTCCGGGACTGGTACTGCCGCGAGCACGGCCTCGATCTGTTGGTCTACTCGAACCAGCAGGGGATCGACGAGGGGATCAACCCCTTCGATCACGGGAGCAACAAGTACACCACCGTGATGAAGACGCACGCGCTCCTGCAGGCGCTGGAGCGCGGCGGCTACGACGCCGCCTTCGGCGGCGCGCGGCGCGACGAGGAGCGCTCGCGGGCCAAGGAGCGCATCTACTCGTTCCGAGACCGCTATGGCCAGTGGGATCCCAAGAACCAGCGCCCCGAACTCTGGAACCTCTACAACGCGAAGGTCAACAAGGGGGAGAGCATCCGCGCGTTCCCGCTCTCCAACTGGACCGAGCTCGACGTCTGGTTGTACATCCACCTCGAAAAGATCCCGATCGTCCCGCTCTATTTCGCCGCCGAGCGACCGGTCGTCGAGCGCGACGGGACGCTCATCATGGTGGACGACGAGCGCATGCGGCTCCACCCGGGCGAACAGCCGCGGCGCGAGATGGTGCGCTTCCGCACCCTGGGCTGCTACCCGCTGACCGGCGCCATCCCCTCCCGCGCCACCACCCTCCCCGAGATCATCCGCGAGATGCTGCTCACCAAGTACTCCGAGCGCCAAGGCCGCCTCATCGACTTCGATGAGGAGGGCAGCATGGAGACGAAGAAGCGCGAGGGCTACTTCTAGCCCTGGCGAACCGCCCCCCACCGCCGGCACCGATCACGACGATGTACTCGCACGACCACGACCTCATCGAGAAGGACATCGAGGGCTACCTCGCGAAGCACCAGGGCAAGGAGCTCTTGCGCTTCGTGACCGTCGGCTCCGTCGATGACGGGAAATCCACGCTCATCGGCCGCTTGCTCCACGACACCCACGGCATCTACGAGGATCAGCTGTCGGCGGTGAAGCGCGTGTCCGCCAAGCGGTCGACGGAGATCGACTTCTCGCTGTTCACGGACGGCCTGAAGGCCGAGCGCGAGCAGGGCATCACCATCGACGTCGCCTACCGCTATTTCTCCACCGAGAACCGCAAGTTCATCATCGCCGATACGCCCGGCCACGTGCAGTACACGCGCAACATGGCCACCGGGGCGTCGACCGCCAACGTCGCCCTGATCCTGATCGACGCGCGCCTCGGTGTCTTGCCCCAGTCCCGCCGCCACGCGTTCATCGCGTCGCTGCTGGGCATCCCGCACCTGCTGGTCTGCGTGAACAAGATGGACCTGGTGGGGTTCGAGGCGGGCGTCTACTCCGCGATCTGCACCGCGTTCGGCGAGTTCGCGGCGCGCCTGGGGTTCAAGTCGGTCAGCTTCGTGCCCGTGAGCGCGGTGGGCGGGGACAACGTGGTGCACCCGAGCGCCCGCACCCCCTGGTACGAGGGTCCCACCGTCCTCAAGCTCCTGGAGACGATCCCCATCGCGATGGATCGCAACCACGAGAACTTCCGTTTCCCGGTGCAGTACGTCCTGCGCCCGAACCTCGACTACCGGGCCTTCGCGGGCGAGATCGCCTCCGGCGTGGTGCGAGAGGGCGACCCGATCCTGGTGTTGCCGTCTCGGCGGCACAGCCGCGTGGCCGGCATCGACACCTTCGACGGCTCGCTCCCGACCGCCTTCGCCCCGCAGAGCGTGGCCATCCGCTTGGCGGACGAGATCGACGTGAGCCGCGGAGACATGCTGGTCCATCCCGACGACCCACCGACCCTGCGCCGGCGGTTCGACGCGATGCTGGTGTGGATGAGCGAGCGATCGCTCGACCGCCGGAAGAGCTACCTCTTGAAGCATGCCGCGCGCTACGTCCGCGCCGAGGTGGAGGACATCCGCTACACGGTCGATCTCGAAACCCTGAGCGAGATCCCTGCCAAGCGCATGGACCTGAACGACATCGCGCGGGTGACCGTCGCCTGCCACCAGCCGCTCTACTTCGACGCCTACCGTCGCAACCGCAGCACGGGCGCCTTCATCCTGATTGACTCGCTGACCAACAACACGGTCGCGGCGGGGATGATCCTCGAGGATCCCCCCGCCGAGCGCAGCGCGGACGAGCCCGACGATCGAGAGTGGCGGACGCAGGTGAGCCCGGAGGAGCGCCACGAGCGCCTGGGCCAGCGCGGCGCCACGGTGTGGCTCACCGGGCTCCCCGGCGCCGGCAAGACGGAGATCGCCTACGCGCTGGAGCGCCGCCTCTTCGATCTGGGGCGCATCGCCTACGTCGTCGACCCTGACGACGGGCTGTCCACCCGGGCGCGTCACGACGGCGGCAGCCCCCGCTTCACCCCGGAGGTGGCGCGGCGATTGACCGACATCGGCCTGATCGCGATCTTCGCGTTCGCTTCCCCGCGGCGCTTCGATCGGGTCGCGGTGCGCGCCAACGTCGGCGACGAGCGCTTCCTGCAGGTGTACGTGGCCACCCCGCTCGAGGAGTGCAAGCGCCGTGACCGACGCGGTGCCTACGGGGCCGGCCACGTCGACCCGCTCTACGACGTCCCGGTCCGGGTCGACGTGGAAGTCTCGCTCGCCACCGAAACCGCCGATCAGGCGGCGCAGCGGATCGTGGCCGCGCTCGAGGCGCGCGGCCTGTTCGGCTGAGCGGACGCCGGGCGGGGGCGGAGGGCCGGGCGCGCCCCGATCAGCCGTCGGCGGAGGGCTCGCGTGCCACCTCGCGCGCCCCGCCGGACGACGGCGGACTGGCGTGCGGCACGGTGAACGAGAAGGCCGCCCCGAAGCCCACCGTGCTCTCGACGGACACGGTTCCCCCCATCGATTCGACGAGATGCTTCACGATGCTGAGCCCGAGTCCCGTGCCGCCGAGCTCGCGGGACCGCCCGGCGTCGACCCGGTAGAAGCGCTCGAACAGCCGCTGGAGGTGCTCGGCGGGGATGCCGGCCCCGGTGTCGGCGACGGTGACCTCGAGCAGCTCCCCCGCATCGCGCGCGGAAACCCGGACCGAGCAGCCCTGGCCCGCGTACTTGATGGCGTTGTCGATCAGGTTGGTCAGCACGCGCTCGAACGCGCTGCGGTCCACGCGCGCCGGCGGCAAGCTCGCGTCCACGCTGATCTGGAGCGTGATCTCCCGCTCCTGCGCGCGCGCCCGAAACAGCTCGACGATCTGGGTGACGAGCGGCGCGAGGAGGAGCGCCTCGCTTACGAGCTGGACCTCGCGGGACTCGATGCGGGACAGGTCGAGCAGGTCCTCCACCAGGGCGTGGAGCCGCACCGCGTTCCGGTCGATGACGCGGATGAAGTTGGCGGCGGCGGGGGGATCGTGCTCGATGACGATGGGCAGGGTTTCGGCCGCGGTGCGGATGGCGGTCACCGGGGTCCGGAGCTCGTGCGACACGTTGGCCACGAAGTCGCGCCGCATGGTTTCGAGCCGGCGACGCTCGGTGATGTCCACGAAGATCGCGAACACGCCGCCGCCGAGCTCCGGCGCGAGCGGGGCCGCCCTCACCTGCAACCGCCGCGGGGCGAGCCCCTCGATGGCGATCTCGCCCTCGACGCTGGTCGAGCCGGCCGCGGCGTCCTCGAGCAGGGACTGCAGCTCCGCGTGGTGGAACACCTCGAGCGGGGTGGAGCCGACGACGTCGGAGGACAAGAGGAGAAGCTCGCGGAGCGCCGGGTTCACCAGCGCGACCCGGCCGACCGCGTCGACCATCAGGAGCCCCTCGTTCATGCCGGAGAGCACGCCCGCGAACCGGTCCCGATCGCTGCGCAGCCCGGCGAGGGTCGCCTCGAGGCGCTCGGCGAGCCGCTCGGCGTCGCGCCCCGCGCGGTCGGCGGGTGCCCCCGGGGCCGCCCGCCGTGTCTTCGGATCGACCAGCTCGAGAGCGCGGGCGATCGGCTCGAGCGCCCGCGCCAGGCGCCGCGCGCGCCGCCACGCCAGCCCGGCGAGGAGCAGGGCCGCCGCGAGCGCGACCACGAGCGCCCCGAGGCCGACGGCGCCGACGCCGGGCGGAGGCGAGGCCAGGGCGGCCGCCGCGGGGAGGGTCGTGAACGGGGAGGAACCGGTGCCGGCGTCGAGTCGGGCGACGGGGGAACCGAGGACGGTGGCGCCGCGGGCGGGGAGCCCGACCGTCAAGGCGCGGCCTCTCCCGGCGCCGCGACGAACCGGTAGCCGACGCCACGCACAGTCTCCACGTAGTCGCGGGCACTGTCGAGCTTCTCGCGAAGGCGCTTGACGTGAGTGTCGACGGTGCGGGTGGTGATGTCCGCCTGGATCCCCCACACGTCGTCGAGGAGCGCGGCGCGAGACTGGACGCGGTTTCGCCGATCGTAGAGCGTCACCAGGAGCTTGAATTCGAGGGCCGTGAGCTCGATCTCCTTGCCCTCGACCCAGACGCGGTGGGCCTCGCGGTCGATGCGCAGCACTCCGAACTCGATCGGCTCCGCCGAGGGTCGGGCCTCGCCGCGTTGGCGGCGCAAGATCGCCTGCACGCGCAGGAGCAGCTCGCGCACGCTGAACGGCTTGACGATGTAATCTTCGGCGCCGAGCTCGAACCCGACGACCCGGTCGATCTCCTCGCCCCGGGCGGTGACCATCACGATCGGCGTCGCCCGGGTGCGCGGATCCTCCTTGAGGACGCGGCAGACCTCGGTGCCCGAGATGTCCGGCAGCATCAGGTCGAGCAGCACCAGCCCCGGCCCGTGCTCCCGCGCCAGGGCGATGCCCTCGGTGCCCGTCGCGGCCAGCACGACCTGAAACCCCGCGTGACGGAGGTTATACTCGAGGACCTGTCGCAGGTCGCGCTCATCTTCGACGACGAGGATCTTGGTCATGCGAACCCCGGGCGTCCAAGCCCGTGACGGCGGGGCCGGATCGACCACGCCGCTCGAGGCCTCACCATGTTAACCGTCCTGTTGCCCGATCGTCCCAGCGCGTTGCGTGGACGCATACCATCGGGACGTGACGCCGAGGTGACGAGGTCGCAACAGGTCCTCGCCAGCAGGGCTCGACCACTCGCCGCCCTTCCGGAGTCCTCCCTTCGGGTCCGCGGCAGCCGCCACAAGCGTCGCGAGAGAGTCATAAGCCGGCCCGCCGGCCTTCGTGGCTCCTCGGGTTCCTGCCTGCGCCTGTTCGACCTGCGGCGGGGCCTGACCGCCGGAAGATGGCGCGAACCCGCGGGTTGACTCGAGGCGGCGCTTCGCCAACCTTCCCTCGCCGGCACCCCGCACGAGGCGGGCTGCGGGCAGGGTTTTCATCGTGGAGGTCGTCTCGTGAATCGACGGGTGCTGTGGATCCTTCTGGTCGCCTCGACGCTCGGCTGCGGCGTGACCAGAAAGGACATGGAGGCGCAGATCGCCAAGTACAACCAGCTTAGCCAGCAGTACGAGCAGGAGAAGGCCGCGCACGCGGCCACTCGGGCCGAGCTCCAGGCGACCCAGGCGCGAGTGCTGCGGCTGACGGCCGATCTCAAGGAGATGGGCCTCGACATGGACAGCCTGGCCAAGGCCCTGGAGGCCGAGGGTACGGCGAAGCAGAAGGCCGAGTCCACGCTCGCGGAAACCCGGCGCGCGCTGGCGGAGTACCAGGCGCGCGCGGCGCAGCTCGAGCGAATCAAGAAGCGCTTCGAGGAGCTCACGAGCAAGCTGAAGCAGCTGACCGAGCTCGGCCTCAAGGTCGAGATCCGCAACAACCGGATGGTGATTCGGCTGCCCGGCGACGTCCTCTTCCCGTCGGGGAGCGACAAGCTCCAGGACGAGGGCAAGAAGGTCATCACGGCAGTGGCCCAGGTGATCCGCAAGGACGCCGATCTCGCCAAGCGCTACTACCAGATCGCCGGACACACGGACGACAAGCCGCTCAAGGGGGGACCTTTCAAGGACAACTGGGGGCTGTCGGTGATGCGCGCCCGCAGCGTGCTGGTCTTCCTCATCGCGCCGGTGGACGACAAGGAGGGCGGCGGCGGCCTGGACGGTCGCAAGCTCCACGCTGCCGGCTACGGCGAGACGGATCCTGCGGTGCCGAACACGGACGACGCGGCGCGCAAGCAGAACCGCCGGGTCGAGCTGGTCGTGATGCCGGACATGGAGGAGATGCTCGATCTCAAGGCCCTGACGACCGTGCCTTGAGCGCGCGCCGCGAGCGGAGTGGGGTTTCGCGCCGACTCGGCCCCGGTCATCCGGACGGACCGCCTCCCGCGGGGGCGGTCCGTCTTCGTCTCCGGGGGCCAGGGCGCCCGGTTGGGGTGGGATCCGCCCGAGCGGAATCCTCCCGCTGACCAGCCCGCTCCAACGATGCAGGTACCGGCGTGGTCGCGTTCCTCCCTTCCCTGACGGCTGCCTTGGGTCGGGCCTGGCGAGGCCGGATCGGACGCTATGCTCCGTATCTGCTGCTGGCCGCCGCAGCCCTGTGGCTGTGGCGACCACGAGCGTCCGGGCCCGCCGCGGGGGTCCCGGCGGCGGACTTCGATCTGCCGGTGGTGGCCGGAGAGGGCTCGCGCTTTCGCCTCGCGGAGCAGCGCGGCAAGCTCGTGCTGGTCGAGGTGTTCGCGAGCTTCTGCCAGGCCTGCCGCCGGAGCGCGCCCGCCCTGGTGGAGGCGGCGGCGGCGCCGCGCGCGCGGCCGGTGCAGGTCATCGCGGTCAGCGTGGACGAGGATCCCCAGGAGGCGGCGGCGGCGGCGCGCGCCTGGGCGTTGAATGTCCCCGTGTTGCACGGGGACCCGGCGTTCTCCCGCGACTACGGGATTACCGTACTGCCAACCTTCATCCTCGTCGGCCCCGACGGGACGGTCCTCGAGTCCGCGAGCGGACCGATCGGCGCCGCTCGGCTCGAGCGCTGGCTCGCCGCGGCTGGCGCCGCGCGGCGATGACCGGGGGCCGCCGGGCGCGTCAGCCGGACTCGACCGTGAGCCGGGTGACCTTCCATATCGGAGGCGCGTTGACCAGGTCGACGGAGTAGACGCGCGTGCCGTCCGGCCCGGTGGTGGTGACGCGGGCCTTGGCGGCGCTGGCGCTGCTGGTCAAGACCTCCGCCGTCGTCAGCACCTTGCCGGCGGCTTGCTTCCGCTTGGCGTCGCACGCCTCCTTGCCGTTGCTCTCGCAGGCGCGAAGCTGCCGCTCCACCTCCTGGGCCGGCTCGGTGTCGGCGAGCTCCAGGGCGCGATCGAACTCGTAGCTCGCGAGCCGGTGGATCATCTCTATGGCTGCGTCCTTCGGCGTGCTGGCAAGCTCCACGGTCCCGACCTCGCGAGGCTTCTTCGACTCCGGGGGGTGCGCGTTGCAGGCGAACTTGGCGGCGCCCCACATCACCACGGTCGAGGCCGCGATGACGCCGAGCATCCCGAGCGTCTGCCGATCCGGGGCCGGCACCTCCGACTCCTGGCGCGCAACCCGGGGGCGCGACC
The DNA here is from genome assembly GCA_964454025.1 of uncultured Polyangiaceae bacterium. Lineage (GTDB taxonomy): Bacteria > Myxococcota_A > Polyangia > Polyangiales > Polyangiaceae > JAFGBI01. Next base: position 4,225 of record CAYVRP010000081.1, on the reverse strand, counting down.
GCGTGCCCGCGACGGCCGCGGCGGGGGCAGGCCGCGCGCGCGGGCGTCGCTCGATCTTGGACACCTCGACCGCTGGAGCCGCCGCACGCTCGGGCTGGCCCTCGTGCGGCGCCGTGTGGCGCACGGCGCCGGTGCGCAGGCTCACCCGGTTCGCGTCACCGCCGTCCAGGGCCACGCCGAGCCAGCTCTTGGCGCCGAACGCCACCCCCGTGACCGTTCGCTCGGCGTAGACGACGCTGGCCACCCGTCGTCCGCTGTCGCGATCGAAGGCGAGCACGCGGTCGGGCGCCGCGCGGCAGGCCACGATCTGGCCATCGGCCGAGGCGGCGAGGCAGTCAGGCTTGGAGCGCGCCTCGCCGCTCCCCGGGACCTCGACGACACGAACGGTGGCCCCGCCGTCGGCGGCGACGACCAGCAGCTCCGTTCCGACCGCCACCAGCCAGTCACCGTCGGCGAGCCCGTGCACGGCGACCACGGGCCCCGCGAGCTCCGCGACGCCAACCTCCTCGAGGTCCGCGTCATCGAAGATGCGCAGCGTGCCGTCACGGCTGCCCACCGCGAGGCGTCCCCCGTTGCCGGCCCAGGCGACCGAGCGCCCCCCCCGCAGCTCGATGCGCCGGGGCTCGTCACCTGGATCGACCACCTCGACACCGTCCTCCGTGAGTACCGCGGCTACCCCGTCCGCATCCACCGCGAAGCCCTTCGGGCTTCCCTCCACCGAAACCTCGTCGGTGCGCTCCCCCGTCTCGCCGTTCCACCAGACGATCGATCCCGAGTCGTCGAAGGTGATCACCTCCTCGTCGGTCACCCCGACGCCCAGGATGGCGCCCTCACACCCCCCCTTCCAGAGGGGTTGCTCGTCGTCTCCGGCGAAGACGAAGAGGGTGTTGCCGTCGGCGGTGACCAGGAGGTTCTCGGCCTCGTCGCAAGCGAGCAGGTTCGTGCGGAGCATCTCTTCACCCGGGCTGGAGCGCCGGCCGGGAGCATCCGTCCGGCGCCCTGACGGACGGCCGTATACCCCGTTTGGGCGGGGGTCGCGACCACCTACACGAGCCAGCCGCGACCTGTTGGCCTACCCGGAGCCCCGCGACCTGTTGGCCTACCTGGAGCCCGTCACCGGAGAGCGATCTCCCAAGCCTCGCCCGCGGAGACGTGCGCGCGCCCCGGCGCGGCGGCGGTCGCCGCGCCGTCGCCGCGCCGGAGAAAGGGGTCGGAGTCGGGCGTCCCCTCGACCGCGCGAGAGCGGCCTCGTTCCGGACCGGGCCGGCACTCGCTACAGCGGAGACGGTGACGGGGCGGGGGCGGCGACGAGGTCCCCGCTCGTGCGTTGGGGTGAGGGTCGCCTCCGGCGGGCTCCGTACGCCCGGGGCGCCCCGGGGTGTCGGACGCAACCGGAGGGGACCCAGGGACGACCGATCCGTCATGACCGGCGCCCTCCTCCGTCGGGCACTCTTCGGGGTCGCCTGCGGCGCGGCCGCGTGCCACGGGCGAGCCCCGCTCCCTCCGCGCGCGAGCGCGCTGAACGACGCCGGGGTCGAGGCGCTCGAGGCGGGGGACCTGGAGGCGGCGAACGCCCGCTTCTCCCTCGCGCTCGAGCACGCGCCCCATTTCGTCGAGGCGCTGACGAACCAGGGTCTGGTGGAGCTCGAGCGCGGCAACACGGCGCGAGCGCGGCAGCTCTTCGAGCGGGCCAGACGCCTGAACCCGGACGTCGCCCAGCCGCACCACGCCCTCGGCGTCCTCGCCGAGCAGGAGCAGAGACGTGACGAGGCGGCCGCGCGCTACCGGGAGGCGCTCGCCGTCGACCCGGGCTTCGCGCCGGCGCGCGCCAACCTGGCGCGGCTGCTGTTCGAAGGTGGCCGGCTCGAGGAGGCCCGTGAGCAGTACCTGCGCCTGGTCGAGGTGGCGCCGGAAGAACCGGTTGGATACTCGGGGCTGGCGACCTGCCTGCTCGCCCTCGGGCGCGGACTGGAGGCGGAGGTCATCACGCTCGAGGGACAGCGACGCTTCCCCGACGATCCGGGGCTCGCGGTCGTCGCGGCGCGCTCCGCACTCCGTGCCGGCGACCTCGAGCACGCCCGGCAGCTGCTGGCGCCGGTCGCGACGAGACGGGACGAGCAGGGGGTCGCGGCGCTCGGCTGGCTCGCGGTCGTCGAGCTCACCGCGGGGCGACCGCGCCACGCCGCCGGCGCCAGCCGGGCCGCGCTCGCGCTCAGCCCCGACGACCCGCTCGCGACCTTCGCGCTGGCGACGGCCCTGGAGCGCCTGGGGGACCCGCGCGCCGCCGACTGGGCGGAGCGCGCCCGAGCTCTCCGCGACGGCACCTCGTCCCGCCACACTGGCCACGCCCGCGCCGCCGTCGAGTGAGCGAGGCTCGGCGCCAGGCGGGCGCACGGCGCTCGCGCGGGGACCTCCCGCGGGCATCCCCACGAGCCGCCGGGAGGGCGCGGCGGCGGGACCCGGATGGCCTCGGCCCATGGGGGGCACTAGACTGGCGCGCGTGCCAGAGGCTCCCGTCTCGCTAGCGGCGCGCGCGCCGGACCCGGCGCCCTTCGCTCGAAGGTTGGCCCTCCTGTCGCTCGCGGCGCGGCGCGGCGCCGAGCGCGGCTGGGTGCGCGCCGCGCGCTGGCTGACCCCGCTGGTCGGCGGTGGCGTGGCGGCGCTGATGATCACGCTGCACTTCGCCACGAGCGCCCCCAGCACCGATCCGCTGCTCGAGCAGGCGCTGCTCGTCTTCACCTGGCTCGGGGGCGGGCTGGCGTTGATCGGGATCACCCGCGACGCGGCGCTCGACGACGCGACGGATGGGGTCACGACCCTCGCTCACCAGCGCGGCCACGACCGCACGACGCTGGCACGGGCGCGCTGGTTCGGCGCGGTGTGGGTCGTCGCGTTCACCCTGGCGCCGACCACCCTCGCCTTGACCGCGCTCGAGATCGCGCTCGCCCGCTCGCTGACCGATCTCCGGGTAGGGCTCGCTCTGGGCGTCGCCGCGCTCGCCTACGTGGCCGTCGCGAGCGCCGCCCTGGTCCTCCTCGGGCGGGCGGCCGTGGCGCTCTGGCCGCGCCGGCCGCGGCGCGCGCTCGCCGGGCTGGTGATCGCTCCGGAGCTGCTCCGCGCGGCGGGGATGGGCGTGCCGAGCGTGCCCGCGGCGCTGGCCGCGTTGCTCGCGCGCGCCTTCGTCATCGGGACCGGTGTCGCGTGAGCCGGCTCGTGCTCCGCGGGCTGCGAGCCCCTGGCCTGCAGGTCGCCGAGCTCGACCTCGGTCCGGGCCTGTTCCCGATCCTCGCCCGCCCCGACGCGGGGGCGACGCTGGTGTCCGCGCTCGGCGGCCAGCGCCGGGATCGCACGGGGACGCTCACCGTAGACGGCGTCGATCCGCAGCGCTCCCCGAAAGCCCGAGCCCGCATCGCGCTCCTGCTCGCGGTCGAGCCGGTGACCGAGGCGCGCACGGTACGGGACGGTCTGGCCGCGGCGCTGGGCGGCGAGGCGGCGGCCGAGGCCGCGCTGGGCGCGATCGGGCTGGGAGCCTGGGCGCGGCGCCGCCCGGAGCGCCTGACCCCCGCCGAGCGGCGAAGCGTGGCGCTGGCCGCCGCGCTCGCCGCCCGAGATCCGCTGCTGGTGGCGCTGCACGAGCCCCTGGCCGACGTCCCGGGCGCGGACCCGGAGCGCGTGGTCATGCGCCTCCGCGAGCTCGGGGCGGGTCGCGCGGTCGTGGTCCCCGTGACCTCCAGCGTTCGTGACCTGCTCGCGCTCGGCGGTGATCCGTACGTGCTGGCGATCGGCGCCGCGTTCCGCGCGACCGGACCGGTCACCGCGGCGGGCTCGGGGCGGGACGTCGAGCTGGTAGCGACCTCGACCGCGGCCCGCGACCTGGCCGCCGGGCTCCTCGCCCGCCCGGAGGTGGAAGCGGTGTCGTACGACGAGGTGACGGCCCCTCGACGAGTCCGCCTGCGCGCGCGGGACGTCCGCGCGGGGAGCCTGGCGATCTTGGCGGTCGCGGCCGAGCAGGGCGCCAGCCTCACCGCGCTCTCCCTCGAGCCCCCGACGCTCGACTCGGTCGAGGCGGCGGCGACGAACGCGGCGCGCGCCTCCCTCGGCGCCCGGCCCGCGGCGCTGCCGGCTCGGCCCGATCCCTGGACGGTCGCGATGCCGTTCGGCGTCCCGCCACCCCCGCCCCCCCCCCCCCCCCCCCCCCCCCCCCCCCCCCCCCCCCCGCCCCCCC
>CAYVRP010000080.1:0-31721 GCA_964454025.1 uncultured Polyangiaceae bacterium | reverse complement strand
CGCGGAGGGTAGCGGCGCGGACCGCGGGCTGGCGCTTGAAGGGATAGGTTTCGAGTGTTACCGGGCACGCTGTCTGAGGCGATCAGCCGCGGTTTCGCGCCGGGTGCTTGAGGGCGTTGCTGGAGGCGGGAGGGCGACCGCCATCATGTACGCGGATTGGGCCATTTCCGGCTCTGTGGTGTAGGCCACTGCGCCGGAGACGGAGCAGCGATCGCGTGACGGCAACGGAAGGGGGAGGGCGACGGGATCGCGCGGGCCACGGGAAACCAGTCTCGCCGATCCATTGTCGCACGGCGCCCCCTCCGGCGCGAGCGGCCCGCGCGCACCCCACCGCGCTCAGGCTACGGCTTCGGTCGCCTCCACGTCCCCGACCGCACTCACCCTGGCGAGGGACGGGCCCGCGAGCGGTCGACCCGACTTGGACGGCAGCGAGCCGATGGTCGCCTGGAGCAGGAGCTGCCGCAGCTCCCCGTCGGTGAGCACCGCGTCGCGCGCCCGCTCCCGGCCGTTCCCGAGGCTTTTGCCCTCGAGCATCAGGTGCTGCCCGCTCTTCTCGACCACGCCGCAGGCCTGCGCCACCTCGAGCAGATCCGCGGCGCCGTCGATCCCGCGGCCCCAGCGGATGTCGAACTCGGCCTCGGTGAAGGGCGGGGCGCACTTGTTCTTCACCACCTTGGCGCGGGTGCGGTTGCCGATCACGGCTTCTCCGACGCTGACCTTGCCGATCCGGCGGACGTCGATGCGGACGCTCGAGTAGTACTTCAGGGCCTGCCCGCCCGCGGTAGTCTCCGGGTTGCCGAAGACCACCCCGATCTTCTGGCGGAGCTGGTTGATGAAGATCAGCGTCGTGCCGGTCTTCGCGATGACTCCGGTGAGCTTGCGGGTGGCCTGGCTCATCAGTCGCGCCTGCAGGCCCATGTGCGCGTCGCCCATGTCGCCGGCGAGCTCCGCGCGCGGCACCAGGGCGGCGACCGAGTCGATGACGACCAGATCCACGCCCCCGGAGCGGGCCAGGATCTCCGCCACGTCGAGGGCCTGCTCGCCGTCGTCGGGCTGCGCGACCAGCAGACGCCCGAGGTCGACGCCGATCGCCTGCGCGTACCGCAAGTCGAAGGCGTGCTCAGCGTCGATGAAGGCGGCGACCCCGCCGAGCGCCTGGGCCTCCGCGATCGCGTGCAGAGAGAGCGTGGTCTTGCCGCTCGACTCCGGCCCGAAGATCTCCACGATGCGGCCTCGGGGGTAGCCGCCGACTCCCAGCGCCTCGTCGAGGGCGAGCGACCCGGTGGGGATCACCGGGATCGGCTCGAGGCGGGCGGGGTCCCCGAGCTTCATGAGCGCGCCCTTGCCATGAGCCTTCTCGACGGCGCGGACGAGGTCGTTCAGTTCGGGGCGGGTTTCCTGATGTTCCTTGCTCATGCTCTTCTCCTGGGTGCTGCCGCGCGTCGCGCGCGCGGGAGGGGGTGGTGGACGGGCGGCGGGAGGGCGGCGGCGCGGATCAGCCCAGCCCCTCCGCCTCCAGCAAGCGCCCCTGGACGGCTTCGGCGACGTGCGGCGCGCGCACGGTCTGGGTGGCCTCCAGATCGGCGACCGAGCGCGCCACGCGCAGGACGCGCACGTAGGCGCGGGCGCTCAACCCGAGCTGGCGCACGGCGCGGTCGATGAGCGCGCGTCCCTCGCGGTCGAGCGCCGCCACCCGGTCCAGCTCGGCCAGAGAGAGCGCCGCGTTGGTGGCGTGCACGACCTCCCCCCGGCGCTGGCGCTCGCGTTGCCGCTCGCGGGCCGCGCGCACCCGCGCGCGGACCGCGGCAGAGGACTCTCCGGCGGCGGCGGTGGCGAGGGAACGAACGTCGACCGGAGGTACGCTCACGTGCACGTCGATCCGGTCGAGCAGGGGGCCCGAGAGCCGCGCGAGGTAGCGGCGCCGCTGGACGGGGCTGCACCGGCAGCGGCGCAAGGGGTGGCCCCAGTAGCCGCAGGGGCAAGGGTTCACCGCCGCCACGACCAGCGGGCGCGCAGGGAACCAGGCACGCGCGCGGGCTCGCGAGATGCATACCCGCCCGTCCTCGAGCGGCTGGCGGAGGGCCTCGAGCGCGCTACGCCGGAATTCGGCGAGCTCGTCGAGGAAGAGCACGCCGTGATGGGCGAGGCTCACCTCCCCCGGCCGCGGGACGTCTCCACCCCCGACGAGCCCCGCGTCGCTGACCGAGTGGTGCGGGGCGCGGAAGGGGCGCGTGGTGACGCCGCCGCGCTCGGGGTCCACCAGGCCAGCGACGCTCTGGATCGCGGTCGCCTCCAGCGCCTCGGCGAAGGTGAGGGCGGGGAGGATCGTCGGGATGACCCGCGCCAGGAGCGTCTTGCCGCCGCCCGGCGGCCCGACCATGAGCAGGTTGTGGTTGCCTGCCGCCGCCACCTCGAGCGCGCGGCGGGCGCTGCCCTGGCCGCGGATCTCCGCGAGGTCGAGGCCGGCGCCGCCTTCGGTCGGGGAGAAGGGCGTTCGCGGCGCGCGCGGGAGCTCCTGGCGACCAGCGAGGTGAGCGCAGACCCCCTCCAGGTCCGTGGCGACGAACACCGGCAGGCCCGTCACCAGGCCGGCCTCCGCGGCGTTGCCTGCCGGGACCACCGCCCCCGCGAGGCCTCGCGCTCGCGCGCCGTCGAGCTGCGGAAGCACCCCGCGGATGGCCTGGAGGCGCCCCTCGAGCGACAGCTCGCCGAGCAGCAGTGTGTCCTGGCAGACCAGGGGATCGAGCTCGCCGACCGCGCCGAGGACGCCCACCGCGATCGCCAGATCGAGCGCCGCGCCGCTTTTGCGGAGGTCCGCGGGGGCGAGGTTGACGGTGATGGCGTGCTCGTCGAGCAGGACGCCGAGGCGCGCCAGGGCGCTCGCGACGCGGACGCGCGCCTCGCGGACCGCGGCCTCGGCCAGCCCCACCATCTGGAAGAAGGCGGGCCCCCGTGTGGCGCAGACCTCGACCCGGATGGGGTAGGCGTCGAGCCCGACGAGCGCGCTCGCATGGATGGTGGCGAGCCCGCGGGGCCGGCCGCAGATCGGCGCGGGGAGGGTCGTCACGGGAAGCACGGCCGACGGCGACTGCACGGGGCGTGCCGCCCCCGCGCCGTCCCGTGCGGGCGCGGGTTCCGCGCGGTTTCACCGCGTTCGCGGGGGCCTGATCACGGCGAGGCGGTGGCGGCGGCCGGCGCAGGGTGGCGGCTCGCCGCCGCCGCACGCGCGTCGGTGAGCGCTCGAGCCGGTCGTTCAGCGCCCCGCGCGCTGCCGGAGGTGGTCGGCGGTCCTGGCGAGCGCCTGCTCGAAGGGGACCTCCGCCTGGAAGCCGAGGCGATTCCCGAGCTTGCCCTTGGCGTAGGTCCCCCGAAAGCGGAGGTAGTCGATGGCGTTGCGCGTGATGAGCGGTGGGCGGCCGGTGAGATACGCCACCCCCTCCATCCCCGCGGCGAGCGAGCGCAAGATCCAGGTCGGGCGGGTGGCGACGGGGCGCGCGCCGAGGGCGGCGGCGTACAGGTCGAAGAGCCCGCGCCAGTCGAGCTCGGTGTCGTCGACCACGTTGAAGCCCTCGCCTACGGCGGCCTCCTCGAAGGCGACGGCGCGAACTGCCGCGGCGACGTTCTCGACGAAGACGAGGTTCGCCTTGCCCGCGTCGGGGGGGAGGGAGAGCAGACCGCGCCGCAAGAGCTCGACGGGGCGCTCGGTGAAGAGCCGCGAGCCCGGACCGAAGAAATTGCCCGGCCGCAGGAGGACGGCGCGGAGCCCGTGCTCCCGGTGTGCTCGGCGCACCACCTCTTCCGCGGCGACCTTGGCCTCGGCGTACGGCCAGGACAGGTCGCCGGGCAGCATCGACTCGGTCATCACGCCGCTCCCGTGGAGCCCGTAGAAGATCACGCTGCTGAGGTGCACGAAGCGCTCCAGACGCCGGCCGATGCACGCCTCGACGAGGTTGCGCGTCCCGCCGTCGATCACCGCCCGGAAGTCCCCGCGGCGCCCCCAGTCGCCGACCTTGGCCGCGGCGTGCACCACCACGTCGACGCCCTCCAGCGCGGGCGCCAGCGTTTCCGGTCGGGTGACGTCCAGGGCGACGGGGCGTGCCCCCTCCGGCAGCGCGTCCCGCGCGCGCGGCGCCCCGCGGCTCGCCGCGACGACGCGGTGACCGTCGCGGAGGAAGCGGGCGATGACCGCGCGCCCGAGGCAACCGGTGGCTCCAGTGACCAGGACAGTGCGCGACTCGTCGCTCATCGAGCCGGGCAAGGTACCATGGGTCAGGTCGTCTTCGGAGGAGGGGGTCGCGGCGCCCCGACGGGCCGTGCGCGGCCCCTCGGAGCCCGGGATCACGCGGGGCGCTACCTCGAAGCCGTCGGGCAGTCGGGGCGGCGTCCCCGGTTTCGTGCCTGAACCCGGCGAGAGGCTGTCCGGCGGGTCGAGAGGTCGCCTATCCTCGTCGGGGTCATGCCGCTGCCCCCGGTCGTCGTCGAGATGGGCGACGCCCAGCTTGCCCCCGAGCTGCGGCAGACGCTGCTCCGCGCCTGCACCCGCGCGGTCAAGGACGGGGAGTGCGTCGACGCCGAACAGTCCAGCACGCCGGAGCCGCGGGCGGTCGCCATCCTGAGCTGGAGCGAAGACGGTTCGGTGCGTATTCAGGTGGGATTGCGGGAGCCGCCGCGGTGGCGGACGCGTTCGCTGCGCTTCGCGAGGGAGGACGAGCCGGAGGAGATCTGCACCGCCGTCGGTTTCGCGGCCGGGACGCTGGCGACCACGCTCGAGTTGAACGACGAGGGGGAAGCGCTCGCGGCACCGCCGCCCGCGGCCGCGGCCGGGCCCGCCGCGAACGAGCCCACCGCAGCGCCGGGGTCGCTCCCCGCTCCCCGCGACGCGCGCGGTGGGCCGCCGTCGTCCAGCCCCGCGCCGCCGCCCGCGGCGCGGGAGCCGGAGTCGTCACGGCGCCGGGTGCGGCTCACCGCCGACGTCACCGCGCTGGGGGGCACCGGGGTCGAGCGCGACGCGCCGCGCCTGGGTCCCCGCGTGGCGGCGAGCCTGTGGGGGGACCGGCACTGGTCCTTGGCGCTCCGTGGCGACATGGCCTGGGTGGTGCGGGCGCCGCTCGGCATGTCCTATCTGGTCGCGGGGGGTGCTCTCGGTCCGGGTGGCTACCTCGACGTAGGCGACCTCCGCTTCACGTTGCGGGCACTCCTCGGCGCCGACTTCATCCGCGCGCAGGTGTCCGATCCCGCCACCGGTCGCAGCGACGAGGCGGCGCGGTGGCTCGGCATGGGCGCGGTCGGCGGGGACGTCGAGTGGCCCTGCACCTCGCCAGCGCGCGCCGTCATCGGCGGTGAGGCCGTGTGGCCCTTCGGCACCACCGACGTACAGGTAGCGGGCGTGCCGCGAGAGACGGCCGTGCGTCTGCACGGGGCCGGCACCGTGGGGATCCGGCTCGGCGCCACGTGCCCACGGCGGTGAGGCTCGAACCCCCGCGCTCGAGCCGGGAGGCCCGCTCGGCGGGGCCGCCGGGCGGCGACTCACGGCGTGGGGCGGGCGCTCGGCAGGGCCAGGGTTTCCGCCTCGTCGCGCGCGAAGCCCGTCTCGTAGTCGGACAGGTAGCGCCGCGCCGCGCGGACCGCCTCCGCCGTCCGCCCGATGCGGCTCAGGGCGCGGAACCGCTCCACCTCGGCTTCCTGGCGGAGCGGCGAGCCCGGGTGGCGGGCGATCAGCGAGTCCAGCAGCGCGATCGCGCGGGCGTCGTCGCCCGCGTTGCGCGCGTCGAGGGCCTGCCGATAGAGCCGATTCTGCTCGGGCAGGGCGCTCAGGTTCGCCGCGGCGCCGACCGGCTCGCCACCGCGCACCGGAGCGGCCCGGCGGGCCGCGCTCGGCGCCGGGATCTCGCTGCTCGCTCGCGTGCTGTCGTCCGCGGCCGCCGCGGTCACCGCCCGCTCGGACGAGCGCCAGGAGTCACCCGCGTCCAGCCAGCGCTCCTCGCCGTCGTACGCGATCACATGGACGCGCCCACGCGCCACGGTGACCTCCGTCTCCGCGGCCGCGCCTTCACCGCGCACGGCCACCGTGAACACGGTCCCCACCACCGCCACGGCGGCGTGGGGGGTCGTGACCACGAGGCTCCGATGGGGCGCCTCGGACGGGATCGCGACTTCCAAACGCCCCTGACGGAGCGAGAAGCGCTGCTCCGCGCGGAGCGCGCGGGGCACCTGGAGCTCTCCGTTGGCCGCGAGAGTGGCTCGTCCCGCGTCGGGGAGCGCCAGCTCCACCGCCGCTGCTGGTCCGGCATGCAGCGCGTCTCCAGGCTGCAGCGCGAGCGGCGTCTTCTGCAGCGGCAGGTGCTGCTCGGCGCGCTCCACGGAGGAGCGGGCATCCTCACTCTGGGCGAACAGCTCGCTCTGCACCAGGGTGGACGCCGGCGGCGATCGATCCAGCGCTGACGATACGGCGATCACGGCCGCCGCCGCGCCGACCCCGACCAGCGCCGCCAGGAGCGCGCCGGTCACCCACGCCCGGCGGCGACGCTTCTCGGCAGCCGCCTGCATCGCCGTGCGGATCTGATCGACGGTGGACTCCCGGAGCCGCTCGCGCCGCTCGTCGTCCACGGGGACGCCCTGCGCGCGCCAGGCCTCCAGCGCCTCGCGGAGTTGCTCGTGCGTCATGACACCCCCCCCCCTTGGGCGACTCGCCGCAACCGCTCGTGCAGCTCCTTGCGCCCGCGGACCAGGCGCGACTGCGCGGCGGCCACGGTGACCCCGGTGGTCAGCGCGATCTCGGCCAGATCGTGCCCGAGGACGTCGTGGAGAAAGACGGTTTCGGCGCGGTCGGGGCGCATCGACACCAGCTCACCGCGAACGGTGTCGATGGCGGCGCGGGCCGCGACCTCCCGCTCGGGATCGCCGACGGCGGATCCCAGGTCGGGGCGCAGATCCACGCTGCGATCGAAGACCCGGCGCTCGCGCCGGCGCGAGCGTAGCGCGTTGAGCGCGACGTGGCTGGTCACCGTGGAGGCCCAGGTACGCAGGCTGCAGGCGCGCGCGAAGGAGCGGCGAGAGAGCGTGATCACGATCTGCTCGAACGCGGCCTGGATGAGATCGTCGTGGTCCACCTCGCGGCGCCCGAACACCCGGTAGACGGTGTGGTCCACCACCGGGTACAGCCGATCGTAGAGGGCGGTCGCCATCGTCTGGGCGCCCCCGCGGACCCCGGCGATGAGGGCCTCGTCGGAAGGGCCCGGCGCACCTCCCCCCTCCAGCGCCCGGAGGTGCGCGTTTCGCTTGCGGAGGGGAGGAGCGGTCACTGCTTTCCATTGTAACCGATGGCCGGAGGGGGTAGGCAGGGTCGCCGCGCCGGCCGAACGCCAGGTCGCCGGCCACGGCGACGAGCCAGGACCGTGGACTCTGCTAGAATGTGGCTCCCGTGAGCGTCAGGTGGCATGGCGGGGCCGGGGGGGTGCTGCGGGCCGTCCTGGTGTTCGGCGCGGTCGTCGCGTCGGCGCCCGGTTGCGGTCACGAAACCCTCGATCTGCTCGCGATCCAGGCGATGGACCTCGGCGCGAGCGGCGCCCCGCCAGGTGACGGCGCCGGTGGCTCGGGCGGAACGCCCGGGTTCGGCACCGGCGCGACGTGGGGGGTGGGGGGCACGGGTGGGAGCGGATACGGACCGCACCAGGGCGGGACCGGCGGTCCCGCGAACGCGGGGGCCGGCAACACGTGGAGCGGGTGGACGGATCCCTGTGACGCCGGCTACTGCGACCCGGCGACCGAGGTCTGCGACTCGAGGACCGGTGCCTGCATCCCGCGATGCACCAGCGACTCCTACTGTCCGACGCCGCGTCCCATCTGCGATCGGCAGAGCGGCTGGTGCGTCGAGTGCGTCGACCTGAGCGACTGCCCCGCGGAGGACGGTGCGGCGAAGTACTGCGTCATGGGGATCTGTGGCGAGTGCCTCTCCGCCGGGGACTGCTCGGAGCAGCGCCCCCACTGCGACACCGTCTACACGCTGGAATGCCGGGAGTGCCTCCTCGACGAACACTGCCCGGACGGCAAGCACTGCGACCAGCGGGACGGCGACTGCGATTGAGCGGAGCGCCACGGGCCGGCCTGGCTGGCGCGCAGCGCGGGGTGGTCGCGCGCGACGACACCGCCGCTCAGACGTCCTGGTCCGTGAACACCACCCTCCCCCTGACGCGCGCGGCCGGGAGTGAGGGGTCTCCCGCGCGGAGCCGGCGCAGAGCGTCGCGCTTGCTCGCACCCGTGACCACCAGCACGGCGACGGGGGCCGTGGCGAGCAGCGGCAGGCAGAGCGTGATGCGCTGCGGCGGGGGCTTCGGCGCGTCGTCGACGCACACCGCGGCGCCGGTCGCCTCGAGGGCAGGGTGGCCCGGGAATAGCGAGGCCACGTGTCCGTCCTCCCCCATCCCGAGCAGGAGCGCGTCGAGGACTCCGTCGAACTCGTGCGCGATCGCGCGGGTCACCCGCGACAAGGCCGCTTCGCACGTCTCGCCGTCGACCCAGAGTGGGATCTCCCCCCCGACCGGGGCGGCGGGACCCAACCAGCCCGCGCGGTGCGCGGCGCCGCGGTTCGACTCGGGGCTCTCCAGCGGCACGCGCCGTTCGTCCACCCAGGTAACGCGCAGACGCCGCCACTGGTCGGGTCCCAGCCGGGCGCGGAGGGGCGCCAGCGCTGCGGCCGCGGAGCCGCCGGCCACCGCGAGGCGTGGGCGCGGGCCTGCGGCCCGCAGGTGCAGTGCGAGCGCCTCCGCCGCGGCCGACGGGGGATCCGCGACGATTCGCCACCTCCCCGGCTCAGCGACCGCCACTCCACCCGCCTTCGCACCCCTCGAACAGGGCGGACGCCTGCATCGGTCCCCAGCTCCCCGCGGGGTACTCGAGGAGCGGGGGGCCCCCCTCCGCGCCGAAACGGGCGAGGACCGCATCCGCGAAGACCCAGCTCGCCTCGATCTCGTCGGCGCGGAGGAACAAGGTGGTGTCGCCGAGGATCGCGTCGAGCAGCAGCCGCTCGTATGCCGGCGTCGTGTTCTTGCCGAAGTGGTCCCGGTAGTCGAAGTCGAGCCGCGCCGGCGCCATCACCATGCCCTGTCCGGGGGTCTTGACGCCCAAGGAGAGCGAGATCGCCTCGCGCGGCTGGATGCAGAGGCTGAGGACGTTCGGTCGTATCTGGCAGATGGATCCCTCGCGGATCGCGCGGCGGAGCTCCGCGTCCGTCATGCCGACGGGGCGGTTGAAGAGCTGGAGCGGTGGGGTGCGGAACTGCACCTGCACCTCGGTGAACTTCTTGGCCAGGCGCTTGCCGTGGCGGAGCAGGATCGGCACCCCGCTCCAGCGCCAGTTGTCCAGCTCCGCGCGGACGGCGACGTAGGTTTCCGTCGTCGAGCCCGCGGGTACGCCGTCCTCCTCCAAGTAGGCCCGCGCGGGGCGGTCATCGATGGTGCCGGCGGTGTATCGAGCCCGCACCAGACGGTGGGGCTCGGGGAGGCGCAGGCTCTTGAGCAGCGAAACCTTCAGCCCGCGCACCTCCTCCGCCTCCAGGGACGACGGCGGCTCCATCGCCACCAGGGCGAGGATCTGCAGCATGTGATTCTGCAGCATGTCGCGCACCGCCCCGGCCGAGTCGTAGTAGCCCCCGCGGCCGCTCTCCATGCCGACCTGCTCGGCGACCGTGATCTGGATGAGCTCGACGTGGCTGCGACTCCAGAGCGGCTCGAAGATCGCGTTGTGGAAGCGGAGGCCGAGGATGTTCTGGATCGTCTCCTTCCCGAGGTAGTGATCGATACGGTAGATCTGCTCCTCCTCGAGATGGCGGTGCAGCGCCTGGTTGAGCTCGCGGGCGCTCGCGAGATCGTGGCCGAAGGGCTTCTCGATCACGACGCGGCGGAAGGCGGTCCGATCGACCCGCCGCTGCAGCAGGTCCGCTCGGGCGAGCTCGGTCACCGCCGGGGCGAACAGCGACGCCTTGAGCGAGAGGTAGTAGAGGCGTGACGCCTCTTCGCCGCCGGGGAGCGCGGCGAGGTGCGCCCGGAGGCGCGCGAGATCGGCGGGCGAGCTCACGTCGCCAGGGACGTAGGAGACGCGCGGCGCGAGCTCCGCGAAGGCATCACGCAGCTCGGAGGGGAGCGCGCCGGCGATCTCGTCGCGGTACGCGGCGTCCGACTTCGGGCGCCGGGCCATCCCGACGACGTGGAAGCCCCCCGCCGGTAGCCGCTGGCGAGCGAGGCTCACCAGCGCGGGGAGGAGCTTGTGGAGGGCGAGGTCGCCACTCGCCCCGAAGATCACGATCTGATGCGGATGGCCCATGCGTCTTCCCCGGCGAGGGGGCCGCCGCCGGCGGCGGGCGCCCCTTGGTGCTGCGGAGCGCGGGGATACTACCAGGTGGGCGGGGGTTCGGCGTAGCGGCCAGGGAAGGGGTCGGCGTCGTGGCGGTAGCGGATGGCCTCGTCGGTCCAGGGCCAGCGCGAGCCCGACTCGTCGAAGAACGCCACGCCGATGACGCCCACGTTGCGCCCCCGGCCCTTGCGCTCGGCGTAGGAGTCGTCCACGGCGCCGAAGCGGAACGCCGCGACCGTGCTGTCGCTGCGGCGGAAGCCCTCGACGTCGAGCGTCGCCCAGGGCGCGACGATGTAGCCGCGCTTGCGGAAGGAGCCCGGACGGCCATCGATCACGTCGAGCCCGTCTACGGTCGCCACCACCTCGACGCGGTTGCCGGTGCGGTTCACGATCCGCAGCACGTAGCGCTGCCCCGCCTCGCCCACGACGTAGGTTCGACCGCCGGCCTGCGTGCCCGGCAGCGGCCGCAGGTACTCGTCGAGCACCTGCACGTCGAGCTGCCCACCCGCGATCGGCGCGACCACGTCGTCGTGGTAGCTGGAGCGTCCGCTCTGGGCGGCCATGGCCTGCACGCCGGCCGCGTCGTTGTAGTAGAGGGTCGCGACGGCGAACGGCCGCTCGGGATCGGCGCGAAAGAACGCGGTCGTCGTGACGTGGCTGGTCCGGTCCTCGCCCCACAGGGTGCCGAGCCCGGGCCGGCGCTGGCGCGAGGCATCGGGCGCGCTCGCGGACGCCTCGGCGGCGTCGGGGGGCGCCGGCGCCTCGGCCCGCTGCTCGCCGGAGGTGGCAACACCCCCGCTGTCCCAGCCCTCCGGCTCGCCCGCGGGCGGCGGTCCCGGGGGCGACCCGGCCTCCGCGGGCGGGGCAGCGACCGGCCCTCTGGCCGCACAACCGAGGAAGAGCCACCCGAACAACAGCACGCACGCCCAGGAACCGCGCTTCATGTCTGCCTCCAGCGTCGTTCGTCGCTGGCAGGAGAACGGAGGGGCCGGTCGCCCCTTACAGCGGCGGATTGGGCTCCGATCGCGGCCCTGCCGGAGCCGATGGGGCCTGCGCTGCCCTCGGCGCGGCGGTTGGGAGCGCGACGCGGATGTGGTCAAGTGCCCCCTGCCTGCGGTCGGCCCCGACCGAGCCGCCCCGGACCTGGCGGGGACGGGCGCCGATGCTTCGGCGCCCGCCGTCGATCGCTCGACGGGGGGGCGCTCGCGGGCAGCCAGGAGAGGTCATATGTCGCGCGATGTTCGTCGGTTCTTGCTCGTTGGTGCGGGCCTGGCGCTGGTCGTGTCGCTGCCCGCGCGCGCCGCGGCCCAGCCCGTGTCATCCCCTCCAACCCCTGGCGAGGTCGGGGTCGTCCCCGCCGACGCCGGCGGGGAGGAAGCCGCGGGTGCGGCCGCGGCGGCCGCGCCGAGCGCTCCGGCTGGCGCCGACGAGCTCGCGGCGCGCCTCGAGGCCCTCCTCGGGCGTCCGGGGGGCCTTACCGCCCAGCGTGTCGGCGAGCAGGCGGTCGCCACCAGCCACGAGGCGCGCGCCCGGGCGAAGGACGTCGAGATCGCCGGGCGCGACGTCGAGCGGGCGAGAGCGGCGCTCCTGCCGGAGGTGACGCTGATCGCGCGCTACACCCGGCAATCGCCGGTGGACAGCGGCTCGTTCGGGCTCGGTGGGGGCAGCCTGGTGGTGACCGACGACACCACGGGTCCGCTCCCGGACGGCGCGCCGCTCTCCGGGGTACCGCTCGACGCGCTCTCCTTCCCGGTGCTCCCCGACCAGTACTGGCTCCAGGCGTCCGTCACCCTGCCCATCTCAGACTACGTGCTCCGCACCCGCTTCGACTTGGACGCGACGCGCGGCCAGGAGCGCGCCGCGCAGCTCCGCGAGCAGGCCGCCCGGCTCCAGATCGCCGCCGACGCCAAGCTGGTCTACTTCGACTGGGTTCGCGCCACGTTGCAGCAGGTGGTGGCGGAGCAGTCCCTCGCGCAGAGCCAGGAGCAGCTCCGGCTGGCGCGCCAGTCCGCCGCCAGCGGTCGCCTCTCGCGCGCCGACGTGCTCGGGGCGGAGGCCCAGGTGGCGAGCGCGGAGCTCATGCTGTCGCAGGCGAAGAACCTGGTCGCCCTCGCCGACACGCGGCTCCGCACCGCCCTGCACGACACGAGCGGTCAGCCCTTCGCCATCGGCGAGGCGCTGCCCGATACTCCATCACCGGACGCCCGCCGCACGTTCGAGGATCTGCTCGCCGAGGCGATCAACAAGCGGCTCGAGCTGCGCGCCATCGAGGCCGGGCGCGCTGCGCTGGAGCGCGCGAGCCGGGCCCAACGGGCCGACGAGCTCCCGCGCCTGTCGGCGTTCGCCAACGCCTATTACGTCAACCCCAACCAGCGGGTCTTTCCGCAAGAGGATCGCTTCTCGGCGGCGTGGGACGCGGGCGTCGAGCTCGTTTGGACGCCCACGCGGCTCGGCGCGGCGCGGGCGGAGGCGCGCAAGCTCAGCGCTCAGGCCGAGCAGCGTGACAGCGAGGCCCAGCAGCTCCGGGACGCGTTGAGCATCGAGGTGATGGCCGCGCACCGCGAGCTGCAGGAGGCGGCGCAGGATCTGGAGACGGCGCGGCGCGGCCTGGTCGCGGCTGCGGAGGTGCTGCGCGTGCGCCAGCTCCAGCTCGCCTTCGGTCGCGCGACCAGCGTCGAGGTGACCCTGGCCGAGACGGCCGTGCTGCGCGCGCGCCTGGCCGTCGTCAACGCCCGAGTCAACCTGGTGGTGGCGCAGGTCCGGCTCGATCACGCGGTCGGGCGCGACGCCTCGTGAAGCCGCGCGGCCCGGCCGCCTCTCACGCGGGGGAGGCGCCCGTGGCCGCCCCGCCGCCCCGGCGCGCGGCGAGCTCGGCCTCGATCTGGGCCACGCGACGATCGGTGAGCGGGAAGACGGTGAGCACCAGCAGCGCCAGGAGCCCGAACGCGGCCGGGGTGACCCCCATCATCGCGCGCATCGACTCGAGCACCTCGGGGGTCTGGGCGGCGTTGGGGACGTAGCCGGTGGCCGTGAGGAGCGAGCCGGCGTAGAAGCCGCCGACCGCCCAGCCGAACTTCTGCGACATCGTCGAGGCGGAGAAGACGAGGCCGGTCGCGCGCCGGCCGCGCTTCCACTCGGAGTAGTCGGCGCAGTCGGCGTACATCGCCCAGAGGATCACCGAGAGCGGACCTCCGGTCATCGACCCGAGGAGCTGCAGGGTCAGCATGACCCAGACCTGATCCGGACGGAGCCAGCGGAAGGCGAGGGTCGCGAGGACCGAGCAGCCCATCAGGGTGAGGAAGGTGGTCTTCTTGCCGAGCCGCCGGGCGACGGCCGTTACCAGCAGGACCCCGACGATGGACCCGACGTCCCCCGTCACGCCGAAGACGGCGAAGAGCTCCTTGTACCCCCAGGTGCCCGTGCCGAAGCCCGGGAGCCACAGCGACTGCTCGCCGACGTAGTAGTCGATGTAATGCGCGGTGATGGTGCCGCGGATCGCCACGAAGAGGATGAACGGGAGCGTGGCGGCGAGCAGCACGAGCCAGGGTCCGTTGCTGACGAGGTCCCCGAGGTCGTGGAGCAGGCGGGTCCGCTGCGCCGGCGGCGGGGCGACGCGCTGCCGCGTGAAGGCGAAGGTGACGAGGAAGAGGGCCGCGGCGACGACCCCGTAGACCACGAACGTGAGCTCGTACCCCCGACGGAGGTCGCCGCCGCCCAGCGCCTCCGTCAAGAACGGCAGGGTCGCCTTCACCACCAGTCCGGCGCCGAAGGCGAAGAGGAACTTGATGGAAGAGATGCTGGTGCGCTCGATGGAGCTGGAGGTGATGGTGCCGAGCAGGGCGGTGTACGGGATGTTCACCGTCGTGTAGAGCATCATCATCAGGTTGTAGGTGATCCACGCCCAGACGATCTTGCCCTGGGGGCCGAGATCCGGGGTGGTGAAGAGCAGGACCCCCGCGACCGCGAACGGCACCGCGCCGAAGAGCAGGTACGGGCGAAACTGGCCCCAGCGCGACCGGGTCCGGTCGGCGACGGCGCCGAGCAGGGGGTCGTTCACGCCGTCCCAGATGCGCGCGAAGAGGAAGAGGGTGCCGGCGGCGGCGCCCGCGATGCCGAAGACGTCGGTGTAGAACTTCAACAGGAAGCTGCCGAAGGCGGCCCAGTACAGGCAGGAGGCGAAGTCTCCGGCTCCATAGGCGAGCTTCTCCGGCAGGGAGACGCGGCCGGGATCGGCGGCGGGCAGCATGGATCCTCACTCCCTCGGTCGAGCCGGCGCGGCCGCGCCGTGGGCCCCCGAGCGCCAGGGGGTCGCAGCATACCAGAAGCGAACCACGAGGGATCGCGCTGCCCCTGGCCGCGGCCGGCGCCGGTCGTGACGACGCCCCGTCGTGCCCGCCGGCGCGGCGCCCCGGGGCGCAGGCCGCCGCGCGATCACGACGACTCGTCGACGGTCGTCAGCTCCCACGGCGGCGCGGCGTGCACCGCGTGGTGGGCGCCGCAACGCGGGCAGTGCAGCATCTCGAGGGGGCCGTCGAACTCGGTGCCGCAACGCTCGCAGCGGATCGCGACCAGCTCCTCCGTGAAGGCCTGGACCGGCGGCGCGGGGAGCGAGCGCGGCGCGGCGGTCGGCCCCTCAGGTGCGGCCTGGGGCCGTGTTCGCCGCGGGGGCGGCGGCGGGGTGGAGGGGCGCACCGCGGGCGGCCTGCTGGCTGCGGTCCCCGCCGGGGCAGTGGTCGCCACCAGGGTGGGTCCGGTCGCCGCGTCCGCCAGCGCCCACGGCGGCACCGTGTCCACGAGGTTCGCGCCCCCACAGCGCGGGCACCGCACGTAGCTGGCCTCGTCTCCGAGCTCGAGCGGTGCCCCGCAGCCGGTGCACGTCGTGATGAGCGCTTCCCTGCCCATGGGCTCCCTGCCTTCCGACTCGACAAGCATGGGCCTCCCGCTGGACCTGGTGCAACCCGGCGCGCCGCGAGAATCGGCACGCTGGAAGGTTGTAGTTCCGCCGTCCAGCGCCGCGTCGCGCCTCGAGGTGAACGCGGCGCGGCGACGCCGACGCGCTCAGCGCCGCTTCGCCGAGATCCGCTCGAGCCAGGTGGCGAGGATCTCCGCCCCGGCGGCGAGGGCGGCCAGGCTCGTCCACTCGTCGGGCTGGTGCGCCTGCGCTTGCGTGCCGGGGCCGAAGTTGACCGCGGGCACGCCGAGGCCCGCGAAGCGGGCGCCGTCCGTGTACCCGAGCTTCGGCGCTACGCCCGTGACGCCCGCGGCCGCGAGCGCCGCGATCAGCGGGTGGTGGCGGAGCGGCGGCGCCGGAGGTGAGCGATCGACGATCTCGATCTCGGCCTCGTCTTGGACCAGCTCGCGCACCGCGCGCTCGGCGTCGGCGAGGGTGCGATCGGGCCCGAAGCGGTGGTTCAGGTTGAGCTCGAAGCAATCCGGCAGCACGTTGCGCGCCGTCCCGCCGCGGGCGAGCGTAGCGGACGTCACCGCGGGCCACACCAGGCCGTCCACCTCGTGGTCTTCGCGCGACAGGGCCGAGAGCCGCGCGAGCAGCGGCGCCGCCCGGTGGATGGCGTTGTCACCCTGCCAGGGCCGGGCCGCGTGGGCGCTCCTGCCCCGAAAGCGGATCGTCGCGTGCAAGGAGCCGCCGCAGCCGAGCTCCAGGCGGTTGTCGCTCGGCTCGAGGGCGACGACGACGTCGGCCCGGGCCAGCTCGGGCCGCTCCGCCAGCACCCGCCCGAGCTCGTTGGCGTCGAAGGGCCCTTCTTCCCCGGCGTAGAAGACCAGGGTGAGGTCCACCGCGGGTCGGCGCGGGGCCTCGGCCAGATCGAGCATCAAGGCGAGGCCGCTCTTCATGTCGGCGGCGCCGGGGCCGTAGAGCCGGTCGCCCTCCACCCGGGGCGGTCCGGAGTGGCGCGTGCGCACGGTGTCGAGGTGCCCGAGCAGCACCACGCGGGGGCCCTCGGTGTCGCGTGTCAGTTGGACCACCAGGGAGTCGCCGATCCGGACCGGCGGCGCCGCCAGTCGCGCGGCGGCGAGGCGCGCCGCGAGGGCGTCTGCGAGCGCGCGCTCCTCGCCGGTCGGTGACGGGATCTCGCAGCACCACAGCAGGCGCGCCGCGAGGGCCTGCTCCCGGGTCACGGGCGGCGCCTCCCTCCGCGCGCAGCGGGCCGAGCCGTGGCGCCGCGCTTCACTCGCCGCCGCCGGCCGC
This sequence comes from uncultured Polyangiaceae bacterium, assembly GCA_964454025.1. Classification (GTDB taxonomy): domain Bacteria; phylum Myxococcota_A; class Polyangia; order Polyangiales; family Polyangiaceae; genus JAFGBI01. Next base: position 15,166 of record CAYVRP010000080.1, on the reverse strand, counting down.
CCAGGTGAGCGTCACCGTCCCGTCGGGCTGGCAGACAAATTCGCCACCGGTCGCGCGCGCCGCCGCGCGCGCGGAGACAATCGTGGGCTCGATCAGCGGGGGCGCGAGCAGCAGGATGGGCTCGCCCGAGGTGGGTCGGGGGCTGCCCCGGATCCCGGACCGGGCCGCGCCCTCGGGACCGACGCGGACGTGCGGGGTGACCCCCGGATGCGCCGCGATGACCATCCGCACCGCGATCCGGAGCAGCTCGGCGGCGACGCCGGGATTGACGAGGACGTCCGCGGCGGGCGCCGTGGTCAGCGTCCCCGAGACGCGCTCGAGGACGCGCGTGGCGGCGCCCGCCGGGGGCCCGTGTGTGGAACGGGTGACTTCCACCAGGGACACGGGGGTCGCCGGCGCGGTCCGCGCGCGGTCCAGGAGATCGACCAGCGCGCATCCCGCTTCGAGGTCCGCCGCGGCGCGAGTCACCGCGGCCTCGAGCGCGAGCCGCTGGCGGGCGTGCAAGGGCGTCTCCATGGCCGCGGCGAGCGCCCGCTCGAGGGCGACGAGGCGCGGGGTGACGAAGGCGTCGATGGCGCTCGGCGCGGCGCCGAGCGGGGCGATGGAGTCGAGCAGCTCGCGGCAGGAGGCCAGCAGCGGCGCGCACGCCGCATGCACCGAGGGCAGCACGGTCGCGAGCGCGCGGGGCCCCACCTTGATCGACCGGAGCAGCTGCTCGAGGTTGCGAAGCGAACCGAGGGCGTCGCGCACGGACCCGCGCGCCGCATCGAGCTGCTCCGAACTACGGAGTCTACCCCCCGGCGATGGCGGCGTGCCACCCGACATGCCGAAGCCGATGCTACACGAGATCCACGCCGGGGAAGAAGTACCCGCACTCGAGGCGGCCGTTTTCTTCGGAGTCGGAGCCGTGGACCGCGTTCTCCGTCACCGAGCTCGCGTACAGGTGGCGCAGGGTGCCCGCCGCCGCCTGGGCCGGGTTGGTGGCGCCGATGACGTTCCGCCAGCGCTCCACCGCGTCCTCGCGCGCCAGCGCCATCACGACGATGGGCCCGCGTGACATGAACGCGCACAGATCCGCGAAGAACGGCCGGCCGCGATGGACGGCGTAGAACTCCTCGGCCTGCCTCCGGGTGAGGTGCAACTTCCGGATCGCGAGGATCTCGAAGCCCTCGTCGAGGATACGCTGCAGGATGGCGCCTTGCAGGCGCTTCTCCACGGCGTCCGGCTTGATGATGGCGAGCGTTCGCTGCATGCCAGGTGCCTCCGCAGGGGCGGATCTAGGGCACGAACCCGGGGATTACAACAGGGCTTTCACGGTCGCGCCCATCTCGGCGGGCGAGCGCGCGACGGCGACGCCGGCAGCCTCGAGCGCGGTGATCTTCTCCTGGGCCGTGCCGTGGCCGCCCGCGATGATCGCGCCCGCGTGGCCCATGCGCTTGCCGGGGGGCGCCGTCGTGCCGGCGATGAACGCGGCCACGGGCTTCTTCATCCCGCGGGCGATGAACTCGGCTGCGCGCTCCTCCGCGCTCCCCCCGATCTCGCCGATCATCATGACGGCGTCGGTGTCCGGGTCGGCCTCGAACAGGCGCAGCAGGTCCACGAAATCCAGGCCACCCACCGGGTCGCCGCCGATGCCGACCGCGGTCGACTGACCGATCCCGAGGGCGGTGAGCTGCCCCACCACCTCGTAGGTGAGCGTTCCCGAGCGGGACACCACGCCGACCCGACCGGGGCGGTGGACGTGGCCCGGCATGATCCCCACCTTCGACTGCCCCGGCGTGATGACGCCCGGGCAGTTCGGGCCGAGCAGCCGCGTCGGTCCCCCCTCGAGCGCCCGCCGCACGCGGAGCATGTCGGCGACCGGGATCCCCTCGGTGATCGCGACCACCAGGCGGCAGCCCGCGTCCGCGGCCTCCAGGATCGCGTCCGCGGCCGCCAGCGCGGGCACGAAGACGCAGGCCGTGTCGCTGCCGGTGGCGGCGACCGCCTCCACGACGGTGTCGAAAACGGGGACCACCACCTCGGTCCCGGAGGGGCCCGCGGCGGAGAAGGTTTCCCCGCCGCGCCCCGGCGTGCAGCCCGCGACCACGCGGGTACCGTAGGCGATGCACTGGGCCGCGTGGAACGCGCCGGCGGCGCCGGTGATGCCCTGGATCACGACGCGGGTGTCTCGGTCGATCAGGATCGCCATGGGTCGCTCCTCGCGTCACGCGCCGCCGCGGACCGCCGCCACGATCTTCCGCGCTCCGTCACCCATGTCGCTCGCGGACTGGATGGCGAGCCCGCTCCCGGCGAGCAGCGCCCGGCCCTCGGCGACGCGCGTGCCCTCGAGCCGCACCACGAGCGGGACCGTGAGGCCGAGCTCTCGCGTCGCGGCGACGATCCCTGCCGCGACCACGTCGCACTTCATGATGCCGCCGAAGATGTTGACGAAGATGCCCTTCACCCGCGGGCTCGACAGGATCATCTTGAACGCCGTGGTGACCTGCTCCCGGGTCGCGCTGCCCCCGACGTCGAGGAAGTTGGCCGGCTGCCCGCCGTGGTGCTGGATGATGTCCATGGTGGCCATCGCGAGCCCGGCGCCGTTGACCAAGCAGCCGATGTCGCCGTCGAGCGAAACGTAGCTCAGCCCGGCCGCCTTCGCCTCGAGCTCGACCGGATCCTCCTCCGCCGTATCGACGAGCCCGGCCCACTCGGGGTGGCGCGGGGCCGCGTTGTCGTCGAGGTTGATCTTCGCGTCGAGCGCGACCACCGCGCCGTCCCGGGTGATCACCAGCGGGTTCACCTCGCAGAGCGAGCAGTCCTCGACCTCGAAGAGCCGCGCCAGGCGCGTGAGCACGGTGACCAGCTCGGCCAGCGTCCGCTTCGGCTCCGGTGAGCCGTCGCCGGCCCGGAGCCCGTAGGCCAAGCGCCGCGCCTGATACGCCCCCAGCCCGAGCGCCGGATCCACGTGCACGGTCAGGATACGCTCGGGCGTCTCGGCCGCGACCTTCTCGATCTCCACGCCGCCCTCGGTGGAGGCCATGACCGCCACGCGGCGCCGCTCCCGGTCGACCACCAGCCCCACGTAGAGCTCGCGCGCGATGGCGAGGCCCTGCTCGAGGTAGAGGCGGCGGACGACCTGCCCTTCAGGGCCCGTCTGCGGGGTGACCAGGGGGCGGCCGAGCATCGCCGCCGCGGCTGCCCGCGCCGCCTCGACGCCGCGCACCACCTTGACGCCGCCGCCCTTGCCGCGGCCGCCCGCGTGGATCTGCGCCTTGACCACCACCGTGGGGTCGCCAGTCTCCGCGATCAACCGCTCGGCGGCGGCCGCCGCCTCCTCGGTCGTGAAGCAAGCGACGCCCTTCGGTACCGGCACGCCGTGGCGGGCGAGGATGGCCTTCCCCTGGTGCTCGTGGATCTTCACCCTCGGTTCCTCCCTGATGGCTCCGCTCGGCGGTCGGGACTCACGAGCGCCTCACTACCTCGATCACGCTCTGCACGCTCGCGGCGCTGCGCCCCAGCATCTCCCGCTCGCCCGCGTCGAGCTCGAGCTCGACGACGTGCTCGACGCCGTGGCCGCCGATGACCGCCGGGACGCCGAGGTAGAGGTCGTGGAAGCCGTACTCGCCCTCGAGGTAGACGGCCGCGGGGAGCAGGCGCTTCAGATCGTGCAGGTACGCCTCGGCCATCGCGATCGCGCTCAGCGCCGGGGCGTAGAAGGCACTCGTCCCCATCAGCTGCACGATCTCGCTGCCGCCCTGCCGCGTGCGCTGCACGATCGCGGCCAGGCGCTCCGGCGCAACGAGCTTGCGGACGGGCACGCCGCTCACCGTGCAGTAGCTCAGGAGCGGCACCATGTCGTCGCCGTGTCCGCCGAGCACCATCGCCCGCACGTCCTCCACGCTGACGTCGAGCTCGCGCGCCAGGAAGTACGAGAACCGGGCGCTGTCGAGGACTCCGGCCATGCCCACGACCTGCGCGCGAGGGGCGTCGAGCACCCGCCGGCACTCGTACACCATCGCGTCGATCGGGTTCGAGATGACGATCACGAAGGCCTCCGGGCAGTGCCGGCGCGTCGCGGCCGCGACCTCGCGGATGATGGGCAGGTTGACGCCGATGAGGTCGTCGCGTGACTGACCCGGCTTGCGGGGGAGGCCAGCGGTCACGATGAGCACGTCGGCTCCGGCGAGCTCCTCGAATCGCGACGTCCCCGTCACCCGGGTTTCGCGGCCGCACACCGCGGCCGCCTGCTCGAGGTCGAGGGCCTTGCCGCGGGCGACTCCCTCCCGCGCCGGCACGTCGTACAGCACGACGTCGCCGAGGCCGCGCGCCACCACCAGGTTGGCGAGCTCGCCGCCGATGTTCCCCGCTCCGACCAGCCCGATCTTGACGCGCTCCATGCGACCGCTCCCCGCGCCGCTCAACCGCCCATGGCTCGGATCACGGCCTGTCCGAACTCGGAGCACTTCACCTGCGTCGCACCCGGCATCAGTCGGGCGAAGTCGTAGGTGACGGTGCGGGCGCCGATGGCCCCGTTCATCCCCGCGATGACGAGGTCCGCGGCCTCGTTCCAGCCGAGGTGGCGTAGCATCATCTCGCCGCTCAGGATGACCGAGCCGGGGTTGACTTGGTCGAGGTTGGCGTACTTCGGCGCGGTCCCGTGGGTGGCCTCGAAGATCGCGTGGCCGGTGGTGTAGTTGATGTTCCCGCCCGGGGCGATGCCGATCCCGCCGACCTGCGCGGCGAGCGCGTCGCTGAGGTAGTCGCCGTTGAGGTTGAGCGTCGCGATGACGTCGAAGCTCTTGGCTCGCGTGAGCACCTGCTGCAGGGTGATGTCCGCGATCGCGTCGCGGATCATCAGCCGCTGTCGGTGCCGCCCCTGGCCGTGGGTGGGGCGGAGCGCGAGCGCCGCCTCGACCTCGGCCCTGAGCTCGGCCTGCGCCTCCGGGGGCGCCATGTCGTAGCCCGGCTCCACGCGCCGCGCGTGCTCCTCGACGCTCAGGTCCGGCTCCGCCTCTGCGTTGCCGAGGATCCAGCTCTCCCGCTCGGTCACGATCTGGTCGCGAAACTCGCGCTTCGCGAGGGCGTACCCCCAGTCGCGGAAGGCGCCCTCGGTGTACTTCATGATGTTGCCCTTGTGGACCAGGGTGACGCTGGCGCGGCGCTGCTCGAGCGCGTACCGGATGGCCGCGCGCACCAGCCGCTCCGTGCCCTCCCGGGAGACGGGCTTGATCCCGAGGCCCGAGGAGGCCGGGAAGCGGATCTTGTCGACGCCGAGCTCGCCCTGCAGGAAGGCGAGGAGCCGGCCCGCCTCCGGCGATCCGGCGGGCCACTCGATGCCGGCGTAGATGTCCTCGGTGTTCTCCCGGAAGATCACCACGTCGACGTCCTCGGGGTGGCAGACCGGGCTCGGGACGTTGGTGAACCAGCGCACGGGGCGCAGGCAGACGTAGAGGTCCAGTATCTGGCGAAGGGCGACGTTCAGCGAGCGGATCCCCTTGCCCACCGGCGTGGTGAGGGGTCCCTTGATGCCGACGCGGTAGCGCCGGTAGGCCTCGACGGTGCCCGCGGGCAGCCAGTCGCCGAACCGCCGCTGCGCCTTCTCGCCCGCGTAGACCTCGTACCAGGCCAGCCGACGGCGTCCGCGATAGGCACGTTCGACCGCCGCGTCGAGCACGCCGCGCGCGGCGCGCCAGATGTCCGGCCCCGTGCCGTCACCCTCGATGAAGGGGATGATCGGGTCCGGTGGGACTTCCAGGCGTCCGGCTTCGGACCACTGGATCGGGGTGCCTTCGGTCGGTGCGCTGAACTCTGTCATCGAACGCCTCTGCGACGGGCCGGGGATCGGGGGAACCCGGCGAGTATCCCAGTCGATCGCGGACGGCAAGGGCAGGGCCGAGGGGGCGCTGGTCCCCGCCGGTGCGGCCGCCGAATCCCGCCCGGCGCGGCGGGCCGGTCCCCCGGGGAACGTCCCGCGCCGGGGTTCGCCGGCGCGCCCCGCCGCGGGCGGCGCCCTCGGCTCACTCGAGGCCCAGCCGCTCCATGTCCTCCTCGTCGAGGCCGAAGAAGTGGCCGACCTCGTGGAGGATCGTGATCTCGACCTCCTCCACGAGCTCGTCATCGGTGCCGAAGCTCCCCACGAGGTTCCCGGTGTAGAGCACGATGCGGGTCGGTTGGGTCGCGATCTCCGCGTTCTGGACCTCGGCGTCCGAGAGCCCGTCGAAGAGCCCCAGGGAGCGCGGGTCCATCCCCTCCCGCACCTGGTCCAGCGTGGGGCGCCGCTCGAGGAGCACGGGGACGCCCGCGAGGCGCTCCCGGAACGGCGACGGGAGCGATTCCAGCGTCTCCGCCGCCGTCTCCGCGATGAGCTCCTCGGCGGCCTGCCAGTCCACGTCGAGGGTGCGGTCCTCGAGCGTATCGAGCCGGTGCACCTCGAGGAACTGCTCGACCATGCCGGCCTCGTCCCCCAAGTCCTCCAGCACGAACGCCAGGGAGTGCCGGGCGTCGGCGAGATCGGGCTCCCGGGCGATCAGGTCCTCGAGCACGCGCCTCGCGCCGCCGTGATCCTCGGTCATCCAGAGCGCCTCGGCCAGCGACAGGTGCGCCTCCGGCTCCTCCGGGTGCCGTTGGACCAGGGCGCGCGCCAGCTCGAGGGCGCGGGCGGGCTGCTCCTCGAGCGCCTCGTCGATCTCGTCCAGCGCGTCGAGGATCTCGTCGGGAACGTCGGCGTCGGGTTCGGGCATGGCGAGCCGCAGGGTAACAGCGGGGCCTCCCTCGGGCCACCGCTTCCGCGGCGGCGGGACGGGTCCCCGCGGCCGCCCCCACGGGCGGGCTGCCGCGACCTGCGCCGCCCCGGTGCCGCGTGTTCGCTCCGGGGCGCTCGCGCTATGCTGCGGAAGCAAAATGGAAGCGTCCGCGCTGGTCGTGACCGTCATCCCCTGCCTCGCGGACAACTACTCGTACCTCGTGCACCGACCCGGTGAACGCGCGGCCGCCGTGGTGGACCCGGGAGACGCGGGCGCCGTGCTGCGCGCCGCGCAGGCGCAGGACCTCGATCTGGTGGCCGTCCTCAGCACCCACCACCACGCCGACCACGTCGGCGGCAATGTGGAGCTCCGGCGCGAGTGCCCGGACCTGCGCGTCTTCGGCGCGGCGGTCGGCGCGGGTCGCATCCCCGCGTTGACCGAGCCGCTGGCGCCCGGGGCCCGGATCGCCCTGGCGGGCCTCGAGCTCGAGGCGCTCGCGGTGCCCGGCCACACCCGCGACGGCCTCGCCTTCGCGGGGCACGGGTGGGTGTTCACCGGCGACACCCTCTTCGGCGCGGGCTGCGGCCGGGTGTTCGAGGGTACGGCCGCCGAGCTCCTCGCGTCGTTGCGGCAGCTCGCGCGGCTCGCTCCGGCCACGCGCGTGGCGTTCGGCCACGAGTACACGGCGCAGAACCTACGCTTCGCGGCGCGGCTCGAGCCGGCTCACCGCGCCCTGGCGCGCCGCATCGCCGAGGTGACGGCGCGGCGCGCCGAGGGGCGCCCGACGTCGCCATCGACCCTGGCCGACGAGCTCGCAACCAACCCCTTCCTGCGCACGAGCAGCCCCGCGCTCCGCGCCGCGCTCGGCGTCGGCGCGGAGCGGAGCGACGAGGACGTCTTCGCGCTCCTGCGCGCGCTCAAGGATCGGAGCTAGCGCGTGCTCCCGCGTCCTGATCGGCGCCTCGCCCTCGTCGCCCTGCTCACGGGGGCGGCGCTGCTCGTGACCGGCGCCGGGTGTCGCTGCCAGCGTCACCGGTCGCGTCTCGGCCCGGCGCCCGCCGACCCGCCGGGAGGCACCCTGGCGAGCTCGTCCGGTACCGGCGCGCCCGCCGCACCCGCGCCCCTCGCCGCGCGCGAGCTCACCTGGGACTACCCCACCACCGCGGTGGGGCCGATGCGCGTCGTCGTCTCCGTGCCCGAGCGCGCCGCGGAGGGGGAACGCTTCCCCGTCCTCCTGCTGCTGCACGGGATGGGGGAAGCGTTGAAGGGGCCGGCCCTCGGGGCGCGCGGGTTCATCGACGACTACTGGATGCCGCGCGCCATCGACCGGCTTCGTCACCCGCCGCTCGGGCGCGAGGACTTCCTGGAGAGGGTCACCGACGCCCGGCTCGCGGCGGTGAACGCGGCGCTCGGGCGGGTGCCGTACCGAGGCCTGGTGACGGTCTGCCCCTACACGCCGACCTCCCTGCGCGGGCCGGACGCGGGCGAGGCCGCGGTCCCCTTCGCGGCCTTCCTCGTGGACGAGGTGTTGCCCCGGGTGCGCCGGGAGACGCCCGCGCTCGGTCACGCCGCCGCGACCGGAATCGACGGGGTGAGCCTGGGGGGCCGGGGCGCTCTGCTCGTGGGGCTGGCGCGGCCGACCGCTTTCGGCGTCATCGCCGGCTTGCAGCCCGCGCTCGACCCCCGGGAGATCGGCCCCCTCGTCCCGCGCGTCCGCGCGGCGGTGGCCGCGAACCCCGGGCTTCGCCTGCGGCTCGCGACCAGCCGCGAGGCCTACTACCTCGAGTCGACCCGGCTGCTCGCGAGCGCGCTCGGCGCGGTCGGTGTCGAGGTGCCGCTGGTCGTGCTGGAGGGCGATCACAGCTACGACTTCAACCGCGGCCCTGGCGTGCTCGAGATGCTGCTCTTCCACGATCGCGCGCTGCGCGGCGAGTCCCCTTCCTGAGCGCGACCCGCGCGGGGGTCAGCGGTCCGGGATCACCGCCGAGGGGTCTTTCGGGTCTACCCGGACGAAGATCTGCGTTCCCGGCGCGAGCACGTGCTGCTCCCCAGGGTGGACGACGCGCCGCAGCTGACTGCGGACCGGCGGGTCGAGCGCGACCTCGAGCTCGATCAGCATCTCCGGCAGGTCGTTGATACGGACCCCCGTCGGCCGTGCCCCGAGCACGCGGGCGGTGGTGCGCACGCCGGTCCGGAAGGCGCGCCGCTCTCGGAGCCCCGCCAGCACGGTGCGGATCCCCCAGATCCCGAAGGTGAGGAAGAAGACGAACCCCAGGCCGATCGGCAACAAGACCGGCATGAGCTCGATCCCGAGGGAGATGTCCTCTCCGGACAGCAGCATCGAGAGGCCGAGACCGACGCCGATCAGCACCGGGAGGAAGGGGACCCCGATCAAGATCAGGCCGAGCAAGATCTTGCCGAGCCCGGCCGAGGCGGCGCCCGCCTGCTCACGCCGCGCGACCACCGAGGCCAGCGAGGCGCTGCAGAGGGCGAGCGGGCCGTAGAGGGTGGCCATGCGCGTGAAGGCGTCGCGGATCGCCGGGCCGCCCTGCGCGAAGGACTGCTCGAGCTGGGCCTTGGCCGCCGCGAGCTACCCGCTCTTCTCGAGCGCGTTGGCGCGGAAGAGGACGGCCTGGGCGTCGAGGGCATCCTGGATGGCGCATTGCTCGAAGCTGCTCCCGAGCGCGGTCAGGACCGTCATGTAGTCGCCGCGGGCGGTCGCCACGACGGCCGTGGTGACGCGCCACTCGCTGTCACTCTCGAGGTCGGCCGCGTTCGCGTCGAAGTGCTGCCAGAAGCGGAAGGCCGCGTCGGTGTCGCCGGCCCGCACCGCCGCGCGTGCGAGGGCGCCGAGGACGATGGCGCGGTGCCGCGGGAACTGGACCACCTCGAGCGAGCTCTCGAGCAGGGCGCGCGCGCGCAGGCGGTCGGAGGCCCGTTCGGCCGCGTTGGCGAGCTCGCGCCCGAGCATCACCACCTCCTCTCCGGCGGCCGCCTCCCCCTGCGCCGCACGGCGGCGCGCGCCCTGCCAGGCCAACAGCGCCTCGTTCATTCGATGCGCCGGGATGCCGCCGGCCTCGAACAGGAAGGCGATCCCCGGTGGTGGCACGAGTGGGCGGCCGTCCTGCGCCCGGAGCGCGGGGTCCTGAGCGCCCGGGCCCCGCCCCTGGGGTGGGGGGAGCACGAGATGGCGAGGGCGCGTCGGCGCCGCCGCCCCGCAGGCCGGGCAGGTCCCGTTGCTGCCGGCGGGCGTCGCGGTCACCAGGCCGTGGCAAGACCAGCAGAGGACCACGGTCGCGTCGTACGCGAACGGTCGAGTCGTCGTGTCGCTCATTGGCGTTCTCCCCGCGTCGCGACCCACTTCGTCGCGCCCCACCCTGGCGCCGATTCTACCTCGGCGAGGGTCAGCGTCGCCCGGCTCGCTCCGGCCGTCGCTCGTGCCGCCGTGCCGTCCGTGCTGGCCGCTCCTCGCCGGGCCGTCCGCCGCCGGATCGCCGCCCCCGACGCGGGGCCAGGAGCGTGTTCGCGGGCTGGCGCGTCGCCATGGGCCGTGGCCCCCGAGGCCGGCGGCCAGGACCTACCCTCGGGCCACCGTGCGCGGCTCTCCTGGTCGTCCCTCGAGACGGTGCGGTCGCTGGCGGTCAGTCCTCGGCGGCCTCGGCGACGAGCGCGAGCAAGGCGCGTAGGCGGTCCGCCCGCCGGTGCTCGAACGCGACACCCACTCGCTGGTCCCCCGCGGCGTCCGGCGGCGCGCTCCAGCGCACCTGCCCGGACAGCTCCAGCGGATCCCAGAGCACGGGCGAAACGAGCTCGAGCGTGACCGCCCCGTGCGGGACCGGACGGCCATGAGCGACGAGGCCGGCGCCGCCTAGCCCGAGAGCGACCACGCTGACGTCTGCGTGCCAGGAGCGACCGGTCGCGTGCAGCGTCGCCGAGAGGCTGACGGGCCGACGTGCGTGCGCGCGGAAATGGTCCGAGGGCATTTCACGCCGAGGCTACCACGGCGCGCGACGGTCGCTGGATCGGGGTGAGCGCGGGGGCTTGGTCGCCCCCGTCCCGGCGACCGGGATCTGTTCCCGGCTCGGAAGGGGCACTCGCTCGTCCGCTTCCGATGCCCTGCGTCTTCTAGTACGCTGCTTCGAGGTGTCTGGAGGCGGTTGTCTGGCCCTGGCCGGGCACCGGCGCCCTCGACCCCGACGGTGGTGCGCGGAGCAGCCACCTGGGAAGGTTTTGACCTTGGACGATTTTCCCGCGACGAGGTAGCGACTTCATGGCTCAGGAAACACGGAAGGATCCGCGCGCGAAGGTGCTGACGATGACGGTCCGCTACAAGAGCGCGACCTTGGACGAGTTCATCGAGCACCACTCGCATGACGTGAGCCGCGGCGGCATGTTCATCAAGACGCCGTCGCCGTTCCCGCCCGGGACCCTGCTCAAGTTCGAGGTGAAGATCGCCGAGGACCGGCGCGTGATGCAGGGGGTCGGACGCGTCGTGTGGAAGCGCGAGCCGAGCGATGCGGGCGATGAGCGCCCGGCTGGCATGGGGGTGAAGTTCATCAAGATCGACGACGACTCCCGGGCCGTCATCGACCGGCTCGTCGCCTCGCGCGACGGCGGCCTCGGCGCCTACGAGTCGGGACAGGAGGCGGGATCGGGCGCGTCCGTGCCGCCCATCGCCGTGCCTGCGCCCGAGGGGGCTCGCCCGGTCGCTCCCGCCAAGGCGCCGGTGCCGGCCGCGTCTCCGCGGAAGGCGACCATGATCGGCCTCGGCGCCTCGGCGGCGCCTCCCGGTGACGCGCCCGCTGCGGCGGCGGCAGCCTCGGCGGGCGAGAGCGGCGGCTTCTTCCCGCCGACGGACTCCGAGGCGGAAATGCCGCCGCCCGAAGACCGCACGATGATGAAGCAGGCCGCCGAGCTCCTCCAGGACGCCTTGCGCGAGGCCGGTGGGTCGATGGAAGAGGTGAGGGGCGCCGCTCCTGCGGCGCCGAGAGCTGCGCCAGCAGCCGGCAGGCCTCCGGAGCCCGCGGCGCGCGTCGTGACGTCAGAGGCGGCGTCCCGCGCTCCCAGGGCGGAGCCCCCGGCCGCGAAGCCCGCCGCGGAGCGCGGCTCGGCCGAGGCCCGGGCAACGGCGGCCAAGCCGGCCGAGAAGCGCGCCGAGCGGCGTCCCGATGGGGCCGCGAGGCCCCGGGACGCGGTCGCGGGGGCCGCCCGCAGGGCCGGCGAGCGAGCGAGCGAGCGACCGGCGAGCGCGAGTCAGCGACCGGCGGCAGGGGAGCGTCGCGTCTCGCTGGCAGCCGAGGCAGAGCCGAGCGGCGGCGGCATGGGTCGCGTCCTCGTCCTGCTCGTCGTGCTCGCCGCGGTCGTCGGGATCATCTATGTGATGACGCGACGCCCGGAGCCGCCCGAGCAGGCCTCGCCACCTCCGCCTCCGCCCCCCACCGTCGCCCCTGCCGCCCAGGAGCCCAGGCCCGCGGCGGTCGAGGAGCCGAAGCCGGGGGTCGAGGAGCCTGCCCCTGCGGCGGCGGAGCCCGCGGAGCCAGCCGCGTCGGCCAGCGCCGCGGCGCCGGAACCGGAACCCGCGGCGCCCGAGCCGGCGGTGAAGCCGACGCCGAAACCCGCGGCCAGGCCGCGGCCCGTGGCGCGCGTGACACCGAGGACGTCACCCCCGCCGCCGACCGCAGCGGAGGCGGTCGAGGCCTCGCCGGCTCCAGTCGATGCCACAGCGCCGGCGGCGACCCCGCCGGCGGCCGCGACGACCCCGCCTCCGCCCGCGACGGCGGCGCCCGTGGCGCCGCAGCCCGGCGACAGCCCGTACTGACGGCGCGCCGGCGGTGAGTCCCTCCGACCCCGTCCCCGGCGGCTCTCGTCCGCTCGACGACCCGCGCCTCGGCACGGTGCTCGCGGATCGGTATCGCATCGACGCGTTGCTCGGCGCCGGGGGGATGGGGCGCGTCTACGCCGCCGAGCACGTGCTCATGCACAAGCGGCTGGCGGTCAAGGTCCTCCACCGGGAGCTCACGAGCGTGCCCGACGTCGTCGCGCGGTTCGAGCGCGAGGCGATGGCGGCGGCCAACATCGACCACCCGAACGTCGCCGCGGCGACCGATTTCGGGCGGCTACCGGACGGCTGCGTCTTCATGGTGATGGAGTACGTCGAGGGGCGGAATCTCCGGGACGAGATCGCCGCCGGGCCGCTCCCGGTCGAGCGCGCGACGGCCATCGCGCGTCAGATCGCCTCGGCGCTCGCGAGCGCCCACGCGCTCGAGATCGTCCACCGCGCTCTCAAGCCCGAAAACGTCATGCTCGTCGCCAAGGGCGCGGACCCGGACTTCGTCAAGGTGCTCGACTTCGGCATCGCGCGTGTGCCCATCGCCGAGGCGACCGACCCCGACTCGAAGCCGATCACGAGGGCCGGGATGGTGTTCGGCACTCCCGAGTACATGGCGCCCGAGCAGGCGCTGGGGCAGGTCGTGGACGGTCGCGCGGACCTGTACGCACTCGGGGTCATCCTCTACGAGATGCTGTCCGGCGTTCGGCCCTTCGTCGCCAGCAGCCAGACGGGCGTGCTGGGACAGCAGCTCTCGCGTGCCGCGCCTCCCTTGGCGGAGCGGTGTCCGGGGCTCCGGGTTCCGCACTCCATCGAGCAGATCGCCCTCAGGCTCCTCGAGCGGGAGGCCTCGGCGCGCTACCCCACGGCAGTGGCCACCGTGGCGGCGATCGACGCGGCGCTCGGCTCCCTCGGCGGCGAGGCGGTGCGGCTCTTCACGCGGATCGCCGGCACGGGGGTGGGGAGGCTCGACGACGGGGCGCTCTCCCCGAGAGACGAGACCCAGCTCACGGTGTCCGGTGCCGGGTCGGCAGACGCGTGCGCGCCACCCGCGGCCGGGGCTCGGAGCGAAGTGGCGCCCCCTCAGCTCGCACGCCCGCGCGAGGGCGTGGCCGTGACTGCTGCCGCCGGGGCGCTGGCTGACGCTCCGGGGGGTGCGGTCGCGCCCCCGGCGCTTCGGTTCCTGGCCAGGGCGCTCGACTGGATCGACCGAAGTCGGGTGCGGCTCCCCTCGCCGATGCGAGGCGTGCCGGCCCCGTTCTTCCTGGGCGCGGCGGCCCTCCTCCTGCTCGGCGTGACCTTCGGCGTGCTGCGACTCCTCCCCTCGCGCGGTAGCGGGTCCCTGCGCCAGGGGACGACCGTCGCGTCCGCCGCGCCGACGACCAGCGCCGGGGCTGCCTCCTCGGCGTCGAGCGCGGTGGCCTCGCGTCCGCTCGCGCCCGGCGAGCTCGAGGCGGCGGCTCGCGCCGGGTCAGAGGCGCTGGCCGAGCTGGCGCGCCGCCACCCCGGTCACGCGCGCCTGGAGCTCGCGCGCGCGCAGGCGCTCTCGGAGGAGGGTCGGCTGGAGGCGTCCGTCGCCGCGCTGGGTCGCGCGCTGGCCGGGGATCCGGGCCTCGGGTCCACGCCCCTCGTCGAGTCGATCGTGCGCAAGGCCGTCGCCAACCCGGCCGCTCGTGACGAGGCCTTCTCGCTCCTGCTCGGCCCGATGGGGACCCGCGGTGCCGATCTCGTCTACTCCCTCGCCACCGGCGACGGGGGAGCGCCGGATCTGCGCGCGCGGGCCGACGAGCTCGTCCGCCAGCCGTCCTTCGCCGAGCGCGCGTCGCCAGCGCTCCGGGTCGCGGTGCGGCTCCGCGCCGCGCGTTCCTGTGGCGAGGTGGCCGCGGTGCTGGACTCGGCGCGCTCGGACGGTGACGCGCGGGCGCTACGGTACCTCAGAGGGTATCTCGACACCCGCGGGTGCAAGGTCAAGCGCAAGCGCGTGGACTGCTGGCCGTGCCTGCGCGGTGATCGCAGGCTCGCCGAGGCGATCGAGGCCATCGTGGCTCGCGGCGCCGACGCCGGGGCGGTGCCGTAGCAGGCGCTCCTTGGTCGCGTCCTGCCGCCGAGTGCCCACGGCGTCGGGCGTCCGGGCGGGGCACTCATTCCCATCCCAGGTTCTGCCTCGATCCTGCAGTGAGCGGCGCGGAGCGCCGTGCTGGAGGTCGCCTCGCTTGCTCGACGTGATGAAGCGGTGCGCTCGCGGCCCTGTGGGTTGCTGGCGCCGGATCGGCCCATCGTCTAGACTCGGGGCTCGCTCGGCCCCGGTGCCCGCGGGGGTGCCCCGAGGTGCCGGCGAGAGCCCGTGGAGAGGTCGAAAATGGCTTCAAGGTCGAGGGTTCCGCTGCTCGCGGCGGTCGGTTCCGTCCTCTTGGCCGCCTGCGGGGCGCGGAGCAACCTCAACACCCACCGCGCCTCGGGAGAAGCCGGCTTCGCGGGCCAGGCGGGCGCGAGCGGGGGGGGCCAGCCGGTTGGTGGCGTCGGCGGCGGGGGCACGGGGGGGGGCGGGTCGGGGCATGACGGCTGCGTTCCCGGCTACCTCCCCGGTTGCAGGGCTGCGGGGGTCGCGTCG
>CAYVRP010000079.1:0-31763 GCA_964454025.1 uncultured Polyangiaceae bacterium | reverse complement strand
CCACGCCGCCGGTCGCCACGCCGCCGGTCGCCACGCCGCCGGTCGCCACGCCGCCAGTCGCCACGCCGCCAGTCGCCACGCCGCCGGTCGCCACGCCGCCCGTGAGCGAACCACCTGTGGACATCCCCCCCCCGCCCGATCCGCTGGTGCCCCCCATGCCCAGACCGCCCGTGGCCGCTCCTCCCGTGGCCTGGCCGCCCGTAAGGCCGCCGCCGGTCGGCATTGCACCACCGGTGCCCGTCACGCCGCCCGTCGGGATCCCGCCGGAGCCGGCTGCTCCGAAGGAGCCGCCCGACCCGCCGCTGGCGATGCCGCCGCCGCTCCCCAGCCCATCCGACTGGGTGTCCTCCCCGCCACCGCCGCACGCGGCCACCAGAATTGCGATGAAAATCAGGTTGCTATCAGATCGTCGTGCCCGCTCCACGTGCCAACACCTCTAGTAAGGCCCTCGATCGGAGCTGCCGTCTCCTCCCGTGGCGCAGAAGGTGACAGCTCAGAGGAGTGTGGTCAGGGGAGGTTTTTCTCCCTCGCAGCCAGGATTATTTCGCCGTGAGCGCCACGTTCGCCCGCGCGTCTCGCCGGTTCGGGCGGCTCGGCGCTCCGGGACCAGCCAGCGGCGCCCGCGACGCGTCGAACGAGTCGGACTCGGTCGTGGACGGGAGGGCGGGATCCGACCGGAGCTTCGTCTCGACCGGCTCCCGCCGCGCTGCGAGTTGGGCGTCGATGAGGGCAGCGCCCGGGCCGCGTCCGCCAGCGGATCACGTCGCCCCCCGAAGCGCGAACCCCGCATACCACGCTCCTCGCGCGCGGCCAGCGCCACCGCCGACGACCCAGACCCGCCCCGGCGGGCGAACGCGGCGCGCGCGGCCGCCCTCGCGCGGCGTCTCGCCCGCGCCGCCCGATCTATCTCGGGTCCCCGCAGTACCCGGTCGACGTCTCGACGACGCACAGCTCCGCGCGCCCGCAGTTGGCGAGCTCGCGCCACAGGGACCCCTCGCAGCGCAGCACCTTGCCGCAGGGGCTGCAGACCCATCGGCCGTCCGGGGCGCAGTCGCCGCAGTAGTCGCAATCGTCGAGCTCGTCGACGCAGCCGCCACTCCCGCAGGGCTCCAGCGTCCAGCCCGACGCGCCGACGTTGCACGCCTCGAGCGCCAATCGGTCGGCGGTGCAATGAGCCGCGCCCGCCCGACACGTCGCGCAGGCACCGTTCAGCGCGTCGCAGACCAGCGGGGCGGGGCAGAGCTCCACGGACACCCAGCCATCACCCGCGGCGCTGCACTGCAGCAGCTGCTGCGCCTCGCAAGCGTAGCTGCCCGGTTCGCACACCCGACAGCGTCCCTCGCTCGCGAGGCACCACTCCGGTCTGCCGCACTCCGCCACGGGGGTCCAGGCGGCGCCGCGGCACTGCTGGAGCGCGCCAGCGTCGTCGCAGATGAAGAGCCCCTCCGTGCAGCTGGGCACCGCGGGCGCAACCCCCTCCGCCACCTCGAAGTCCCCCCAGACCAGGTGGCAGCCGACCCCGATCAGGAGCGGCGGGAGCGCGACGGCCGCGACGCGGGATGGTCGGATCACGGTCACGGGACGCACGCGTGGCTGGCGTCGCAGTGGGGGCGGGTCGGGGTGCCGACGCAGTCGCCGTCGTCCCGGCACTGGACGCAGGCGCCGTCGAGGCAATACGGCGACGACGTCGTCGTGCAATCCGTCTCGCAGTCTCCGCAGTGGGCGTCGTCGCTGGTCAGGTCCACGCAGGCGGCGTCGCACACCGTCTGCCCGCTCGGGCACCGGCACTGCCCGGCCTGGCAGGACTGACCCGTCGCCGGGCAGTCGCCGTCGCCGGCGCACTCCACGCAGCGACCCCCGCTGCAAAGCGGTGTCGCGCCGGTGCACGGTGCGTACTCCCAGGAGCCGTCGGCGCGGCAGGCGCCAGCCGCGACCGGCTCCTGCCGGCAGGTGGTGGTCCCGGGCTCGCACTCGACGCACTCGACGCCGTCGAGGCAGTAGGGAGTGGCGCCCGTGCAGGAGCCGCTCGCGCAGCCGACGCACCGGGCCTCGCCGTCGATGAGCGCGCACACGGGTGTAGGGGCCACGCACGGGGTCGTGATGAGGACCCCACCGGGTGAGCAGGTCTGGATGCCGTCGTCCGTCGTGCAGGTCGCCGGGGTGGCGTCCGGGTCGCACGCGACGCACGACGCCTGCCCGGCGACGACGAGGCACCGCACTGCGCACGTCGTCGTCGTCCACGTGCCCGTGCTGGTAGCGCAGGACTGGCGGGTCGTGGCGTCGATGCAGGTGGCCGGGGAGCTCGCGTTGCACGCCGCGCACTCACCCGTGACGGGGTTGCAGGCCGGGGTGGCGCCCGTGCACTCCGTCGTCGCGTAGGTGCCTTCGACGCAGCGGCGAAGC
Organism: uncultured Polyangiaceae bacterium; assembly: GCA_964454025.1. Lineage (GTDB taxonomy): Bacteria > Myxococcota_A > Polyangia > Polyangiales > Polyangiaceae > JAFGBI01. The sequence continues at coordinate 29,360 of CAYVRP010000079.1, read as the reverse complement.
GTGTCGTCGTCGAGACAGGCGGCGGGCGAAGCGGCGTTGCAGCTCGCGCAGTCGCCCCGATAGCAGACGACGTTGCCGTCCGTGCGCGCGGCGCAATTCTCGAGCTGCCAGGTGCCTGCGACGCATTCGCGACGCGCCGTCGTGTCGGGGACGCACTCCCGCGTCGCACCGACGCACTCGACGCAGGCGCCATCGACGCAGAAGGGCGTCGCCGCAGGGCAGGCGACCCCCTCGGTCGCGGAGAGAACGCCCCCGACGCACCGCCGCAGACTGGTCGCGTTCGCGCACTCGTAGCGCGTGGGAGAGAACCCCTCCCCGTCCGCCGAGCAGGTGTGCACCCCCGTCTCCCCCACGCAGCTCGCCTCGTTGGGCGCGCAGGTGTCGGCGCAGTAGTCGGCGGTGCCGTCGTTGACGCAGCCGAGCCCGGCCGCGCACGGCTCGGCGGGGCCCCACGCCCGGCGATCGGCGGGACAGCGGCGCGTGGAGCCAGGTCGGCTCTCCTCCACGCACGCCACCTCGTCGGCGAGCGGGCAGCCAGCGCAGTAGTCCGCGTTGCCCGCTTCGTCCTGGCAGCCATGCTCACAGGGCGTCGGCGCGCCGAACCCGCCGCGATCGATCGTGCACTCCTGGATCTGATGGGCGCCAGAGCACTGGGTGTCACCCGGATCGCAGACGTAGCAGTAGCCCTCCGGCCCCGACGCGTAGCAGTGCGCCGCATCGCGACAGGTACCCCGTGCCTCGAGCACCTGTCCGGAAGGACCGCACTGCTGGAGCTGGGCGTCGTCGCAGCTGAACTGATTGGCCACGCAGACGTCGCACTGGGCGCCGACCGGGTCGCAGATCCGATCGGCGCAGGTGGCCACGTCTTCCCACCGATCCCGCCCGACCGCGCAGGTCTGCAGCACCTGGGGCGTCCCGCTGGTGCACTGGAAGGCACCGACCTGGCAGAGGGGCTCGAGACACCACGCTCCCCACTCCGACGCGAAGCAGAGGGCGCTCGTCGTGCACGGGGGCCCGGTGGGTTGCCACGAGACCGCGCCGGCGGCGTCCGTGCGGCATTCCATGGGCACGCCCGCCTGGCACTGGAAGGGCGGGCGGGGGCACTCGCCGCGACAGGTCTGGCCCTGGGCGTCGCAGAGCCAGCCCTCGGGGCAGGTCCGGAGCACCTCCCAGGCGACCAGCGAGCTCGGGCAAATCCGGAGGACGTCGCCCGCGCAGTCCACCACGCCGGCCTGCGGGCACCCCGGCGGATCGCAGCGCCCGGCGGCCGCGTCACAGAGCGCCTCGGTGACGCAGTAGTCGACCGTCTCCCAGGAGTGGCTGTCCGAACCGCAACGCCGCAGCACGGTCCCGTCGCAGTCGTAGGTCCCGGCCGCACACCCCGGCGACTCGCAGCGGCCCTCCGCGGCCAGGCACAGGGCCGAGCTCGCGCATTCGGCGAGCACTTCCCAGGTCGAAGCCTCGGTGCAGCGCCGCAGGGTCGAGCCGCTGCAGTCGTGCTCGCCGGGCACGCACGCGACGCAGTCCTGGCGCGTCGCGTTGCACTGGTCGGCCGCCGCGCAGGTCTTGACCGCCTCGAAGCGGGTTCCGTCGAGACGGCACCGCTGGAGCTCGGCCCCCTCGCACCGGTAGCTGCCAGGGGTGATCCCCGGCCCGCACCCTACCTGGCACGCGCCCGCCGCCGCGTCGCAGAGGGCCGCCGAGTCGCAGGTGTCGAACACCTCCCAGGCGGTGCGGCTGGGGGGGCATCCGAGCAGCTGGCGCCCGTCCTCGGGGGCGCAGAGGTAGGTGCCCGGCTCGCACGCCGGGGGAACGCACTGGCCCGTCCACCCCGCCGCGCTCGTCGCGGGGTACTGCTGCACCGTCGCCGCGCAGAGCTCCGGCGTCGCGCAGTCGGCGACGGGCTGCCACGCGCAGTTGGCGACGCACTCGCGCAGGACGGCCCCCTCGCACTGGAGCTCACCGGGCGCGCAGCAGCGGCAGGACTGGGAGCGCGCGTTGCAGAGATCGGCGGACTCGCACTGAGTGCCGCCCCACCCGTCTCCGGTTCCATTGCAGACGCTGAGCGAGGCCCCCTCACAGTGGGCCTCGCCGGCGAGGCACGCGAGACAGCGTCCCGCCACCGCGTCGCAGTACACCGACGAGTTGCACTGCGCGGTCCGTTCGAAGGCCGAGCCGGCGGCGTTGCAGGACTCGAGATCCCAGCCCGCGCAGCGATGCTCCCCGGGACTGCAGAGGTGACACAGCGCGGCCTGGGCGTCGCAGGTCACGGGCGAGGGGCAGGTCTGGATGGTGCGCCACGGGGGCTCCGCCGCCGGATCGCAGCGCTGGAGCGCAGCGCCTTGACACCGCACCTCGCCGGCTTCGCAGCTCGCGGCGCCGAGGGGCGCGTCGCCCGCCTCGGTGCCGCCGCCACCGGAGGCCGAGGTCGCGTCGACCTCGAAATCCCCGGCGAGCCAGTGGCAGCCTGCCGTCAGCCAGACGGCCGCCAGGCTGGCGGCGCGGATCGCGGGCGAGAGTCGCGCGGCTGACGACATCAGAACGACGCTCGCAGTCTGGCCTCACCCGGCGCAAGGTAGAGTCGAAGCCGCGACGGCGCGGCGTGCTCGCCCGCCGGCCGCCGCTGCCCGAGCCAGAACACGACGCCGGTCGTCGTGCCGGCCACCGCGAGGGTGAAGCCCGCCCCCGACGCCCAGCTCAGGCGATGGTAGCCCTCGATGGCGGCGGTCTGGCTGGCGGGGCACAGGCCCTCCGGGCAGCGCTCCGCCAGCTCGGCGTGCCGCTGCAGGGCGAGGATGCCCGTCACCGATCCGAGCAGCAGCCCGGCGCCGCCCACGCCCAACGCGACGTAGGCCACGGGCCGGCGCCAGTCGCCGCTCCCCTCCGCCCCCGGACGCTGCTCGGCGGCGGGCGGCGCGGCTGTCTGTCGCGGGGGAAGCGCGACGAGCGTCACGACACGGGCCGCCTCTCCGCCTTCGGGCAGGTCGACCTGGAGACGCCGAGGCCGATACCCGTCGGCCATCACCTCGATCGTTCGCCGGCCAGGGTTGGTGGCGCGCTGAACGCCCTGCGCGGCCCGCGGGATGAGCTGCCCATCGACCCGGATCTCGGCTTGAGGCACGTCCGGCACCGACACCGTGAGCCACGCGATCTTGGGCTTCACCTCATCCAGCAGGGCGCGCGCCTCCTGCACCGCCTGCGCCCAGCTCGGCGGTGCACCCTCGGGGACCCCCTCCCTCAGCACGAGCTCGAACTGCTCCTGCGCCTCGACGTAGCGCTTCATCCCGAGCAGCGCGCGGCCACGATCGACCACCAGGGTCGGGGCATGGACCAGCGCGTCGGCGCGGCGAAACCGATCCTCGGCGGTCGCGTAATCCTCCGCCTGGAGCGCTTCGAATCCCTCGGCCGCCAGCGCCCGCGCGGTGGCGCGGTCAGCGTCGCTCTGCGCGCGGGCCGGCGCGGCGAGGCAGACGGCAAGGACAGCGGCCGCGGCGGCGACGGTAGCGCGCAGCGGTCGGGACGACCTCGGTTGGTGCGACGCGGCCGAGAGCAAGGACCTTTCCCCCAGATCGAGCGAGGCGAGAGCGGCCAGCTTACGCCAGCGTCCCCGGTCCACCCAATCACGCTTCTTGGCGGGGCTCCACGCGGCCGGCCCGGGCCCGCTCCCGGCTGGCCCGAGAACCGGGGCCGGCACGCTCGCTCGGGCGGCTTACCGGCGCAAACGACGGTGATGAAGGCGCCCCCCGCTCGGAAAGCGGAAAGCGGACGGAAAACGCGATGGTCCGGCGATCGCCGGACGGTGAACGTCCCTCAGATGCCGTAGTCCCGCGTGCTCGGCAGCGGGCTCGGCTGGGCCGGGCGCGCGGGCTCGCCGGCGACCGAGCGGGGGCGAGCCGCCGGCACGCGGCGCGCCTTCTCGACCGGCTCTCTCGGGAGCTTCTCGAGCGGAATGACCGGCACGCCCTCGCCAGCGACCGGCTCGGAGCTCACCCTCGGCGGAGGCTGAGCCCTGGTCGCCGCGCTCATCGGCTCGCTGATCGGCGCCGCGGGCTCGGGAACCTGGCGACGCTGCCAGAGCACCCCGACCAGCAACCCGAGCAACGCGATGACGGGCAGCGTCACGACGAGCCAGCGCGGGACGCGGCGAAGCCGCCCGGACAGGACGGTCGCGGGCGTGTCGCGCACGCGCGCGTCCGGCTCGCTCTCCGGCGGGCGGCGGGCAGGGAGGAGCTCCTGCTCCTCGGCGGGCCCGGGGGGAGGAGGCGGCGCGGCGCCCGGCGCGCCGGCCCCTGCCGGTGGAGACGGCTCGTTGGGCGGGCTCTCGGCTGGCTCGGCGCTCCGCCCCGCCCGGTGAGCGGCGGGGGTCTCACCGGTCACGGGCGAGTAGATGCCGGACGCGCGCATCTCGGGGAACGAGCTGGTGCGCGCTCGAGCCGGGGGGGGCACCGTGACCGCCCGCTCCAGGCCCAGCGCCTTCCCGAGCTCGTCCGCGAGCTCCTTGGCCGACTGGAACCGCTGCTCGCGGTCGCGCGCGCCCGCGCGCTTCCACCACGCATCGACGGCGGCGGGCAGGTTCGGCTCGTGGTCGGTGACGCTGGGCAACGGGTCGTAGAGGATGCGCCCCATCACCTCACCGATCGCGTCGCTGGCGAACGGCGAGCACCCGGTCAGACACTCGAACCCCATCACGCCGAGCGACCAGAGATCGGCGCGGTGGTCGACCGGCCTGCCCCGTGCCTGCTCCGGGCTGAGGTAGCACGGCGTCCCCAGGAAGGTGCCCTCCCGCGTGGCGCGATCGCGCAGGGCGTAGACGCTGTCGAGGGCGATGCCGAAGTCCAGCACCTTCGCGATCTCCTCGTCGTAGCCGGGCACCAGGAACACGTTGTCGGGCTTGAGATCGCGATGGACGATGCCGAGCGAGTGCGCGCTCGTGAGCGCCCGCGCGACGTGGGCGACGACGCGGTACGCGCTCGCCGGATCGAGCTTTCCGTCGCGGTCGATCCGCGTCGCCAGGCTCTCGCCGTCCAGCCACTCCATCACGATGTAGAAGGTGCCGTTCGATTCGCCGCAGTCGAACACGTCGACGACGTGCGGGCTACGGAGCTGCGCGGAGAGCTTCGCCTCGCGCGCGAAGCGCGCGCGGACCTCCGCGTTCGCGACCAGCTCGGCGTTGACGACCTTCACCGCGCAACGCGCGTCCAGGGCCTGGTCGTGGGCGAGCCAGACGGTCCCCATGCCGCCGACGCCCACCTTCCGGAGCAGCTGGTACCGGTTCGCCAGCAGCGCCTCTGGACGCTCCTCGGCGCCCAGTCTCGCTGCGTCCGCGGAGGCCTGCTGGGACATTCCCATAGCTTCGGTAGCCCCACGCCCTTGCGAGTCAAGCGCAATTCACTCGGGAAGCGCCGGCACCGCCGCTCCAGGGAAGAAACGGGGTTTCGTCCCGCGCCCGGACACGAAAGCCCGAGCCCGAGCGGCGCCGCCGCACGCGGTTCGGGGCACGGCGGCGGATCTGCCGCACCGCAGGCCCGGCGGGTTGGCGGTCAGTCCCCGCCCCGCAGTCCAGCGCGGTCACCAGTGAGGAGCGCCGCCGCGCACCGCCGCGCCGCCCTCGGTCGTCGGGGAGCGCGCCTCTTGCGAGGTCCAGCCGGTGATGGACCAGCCCCTGTTCCAGGAGCCGAAACGACCCCCCCCGGCCTTCGGTCCAGGGAGGTGGCCCCTCGCCCGCGATCCAGGGCTTTCAGCATCGATGCAATTCGGGCGCTGGCGGCGGGCGCTCGACGAGCGCTCACTCCGGGCAGGGGCGGCGCACGACGAGGTTCACCACCCGGGCGCCCTCGACGAGGAGGATGCCGGCGGCCACAAGCTTGTCGATCACCCGGGGATGGCAACCCGCCTGCTCCACCACCCGCGCGACGGGCGCGACCTGGTGGGTGAGCTCGAGCAGGCGGGCCAGCCCCGCCGAGAGCTCGAAGCGGGCGGTCGTGCCGCCCTCGTTCCGGTAGAGCCCGTGCTGGGCGTCCAGGAAGAGTCCGTCACCGCGCCGGTTGCGGCGCCGCCACTCGTCGACGGCGGCCGTGAAGCGCGCAAGATAGGGCTCCGGGCTCGGGCCGCCGAGCCCGCGGAAGTGGTAGGCGCCATCCGTGAGGGCCGCCGCGTCGAGCGTCGGGTGGAGGGCGCGGTACTCCGGCAGCGGCTCCAGCCGCTCCCAGCCGTAGTCCCGGTAGCGCTCGAAGTACGGGCTGAAGCGATCGATGTGGACGGGGTTCACGGCGTCCGGGGGCGGCAGGTGCGGGATGCGCTCCATCAGCGCGAGCTGGGACGCGTAGTCCTCCGCCGTCTCGCTCGGGATCCCGCAGAGCTGGTTCCACGCGACGGCGATCCCCTGCTCGCGGCACCACTTGAGCAGCGCCACGTTGCGGATGGCGTCGATCCCCTTCCTCAGGTGCCCGAGCAGCGGCGTGCTGAGGCTCTCGATGCCGGGTTGGATGCCCACCACCCGCGCCCGCCGCAGCGCTCGTACGTCCGCCTCCGTGAGGTTCGCCTTGACCTCGAAGAACAGCCGCGGCCCGTCCGCGTCGGCCGCGAGCGCGGGGATGACGTGCCGGAGGTGCTCGATGGCGAGGATGGTGTCGGTGGCGAAGAGCCCCCGGCGGTGGGCGCCGAAGAGGCCCCGGATCTCGCGGAGGACCCGCGCGCTCGACTTGCGGGTGAAGGCGAGCTCGACGCCATTCAGACCGCAGAACGCGCAGTGGTGCTTCATCCCCCACCAGCAGCCGCGCGAGGCCTCGAAGGTGAGCAGTAGCCGCGGGTCCTCCGCGAACTCGCCGGCGTCGCGGAGGAAGGGGCCGAAGTCCGGCACCGGCGCCGCGTCGAGCTCGATCGGCGCGTGGCTCTCGATGAGCCGTGCCGGCGGCGCTTCGCCGCGAGCCAGGGCGAGGAGCGCCGGCTCGCCCCAGCCGCTCACCACCCAGTCCACGTCGGGGTAGGCCGCGAGCAGGACGCCACCCATCGGCGTGGCGCAGGCCGACCCGCCGAGGACGATCCTCACCGCGGGCGCGCGCGCCTTGAGCACGCGAGCCAGGAACAGCGCCGCGAGGAGCTGGTTCAGGGAGGTGGTGAACCCGACCAGCTCCGGGCGGGCCGCCTCCACGCGCGCGAGGAAGGCCGCCGCCAGGGCGGCGCGCAGCCGCTCCCGCTCGGCGGGCGGCCCCACGAGCTCTTCGAGCTCGGCGGCGAGCGCCGCGTCCGAAGGCGGCCCATGCAGTCCCTCCGCGAAGAGCAGCTCCGCGACCAGGCCGCGGGAGCCGGTGGTGATGCGCCCGTATCGCTCGGGACCGAGCCGCCGCGCGAGCTCGAACTGCAGGTGCGCCTCCTCGCACGCGATCCCCTCGCGCCGGAGGACGGTGGCCAGCAGCGGCACGCTGAGCGAGGCCAGGGTGAGGTGCTGGAACGGGGGACAGACGAGCAGCACGCTCCGCCGCTCTCCCGCGCCCCGTGCCGGGGCCGCCGCGCCCGGGGTCGCGGAGAGCGGGAGGGGCCGATGCGGCATCGATCACGGATCTCTACTGCGCGCGCCGCCGGGGGTCGACCGGTGGCGCAGGGACAGGCGTGGGGGACCGAGCTGGCGCGGAGAACGGTCGCGGCGCGATCGCGCCCCGGGATTCCGTGTCCGGCTCGCCTCCGCTGCCGCCACTGCCCGCCCGCGCCGCGGTGGCACCCGCGTGATCGTCCGCGCTCAGCGACCTCCTGCGGGACCCAGCCGGACACCCGCCAACCGCCAGCGAACACCGGGAGCTCGAGACGCCAGAGGAGGCTCGTCTGAGCCTGGACTGCGGGGGCCGCGGCGTTCGACCGCGCTGGCCTGGGCGCCGATCTGCAGGCCCGCGGTGCGGGCGGCGGCGGCGCGGACGGTGGCACTGCCGGCGGCAGCAGCGCAGAGCGCGGAGCGTGCGCATGCACGCCTCCGCGACTGCCGCCCGGAAGCAGAGGAGGCCAGCGATCCGTGCTGCGACCTCGACGGGAGCTCGCAGGTGGCCTACACCGCGCGTGGTGACTGCGCCCACGTCGAGCTCACCTTCGCCTGCGACCGCGGCGGAAGCGCCGGCTAGCACGATGACCCGGCGACGCTGCTTGGCTTCGCGCTCGACGACGCCTCTGGCGGCGCGGTCTGCGGGGGGGTGGAATCCTCCTGCACCGGTAGCGTCCTCCGCCCGTGCCGGCCGTGCCGGGGCGAATGGTTCGTCGAGGTTGACGTCCCTGGCTGCCTGGCAACGTCGCGCGAGATGGCTCCCGGGGGCGACCCCTGAGCGGGCCTTGTTCGATCCTCGGCCCGACCGACCGACGGACGCGGGGCGCGCGACGGCGTGCCCGACGCATGGCGGCGTTTCGCGTGGGGTCGTGGCATGAGCGCGGCACCGGCGCTCCCGAACGACCCGCCGTGGTGGCGCGCGGCCGCGCTCGACCGGATCGGGCGGGGCCTCGGGCGTGCCGCGCTCTTCCTCGTCGCCTTCGCCGCCGCCGGACGCTTCATCGCCTGTCCGCTCGCGGGGCGAGAAGGGAGCCGCTGGTTCGCTGGTGAGCCCGCCCTCGGTCGGGCCGCGGCGGCGGGAGTGGCCGCCTGGCTCGCGCGCCAGCCGCGAGCGGACCAGTATGCCACCGGCAGCGCGCGCTTCGACGGCGAATGGCTGTTCGGCACGTACATGATGGCCGGCATGGGCTTCGGCCAGCTCGCGCTCGCCCACCCCGAGGAGCGCGCGCAGCTCCTGCCCGAGCTCGATCGCGTCCTCGAGACCCTATTGTCCCCCGCGGCTCAGCGCTTCGACGGCGACGCCTGGCACGAGCTGCCGCTCGCGACCCTCGCGGGCGATCGGGGGCACGCCGCCTACCTCGGGTACCTCGGGATGGTGCTCGGGCTCCACCGGCTGCTCGCGCCGGACTCGCGCTTCGCGCCCTTGCACGACCGGCTGGTGGCGGCGCTCGCGCGCCGCCTCGACGCGACGCCGGGCCTCCTGCTCGAAACCTACCCCGGCGAGCTCTATCCGGTCGACAACGCCTCGGTCGTCGCCACCCTGGCGCTCCACGCCCGCGCGACGGGGCGGCCGCGTCCAGCTCTGGTCGCCCGCTGGGTGGAGCGCGCCCGCACGCGCTTCATCGAGCCGCGCTCGGGCCTACTCTACCAGGCGTGGAACGGCGCCACGGATCTCCCCGCGGACGCGCCCCGCGGCTCGGGGACGGCGCTCGCCGCGTATTTCCTGGCCTACGCGGACGTCCCGCTCAGCCGCGTCCTCTCCGCCGCGGTCGAGCGCTCGCTCGCGCGCCCCATCCTGGGGTTCGGGCTCGTGCAGGAGTACCCCCGCGGCTGGTCCGGATCGGGAGACATCGACTCCGGCCCGCTGGTGCTCGGGTACTCGATCTCCGCCTCCGGCTTCGCCCTCGCCGGTCGGCGCATGTACGGCGACGCGGACAGCTTCTCGCGCCTGTACGCCACGTTTCACCTGCTCGGAGCGCCGCTCGACACCGGCGAGGGACGGACCTTCGTGTCGGGCGGGCCGCTGGCGGACGCGATCATGCTGGCGATGCTGACCGCGCCGCGCGGAGGAGCGCCGTGAGCGCCCCCGCCACGGGTCGCGCGGCGGTGCGCCGCGCGATCGCGCACGCGGGGGCGCGGCTCCCGCCACGCTGGCGCGGCTTCGCGGCAGCGTGCACGGTCTACGGGCTCTCGTTGCTGGTCCAGGCGGTTCTGCACCGTCTCCTCGCGGCGACGTCGCTGGTGGCGAGCCTGCTCGCGCCGAGCCCCGCGACCCCGTGGTTCGCCCTGGCGACGGCGGTGGGCTTCGTCTCGCTGCGCGTCCTCACGCTGGCGCTCGCCCCCGCGCTCCTCGCGGGGTGGTCCGCCGCGCTGCTGATCGGCCCCTGGCGTCCCGACGGAGCTGCCGGCCGCACCGCGCCGCGCGCCGCCGGCGTGCTCGCGGGGACGATCGGACGCGACGGGGAGGACTAGCCGCCCCCAGGCGGGACCTGCCGTGGACCCCGGCGACAGGCAGCCGCGCCGCGCGCACGTCGGCTCGAGCCGCGCGTCGGGGCTCCCTGGATCGGTGCCGCTGGCCGGTGCCGGCGCGGTGCTCGACGGTGACCGGGTGAGGTTCGCCGGCGCGAGCGGGCGTCGCCTGCGCGCGTCGCGGGCGCGCCAGCGTCCGCGCCCGCGGTCCGGGCTTGGGTTCACCGCCGAGTCGGCAGTCGAGGCGGCCGCGCCGAGGCCGGCGCCATGCCTCTGCGCCGAGAGCGACCGGAAGCGACCGCGGCGAGGTGCCGATCGATCCGCGCTCATGGCGCCGCCTCGCGGCCAGAACCAGGCGTGCCTCGGGACCCGAGACGAGCTCGGCCGCCGTGGACCCCGGCCTGGCCAGGGGCCGCCGGCGGGCGACCGCGAGCACGGCGCGAATGGCTGCTGACGCCGGCCCATGCTCTACTCGGCGCGCGGACCTTCGGGACGTCGCCCCCTCGCGCCGACGCGCGTCCGCCGCCGGCGTCCCGTGACCGGCATCATGACCCGCCCCCCCTCCTCCGCCGCCGGCACGCCGGCATCGCCGCCCGTCGGGCGCTATCGCTGGGTCATCTGCGCGCTGCTCTTCTTCGCCACCACCATCAACTATCTCGATCGCTCCGTGCTGGGCGTGCTCGCGCCGACCCTGCGCGCCGAGCTCGACTGGACCGATCAGGAGTACGGCACCATCAGCGCCGCCTTCACGCTGGCCTACGCGCTGGGGTTCCTCTTCGCCGGGTGGTTCATCGACCGCGTCGGCACCCGGGTCGGCTACGTCGCCTACCTGACGGTCTGGTCGCTCGCGGCGGCGGGCCACGCCCTGGCGCGCGGCGCCGTGAGCTTCGCCGTGGCGCGCTTCGCGCTCGGGCTCGGCGAGTCGGGCAACTTCCCCGCGGCGGTGAAGACCGTCGCCGAGTGGTTCCCGAGGCGCGAGCGGGCCCTGGCCACCGGGATCTTCAACGCCGGCTCCAACGTGGGGGCGATCCTGGCCCCGCTGGTGGTGCCCTGGCTCGCGCTCGGCTGGGGCTACCAATGGGCCTTCGTCGTCACCGGCCTCGTCGGCCTGGTCTGGGTCGCGCTCTTCTGGCCCGTCTACCGGCCACCCGCCGAGCACCCGCGCCTCTCCGCCGGCGAGCTCGCGTACATCACCAGCGATCCGCCGGATCCCGCCGCCAGGCTCCCCTGGCTCACCCTGCTCCGGCACCGGCAGACCGTCGCCTTCGCGCTGGGCAAGCTGCTGACCGACTCCATCTGGTGGTTCCATCTCTTCTGGTTCCCGCTCTTCCTGAAGGACCGGTTCGAGGTCGATCTGCGGTCGATCGGGCCCCCCATGATCACCGTCTACCTGCTCGCCGACGTCGGCTCCGTGGGCGGCGGCTGGATGAGCTCCTCCCTCATCGGTCGCGGCGCCACCCCCAACGCCGGGCGCAAGCTCGCCATGCTGGCCTGTGCGCTGCTCATCCTCCCGGTGACGATGGCGCCGCACGTGAGCGGTCAGTGGCTCGCCGTCGGGCTCGTGGGCGTCGCGGCGGCGGCGCACCAGGGGTTCTCGGCCAACCTCTTCACGCTCACCTCCGATCTCTTCCCGCGCCAGGCGGTGGCTTCGGTGGTGGGGATCGGCGGCTTCGCCGGGTCGATGGGCGGCTTCCTCATGAACCTCGGCGCGGGGTGGCTGAAGCAGCACACCGGGAGCTACGCCACGATGTTCGCGCTGGCCGGGGGCGCGTACCTTTCGGCCCTGCTGGTCATCCACGCCCTGGTCCCGCGCCTCCAGCCGGTGCGGCTCGACGACGCCTGAGCGACGGGCACGCTCAGCGCGGCGCGGCCGCCGGCGCGGGCCGCGCCCGGTAGCTCTCGGGAGGGCCGAGGTAGCTCGGCTGGAGGCCGCCGAGGTCGACGACCAGCTTCTGTACGATCACGGTCGGGGCGACCATCCAGAGCTTGAGCACGTGCGCGCCCGGCCGCGCGAGCCGGTGCCGCGAGGCGACGCGGGCGACGTGGTCCGAGGTGTTCCGCTCCCACGATCGGTTCATCGGGATGGCGTTGAGGGACCGGGTCACGTTGACGAGCTGGGGCGGCTCGTCGTCGATGGAGACGGCGTACTCCAGGCCGTCCCCCAGCGTGACGTCGTTGCGCGGCGAGAGGTACACCCAGACGGTCACCCTGTCCCAGGTGAACGTGTAGAAGTCGTACTCGAGCCGCGGGCCGTCGCCGCCCGGGATCTGGCGCGGCGCCGTGACCGGGAAGGGGGTGAGCCCGCCCGCGGTGCGCCCGATGTCCGGCAGGAGCTTCCAGCAGATCTCCCCCTTGCCGATGGCGCGGTCGAAATGCTCGGCCTCGATGGAGACGACCCCGTTGGCCTCGACGAAGCCGACCGGCGCGCCGGCGTCCGGAGCCGGACGATACACCGTGGCGTCGACGATCACGCGCTGCCCCGCGGGGCCGCTCACGGGCACCGGGACGCGGGAGCCCCCGTGTGGCGCCCGGGACCAGTCCACGGTGAGCTCGACGCGGACTTGGTCGGTGACGGTGCCGCGCGCGGGCGAGGCCCGGAGCCAGGGCACCCCCGGCTCGACCCGGTAGGCGAAGGGCACCGTCCCGCGGTTGACGACCTCGACGTACTGCGGCGGCTGGGTCTGATAGGGGCTGAACTCGGGGAGCCTGGGCAGCGCCGCGGGGCCCGGCCAGAGCTCCTCGGAGCCGTCGATGGCGACGGCGAGCTCGGCGCGTGCCGGCGCCCGGATCCGCTGGAGAGGAGGCCAGATGAAGTCGGCGATGGCGTCGTCGCTCCGTTGCGGCTGCTGCCAGGAAGAGTCCGGGTAGGGGCCGCCGTAGCCCAGCTTGGGCTGCGACTGCCACCTTGCCCACTTGCCCCCCGCGAGCACCTGGTCGTAGTAGGCCGACATCGCCCGGTCCTCGTCGAAGCACCGCTCGGCCTCGGTCGCCCGGGCGTTGGTGGCGGCGCGTCCCTGGCGCGCGTAGAGCCGGTTCTGGAACTGCGCGAGCCGGAGCTCGTAGACGTTCGCGGTGGCCGCGACGGCGTAGTAGACGAGCTGGTAGTAGGCGTCCGCGAGCTCGGTCGGAAGCTGGTCACGGATGGCGTCCGCCTGCTCGCGCAGCGCCCGCCACTCGGCCGTCACCCGCTCCGCCTCGCGGTAGGCGACGAGGCTGAACGGGGTGTCGTCGGTGTAGACGACGGCGCGCTCGACCTCGTCGTCCCGGGTCAGATCGTACCGCGGGTCGAGGGTGATGCGCCGGTTCAACAGCTCCGGCTTGCGGCGGGACTGCAGGCGCCCGTAGGCGCGCATCACCTCGGCGATGGCCGCGGCCGGCCCGGCGCCGAAGCTCCCCGCCGCCCACCGCCGCTCCCACTCCGGCAGCCGCTCGAGGGGCCACCGCTCCGGATCCCAGGCGTAGTCGAGGAAGAACTCGAGCGGGTGCTCCGCGTTCTTCAGATCGCCGACGTTGGTCACCCACACCCGGTCGACGCCGTGGCGGTAGGCGAGGTGGAGCTGCTCCCAGAGGTTCGGCAGCGCCGTGGTGTCGACCCACTTGTAGCTGCGGCCGCCGCCGACGTAGTCGAAGTGGTAATAGATGCCGTAGCCGCCCCCGCGCCTCGGCTCCCGCGGGTCGGGCAGCCCGCGGAGGTTGCCCCAGTTGTCGTCGCACCAGACGATGGTGACGTCGTCGGGCGCGCGCATGCCCGCGGCCCAGTAGTCCTGCACCTCCTTGTAGAGCGTCCAGACCTGGGGCACCTGGCGGGGGTCCTGGCCCAGCACCTCCGCGATCAGCTCCCGCTGCCGGGCGACGATGCGCCCCATGAGCTCGGTCCCCGCGGAGTCCTCCATGGCGGTGTCACCGTTGCCGCGCATGCCGACGGTGATCAAGCTCTCGAACCCGTTCATGCGGACCAGCCCGTCCCGCCAGTAACTCTCGATGGCCGCCTGGTTGCGGACGAAGCTGTAGTCTCCCGTCCCGCCGTAGGGGCCGGCGGGCGCCCCGTAGCGGTTCCACTCGTCCTGCGCGCGCATCATCGGCGCCTCGTGCGACGTGCCCAAGACGACGCCGTACTCGGCCGCCAGCGGCTGGTTCTTCGGATCGTCGTCGAACAGGGAGCGCCCCCACACCGCCGGCCACAGGTAGTTTCCCCGCAGGCGCAGGAGCACCTCGTAGACGTGGGCGTAGAGCTCGTGGCCGAAGCCGTGGGGGTGCTTCGGGTTCGGCGCGGGGCCGAACCGCGCCGCCGCCCAGCGGCCGAGCTGGGGGTTCTCGTCGTTGATGAAGAAACCCCGGTACTTGACCGCGGGCTCCCCCTGCGAGTAGCGCCCGGGGCGCACCCAGAGCGCGGCGTGGCGCGCGGGCGGCACGTCGTCCCAGAAGTGCCAGGGGCTGACCCCGATGCGCCGCGAGACGTCGTACAGGCCGTAGATCGTGCCCCGGGGATCGCTCCCCGCGATTACGAGCGCCTGCTGGACGCCCGGCAGCGGGTCCTCGATCACGGTGACGAGGTGCGTCTCCCAACGCCCGGTGATGGCGGCGGCGTCGAGCTTGCCGGCGGCCACCAGCGCGTCGACGAGCGGCGCGCGCCCCAGGGTGCCCACCAGCACCACCGCGTCGCCTGCGGGCCGCGCGGCGAGCGACAGCTCGGGGACGATGCCGGTCACCTCGCCGAGGTCTGCCTGGAGATCCCGGGCGGCCCGGAGGGCGCCAGGGTGATCGGTCGGGCTCACGTACAGGGGCGCGGCGCGGCCGTCGGCGACGAGCGGGAAGCGCCCCGCGCGCGCCTCGTGCACGACGTACGAGCCGCGATCGAGCCCCGCGAGCGCGGCGGACCGTACGGGATCGGCGCGCCGCCAGCCCCCGGCCGGCAGGGGCGCCAGGCGGGTGGCGGACGCGGCCGCCGGTGCCGCCGGCGCCCGCGGCGCCGTGTCCGCGCCGGGCGCCCCGCGACCCGACGCGCCGCAGCCGGCGGCCCCGAGGGCGAGCAGCGCGAGCCGAAGCACGCGCGCGGGCCACCCGGGGGCGGGCGTGACCTCCGCGACGCGGAGGGGGTACGGCGACATCGCGCGCATGATAGCCGCCTCGGCGCGACCGGGGGCGGTGATCGAGCGGCGTCGCAGGCCCGGCCGGTCGCCGTCCCCGTGGTCGATCCCCGCTCAGAACGAGAAGTACCGGGTCATCGCCTCGGTGAACACGGGCCACTCGTGCAGCGTGGCGGGATCGCGATCGGTGGCCCCCTCGTCGTGGTCCACCATGACGAGGTGGTTGTTCCCCGCGACGGTCAGGAAGTAGTACGCGGAGATGAGCCGGGTTTCCGAGCGGGTCACCAGACCGCGACCGGTCACCATCGCCTTGCCCACCGGCAGGGTGACGTCGAACTCGGAGCCCACCACGGTTTCCCTGAACTCCGCGAAAAGGGGCCGGAGCGCCTCGAGGGAGGGGACGTCCACGCGGGCCACGCCGATGCTGCCGATGGGCGTGTCCCGATCGGGGTTGTCGATCACGAAGTAGCCGTGAATGGGGCCCGCCCTCCAGTCGTCGTACCAGGCCCAGTCGTTGTCCGTGCAGTTGAACTGGATGAGCCCCGTCCCTCCCCGCCGCGACACCCCCTCCTTCTCGTAGGCGTAGCTGCCGAAGATCCGGAACCCGACCTCCGGGTGGTTGCCGAGCGTGCCCGGATCGGACAGGAGCATGATGAGGTTGAAGGCGTTCTCCTCGGGCACCAGCGCGCCCATGTAGTCCCAGCCCTCGTCCTTGGTCACGCCCGTGATGACGTAGGAGCTCTCCCCGTCGATGGTGGTCGGGTGGGCCTCCTTCTGCCGGACGTTGCGGATCACCTTCTTGGTGTAGACCTTCATCAGGCTCTGGGGCTCGATCGCGCCCACCAGGTTGGGCATGGTCGTGTAGTAGAAGGCGCCCGACATGTTGTTGACGCCGTCACTGAAGCGGAACACCTGGACCGTCTTCACGCCGTCGTTCTCGGACGCCTCGTTCGGATCGCGGCGCTGAAACCACCAGCCGTCGGGGATGACCAGGCGGCTCTGCATGAACACGAGCTCGTTTCGCCCCGAGTCGACGGCGGCGAACTGCGTCAAGGAGAGGGGCGGCATGGGCTTGGCCGCGCTGGAGCAGCCCGTCCCCACCGCAAGCATCACCGCGAACCCGATTCTCGCCTTCATCACTCGCCTCCCAGGTTGGCGCCGGGGCGGCGCCGCGTGAGCCATGGTGGGCGATCCCGCCGCCCCCGTCACCCACGATCCGCGAGCCCTCGCGCCGATCGAGCGGGCCGGAGCGTGGCTCCGCGTCCGGTCGCGCGGAGGTTGCCCCGCGGGGGGCGCCCCGCGGTCCCCGCGGGCGTGGGCCGGCGTCCCCCCCCGACCCCGTGGCCAGGGCACGGCGCCGGACCGGGGCGGCGCCAAGCCGGCACACCCCGTGGCCGAACACGCCCTCGCGGCAGGAGGCGGCCGCACGCGGGGCTGCCCCGAGGACCGCCGTCATCGACTTCGCCGCCCGCGTGCTGCATAACCTCGTGACGCTGCCCGCGAGCCCGTCGCGAGGTGGTGCCGCCTCCGGTCATGCTCCCGTCCCGCTGCCGCGACGACGTCCGCCCGCCGCTTCGGGGCGCGCCCCGTCCATGGGCGCTCGGCCTCGTCGCCGGGGCGCTCTCCGTGCTCGCCGGGTGCGCCTCCACCACCGACTTCCTCGGCGCGGACGGCCCCGACAATGCGTTCGAGGAGGTTCTCGACGTGACCTCGGACCAGGTCGCCCAGAAGCTCACGGACGCGTACGAGCAGCTCTTCCACAGCGAGGACACGGCGAACGAGTCCATCCTCGTCGAGGACGACGGCGGCGGCGCCTACGTGGTTTCGGTCGCTGACGGCGCCATCAAGACGGATGGCCTCGGCTACGCCCTCTTCCTGGCCGTGATGCTGGATCACCAGGACGACTTCGACGCCCTCTGGGGCTACGCGCGCGAGAACCTCCGGTACGCGACCGGCGCGCGGAGCAACCTCCTGTACTGGATGTGCGCCGGCGCCGAGTGCCCCGACCCGAACGGGATGACCTACGCCGCGACCGCCCTGATCTTCGCGGACCACCGCTGGGGCGAGGGGGAACACGACTACGCCGCCGACTCGCGCGCGCTACGCCACGCGATGCTCCACAAGGAGGACGGCGGGATCGTCGACGACGTCCGGAACTGCTTCGACGCCGAGACGAACCTCGTCAAGAACTCGCCCATCGGCGACGTCCGCTTCACCACCCCCGCCTTCATGCTGCCCGCGTTCTACGAGATCTGGGCCGACGAGGGGCCCGCCGAGGACGCGGAGCGGCTCCGGGACGCGGCGAACGCCGCCCGCGCGGCGCTGGCGACGCTCGCCCACGACACGACCGGGCTCACCTGGAACCAGGTCTTCCTGGACCTCACGCTCGACGGGGGCACCGACCTGCCATTCCCCGACCGCTTCGCGCCCGACTCCTACCGGGTCGGCTTCAACCTGGCCCTCGACATCGCCTGGTTCGGCGGTACTCCCGCCACCCGCGAGGTCGTGGACGACCTCACCTCGTTCTTCGGGCCTACCGCGGGGGAGCTCCCGTACGAGGAGTACGAGCGCGACGGCACGCCGATCACCACCACCCACTCCGTGGCGCTCGCCGCCGCCAACGCGGCCGCGGCGAGCGCCGCCTCCGCCACGCCCGAGCGCGCCGCCCTGATCGAGGCGCTCTGGGAGCTGCCGATCCCCACCGGCACCGCGCGCTACTACGACGGCCTGCTCTACCTCCTCGCGCTCGGCGCTGTGTCGGGCGCGTTCGTCCCCTACTGACCGCCCCGCCCTATTCGGTGCGCGGGAACGGATCCACGAACAGGGACAGATCGATCGCGTCCGCCATCGCCTGGTAGCCCGCGGGGCCGAGGTGCAGGTGGTCCCGGGCGCCGCTCTCGTGAGCGGCGAGGAGCCGCGTCGGGTGCGCGGGATCGGCGACGACCGCGTCGAGGTCGAGCACGGCGTCGAAGCCGCTGCACTCGCGGATCCACTGGTTCACCGCGCGGCGATCCTGCTCGTGGGCGGCGTCGTAGTAGCTCGAGCCGCCGAAGGGGAGCAGCGGGGCGCCATAGATGTGCACCCCGGCGGCGTGGGCGGCGGCGATGAGCTCCTGGTAGGCGGCGATGAGGTCGCGCGCGACCGACCGGCGCGAGGCGCCGACGTCGTTGACGCCGTGCAGCACGATCACCCAGCGGACCCCGGCCTGCCCGAGGACGTCGCGGGCGAAGCGGCTGCGCGCCGGAGGCCCGAGCCCGCCCTCGACCACCGCGTTGCCGCCCATGCCGGCGTTGAGGACCGCGACCCCGGCCGTCGCCGGGTGGGCGCGGAGGCGCCGGGAGAGGGCGTCGGGCCAGCGGTCGTTGCCGTTGGTGGTGCTGCCGCGCCCGTCCGTCAGCGAGTCGCCCAGGATCACCACCGCCCCGGCCGAAGCGGGAGCCTTCACCTCGATCCGGGTCAGGTAGTACCAGTGGTCCGTCGGGGTCGCCCCGACGAGGGTCGCCGCGGCGACGGCGTCACCGGAGACGAGGTACGAGGTGGTCCGCGAGCCCGCGGTGCCCGGTGACGCCGCCCGGCACGCCGCCGAAGCGCATCGACACCGCGACCATGCTCTGCGGCGCCAGGTCGAAGTCGAAGGCGTCGGAGTAGACGGCCCGCCCCGCGGGGATGGTCACCGAGGAGGAGCCGGAGAAGCGGAGCGCCACGTCGGTGGCCGCGTCGATCGCGGAGCCCGAGGTCGGGCGCGCCACGTGCACGGCGCGCAGCGTGACGGGGCCGTCGCCGAACTCGTTGGAGAGCTGGAGGCGCAGCTCGGTGCCGCCGAGGGAGACGTAGGCGAACTGGCGCAGCGTGGCGTCTTCGAGCCCCGGCGGGTCGGGCGGCGCGTTCCGGGGCTCGGTGAGCTGCGGGCTGGCGGCCCAGGTGCCCACCCACCGCTCGGGCGGGTCGTCGGAGCTCGGGCCGGCGGGCGTCGCCCCCCCATCGCCCGGGCCCGGCTCGCCGCCGCGCGCACCGCGCGCCGCCTGGCCTCCGGTAGCCGAGCCGCCCGCGGCGGCGCGGCCACGCTCCTCGGTCGCGCAGCCCAGCAGGACGAGGACGGCGGCGAGCGCACGAAGGATCCGCATGGTCACGCGGGCGACGGAGAGAGGTGCCGCACCGATTGTGCCCCCGGAGCGCGGCGCAGAGGAGGTCGGCCCCCCTCCGCCCGCGGCCGCGCGCCGGGCTCGCGGCCGGTAGCCGGGGCCACGCGCGAGGAGGTGGCGGCGATCCCGATCCGCGCGACCGATCCGGAGTGTTACGCTTGCCCGGTGAGCACGAGATCGATGGGCGCGGGCCTGGGGATGCTCGTTGCGGCCTGCGCGGGCGGCGGCGAGGACGGGGCTGGGCCCCGGGAGAGCGGGAGCGGCGACGAGATAGTGGTCCCGGACGAGCCCGTCCCCGGGGGCTCGAGCGACTGCGGCGCCGTGCGGCTCACGCAGTACTGGTCGGCGGAGCGCGGCTGGTGCGAGTTCGACCGCACGAGCGCGGTGCTCCCGGAGTTCGTCCGCGCGGGCATGACGTTCGCGATCGCCGAGCCCTACGACGGCGGCTCCTACGGCGGTCCGGTGGGCGAGGCCTGCGGCGAGTGCTGGGAGGTCGACACCATCGCGGCCACCGAGATCGTGATGGCGTACGACCTCTGCCCGATCGAGGGGAACCCCCTCTGCGCGGGCGGCGCCTTCCACTTCGACCTCTCGCCGGAGGCGGCGGAGGCGCTGCAGAGCGGCGGGCTCGACGCCGCCGCGGCCCGGCGCGTGCCCTGCCCCGTGACGGGCAACATCCACGCCGAGATCAGCGATCGGAACGAGTGGGGCTACGTCCGCCTGGCCTTCGTGAACCACCGCCTCCCGATCCGCTCGGCCGAGTACCGCGCCACCGACGGCGACGAGTGGATCCCGGTGCAGCGCAGCGGCGGCGCCTGGCAGATCCTCGACGACGGGACCACCTTCGCCGCCGGGGGTCCGGGCGGGACCTTCCGCTTCACCAGCGCCACCGGCGAGGTCGTGGAGGGCTCGGCGGTCCTGGGCGAGGGCACCGGCGGGGGCGCCCTCTTCGACACGGGCGCGCAATTCGCCGAGGTCGAGCCGACCGGCGCCGCCTGCGTGTTCGTGCCGCCGGGGGACGTCTACGACGAGGGCTGGGGCGGCATCGATCAGGTGCGCTGGGCCCCAAACCCCTGGGGCGCCGCCACCGTGTCCGAGGTTTCGGACGGGTGCGCAGACGGCAGCGCCTCCTGCATCCGCTTCGCCCAGCTCGAGCAGTGGAACGGCTTCCACCTCTACTACCGCCAGGCCTTCCCCACCGGAACCTTCTCCCGCCTCTCCCTCCGCCTGCGCGCGGAGTCGGGCGGCGGCGAGCTCGCCGTGATGCCCAGCCACGAGGGCGTCGAGTGCGAGCCGACCCCCGTGGTGGTGGGGGCCGAGTGGATCACGGGGGAGATCGACGTCGCCGCCGTGTGCGGCGCGGTGCCGCAGCTCAACGAGGTCACGGTGTCGAACGCCGCTGACACCATGACCCTGCTGGGGGACGAGGTGCGCTTCGAGTGACGCCCCCGGGCGCCGGGCCCGGTCCCCCGGGCAGGGGGCCGGACCCGACGGGAGGCGCGCGGGGCGCCGGCTACCCGCAGATGTTGGGCGTCGAGTTCCCGGTCAGGCTCGCCGCGCCCGCCTGGTAGACGTCGCAGCTCGGGTCGGCCCCGTGCGAGAAGGTGACGTCGTCGAGCCGGAGCGCCGCGCCGTCGTCGAGCCAGATCTGGCCGTAGTCCGCGCCTCCCCCGTACTCGATGTCGGTGAAGGTGAAGACGTTGGCGGGACCGTTGGCGTCGGCGTAGACGTCGATCTCGCTCCAGTCACCGGCGGCGGGAGCCGCCTTCTGGGAGCTGATGGTGACGTGGGCGTCGGCGGTGCCGGCCAGGGTGAGCCCCCCGTTGGTACCCACCGAGATGTACCGGTCGGACCCCATCAGCAGCGTGGTCCCCGCCTCCACCGTGACGATGGCGCTGCCGACGTCGGTCGCCAGATCGAGGCCGATGGTGAGGAGGTAGGGCACGCCGAGCTCCTTCCATACCCCGTCGGCGCTGACGCGGCTCCCGTTGGACACCTCGATCCCCTCGACCCCGTTCGGGGTGTAGGTGCCCGCGCCGAGCTCGGGCACCTGCGCCGCCGCGAGCACCACCGGGGTCAGCGCGTTGTCGGTGATGACGTTGCCCGCGAAGGCCCGGAGCTCGGCGCCGGCCTCCGCGTAGACGCCGTACGACCCCGATTCGGTCAGGGTCGCCGTGCTGATGGCGACCGACGCCCCGCTCTCGACCCAGACCAGGCCGTAGCCGGCGCCGCCGCCGTACTCGAGCACCACGTGCTCGAGCTGGTTCTGCCCGTCGTTCGAGCCGGAGTAGAAGTCGATCTCGTCCCAGTCCCCAGGCGCCGGCGTGGCCTTGGCGGAGGTGAAGGTGACGGGGGCCGAGGCCGTCCCCACCGCCGTCAGACCACCGAGCTCGCCCACCACGAGGCCGGTGTCCTCCTCGAACTTCAACGTGGTGCCCGCGGCCAGGGTCAGGTGCGCGGAGCCGACGTCGGCGCTCACCCCCACCGGCGATTCGATCACGTAGGGGACACCCAGCGCGGCCCAGGTCTGATCGGTGGAGACGTTGCCGCCGACGACGTGGACGGCGTCCACGTCGTTGCCGTCATACGTCCCCGCGCCGAGCTGACCGACGTCGTTCGCGTGCAGGGCGATGGGACCGAGCGCGTTGCCCGTCAGCGTGTTGTCCGCGAAGTCGCCGAGCGTCACGCCGTCGCGCGCCTCCACCCCGAAGTCGGCCGATTCGCGCACCACGGTGTTCGACATCGCGAGCTCGGCGCCCGTGTCGAGCCACAAGGTGCCGTACCCCTGCCCGCCACCGTACTCGACCACCACGAAGTCGAAGCGGTTGTTCCCGCCGTCGGCGGAGGCGTAAAAGTCGATCTCGCCCCAGTCGCCGCGCGCCGGCTCGTCCTGGCTGGAGGTGATGACGATGGGACAGTCCTCGGTGCCGATGAGCCGCAGCGCGCCACCTTCGGTGACGGTGATGCCGCCGTCGACCGGCATCTGGATGACGCTGCAGGCCTCGATCTCGAGCACGCCGTCCTCCACCGTCAGGCTACGCTGGAGCACGTGGGTCCCGGCGGCCCACAGCGCGCCGCCGGTGACGACGGACTCCTCGTGGATCACGACGGTGGGACCGGGCGCGCCGCCCTCGCCGCCCGCGCCGGCCGCGGGGCCTCCTGCCGCGCCGGCGCCGCCCTCCGGGCCAACGCCACCGGCGCCGCCGGCGCCACCCGTGGCCGCGCCGCCGCTCGCGGTGCTCTCCTCGCCCGCGCCGCCACCCTGCGCGCTGCCGCCCGTGTCGCTGCCGGCGTCGCCGGTGCTCGTCTCGCCCGCCGCGCCGCCGGCGTCGGTGCCACCGGTGGCGACGTCGCCGTCGTCGTCGTCGCTACAGCCCATGCCGACCACGGCGATGAACGCCAGGACCGACCAATTCACGAGAGCCATTCGCCTCATACTGTCTCCTCCCAATCCCCTCTGATCCCCACCGGCCGCGCCGGGGCCGCGCGGTCGGGCTCTGCGCTCTTCGACGGGAACCGCGCGCTGGGGATTCAGATCACCCGCGCGGTCCGCGCCCTCTATAGCACGCGCGCCCCGGAGCGCGCAGGCCCCGCCCCCCTGGTACGCCGCGGCCCGCCCGAGTCTTCCTCGCCCGCGCCGCGCCCCCGTGCCCCACGGTCAGCGCGCGGCCGCCGCGAGGCGGCGCTGGATCTCGGTCACGGTGGCCTCGAAGCGCGCGGCGTCCGCCGGGCACGCGGCGGCGCAAGGCCGGTTGCGGCGCGGGCCGCAGCCGCGCTCCGTGCGCAGGGTGAGCCCGCGCAGCACGCCGATGGTCCGCTCGTCCCCGACGGCGGCCGCGCGCTCGAGGAGCGGCAGGCGGGCGTCGCAGCTCGGCGCGACCCGCAGCGCGTAGGTCACCGCCAGCGCCGGGCTCATGTGCGCCTTGACCGCGGGATCATCCAGGCGCTTCCGCGCCGCGTCGCGGAGCTCGGGGCTGGTCACGAACAGGTCGTAGAGCAGATCCGCGCCGGGCCCGCCCATCGCCTGCGCCATCAGATCGAGCGCGGGCTCGCCCGCCGCGCCGCGCCCGAGCGCGAGCCGGAGCACGACGTCGCGGACCTCCTTGCGGCTCGCCCGCGCGGGGTCGGCGGCGAAGAGCCGCCGGAGGACCTCGACGCTCCGCACCTGTCGCGCCGGCTCGCGCGAGCAGGCGATCGCGAGCGCCTCGAGCCCCGGCGGGTCCGCGGGGTAGCGGGCGACGAGCGCCTCGAGCGCGGCCACCCCGCCGCGGTTCGCGGCCTCGAGCTCGAGCGCGCTCGCGCCCGCCGAGCCCGCCGACGGGGCGTCCAGCGGCGCGATGGCGACCCCGTCGGTCCGCGCCGTGCGGCCCGCGGTGGGCCGGCCCGAGCCCGCCGACGGCGCGGGCGATGCCGACGGCGCGCGCTCGCCGCGCCCCAGCACCGCGGGCAGCGCGATGACGACCCCGACCAGCAGCGCGACCGGCAGCACCAGCACCGTGGGCGCGCGGTGCCGGACGACGCGCGCCCAGAGCCCGCGCGGGCCCGTGGCCCCGCCCGCCCCGCCCGCCCCCCCGGCCGCCGCCGCGCCGGGCGCGGGCCGCGCGCCGAGCGGCCGCTCGAGGTTGTCGAAGGGTAGCAGCGCCGCGTCGAGATCGGCGGCCGACGGGTAGCGCGCCGCCGGATCGCGCGCCATCGCGCGCTGGATGATCGCCGCCAGCGCCTCCGGGATCGCGGGGTTGTGACGGCGCGGCGGTTCCGGCTCCTGGTTCATCACGGCGAGCAGCGTCTGCTGCGGCGTCTCCTCGGAGAACGGCGGGCGCCCGGTGAGCGCGACGTAGAGCAGGACGCCGACGCCGTAGACGTCCACGCGGTGGTCCCCGCGCTCCCCGCGCGCCTGCTCGGGCGCCATGTACGACGGCGTCCCCATCACCACCCCGGCCCGGGTCACCGGCGCGCCGCCCCGCGCGTCCATGAAGCGCGAAAGGCCGAAGTCGAGCACCTTGACCACGGGGCGATCGGGCGGGCCGACGAGGAAGACGTTCTCCGGCTTCAGATCCCGGTGGATGACGCCGTGCACGTGCGCGGCCTGCACCGCGTCGCAGACGCGGCGCGCGATGTGCACCGCGAGCTCCACGTCGAGCCGGCCCGCCCGCTCGACGAACGCCCGGAGCTCCGTCCCCTCGAGGTAGTCCGCCACCAGATAGGGGCGGCCGTCCGGCGTGTGCCCGAAGTCGTGCACGCCGATCACGCTCGGGTGGTGGATGGTGGCGGCCGCCTGCGCCTCACGCTGGAAGCGGGCCAGGACCTCGGGGGAGCGCGTGAGCTCGGCGCGGAGGACCTTCACCGCGAAGCGCTTGTCGGCGATGCGGGTGTGGTGCGCCTCGTAGACGCGCCCCATGCCCCCTTCGCCGACCAGGCGGTGGATGCGGTAGGTGTCGTGGAGCGTCTGCCCGAGCAGGGTGTCGGCCTCCTCGACGGCCGGGTCCGACGCCTCGCCGCCGCCCGCGAACGCGCTCTCGATGGGGTCGAGGGGATCGGTCATGCCGCCTCCGCCATCTCCTCGCTCAGGCGAACGGCCGCAGGCTCCGCGTCCGGGAGGCGCTCTCGTTCGCGAACCGCTCGAGCTCCTCGAGCTGGCGTCGCACCGGCAGCTTCTGGAGCGCCTCGACGCGCTCCACCTCACCGAGGCGGACCAGCACGACGTAGATCTCCTTGAGGGTGGCGCTCCGCTCGCCGCGCAGGCGCCGCTTGTCCTCCACGTGCTTCTTCGACCAGCCCGCGCTGGCGCGCTCGAAGGCGTCGTCCTCGGTGCGCAGGCGCGCCACCAGGCCCAGCAGGGCCGCGTGCTCCTCCCGGGGCTCGAGCTGGGCGAGCATCGAGCGGACGCGGCCGGCGTACTCCCGGAACCGCTCCGTGATCCGCCTCGCCAGCTCGAGCTCGATGCCGGCCACGGCCGCGATCTCCTCGGGTTCGCCGCGGAGGAGCGCGTCGAGGCGAGTCACGCCGGCCCGAGCGAGCTTCTCCACCGTGCGCTTGTGCACCCCCGGCACCTGGAGCAGCAGGAGCTGGACGAGGAGCGGCTCCCGGCTGCCCCCGACCTCGAACGCCGCCGGCAGCACCGCGGTCAGGCGCGCGAAGCGGGCGAGCAGCTCGGCGCGCTCGGCGCCGGCGATCCGCTCGCCCGCGCTCGCCCGGACGGTCGCGAACGCCTCCAGGCAGGAGTCGAGGGCGGCGCCGAGCTCGACCATGCCGAGCTGCCGGGAGGTCGCCCGCAACGCCTCGAGCGCGGGCGCGCAGGCCTCGAGCCACGATTTCGAGGCGTCCGCGTGGGACAGCTCCTCCACGAAGTCGCGGACCGGGCGAGTGTAGGAGCCCGCCATCTCGCTGAAGAGCTCGCGGATCCCCTCGAGGTCGCTGCTGGTGGTCACGACGTCGGGGCTCGACGGCGGCGCGGCGGAAGGCAGGCTGCTCGGCTGCCGGGCGGCGGCGAAACAGGCGTCGAGCTCGTCCGCGAGATCGCTGCTGGGCGGGCCATCGTCCGCGAGGGCATCGGGCGGCGGGCGCGCGGCCGCGGGCTCCGCGCCCATGAGCAGCGAGAGCTCCTCCTCGAGCTCGTCGTCCGAGAGCTCGGCCAGCGGCGACGCCGCGGCCCCCCGCGCGCCCGCGGAGGCGACCGGCTCGGCGCCGATCTCGAGCGACGGCGACGACACGGCGCGCGCGGCGTCACGCCAGGGCGCGGGGGCGACCGGCGGCGCGGGCCTGACCGGCACGGGCGCGGCCGCGGGGGCGGGCGCCGCGGGGCGCGGCACGGCAACCGGCGCGGGCGGCGCCGGCGGGCTCGCGGCGAGCCCCGCGGGCGGCGGCGGCAGCGGCGGGACCCGGGCGCCCCCGCCGCCGTCTGCATGCGCCTCGTCCGGAGTCGGGAAGAACGACTCCGATAGCTCGAGCGGCTCGAGCGAGGGCGGCTGCTTCGAGCGGTGCTCCCCGGACCGCGTCGGCGGCCGGCTGGGACGGTGCCCGGGGGGCGCCCTCGAGGCCCGCTGCTTGGGCGCGGTCGAGCCCTGGGCGGGCGGCGGAGGGCGCGTCGATCTCCGCTCGCCCGGGCGCCGGCTCGAACGTTGGCGCGCGGGCGGCGGCTCGACTCCAGCGGGAGCGGGGGCCGCGTCCCGAGCAGGCGCCTGGACGACGGCCTCGCTTCGCTGCACCTGCGGCGCGCCGGCGGAGGATCCCTCGCGCCCCTCCTTCGCGTCTGCACCGCTCGCTTCGCCGCCGTGGGAGCGGCTCGTGTAGCTGCCCATTGCCTCGGCCGGGGCGACGATCGCACGGAACCTCGCGCCCGTCGACCTCGGTCGCGGCGCCGAGCCCGCTCGCGCGGAACCATTGCGGTTCGCGCTCGCCGGGATCGACGCGCCGCGCGCGCTCCACCGGGCGACGCGCCGTGCGTCCGCCGCGGCGGCCTGCGCCTGCGGCGACGGCGGGAGCGACCTCGAGCTGCTGGGCTGGTCGCGGGACGGGCGGGAGCTGCTGCTCCGCCACGAGGAGCGCCGCGCCGGCGAGCGCCACGTGCGGCTCGAGATCTACCCCGTCGGCGCCGGCCCCGCCGCCCGCGCGCCCGCGGCCCGCGACGAGCGGCACGGCGACGCCCGCGCTGGCGCCCGCCGCGCGCCGCCGGTCGAGCTGCGCCTGTGAGCTCGGGGCGTACCCCGGGGAGCGCCCGCGCCTTCCCCTTCGTCTTCGGCCCGCTCGCCGCCGCGGCGCGGCGCCGACGCGATCGGTCCCGCCGGCGCGCCCGCTGCCGCGGCCTGGTCGATTTCGGGCGGCGCCGCGCGCCAGCCGGGACCGACCGTGGCAGCATCGGCGCCATGCTCACGGAAGACATCAAGCCGCGCATGTTCGTGGCGATGAAGGCGGGCCGGACCGTCGAGAAGGAGATCCTGCGGGTGGCCCTCGGCGAGATCACGACCGCGGAGGCGCGTGGGGGAGGGCCGTTCACCGACGCGGACGTCCACGCGATCCTCAAGAAGCTCTGCAAGGGAAACGAGGAGACGCTCGCCGTCGCGGACGACCCGGCGCGCCGCGCCGTGCTCGAGGAGGAGCTCGCGGTGCTCCGCTCGTTGCTGCCGGCGACGCTCGACGTCGACGCCATCGTCGCCGCCCTCGGACCCGTGGTCAAGGCCGTGCGCGGCGCCCAGAGCGACGGGCAGGCGACCGGGGTCGCGATGAAGCACCTCAAGGCGAGCGGAGCCGCCGTCGACGGCAAGGACGTCGCCGCCGCGGTGGCGAGACTCCGCGCCTGAGCCCGCGGGCGCCCCGTCCGCGCGCCGCTAGCGGCCGTAGTTCTGCAGCGCCCAGACGTTGCCGCTGCCGTCGTCGTAGATGCCGCAGGCCACGCGCGTGTACCGGGTGCTGCTCAGCGCCTCGTAGTGTCCCTGCTCGCCCGAGGGGTCGTCCACCTCGTGCCACATCATGCCGATACAGGACTCGAAGAAGCGCTGGTCGACGAGGATGCTCTCCGCCGAGTCCCAGCCGGGGCACTCGTTCTGGGCGGTGCCGCCGGGCTCGCAGAGCTCGGCGCGGAAGGCGGCGTGCGCGCTGTTCGCGGCGGCGTCGTAGGCCGCCATCTGGTCGGCGCAGGCCTCGGCCTCCGTCCACCGCGCGAGCGGCGGCAGGCACTGGCACTCGGCCCGGAACTGGTTGATGCGATCGACGCAGTCCTGGTGGTAGTCCCCGGTCGGTGTGAAGGCCGCGGGCGCACAGCTCGGCACCGACGTCGCCAGGGGTCCGCTCGCGCAGGCGTCGCTGCCGCCGGTGGGCGCCGCACCCCCCGTGCTCTGCACGCCACCCGTCGGGGCCACGCCGCCCGTCGCCGCTCCCCCGTCGCCGGGAGCGACCCCACCCGTGAGCGCACCCCCGCTCGGCGGAGCGCCGCCCGTGACCTCCGCTCCCCCCGTGGGCGCCCCGCCCGCGGGAGGCCCGCCGCCGATCCCCACGGACTGACCGCCCGGCGCCGAGGCCGCCCCTCCCGAACCCTGGTCATCATCCGAGTCCACCACGCAGGCCGCCGCCCCCAGCGCCGAGAAGACGACGACGAGCTGCCCTGCCGACCAGTACGTCTTCGTCACGGACCCTCCGCGGAGAGTCTAGCGCGGAGCCGGAGCGGGGTCAGGGGTTGCCCCCACGCGCGGGCCTACGGCCCGCGACCTCCCCCTGATGTGGACAGCGCCCGCGTTGCGGGCGCCGTCCACATGGGGGAGGTGGGGCGACCTGCCACCGGAGGCGCCGCGCCCGACGCCGCCCGCAGGGCGGTTTCGCGGGCGCGGGATAGGCCGGGCCTGCCTCGGCCTTCCCGGGGGACGACCCGAGCAGCGTGCCACGCGACCGGGTGCCGAGCACCCCCCACCGTCCCGCGCCGCCCGCTCCGCGCGGCAGCGGACCGGCATCGCAGGGAGGCCGATGGTCGAGGAGGTCGGTAACCCGCTGCACGGGATCTCCGGCTGGCAGCACGGTGCCGCTGGCTGCCCTTGAGCCCTTGGCCGCGCCGCACCCGCGCCGTCCCTGCCCGGCCGCTCCCCTCCACCGGGAGCAGCCTACTGGAAATTCTGGACGGCCCAGACGTTGCCGGCGCCGTCGTCGTACAGGCCGCAGGCCACGCGCGTGAACTCGGTGCTGCTCATGTTCACGTAGTGGCCCTGCTCACCGGTGGGATCGTCCACCTCGTGCCACATCATCATCAGGCACGCCTCGTACCAGCGGGAGTCCAGGAGGATCTCGTCCGGAGCGCCCCAACCGGGGCACTCGTTCTGTCCCCAGCCGCGCGGAGTGCAGATCTGTCCCGTGAACCCCGCGTGCGCCTGATCGACCGAAGCGTCGTAGGCGGCCATCTGATCGGCGCAGTCCTCGGCCTCCGTCCAGCGCTCGAGGGGCGGGAGGCACTGGCACTCCATCCGGATCTGGTTGATGCGATCGACGCAGTCCTGATGGAAGTCGCCCGTCAGGGAGAACTCGCCGGGCGCGCAGTCCGCCAGCGACTCGGCGAGCGGGCCTCCCGCGCAGAGCTCGCTGCCGCCCGTTCCCCCGGTGCCACCCGTCTCGACGCCACCCGTCTCGACGCCACCCGTCTCGACGCCACCCGTC
>CAYVRP010000078.1:0-31898 GCA_964454025.1 uncultured Polyangiaceae bacterium | reverse complement strand
GGCTCCGGCGGCAGGACTCGAACCTGCGACCCGGCGGTTAACAGCCGCCTGCTCTACCGACTGAGCTACACCGGAATGAACGGCCGGCGCCCGGGTGGGCTCCGGCGGGGGACGAGGGAGGCTAGTCGCCCAGGCGCCCAAGTCAAGCCGGCACGGCCCGCGAAACGGGCTGGAAACGTTGACGCTTCCCGGGGCCGGGTGCGATAGGCCCCCCGTGACCGCCATCCCTGGCGCCGAGGAGCGCGGAGCCGCCGAGCCGGGCGAGCCCGAAGGGGGGGACGTGGCGCGGACGGCCGGGCGGGGCGGGCTCGCGGTGGCGGGGGCCAAGGGGTACTTCATCGGGGTCGGCCTGGTGCAGCAAATCCTGCTCAAGGCCACGCTCGGTCTGGACGGGTACGGGGCGCTCTCGAGCGCGCTCTCGCTCTCGAGCATCGTCTACAACACCGTGGTCACCGGCTCGATCCAGGGGGTGAGCCGGGCCGTGGCGCAGGCGAAGGAGGCGGAACGGGCGGCGACCACGCGACGGGTGCTCGCGGTGCACGCGGCGCTGGCGCTGCCGCTCGGGGCGGGGGCGTACCTCGCGGCGCGGCCGGTGGGGACCTTCGTGGGGATGCCGCACGTGGTGCCGACCCTCGAGCTCGGGAGCCTCGTCGTCGTGGCCTACGGCCTGTACGCACCGCTCATCGGGGTGCTCAACGGGACGCGCCGCTTCGTGGGGCAGGCGCTCTTCGACGTGGCGACGGCGACGCTGCGCACCGTGGGGCTCGTCCTCGGCGGCTGGCTCGCGGGGCGTTGGCTCGGGCGCGGTCCCGAGGGCGCGATGGCGGGCTTCGTGGCGGCGGCCTGCCTGGTGCTGGGGGGGGCGGGCGTGGTGGTGGGCACAGGCCGCCGCGGGGCGTCGAGCTTCCGCGCGGGCGCCCACCTCGGGTTCGTCGCGCCCCTGGCGCTCGGCCAGCTCCTCCTGAACCTCCTCTTGCAGGCGGATCTGACCGTGCTCCGCGCCTTCGCGGCGCGCGCGGCCGTCGCGGCGGGACGGCCCGTGGAGGCTGCCGATCCGCTGGTGGGCGCCTACCGCGCGACCCAGCTCTTCTCCTTCCTCCCCTACCAGCTCCTCTTGAGCATCACCTTCGTGCTCTTCCCCCTGCTGGCCGCGACGCACCGCGCCGGGGACGCCGCGGCGGTCCGGCAGTACGTGCGCACGGGACTGCGGCTCGCCCTGGTGATCGCCGGCGCCATGGTGAGCGTGACCTCGGGGCTCGCGCGCGGCCTGCTGTTCGGCGTCTTCGGGGCCGACGCGGCCGCGCTGGGCGCGCGCCCGATGGAGCTCTTGACCCTCGGCTTCGGGGCCTTCGCGCTGCTCGGGGTCCTGACCACCGTGCTCAACGGCCTCGGCCGCGAGGGGCAGTCGGCCGTGGTCACCGTGCTGGCGTTCGGGCTGGTGGTGGGGCTCGGCGCCGGGAGCCTCGCGGGCGAGCCCTTCACGCCCGCGCTGCTGTGGCGGACGGCCGTCGCCACTTCGAGCGGGATCCTGCTGGCGACCGCCACCGCCGCCGTCCTGGTGCGTCGCGCGGCGGGGGCGCTGGTCGCTCCGCTGACCGCCCTGCGCGTCGCCGCCGCCGTGGGCGCGGCCGTCGCCATCGGGCGGTGGCGGCCCGACTTCGGGCTCGACGGCCACGCCCTGCGCGCGCTCACCGCCGCTTACGCGGGCCTGGTCGGCCTGCTCTACACGGGCCTGCTCCTGTTCACCCGCGAGCTCGGCGGGGCCGACCTCGCGCTGGTGCGCCGCGTGCTCCGGCGCCGCGGCTAGCCCTCCTCGCGCGCCCCCTCGCCGTCCTCCGCCGCGGGGGCCGCCTCCGAAACGGCCTGCGCCGCGGGGGGACCGGAGGCCCCGGCGCGCTCGTCGATGGCCTTGCGCACGAACAGCTCCTCGAGGGTGCCGCTCCGGGGCACCACCTCCACCACGTCGACGCCCGCGTCGAGCGCGGCCCGCAGCGCCCCCGTGAGCGCCTCCTGCCCGTCCACGCTGACCACCAGGCGGTCGGCCACGCGAGCCACGCGGGAAGCCCGCTTATGGATGCGCTTGCGGAAGTGCTCGTCGGCGCCGGCGAGGATGACGTCGGTGCGCTGGACCTCGCGGCGGAGCAGCTCCGAGAGCCTACCCTCCACCACCACCTCGCCCTGCCGCAGGATCGCCACCCGATCGCACAGCGTCTCGACGTCGCTCAGAATGTGGGTGGAAAAGAAGATGGTGCGCCCCCGGCGGTGCTCCTCGAGCATCAGGTCGCGCACCTCCTTTCGCCCCACCGGATCGAGCCCGCTCATCGGCTCGTCCAGGATCAACAGCTCCGGATCGCTCACCAGCGCCGCGGCGAGCCCGGTGCGCTGGAGCATGCCCTTGGACAGCTTCCGGACGGGCCGATCAGCGGCGTAGAGGATGCCGACGCGGTCGAGCACCGCGCGCGTCCGGTCACGGACGGCACCGCCACGCAGGCCCGAGACGCGCCCGCACATCTCCACGAACTCCCGGGGCGTGAGGTAGGGGTAGACGTACGGGTTCTCCGGCAGAAACCCGGTGCGCGCCTGCGCGCGGCGGCTGGGGATGGGATCGCCGAAGACCGTAGCCCGGCCGCCGCTCGGCGCGATGAGGCCGGTGAGCATCTTGATGGTCGTCGTCTTGCCGGCGCCGTTGGGCCCGAGAAACCCGAAGATGCTCCCTGCCTCCACCACGAAAGAGACGCCCTTGACCGCCTCCACGCGCTTCATGAAGAAGCCCTGGCGGAAGGTCTTCTGCAGCCGGTCGGCCACGACGAGGGGGGACGGCACGCTGGCGGAGAGCATAGCGGACAGCCGCGGCACCAGGTAACCCCGGGATCCTGGAGCGTTCACGCGCGCGCGCCGCCGTCGTGCGCGCCCCGCTCGCTAGCCCCGCTCGCCAGAACGGTGGTAGAAAGGTCCGACCAGCGGTGGAGCCCGCGCGCCGGGCCGCGCCGCCGCGCCGCACCCGGCGCGAACGCGAGGGAAGATGAGAGCCGCGATCACCCCCCTGACCCTGCTGTCGGTCCTGTTCCTCTCGGCCAGCGCCGGCGCGCAGACCCCGCCGCCCGCTCCCCCGCCCGTCGCGCCACCACCAGGGTCCGCGCCGCCCCAACCCGCGGCGCCCGCACCCGGCGCCGCCCCGGCGCCCGGCGCCCCCGCGGCGCCCCCCGGCGAGCCTGCCCCGCCCGGCGCCGCGCCGGAGCCCGCGCCGGGCGAGCCGGCGGCGAGCGGCGAGGCGACCGTGGACATCGACGCCTCCCTCACCGGCACCGCCAGCGCCCCCGCCAAGGAGGAGCCGGAGCCCGCCGCGGAGGAGATCGACGACGAGACGCAGGCCGAGCTCCGCCGCCTCTCGCTCGAGCTCGGCAACAACTACCGGGGGACCTCCGGCGTCCTCCGCGTGAGCGAGGCGTACTCGGGCGCGCCGGGGACCTTCCGCATCTCCTTCTTGGCCGGGATCTCTCAGGCCAAGGGCTTCCTCTGCGACGGCACCGCCGAGGGCGGCTGCGACACCCTCGATCCCGGCAACCCGGGCGAGGACGAGATGCACCGCGTCAGCGGCGAGCTCGGCCTGTCGATGACCCTCACCTCGTTCCTGGAGGCCTTCCTCGGACTGCACACGGTGGCGACCTCGAACAGCCAGGGGCGACCGGAGCTGCTCCAGGTGCTCGGCGACACCAACTGGGGCCTCAAGGGCTTCTTGCCGCACAGGCCGAACCGGATCCTGGGCGTCGGCGGCGAGGTCGAGCTCTGGCTGCTCAACGGCACCGGCGGCGTCGGCGTCGACGGCGACGGGACGAGCTTCGCGATGCGGGCCCTGAGCTCGGTCGATCTGACCAACCGCGCCCGGGCAGAGGATCGAGCCCCGTTCCGGGCGCACGTGAACCTCGGCTACAAGTTCAACAACGCGGGCAAGCTGGTGGAGGAGGTCGAGCGGCTCCGCGGCGGCGGCGACGGCCTCGAGCGCATCACGCGCGTCGAGCGGTTCGGGCTCGAGATCGACCGCGTCGACACCTTCGAGTTCGGGCTGGGGGTCGACGCGCCCTTCCGCTACGTGCGGCCGTTCCTGGAGTGGACCTTCGACATCCCGGTCACCCGCAAGAACCAGTACATCTGCAACGAGAGCCGGTTGATGCCCGGCGATGGCTGCCTGTACTACGACAAGGGCTGGTCCACCACGCCGTCGCGGATGGGCATCGGCGCCATCGTCCACCCGGTGCTGCCGGGGCTCTCGGCGCTGCTGGCCTTCGAGATCGGGACCGGCGGGACCAAGGAATTCATCGAGGAGGTCGTCCCCGAGGTGCCCTGGGCCTTCCGCTTCGGGCTCACCTACGCCGCCGACGCCAGGAAGCCGGCGCCGATCGTCAAGGAGGTGGAAGTGGAGCGCGTGGTGGAGGCGCCACGCGAGATCGAGCGCGTGGTCGTGGGCAAGGTGCTCGATCTGACCTCGCGCGAGCCGGTGCCGAACGCGATCGTCCGCTTCGAGGGCCGCGCGTACACGGGGATGGTCGCGGGCGAGGACGGCAGCTTCCGCACCATCGATCTCGACCCCGGCGAGTATGTCTTCTCGGTCCGCGCGGATGGCTTCAAGGATGGCGAGTGCCGGGTGACCGTCCCCGCCGACGCCCCCCCCGCGGGGGCGTCCGCCGGCGCCCCGCCGGCCCCTGGCGCCCCGCCGCCGGCCGCGGGCGTCGGCCCGGACGGCGCGCCGCTGCCCGCGCCGGCCGCCGCCCCCTCCGTCGCCGTGGGCGCGGACGGCAAGCTCGAGGTCGCCGTGGAGTGCTCGCTGGTCGCGCTGCCCAAGGTGGGCACCGTGATCGGCACCGCCGTGGACGCCCAGACCGGCGCCCCGGTGCCCGGCGCCAAGGTCAAGATCATGGACAAGCTCGGCCGCCAGCTCGAGCTCACCGCGGACGCGACCGGCGCCTTCCGCTTCGCCAACGTCCCGCCCGGCACCGTCAAGCTCTTCGCCGAGGCGCCGGACTACCTGCGCTCCGTCACCGAGGTGGAGGTGGAGGCCCGCAAGGAGAACCGCACGCAGCTTACCATCAACAAGCGGCCACAGCAGGGCAAGGTGGTCGTGACCCAGACGGAGCTCAAGCTCAAGGAGCAGGTCCACTTCGAACACAACTCGTCCAAGATCCTCCCCGACTCGGCCGCCATCCTGGAGGAGATCGCGGACGTGCTCCGCCAGCGCCCGGAGATCCAGCTCGTCGAGATCCAGGGCCACACCGACAACACGGGCACGCCGGCCTACAACCAGCGCCTCAGCCAGGAGCGCGCCGACGCGGTGCGCGCCGCGCTGGTCGCGCTCGGCGTCGCCGAGTCCCGGCTCAACGCGCGGGGCTACGGGCAAGATCAGCCCCTGGTGCCCAACGTCTCGGACGCGAACCGGGCCAAGAACCGCCGCGTGCAGCTCATCATCAAGCAGCAGGGCAAGAAGGCCCCCTGACGCCAGGCGGCGGGGGCGGCCCCGGCCGCCCGCCACGTCACTCCTCGGACTTCGGCTCCCGGGCAATCTCGGCCAAGAGCTCCTCGACGCGGCGGGTCGCGTCGTGCCCGGAGTCGTAGTCGAACGAGAGCGCCGGCGCCCGCCGCAGGCGGAGCGCGGGGACGACCGCGCGCCGGAGCCGCGGCGCCGCCCGCGCGAGCGCGCGCAGCAGCGCCGTACGCCGCTCCGCCTGCTCGTCACCGACCAGCAGCCGCACGTGGACCCGGGCGACCCCGAGGTCGTCGGGGAGATCGACCCCGGTGATCACCACGCCGCCGAGGAGCGGATCGGAGAGATCGCGCGCGATGGCCGCGGCGAGGTGCGCGCGGAGCACCTCGGCCACGCGGCGCGCGCGGCGCCCGTCGCCGGTCACGGGGCTCCTCCCCCGCGCCGCGCGCGCGGCGCGGCCGCCGCGGGGGGCTCGAGCCGGGCGCCGCCCGCCACCTCGATGCCGCCGCGGACGCCGCGGCCGCTGGTGCCGAACGGGAGCACCTCGGCGGCCGCGTCCGCCAGGAGCGCGTCGGCGGCGGTGCCCGCCATGCCGCGCGCGGCGTCGAGCACCTCCCGGCAGCGGGCCGATTCGCCGGACACCACGGCGACGCCCAGCGTCGCGACCTGGTAGCGATCGACGTCCCCGACCTCGGCGACGGACACCGGCAGCCGCGCCCGCAGGCGCTCCTTGAGCGAGCGCACCACCTGACGCCGGTCCTTGAGCGACCGAGCCCCCGGGATCTGCAGCACGAACCGCGCGACTCCGACGAACACTTGACCCGTTTCCTCGCGCCCGGCTCCCCGGGGCTCCCGCACGCCGCCGCCGGCGCGCCGGGCGCGCTCAGAGCGTTTGCTTGACCTGCTCGAGATCGAAGACCGCGATCACGTCGCCCTCGGCGAAGTCGCTGAAGCCGTCGAGCCCGATGCCGCACTCGAACCCCTCCTTGACCTCGCGGACGTCCTCCTTGAAGCGCTTGAGGCTCGAGATCTTCCCCTCGTAGATCTGCTCCCCCGCCCGCTGGACGCGGGCCAGAGCGTTGCGGCGGACGAGGCCCTCGATCACCATCGAGCCGGCGATGGTGCCGGCCTTGCTGAGCTTGAAGACGGCGCGCACCTCGGCCTTGCCGACCGCCTTCTCCACCTGGGTCGGCGCGAGCATCCCCTCCATCAGCGCGCGGACGTCGTCCACCACGTTGTAGATGACGGAGTACTGCCGGATCTCCACCTTCTCCTGCTGCGCCAGCGCCGCGGCCTTGCCCGCGGGGCGCACGTTGAACCCGACGATGGTGCCGCCCGCGGCCACCGCCAGGTTGACGTCGCCCTCGGTGATGGCGCCGACGGCCGCGTGGACGACGGTGACCTTCACCTTCTCGCTGCTGAGCCTCAGCAGGGCCGAGGAGATGGCCTCCACCGACCCCTGCACGTCCGCCTTCACGATCAGCTTGAGCTCGAGCTGATCGCTGTGCGCCATGCCCTTGAGGATCTCCTCGAAGGACATCGCCCGCGGCCCGGTCGGGGAGACGCTGCGCTCCGTGGAGCGGCGTTTCTCCGCGATCTTCTCCGCGATCTTCATGTCCTTGACCACGTGCACCGGATCGCCGGCGTTCGGCACGTCGGTCAGGCCGATGATGGAAACCGGGGTGGAGGGGCCGGCGGCGTTGGTGTTGCGGCCCCGGCTGTCGATCATGGCGCGGACCTTGCCGTAGGCCGACCCGGCCAGCACGACGTCGCCGCGGTTGAGCGTCCCCTCCGCCACCAGGACGGTGGCCACCGGCCCCTTGCCGCGATCGAGCTCCGCCTCGATGACGGTGCCGATGGCGGGCTTGTTGGGGTTGGCACGGAGCTCTTGCATCTCGGCAGCGAGGATCACCTGCTCGAGGAGGGTGTCGATGCCGGTGCGCGTGACCGCCGACACCTCGGTCATCAGCGTGGCGCCGCCCCACTCCTCGGCGATGAGGCCGATCTCGGAGAGCTCGCGGCGGACGCGCTCGGGCTGCGCCTCGGGCTTGTCGCACTTGTTGATGGCCACCACGATCGGCGCCTGGGCCGCGCGCGCGTGGTTCACCGCCTCCCGCGTCTGCGGCATCACGCCGTCGTCGGCCGCCACCACCAGGATCACGATGTCGGTGACGTTGGCGCCGCGGGCGCGCATGGAGGTGAAGGCCTCGTGGCCCGGGGTGTCGAGGAACGTGATGCGGCCCCGCGGCGTGTCCACGCTGTAGGCGGCGACGTGCTGGGTGATGCCCCCGGCCTCGCCGGCGGCCACGTTCGTCTTGCGGATCGCGTCGAGCAGGCTGGTCTTGCCGTGATCGACGTGGCCCATCACCGTGACCACCGGCGGCCGCGGCTCGCGGGTGCCGTCGTCCAGCTCCTCGCCCTCGACGCCCTGCGCGGCCTGGAGCGCGTCCTCGTCGCTCACGGCCACGTCCTCCACCTCCCACCCGAACTCGTTGGCGACGAGCTTGGCCGTGTCGCTATCGAGCGTGGTGTTGATGTTCACGTTCTGCAGGCCCAGCGTCATCAGCACGCGGAGCAGGTCCTGCGCCTTGACGCCCATCTTGATGCCGAGCGCCTGCAGGCCGATCGACTCCTCGATCTTGACCACCTTCTTGTGCGCCGACCGCTCCTGGGTGACGGGCGCGCCGCCCGTGCGCGGGCCGCGCGAGAACGAGCCGATGCCCCCGCGACGCATCGCCCCGCGGCCGCCCGGGCCGCCGCGTCCGGGTGGCGCCCCGGGGCGCGCGCCAGCGCGGCCCGGGAGGTTGGCGGGGGCCTTGGCGTCGAAGGTCTGACGGCGCGGCTGCGGAGTCCCGCGCGCGGCCGGCATGGGCACGCCGGGGCGTCCCTCCCACACGTCGATGCCCGTCCGACGCACGGGCGCCACCGACGGGCGCGCGGCCTCGCCTTCGGCGGGCGGCGGGGCGGCGACCGGCGGCGGCGGCGGGGCCTCGGCGGGGGCAGGCGCCGGCGGGGCGGGCGCGGGCTCCGCCGCCGGCGGGGCGGCAGCCTCCACCGGCGCCGCTTCCGCCGCCGGGACGGCGGGGGCGGGCTCGGGCGCGGGCGCAGGAGGAGTGGCGGGCTCCGCGGGCACGGCGACCGGCGCGGCCACGGGCGGCGGCTCGACGACCACCGGCTCCACGGGCGGCGGGGCGGGCGCGGCCACGGAAACCTCGCTCGGCGGGGGAGGCGCGGGGCGCGACACCGGCTCGCTGGGCGGCCTGGCCGCGGGAGCGGCGCGCGCGGCGCGGGGCGCAGCCTCCGTTGCCGCCGCCGGGGCCCGCGGGGGCGCGGGGGTGCGCGCCGGCACCGGGCTCGCGACCGGTGAGGAAGTGTCGGCCTCGCCGGCCTTGGCAGCGACGCGACGCTTCACCACGCCGGGACGGATGTGCTCCTCGACGGGCTTGGCGGCCTGCTGGCGATCGAGGTGGCGCTTGACGCGCTCCACGGCCTCCACGGCGACGGCGCTCATGTGGTTCTTCACCTCGGTCACGCCGATCGACTGGAAGAGCGTCACCACCTGCTTGGGATCCATGCCCAGCTCACGGGCGACCTCGTACACACGCACCTTGCTCATCCATCCTCCGTGGACCCACCCGGGGCCGTCCGGTTCGGCTGCGCCGCGGGCGCAGGCATTTGGGCCAGTTGCAGGGCGGTTGACAAGGCCCGACCGAGCCCCTCGTCGAGGACGGCGACGACGCCGACCTCCGCGCGTCCCACCGCCCGCCCGATGTCCGCCTTCGTCCCCCAGACCCGCGCCAGACCGGCGGCGATCGCGCCGTCGAGCCCGGGGGTATCGGCGGCCGCGCGCGCGTCGGCGGCCACCACGACCAGCACCGCGGCGCGCGCCGCGAGCGCCGCCGCCACCGCGTCGGCGCCGATCTCGAGCCGGCGCGCCCGCCAGGCCGAGGAGAGCAGCGCGGCCGCGCGCCGGTCGGCCGCGGCGCGCAAGAGCGCCACCAGCTCCCCGAGGGAGGTCTTGACAGGGACGCCGAAGCTCCGCGCGAGCCCCCGGCGCACCGCGTCGCGCAGGCAGTCGGGGCGCGGGTGCACCCAGGCGCCGCGGCCGTGAGCGCGCCGCCCGAGGTCCGGGACCACGGCCCCGTCCGGCGCCAGGATCAGCCGCACGACCTGCTCCGGGGCGGTCGCGGTGCGGCAGCCGACGCAGGTCCGCTCGCGCCGGCGCGGCGTCGCGCCGGCGGCGGCGCCCGCGGGGG
The DNA here is from genome assembly GCA_964454025.1 of uncultured Polyangiaceae bacterium. Classification (GTDB taxonomy): domain Bacteria; phylum Myxococcota_A; class Polyangia; order Polyangiales; family Polyangiaceae; genus JAFGBI01. The sequence goes on along the minus strand of CAYVRP010000078.1, from coordinate 22,166 downwards.
CGCCCGGACGGGGATCGGGATCGGGGGCCGGCATCATGGGTCGCCTCGAGCTTCGCCGCGCGCGACGGTCAGCTGCCCTGGCCCTCCGGCGCGGGCGCCGCGGCCGCATGCCGCGCGCGGGCCGCCTCGATCTCCCGCGACTCGTGCTGCAGGAAGTAGGTGGCGCCCTGCTGCACCAGCCGCGCCTTCTTGATGCCGAGCCCGGTCTTGATGGCCAGCCGATCGGGGTCCTCCCGCTCCAGATCCTGAACGGTGCGGTAGCCGGCCTCCTCGAGCAGCTGAAGCGTGCGCATGCCCACGCCGCGGACGAAGCGCAGCTTCTCGCGCTCGGTGAGCGGCTCCGGCTTGGCCAGCGCGGCCTGGATCCGCTCGTGGCGCAGGCGCTCCATGGCCGCCTCGGCCCGCTCCTTGAGCGACGCCGCCGCCTCCGCGGTCCCCACGCCCTGGATGGGCACGAGCTCCTCGATCTGCGCCTCCGCGATCTCCTCCAGCGCGCGGAAGCCGAGCCGGTACAGCACCCGGGCCAGATCCTCATCCAGCCCCTCGATCTCGCGCATCGCGCCCAGGGCCTCCTCTTCCAGCTGCTTGAACTTGGTCTCGCTGATGATGTCGAGCTTCCAGCCCGTCAGCTGCGAGGCCAGCCGCACGTTCTGCCCCTTGCGGCCGATGGCGAGGCTGAGCTTCTCGTCGGGGACCACCAGCTCCATCCGGTGATCGGCCTCGTCGACGATGACCTTGTTCACCTCCGCGGGCTGGATGGCGTTGATGATGTACCGCGCGGGATCGCGGTCCCAGGGGACGATGTCGATCTTCTCCCCGCGCAGCTCCTGCACCACCGCCTGCACGCGGGAGCCCTTGATCCCCACGCACGCGCCCACCGGATCGACGTCGCCGTCGCGAGTGGTCACGGCGATCTTGCTCCGGCTGCCGGGCTCGCGGGCGACGGCGACGATCTTGACGATCCCCTCGTAGATCTCGGGCACCTCGGCCTCGAACAGCTTGTCGACCAGGGCCGGATCGCTGCGGCTGAGGATGATCATCGGGCCGCGCGCCTCGCGGTCCAGCTCCTTCACGTAGGCGACGATGCGGTCGCCGGGGCGGTAGGTTTCTCGCGGCGTCTGCTCGCGCGAGGGCAGTACGCCCTCGATGTTGCGGCCGAGATCCACCACCAGGTGGTGCCCCTTCTCGAAGCGCCGCACCATGCCCCGGATGAGCTGCCCCACGCGGTCCTTGTACTCGTTGTAGATGAGGTCACGCTCGGCGTCCCGCACGCGCTGCAGCAGCACCTGCTTGGCGGTCTGCGCGGCGATGCGCCCGAAGGTGCTCCGCGCCTGGCGCATGTCGAGCATGTCGCCGTACTCCTTGTCCTGCTGCTGCGCGCGCGCGGCATCCTTGGGGTGCCAGAAGACCTGGAAGCCGAGCTCCTCGCCGATCTCCGCGTCGAGCCCGTGGCGGCGCGCGACCTCGAGCGAGATCTCGCGCTCGGGCTCGGTGACCGTCTCCACCACGGTCATGTACTGGAACAGGTCGATGGTCCCCGTCTCCTCGTTGAAGCGCGCCTCGAGCTCGCGGTTCTGCCCGAAGGCGGCCTGGGCCGCCTTGTGAATCGCGGCCTCCATCGTCTCGACGAGGATGCTCTTCTCGATGCCCTTCTCGCGGGCGACCTCCGCGATGGCCTGCGCGAGGTTGACCTCGGTTTCGTTCATTGCCATGTGCTGCTACCTTCTCCGTTGCGGCGCGCCGCGGGTCTTGCCGCGCCCCTTCGCGCGCGCGGCGTCGCCCGCCGGGGAGCGCGGCCGCGCGCGCGCTTCGTTCCATTCGAAGACGAGCCGGGCGCTCTCGATCCCGGCGAACTCGTGCGCCCGGACGCCCTCGGGCGTCTCGAGCAGGACGGCGCCCTGCGGGTCGAGCCCCCGGAGCACGCCCCGCTGCACGCGCTGCCCGTCGACGGGCGCGGTGAGCCGCAGCCGCGCGGTCCGCCCCGCGAAGCGCACGTAGTCCGCCGGCCGGTACAGCGCGCGCTCGACCCCCGGCGACCCGACCTCCAGCCGATACCGGGCGCCGATCACGTCCGCCACGTCGAGCGCCACCGAGAGGTCCCGCGAGACGTCGGTGCAAAGATCGATGGTGATCCCGCCGCCCGGCTCGGCGACGCCGGGCCGCTCCAGCGTGAGCTCGAGCACGCGCTCGCCGCGATCGGTACGCCAGCGCAGCTCCACCCCTTCGACCCCGTGCGCGGCGAGCACGGGCTCCACCGCGGCGAGCAGCCGCTCGCGGTCGAGACCGGGGAGGTGCGTGTGCGCGATCGACATGAGCAAAAAAAAGCGGACCCCAGATTCCGGGGGCCCGCGGGGGATCCACCGAATTGTCGCGGCGGAGTCTAGCCGCCGGGTTTCGGCCACGCAAGGCGGCTCGGGCGCGCTCCGGCCCCAGGGTCAGGCGCCCGCCAGGGGTGCGGTGCCCCGCGAGCAGCCGGGTCCGGCCCCCCGCCGGGGCGCGGCTGTCCGTTGCCCTCGGGGGCGCAGTCGGGGCAAGGGCCGCCGATGACCCCGACCGGGAGCGCGACCGACAACCGAAGCTATTATGACGCCTTCGCCGAGCGCTACGAGGCGCGCCGCGGCGAGAACGACCCCGGCGGATACCACGAGCTGCTCGATGAGCTCGAGGCCGAGCTGGTGGAGCGCTACGGGCGCGGAGGTGACGTGCTCGAGGTCGGGTGCGGCACCGGCCTGGTGCTGGCCCGTATCGCGCGCTTCGCGCGCCGCGCCACGGGTGTGGATCTGTCGCCCGGGATGCTGGCGCACGCGCGCGCCCGCGGCCTCGACGTGCAGGAGGGCTCGGCGACGGCGCTCCCCTTCCCCGACGCGACCTTCGACGTGACCTGCGCCTTCAAGGTGCTCGCCCATGTGCCCGACGTGAGGGGCGCGATCGCGGAGATGGCCCGCGTCACCCGACCCGGCGGCACCCTGTTGGCCGAGCTCTACAATCCCCTCAGCTGGCGCGGGCTGTTGCGGCGGGTGGGCCCCGCCCGCCGAGTGGCGGAGTCCCGGCGGGAGAGCGACGTCTTCACGCGCTTCGACACGCCGTGGCAAGCGCGGCGCTACGTCCCGCCGGACTGCCGGCTGGTGGCGGCGCGAGGGATCCGGATCGTGACGCCCACCGCCCACGCGATGGCGGTGCCCGGGCTGCGCGTCGGCCTGCGGGCGCTCGAGCGCCGCCTCTGCGACGGGCCGCTCCGCTTCCTCGGCGGCTTCTACGTGCTGGTCATGCGCAAGCGCGGCTGAGACGCTCAGAAAGCGACGGCGAAGCCGAGGCCGAAACCCCGGGGCGCTCCGGTGAGCCGCGGCGCGAGTCTGCCCGCGCGCGAAGACTCGGCAGCCGGGGGGCGCAGCTCCTCCGGGACCGGTCGCGCGCGCACGGAACGGAACTCCGGCACGAAACGGAGCTCGGCCTCGGCGATCCCCAGCGCGGCGAGGCCAGCGAACGAATAGAACCCCGCCACCCAGACGTCGCGGACCCGCTGGCTCGCGACGTTCACGTCCTCGCGCTCCTCGGGGTCCAGGCTCGGCGCGTGCTCCCAGGCGTAGTTCGCGAGGCTGACCTCGGCGGAGATCCCCCCCACCACTACCCCGCGCGCCAGGAGCTCGGAGACGAGGAAGACGTAGCCCAGCGCGGGCCGCCGGTTCTGGAACTGACCCACGCCGAAGGGGACTGCGGCCACCCAGCGCCGGTTCTGGACCACCACCGACTCCTGTTCGGCCAGCTCGAGCAGCCGCCGCTGGCGGTCGCGCTCCGCCTCGCGCTCCTGCTCCCGGGCAGCGCGTTGGTGCTCGGCGGCCTCCAGCGTCGCCCGGCGCCGCGACTCGAGCTCCGCCTCCAGCCTCCGCCGTGCCGCGTCGTATCGCTCGACCACCTCCGCCGAGAAGACGAGCGAATTGGGCCGGGGGAACGCGCGGTTCTCCGCCAGCGCAGCCCGGATGGCCCGGTCGAACGCCGCCTCGCCCCCGGCCGCGTCCCCGCTGCGGACCAGGCACGCCGCCAGGTAGGTCCGCGCTCGATCGATCTCGGTCGGCCGCTGGACGCCCTCGGGGTTGCCGGGGTCGAGCAGGCGGCGCGCCTCGTCGACGCAGTCGCCGAAGCGCGTGGCCCGGTACAGGTCCTCGACCCGGGCGAGCTCGGCCACGGCGCTCGGCGGGGCCGGCTCGGCGGGCGGCGCTGCCTCTACCTCGCCGCCTGCGTCCTCCGCCGACCCCTGCGCGCCGACCGCTCCCGCGCCCGTCACCAGCAGGACGGCGAGCCGCGCCGCGAGCGACGGGATCCGGAGCGCCGAAGGCCGGGGGGGCATCCCAGGCCGATATTTCGCACGGAAGGCGCGCCTATGGCCAGAGGTCAACGACCGCGCCCGGGGTAAGCTCGGCGCTTTTCTCCCGCGGCGGCAGGCCGCTGCCTGACGGGGGCACCAGCGAGCAGGTGACCGGGATCAGCGGCTCGTTGTTGAAGGTGACCCGCATCGCGGCCGGAGTGGTGCCGGTCCCCGCCAGCCCGCAGTCGATCCGGCTGCCCGCGGGCGCGTGGGTGGCGACGATGGTCGCCGGATCGAACGGCACCGTCGCCTCCACCACCGCGGTGTCCTCCCCGATCTCGACCGTCTTGGTGGTGATCGCGCAGCAGTCCGCGTTGTCGTCGGGCGGACGGAACACGAACGTGTACTTCTGCCCCACAACCAGATCCCGGGACTCCCCGCTCGAGAGGCGCGCCCCATCGACGACCACGTACCCGCCGATGGCGCCGCCCGAGATGACCACCTTGACCGGACGCCGGGCGAGCGAGCGCGGCGTCGCCTTGATCGCGGCCAGCGGCGACGCGGGCTGGCGCCGCCCCCCGTGACGGACGGTGGCCGCGGAGCCGCGGGGCGTCGCCGGCTCGGCGCTCGCGGCGGCGGCCGGACTCGCCGCGGACCGCGCCGCCCGCGCGGCGACCGGCCGCGCCGGCGAGGGCGCCTCGTGGTGCGCCGGCGTCGGCCCCACCGAGCGCGCCACGCCGAAGGCAAGCGCCCCGAGCCCCGCCGCGGCCAGCGCCGCGACGGACACGCGGCGGACGCTGCGGCGCAAGCGCTCGGCTTTCGCCAGCCCGCTGACGAGGCGCAACAGCTCGAGGTCATCCGGGCGGTAGGCGAGCGCGCGGTTGAAGCAGGCCGCGGCGCGCGCCACTGCGCGCTCGGCCCGCGCGCGCCGGCCGAGCTCGACCAGCCGGGCCACCACGCGGGGGGCGTGCCGGGCCACGTAGCCCTCGCGGTCGGTGAGGAACTCCTCGAGCTCGCGCCGGTGGTCCTCGAAGCCGAGTTCGGCCAGCTCCGTCCGGAGCTCTGCCACCATTTCCCGCACGGTCGGGTACCGGTCCTCGGGGGCGTGGGCGAGCGCCCGGCCAGCGATCCTGCCGAAGGCGGCGCCGACCGTCGGCCGCGCGCGATCCGCGGGCGTGAACGTGCCCTCCAGCACCCGGCGCAGCACCTGGGCCGGGTTCTTGCCCTCGAATGGCAGCACTCCGACGGCACACTCGTAGAACAACACGCCGAGGCCGAAGACGTCGGAGCGCTCGGTGACCGTCCCTCCCTCGATCTGCTCCGGGGACATGTGCGCCGGAGAGCCGAGAACCTGCCCGGTCGAGGTGACCCCTTGGGCGTCGAGGAGCTTGGCGATGCCGAAGTCCGTCAGCTTGACCCGGGAGCGCCGCGTCGATGGGTGCTCGGAGTCGCGCTCGACGCGCGGAGCGTCGAGATCGAGCAGGACGTTCTCCGGCTTGACGTCCCGATGGATGACGCCGTTTTCGTGAGCGTGGGCCAGCGCCTCGCCCACCTCGACGGCGATGCTGGCGGCGATCTCGGCGGGCAGGTGGCCGTGCTCCGCGAGCAACCGGCGCAGGGTGGTCCCCTTGACGAGCTCGACGACGAGGTATCGCTCCGGCTCCGCCTCGTCGGAGACGTCGTACACGTCCACGATCCCCGGGTGCCGGAGCTTGGCGACCGCCCGCGCCTCCCCGGTGAACCGGGCCGCGACCTCGGCGTTCTCCCGGAGATGCCGGTGGATGACCTTGACGGCCACTTCCCGGTCGAGCCTCCGGTCGTGCGCCCGGTACACGGTCGCCATACCGCCGTGGCCGAGCTCCTCGAGCAGGTCGTACTTCGCGAGGTCGGGCTTCTCCGCGACCGCGATGTTGGCGAGCGAGCTACCTTCGCTCAATCCTGGAGCTCCTGACCTGCCTCACCCCGCCACCGGCCGGGTCCGAGACGGGGCAAGCATGCCATACGCGGCCCGGGGTTCGTAGGCTCGACACTGCATTCTCGCGAAACCTTGGCCAGGGGGCCTGCCCGCGCTCCAGGAACGGGCGCGATTCCCGAGCACCGATGGCACCGAGCATTTACACCGGCCGGGGGATGGAGAAGCCTTCTGGCGTCGATCGCCGCGCGGCCCGGGCGCTCGCCTGCAGCCGCCAGAGGAGGACCCCGGATGACCAAGTTGGCTCGATATCTCGGCTGCGGATGCTTCGCCCTCGCCCTGACCGCCCTCGGAGCGGCCTGCAGCGCCTCGTCGTCCGGCGGCGGAGCCGATGATCCCTCGAGCCAGGGGCGCCGCGGCAAGCGGGCCTCCACGAGCGTTGACGAGGGGCCAGGGGAAGCCGGGGGCAGCGAGACGTTGCCGGTCCTCCCGCTGCCCAGGCCGGGGGTCAAGGACGCGGAGCACCGGTCGCTGAGCGCCGAGGTGTCGATCACCTTCGAGACCGTCGACGGTTCGACCGGTGGCATCAGCGAGAAGGGCTTCTCCCTCGCCGAGGACCGCCACGTGATGGTGGAGGAGGTGGGCAAGGCCGCGGTCACCAAGATCTCGATCCTGTACGGCAAGCGCGAGACGAAGGGCCTGGAGGGCTGGTCGCCCCTGCCGACCCAGAACAACGGATACACCGTGGCGGGACGGGGCGGGACGCCCGAGGTGCTCCAGAACGGCAAGAACCCCGCGGGCGAGGACGAGGCGAAGGTGGTCCTCGCCGAGTACGGGTACGTCGGGAGCCCGCACCCGTTGCTGCTCGCCATCGAGCGCTCCAAGGACGGCGAGGCCCAGCAGCTCGACGCCGCGGGGCAGGCCGCACTGCTCGGCTATAACCCCGAGATCACGCTGGAGAAGGTCGAGGTCACCTACGGCTCCGCGGGCGAAGTCGGGGGCCGCTCGTCGATCTCGATCGAGGTCGCGGTCCAGGGCTCGCTGCCCGACGGACCGCTGCGCTACGCGTTCGACCTCGCCGGGACCGCCCAGGTCGACGCGACGACCGGCTGGGTCACCGAGCTTGCGCTCGCCGGCAGGCTCGTGCCAACCGGCAAGCTGACCATGAAGGGCCGGGAGCTCAAGGCCAGCGGCAAGGGCAAGATCGAGATGAAGCGCACGGCGTCGTTCGAGTGACGCGCGCGCACCCCGGCCACCAGACGCTCAACGCTCCCGCTTGGGAGACGGCGCGGCCGAGCCGCGCCCCTGCGCCGCCCCCTCCCGGTCCGGCGGCGGGGTCGAGGAGCGTGGCGGTGGGCGGGAGCTGATGCTCGAGCGCGCGGGCGGGACGGACGAGCTGCGCGTGGGCTGAGCGGCGCTCGTCGAGCCGGTCTGGCGGCGGGTCGGGGCGGTGACCGCCCGCATCACGTCCGAGCTCAGGCGGCGCGCGCCGCTGCCCCGCGTGCTCGGCGCCAGGGTCCGCGTCTTGTAGACCTCGCCCTCGACGATCACCTCGACGCCGAGGCCGCGGCAGCGGCGGGCGAGCCGCTCCATGTCGACGCCCGCCGCCACCAGGAGCCCGGCAGGCGGGGACGGGTCCACGAACAGGTCTGCCGTCGCGCGCCGAGTCCGCAGCATCTCGCGCACCTCGGGGTCCTCGACCCAGAGGAAACCCTCCGTGTTCACGAATTCTGCGCGCCCCACCACCGCGCTGGCCTGGACGAGCAGGCGGGCGATCGGATCGGGGATCGGGGCGACTGCCTCGAGCCGCGCGCGCATCACCTCCGTCTCGTAGCCGGCGGCCAGCGCGAGCGATATCGCCTGCGGAGTGAGCGACAGATCGAGGCCGCCGGCGACGCTGCCGACCTCGATGAACGGCGAGAGGGCGACGACGTGCCCGACCCGGGACTGGCCCCCCACCCGGAGCAGCTCGTTGTCGACGTAGCGGCTGGGCTCGGGCTCCGGGCGCGGGGCGCGCGGGTCCAGGTAGCTACGCCCCCGCGGGGTGATCCGCAGCGTCGAGCCGACCTCCTCGTCCTCCGCGTCCGGATCGCCCAGGTCGACCACGCCGAGCACGTGCAGGCTCTCCAGCGCGATCCGGCGCGCCACCTCCGCCGGGGTCGGAGCCTCGATGCCCACGCGCTGCGACCAGCGCTCGATGAGCCGGGCCAAGCCGGGGGCCCGCGGGTCGGCGCGGACATAGGCCGCAACGGCCTCCCACGGAGCCCAGTTGCCGTCCCCGAGCTCCGAGAGCGCCTCCAGCACGATCTCCCGGATGACGCCGCTCGGGCTCGCCTCGCGCGCGTCCGCGGCCCCCCGCAGCACCTCGCCGTCAGGACGCGCCTCGTCCCAGGCACCGCCACGCCGCCAGGCCTCGAAGAGGGCACGCCCGAGGTCGTGGAGGCGGTAGGAGCCGGGCGGGGCGCTGGTGCTCATGACCGAGGCGTCCCAGAGGCCAACCGCGCGGCTCAAGGAAGCCAGCAGAGCGACCGTCTCCGTCGACCGGCCGAAGCGCGTGGCGATCCGGGCGATGAGCGAGCGGGGCGTGCCGACGCCCGCCCGCACCTCCACCGTGGGATCGCGGACGGTGATCGCCATCGCGACCACCAGCGGCACCGGATCCTCGGCGAAGCGAGCGCGGCGGGGAGCGTGGTCCTCGCCGAGCACGAACGAGAGGATCTCCCGCCGCTGGGCCTCGCGCTCGGCCCGGCGGCGCTCGCCGACCACCGCCGCGACCTCGGTGGGGATGACGTGTCGGTTGGGGTGCACCGGAATGAGAAACCCCCGGCGCTCGAGCGCGAACCCCACCCCGCGACGCGAGGGCGTGGCCCCGGTGGCGCCGCGCAGGCGCATCGGCTCGCGCTCGAGGTCCAGCAGCTCCTCGGTGTCCACCTCACCGCCGACCTCCTCGATGGCGGCGAGGAGCTTGCGCTCGAGGGGCGCCAGCGACTCGATGTTGGAGCGGAGCTGCTCCTCGTCGGTGAGGGCCAACCAGGCCGATTCCAGCGAGAGCACCACGGGGGGCGTCGCCGGCCGCCCGAGGTAGTGCGCGGCGATGCTCGCCGCGACGTCCGGGTTCACCTGGACCAGCAGGGGACGGAGCCCCCGCGGGTCCTCGCCCTCCCAGGGCCTGAGTTGCAGCAAGTACGCCAGCGGCAGCAGCAGCTCGACCGCCCCTTCTTCGGCCCCCTCGCGTACGAAGACCAGCCCGCGGGCCACGAGCGGCTCGACGGCCGACGGCACCCGGGCCACGGGGAGCACGCCGCCCGCCTCCACGATCCGGTAGAGCAGCTCCCGCGTCGCCGGCGCCAGCATCCCGGGATCGCGGAGCTCCGGGAGCGCGAGCAGCGCGCGCGCGACCTGGGAGGGCACGTCGATGCGCTTCGCCTCGTCGATGCGCACCCGCAGGCGACCTATCAACGAGTCGAGCTCGCGGTCGGGGAGCATGCGGAGCAGCTCCTCGAGCCGGAGCGGCTTGGAACGGCTCATGCCGGTTCGTCGGCTGTTGGGCGGCATCGCGGGGAGGGTCCGGCGCCGGTCGCACCGGCCCGAATATCCCCAGGTAAGCCCGAAAACCAGCGTTTGTCCAGCGCTCAACCCCGGCCAGAGCCCCGGGGGCCGGGCTACTCGGCGCCGTGAGCGCCGCGCGCCTTCACACCGCGTCACCCCGGCCCGCGCGCGCGACGCGCGGAGAGCTTCGGGCTTGCGGTGACCCCGCCGCCGGGCACTATCGCGGACTGCCGCGGGCGCTCGGCCCCCGCCGCCGCGAGTCGAGGCCGATTCCACGCTTCGGCCTCTTCTGGGAATTCCCATGATTCTTCGCGACCCGATCCACGGCCTGGTCGCCTTCGAGACGGCGGAGGAGGCGATCGTCCCCCGGTTGCTCGAAGCCCGGGAGATCCAGCGCCTGCGGCGCATCCGGCAGCTCGGGCTCACGAGCCTGTCCTATCCGGGGGCGGACCACACCCGCTTCTCGCATGCCATCGGCACCGCGCACGTCATGCAGCGGTTCATCGGGCGCATGCGCGCCGTCCACGACGCCCTGCCGCGCGACCAGCGGGTGACGCCGGATCACGCGCGGGACCTGCTGGCGGCGGCCCTGCTGCACGACGTCGGGCACGGCCCGCTCTCGCACCTGTTCGAGGACGCCATGCCGAACAGCCCGTCGCACGAGGAGTACACGGTGCGCATCGTCTGCGACCCGGCGACCGAGGTGCACGGGATCCTCGCCGGCTCCGATCCCGAGCTGCCCGAGCGGGTGGCCGAGCTCGTGCGCGGCCGCCACCGGCTGGCGTACCTGGCCCGCGCGGTGAGCGGCACCTTCGACGTCGACCGCTGCGACTACCTGCTGCGCGACGCGCACTTCACCGGCGCCGGCTACGGCGCCTTCGACCTCGCCTGGCTGCTGCGAAGCTTCCGGTTCGGCTCCCCCGAGGCCGGCGCCGACTCGCCGACGCTCGCCATCGACGGCCCGAAGGGCCTGCCCGCCATCGAGTCGTTCATCCTGGCGCGGCTCTTCATGTTCCAGCAGGTCTATTTCCACAAGGCGAGCCGCGCGAGCGAGTTCATGATGACGCGCCTCCTGTCGCGCGCGCGCGCGGTGCTCGTGGACGGCACGCCGCTGCCGGGCGCGCCCCCGGCGCTGGTGGCGATCGCGCGCGAGGGCGACACGCCCCTCGGCGCCTACCTGGAGCTCGACGACCACGTCCTGCTCTCGGCCCTCAGCGCCTGGCGGGACGCCCCCGATCCGATCCTGGCCGACCTGTCGCGACGCCTGCACGGGCGCCACCTGTTCAAGACCTACGAGCTCATGGGGGAGCAGCTCGCGGACCGGCAGGGGGCGCTCGCCCGCGCCCGCGAGGTGGCCGCCGCCGCGGGGCTCGATCCCGACCACTACGTGGGGCTGGACGAGGCCTGCGACGTGCCGTTCGACGATCGCGAAGACAGCCTGACCGTCCTGTTCCCGCGGGGCGCGCCGCGGAAGCCCGGGGACGTCTCCTTCTTGCTCGGCCGGCTGCGGGGCGAGCGACTCGAGCGCGTGCGCCTCCTGTTCGCGCCCGAGCTCCGCGAGGCGATCGTGGGGGCGCTCGAGGGATGACGACGGCTCGGCGAGTGACCGCGCGACCGCCGCGGGCGCCCCGAAGCGCCGCGGCCGCGGCCGCGGCCGCGCTGCTCGGGGCGGCGCCCGCCCCCGCCGCCCCCGACGGGGCCTACGGCCGCTTCGACGGCGATCTCGACCTCGGCGTCGGCCTCGGGGCGGAGCTCGGGGCGGACCCCGCGCGCGCCGCGACGCGGCTCACCGCGCACCACTTCGGCACCGCGGGCGTGGCGCTCGGATACGCCGACCCGCTCGGCGCGGGGCCCCCGTCGGGGCGCACGCTGACCCTCGCCGCCGATCTGCGGCCGCTGTTCATCCCGCGCTGGTCGAACGGTCTCGCCCGCGGACCCGCGACGCTCGACCTCACCCTCGACGCGCTCTCGCTCGGGCTCGGCCCCTACTTCGCCACCGGTGGGAGCGGACCTCTCGGCCGCGAGCGCGGGCTGGAGCTCTCGCTCGGCCTGGGGCTCCCCCTGGTGGGGCGCGCGAGCGGTCCCTGGTTCGAGGCCCGCGGCGCCCTGCAGTGGGGCGACGGCGCGCGCGACCCGAGCCCGCCGGCCCGCGGCGCGGTGGTCCTCCTGCTCACCTGGCACCAGCGCGTCGAGTCGGCGCTCGTCCCGCGCCGCTGAGCGCGCGCCGACGATCAGAGGAGCTTGCGGAAGCGGTAGAGCAGGAGCTCGAGCGCGCGGTCGCCGAGCGAACGAAAGGCGAATTCCCCCGGATCTACCGGCTTGGCGCGCGCGAAGTCCTGCTCGAAGGACGCCTCCATCACCGCCGCGAACCCCGCGTCCAGCACCGAGACGTTGACCTCGAGGTTGTAGAAGAGCGACCAGTAGTCGAGGTTGAAGGTGCCGATGGTGGCCCAGCGATCGTCGACCAGCGCGCTCTTCGCGTGCAGCACGTTCTCGGTCCACTCGTAGATGCGGACCCCGTGCCGCATCAGCCGCGACCAGACGGCGCGGCTCGCGTGGCGCACGATCTCGACGTCGCTGACCCCGGGGACGAGGACCCGGACGTCCACGCCACGGTGGACGGCGCGGACCAGCGCCCGTACGATCCGCGGGTCGGGGACGAAGTAGGAGTTCCTGATCCAGATCCGCTCCCGGGCGCGGGCCATGTTCATGAGGTAGGCCCGCACGATCGCGCGGCGCCGGTGGAGGCGCCCGTCACCGAGCACGCGGACCCGGTGCCCGCCGGCGGGCGCGGCGGGCTCGCCGAGCACGCGCAGCGGCGGTCCACCCTGGGCGGTCCAGGTCTGCCGAAAGAGGGCGCCGAGGGCCGTCGCCGCGGGACCCACCACCTCGACCACGTCGTCCCGCCAGCCGCCGCCGCCCTCGCTCGGGGGCGCCCACTGATCGGCGAGGTTGACGCCACCGGTGTACCCCACCCGACCGTCCACCACGATGAGCTTCCGGTGATCGCGCCGCGTCACGCGCTCGGGCCTGAAGTGGCGCGCCCAGGGGCGCAGGGGGTGGAATTCGACCACCGCGACCCCCGCCGCGGCGAGCTCGGCGAAGAGCTCCGGGTCGGAGTCCCAGGAGCCGACGGCGTCGTAGAGGACCGCCACCTCGACGCCGCGCTCGGCGGCGCGCCGGAGCGCGGCGGCGAACGCGCGGCCAGTGGCGTCGGACGCGAACCAGTACATCTCGAGCAGCACCTGCTGCTCGGCACGCTCGATCGCCGCGCGCATCGCGGGGAAGGCCTCGGCGCCGTCCCGCAGGAGCGTCACGCGGTTGCCGTCCACGAACCGCTCCCCCTGGCGGCGGTAGCGCCAGGGGACACGAGCACCTCGGGCCTTCCGGTTCATCGCGGCCTCGGCCGGGAGATTCGGCACGAGCCGGCGGATGCGTCAAGACGCGTGGTCGAGGCCGGACGCGCAGATCCGATCGCCGCCGCCACGCGCCGCGCTAGACTCTCACCATGCGCACGTCCCCCACCGCCCGCGCGCTCGTCGCGGCGCTCGCCAGCGCCCTCGGCCTGCTCGCCTGCACCGCGAGCAGCTCCTACGGCACGGGCCAGTCCGCCGCCCCCAACTACCCGCCCGGCGCCTGGGGGCCCCCCGGCACGCCCGCGCCCACGGCCCCGCCCCCCGCGCCCGGCGCCGGCGGCGGCGCCGGTCCCGGCGGCTACTCCGCCGCCGGTCTCACCGATCCGATCAACCGCGGTGACCTCGGCTTCCTGCGTGCGCGGGCGCAGACCCTCTACGCCGAGCTCAACGCCGCGCTCGGCGCGGGGCCGCGCAGCCGCATGGCCGGGATCCCCCTGGTCGTGGACGATTCGGCGAGCGACGTGAACGCCTTCGCCGCCTGCACCTCCACGGGCAAATCGCTGATCGCCGTCACCGACGGGCTGTTCCTGGTCGGCGGATACCTCTCCCGCTGCGCCGCGACCGACGACGTCTTCGGTACCCGCAAGACGGACGAGTTCATCCGGTTCGTCGCGCAGAACCAGCGCCCGGACCAGCCGCTCGCGATCCCCGGACCTGGCTTCCTCGATCCCAACCAGGACAACGACGCGGCCAAGCTCACCCGCCAGCACCAGATCTTCGACGAGCAGATCGCGTTCGTGCTCGCGCACGAGATGGCCCACCACTACCTCGGGCACCTGCCGTGCACGGCGGGCAACGTCGAGGCGTCGGAGATCGGCGCGGTGCTCACCAGCGTCGTCCCCGCCTTCAACCAGGTGAACGAAACCGGCGCGGACACGGCCGGGACGTACAACGTGCTCGACGCCGGCAAGCGCGCCACGGGCTACCACTACACCGAGCGCGGCGGCCTGCTCACCATGCAGTTCTTCGCCGGGATGGATCAGCTCAGCCCCATCGACCTCATCTTCGCCTTCGAGCGGTCGCACCCCCCGCCGCAGATCCGGGCGCCCATCATCCAGCAGACGGCCGCCTCCTGGCGCGCCACCGGCGGGGCGCCGCTCCCCTGGCTGCTCTAGCAGGGGCGGCCTGCGCCCCCCGAGGACGGCCGGCGGCGCCGGCGGCGGCGGGCCCTTGCCGCGCAACCACGGACCGACTCTGCTCGACCGGGGAACGTGAGCGACAAGACCGAGGCCCCCACCCCCCGTCGCCTGCGGCGAGCGCGCCAGGAAGGCGCCGTTCCTTCGTCCGCCGCGCTGACGCAGGCTTTCGCGCTGGTCGCCGCCGTGGCGCTGGTGCCCGCAGCGGCGAACGCCACCGCGGGGCGGGTCGCCGAGCGGCTGCGCCTGGCCCTGGCCGGCGCCGCGACGCCCGGCGTGAGTTGGGTGCCCGGGGAGGTGATCGCCCTCTGCGCGCCCCTGCTCGCCGCCGGGGCGATCGTCGCCGTCACCGCCGGCCTGGTGCAGTCGGGCGGCGCCCTCTCGGCGCGGCGGCTCGCGCCGAGCCTCGCGCACCTCGACCCCGCGCGCGGGCTCGCCCAGCTGGTGAGCCCGCCGCGGCTCTTCGCCCTGCTCCGCGCGCTCGTCACCGCCCTGCTCCTCGCCGTCCTCGCCGCCCGCGGGCTGCTGGCGGAGGCGCCCTCGATCGCCCACACCCTCGGCGAGCCGACGGCCGGCGCGGCGCTGGCCGGCCTGCTCGCGCGCCGCCTGCTGTGGCAAGGGGCGCTGCTCGGCCTCGCGCTCGCCGTCGCCGACTACGCGGTGGTGCGGCACGCCTGGTGGCGGCGCCTCCGCATGTCGCCGGAGGAGGTCAAGCGCGATCACCGCGAGGCCGAGGGCGATCCCGAGCTCAAGGCGGCCCGCCGGCGCGCCCACGAGGCGCTCCTCACGCAGTCGCTGGTCGCCGCGGTGCGGGAAGCGAGCGTGGTCGTCGTGAACCCGACGCACCTCGCGACCGCGCTGCGCTACGAGGCCGAGTCGGACGGGGCGCCGCTCGTCGTCGCGCACGGGCGCGGGGAGCTGGCGCGCCAGCTCGTCGAGGCGGCGCGCGCCTACGGCGTGCCGGTGATCCGCGACGTCCCCGTCGCGCGCGCGCTGGCCGAGCTGGAGCTCGGCGACGAGATCCCGGAGGCGCTCTACGAGGCCGTCGCGGAGATCCTGCGCGCCGCCTGGGACGAGCGCCCCCCCGAGACCGAAGACACCACGCCGGCGCCGGCCGCGGCCGCCGCCATCAGTCCCGCAGCAGGCGCAGCGCCGTACCCCCGAACGCGAGCCTGATCGCCCCGGGGATCTCGTCCGCCGGCGCGATGAAGAGCTGGTAGCTGACCGGCGGATCCCCGGCCAGAAGCTGGTGGTACTGCTCCTGGCGGGGCCCGACGTACAGGTTGGACACGGACTGCACGCTCGCGGCGAAGGCGGCGACGTCGAGATCGCCGTCGATCGCGGTCGTGCTCGCGAGCCGCTGGCGGAATTGCTCGAGGTCGGCGAAGCCGAAGGCCTTCGCGCTGAGCATCCGGTCCTGATTGGCGATGGTCCGCAGGCGCTCGAGCTGGTGCGACTCGACCCGGAAGAGAAAGCGCCGCTTGTCGCCGTCGCGGAGGGTGGCGCGAGCGGCGAGGTTCAGCGCCATGAACCCCTGGACCAGATCGTGCAGCTCCTCGGCGACGAGGTTCGAGAGCAGGAAGGCGTTGTGCCGGGTGAGCAGGGCGTAGATGCGCACGCCGCCGATCTCGACCTTGCCCCTCCCGCGCAGGTTCCTGACGAACCCGCGAAAGTTGAACCCCTCGAAGGCGCTCCCCGGGGCCACGTGCTCGACCTCGCAGCGCGCGAGCGCGCGCTGCATCGCCGGCAGGTTCTCCGCCGTGAGCTCGCCCTTCAGGCGCTCGATCCCGGGATCGTGCGCCCGCACCATCATCGTGGCCTCCTCCGCGGTGACCAGGGTGGGCCGCCCGGAAGTGGGCGGCCCGGACGACCGGGGCGACAGCTCGCTCTCGGGAGGCGTAGACCGGGGCGGGGGGCGGGCGCTCATGGCGATGGGGGAAGGCCGGTCAATCGCCGAGCGCGCGCCACTCGCGCGCGAGGTCGGCGTGACCGGCAGCCTCGTTGAGCTGAGCGAGGAAGCGCGCCACGGCGCGCTCCCCGCGGGCGTCTCGAGCCTCGCGCGCCCGGGCCAGGGCGTCCAGCGCCTCGAGCAGGGCGTCGGCCGTGCGCCCGGCGGCGCCGAGCGCGACGGCCAGGGTGAGCGCGGCGCGGCACCGCTCGGTGGCGTCGAGCCCCTGGGCGCTCGCCTTCACCCCCCGCGCGAGCCGGAGAGCCGTGGTCACGTCGCCCCGGCGGAGGCAAGCCATCGCCTGCAGCCGGTCCGCGAGCGGTCGCTGCTCGCCGGCGTCCCGGAGCTCCTTGGCCAGCTCCGCCATCGCCGCCAGATCCCCGCTGCGGAGCGCGTCCGCGACGCGCCCGGTGACCCCGTCACCGGCGGCCTCGTCGCTCCCCACCGTGCCCTCGACCAGCAGCGAAGGGCGCGGCCGCGTGATGGGCGACGGGCTGCGCAGCGAGGCGCCGGCGAGCGGCCGGCCGCCGGTGAGCCCCCGCGCCACGAGGGAGCTCACCGCGCCTTGGTCGGCGAGCTCCAGGAGCGCCGTCGCGGTCGCCTCGAGGCCCGCCGCGCGCGCGGAGGCCGCGGCGCGCCTCGCCAGCTCGCCGCCGAGATCGAAGCGCCCCGCCAGCACCGCGTGGACCGCGGCGCGCGCCGCCACCAGCGGGCCGTCCGAGAGCGCGCGGAGCTCCGCCGCCGTGGCGAGCCAGCCCACGCGGCGCTCGGGGGCGAGCTGCTCGCCGAGGACGTCGCGCAGCGTGGCCGAGGCGAGAGCGACCTCCGTGTCGTGCACGAAGACGAGCCAGCCGCCGCGCAGGAGCGCCGTGCGCGCCGCGGGCAGGTCCCCCTCCACGCCCACGGCCTCGAGCAGCTGCTCGATCTCGTCCCAACGCGCCTGGCCACCGAGCGCGTGGACCGCGTCGAGGGCCGCGCGCTCGAGCTCCTCGAGGAAGCGCATGCGCTGCAGCATCCAGGCCCGCGCGGGCTGGGGACCGCCCCGCCCCCCGACACGGCCGCGCGGCACCACCTGGTCCCCGTCGCGAACGAGCTCCGCGCTCTCGAACCCGTACCGGACCGCCTCCACGATGGCGAGCGGGCGACCGCCGCCGCGGCGTGCCCAGCGGGCGGCGATCTCGCCCGGTACCCCGGCGTCGGTCACCGACCGGAGCAGCCGCGCGGCCTCGTCGGGGTCGAGCGCCCCGAGGAGCAGCGCGCCGCCCCGCGGCAGCGCGGCGAGCGACGGCGGCAGGTGCGTCGCCTCGACCACGCGCGCCACCACGCGAACGCCGAGCCGCTGGCACGCCCGGGCGATCGCCGCGAGCGAATCCGCGTCGACCTCGACGGCGTCGTCGACGAGCACCAGCCCGGCCTCGCCGACCCACGCGCCGACGAGGGCGCCGGTGGCCTCGACCTCCGCGCCCTCGCAGAGCAGGAGCGACTCGAGCGTCGCGGCGTGGACGGCGGGCAGGTCATGCCCGCTCACGTCCGCCCGGGCGAAGGCGTCGCGCAGCGCCCCCAGCGGCTCCCCGACCACCCAGGGTCCGAGCTCGAGCGCGCGCGGCACCGAGGACGCGAGCTCGGCGAGCGCGCGCGTCCCCCCGCTCCCGCGGGGCGCGACCAGGAGCCCGAGCTCCCCCGGGCGCACCGCGAGGTCCTGCGGATCCGGACCGACCAGCACCGGCACCGGCACCGGCAGGAGCGACTCCGGCCGCCGCCACGGGAAGGTGGGATCGAGGCGCAGCCCGCGGATCCGGCGACCCGCGAGGGAGCCGAGTTGCGTGCCGCGCGTCAGCAGGCGCCCGGCGCGCACGGCGTCGAGCGCGGGGTCGAGAAGCACCTCGCCCGGCGCGGCGATGGCGGCCAGCGCCGTCGCGCGCTCGAGCGCCGCCCCGCTCGACAGCGCGAGGTGCGCGCCGCACTCGAAGTGGCACTCGAGCTCGCCCTGGGCCACCCCCACGCCGAAGCCCTCGCGGCTGCTGACCGCGCGGGCGTCCCCGACCAGCAGCTCGATCGCCTCCTCTTGCGTCCCCGGAGAGAAGTCGAAGGCGAAGGACCGCGCGTGCCAGGCGACGATCCGGCCGCCGAGCGCCGCGCGGCGCTCGAGCAGCGCGCGCGCGGCCGGCGCGAACGCGCGCGGCGCCTCCCCCGCCTCGAGCTCGGAGGCGGCGCCGCGCCACCGAAAGCAGACGACGATGCGATCCATCTCAGCCGTCGACGCGCACGCGGCGTTTCAGCGCGCCGAGCTCCTCCTCGACCTCCGACCGCGCGGGCGAGCCCGCCGCCTGGCCCTGCTCGAGCGCGCGGAAGCGCGCCTCCACCTCCTCGCGCGACAGCCCCCCCGGACCCCGACCGCCGAGCGCCTCGTCGACCTCGCGCTGGGCCTGGAACGCCGCCTCCACCCCCTCGATCTGGTCCTCCATGCGGCGAAACTCGGCGAACGCGGCGCCCCCGACCCGCGCGGGTACCCCCTCCGCGGGAGCCGGAGCCCGCGCCTGCGCGGCCTGCGCCGCGAGGGTGCCCCGGCGCGCGGAGAGCTCCGCCAGCTTGGCCTCCATGCGCTCGAGCTCGGCCTTCATCTCCAGCGCCTGCCCGCGCTGCTCGCCTCGGAGGGCCTCGGCGCGGTCGCGCTCGCCCGTCAGGCGCCGCTTGTGCAGGAGCGCCTCGCGCGCGAGCTCGTCGTCACCGTGGCGCACGGCGAGCTCGGCGCGCGCCGCCCACCTGGCGACCTCGGCGTCGAGCTCCTCGACGCGACGGCGGAGCTGCTTCTCGGCGGCCACGGCGCGCACGACCTCCTGCCGCCCGGCCTTGATCTGCGCGGCCATCTCCTCCAGCGTAAGCTCGATCGATTTCCTGGGGTCGTCCGCCTTGTCGAGCAGGGCGTTGAAGTTGCTCGAGATCACGCGCCCCATGCGGTCGAAGATGCCCATGCTCGGGAGGGTGCCACGGTCCCCGCCTCGCGCGCCAGCCGCGCGAAGGCGCCCGCCACGGCCCGCGCGGACAGGGCAGGAATTGCCGCGCGCCAGGCTCGACGCGCCCTCTCGTCAGCGGTTCACGACGTGGATCGCACGGCCGAGCGCGGCCGCGCTCGCCTCCATGACGGCCTCCCCGAGGGTCGGGTGCGGGTGGATGGTGAGCGCCAGGTCCTCGGCGGTGGTCACCGTCTCGAGCGCGAGCGCCGCCTCGCCGATGAGATCGCTGGCGCCCGGCCCCACCACGTGGACGCCGAGGATCCGCCCCGCCGCGGCGTCGATCACCACCTTCACGAACCCCTCGGTCTCGCGCAGGCTCAGGGCGCGCCCCAGCGCCGCGAACGGGAACTTGCCGACGCGCACGGCGATGCCCCGGGAGCGGGCTTGCTCCTCGGTCAACCCCACGGTCGCGATCTCGGGATCGGTGAAGACGACGCCGGGGATCGCGGCCCAGTCCTTGGCGGCGGGCTGGCCCGCGATCACCTCGGCGCAGACCTCGCCCTCCTTGGAGGCCTTGTGGGCGAGCATCGGCGGCCCGCTGACGTCCCCGATGGCGTAGATCCCCGGCACGTTGGTCGCGCAGCGCTCGTCGGTGGTGACGAAGCCGCGCGCGTCGATGGCCACCCCGAGCGCCTCCAGACCGAGATCGCGCGAGCGCGGCCGCATGCCCACGGCGACGAGCACGACGTCGACCTCGACCGCGCGCGGCCCGTCGGGCAGCTCGAGGTCGACGGCGATCCCCGTCTCCGTGAGCCGCTGGGCGAGGGCCTTCGTCCGGGTGAGGACGGCGGCGCCCCGCTTGCGCAGCCGGCGCTCCACCACCTGGACGCACTCCGGGTCGACGCCGGGCAGCAGGGTCGGCATGAGCTCGACCACGGTGAGCTCGGCGCCGAGCGCCTGGTAGACGCCGCCGAGCTCGAGCCCGATGACGCCGCCGCCGATCACCAGCAGGCGCCGCGGCACCGCACGAAGGCTCACCGCCTCGCGGGCGCCGATCACCCGGGTGCCGTCGAACTCGAACCCCGGCACCTCGATCGTCGAAGACCCGGTGGCGATCACCACGGCGCGCTCCGCGACGAGCTCGGTCGTCGCGCCGTCGCGCCCGGTCACGACCACCGAGCGCGGGCCGGTGAGGCGCCCGCGCCCCGTGACCAGGGTGGCGCCGTTCGCCTTGAGCAGCTGCCGGACGCCCCCGGTGAGCTTCTTGACGATGCCGTCCTTCCAGTCCTGCATCCGCGCGGCGTCGACCGTCGCCTCGCCGAAGGTGAGCCCCTGGACGGCGGCCGAGCGGGCCTTCTCGTACAGGTGCGCGGTGGAGATCAGGGCCTTGGAGGGGATACACCCCCAGTTGAGGCAGACACCGCCGACCTCCGCCTCCTCCACACAGGCGACCGCGAGCCCCAGCTGCGCCAGGCGGATCGCGCACACGTAGCCACCGGGGCCCCCTCCGAGGACGATGACATCGAGCTTGGCAATAACAGCTTCGGCTTAGTCCACGAGGTGCCCTGCCACAACCGGTACGCCCGGCGGTCCCGGGCCGGATCCCGGCCCGCCGCGGGATCGCCGCGGACCGATCCGTTTCCCCCCCCCCCCCCCGCCCCCCCGGCCGCGGGGGGGCCGCCCGGGGCCCGGCGGGGGCGCGCGGGGCGCCCCCCCCCCCCCCCCCCCCCCCCCCACCGGTGCCCCCGGCGGGGCCCGGGCCGGCGCCGCCCCCGCGGGGGCCCGCCCCCGCCCCCCCCGGGGCCCCCCCCCCCCCGCGCAACGGAAGGTCCAGGGTGCCCTCCCGAGGCGCTAGAATGACCGGCGTGCGACCCGACCCGACCTCCGCCGACCCGCTCGCGGGGCTCGCGCGGCGCGCGGCGGCGGGCGAGCCGGGGGCGGCGCGGGCGTTGCTCGGGGTGGTGGCGCCGCAGGTGCTCCGCGTCGTCCGCCAGGTCCTCGGGCGCGACCACCCGGACCAGGAGGACCTGGTGCAGGAGGCCCTGCTCGGCGCCCTGCAGGCGCTCCGCCGCTTCCGTGGCGACTGCTCGACGCTGCATTTCGTACAGCGAGTGGGGCTGCTCACCGCGCTCAACGCCCGGCGGCGCTTCCAGCTCCGTGAGCAGCTCGCGCCGCGCGCCGTCGGCGCCGACCCGGAGGTGCTGCCGGGCCGCGAGGCGTCCCCCGCCGAGGCGCTCGACGCGACCCGGCGCCGGGCGCTCTTCACGGCGCTGCTCGACGAGCTGCCGCCGGCCCAGGCGGAGGCGCTGGCGCTGCACTGTGTCCTCGGCTGCACGCTCGCCGAGACGGCCGCCCTCGCCGGCGTGCCGCTGAACACGGCGCGCGGGCGGATCGTGGCCGCGAAGGCGGCGCTCCGCGAGCGGCTCACGGTCGATCCCATGGCGCGCGAGCTGCTGCGAGGTGCCTCGTGAAGGAGCTCCCGCTGACCGAAGATCTCTCGGTGCTCGCGCGCCGCGGCGCCGCGACCTCGAGCGAACTGCGCCGGCTCGAGATGCTCCTCGGGGCGTCGCCCGTCGAGCGCTTCCTGGACGCGTTCGGGCGCGACTGCGACGCGGTGCCGCGCGCCTTGCCGGGAGACGAGGCGTTGCTCGCGCGGGTCGTGGACCGGGGGGCGCGCTCGGCACGCCGCCGGCGCGGGCGCCGCGCGGCGGCGGCCGTGGGGGTGGCGGCCGCCCTGACGTTCGGGTCCGCGCTGGCCGCCGCGTTCGCGCACCCCCGGTGGTTCGGCGCGCGGCTCGCGGCGCCGGCCGCCGACGCGCGGTGCTCCACCGCCGCGCCGGCCGCGACGGCGGCGCGCCGCTCCTCCGCGCCGCCCCCCCCGCCGGCGGCGGCCTCGGCCAGCGCCGAGCCCGCCCGCGCCGCCCCCGCCGCGAGCAGGCCCGCCCCCA
>CAYVRP010000077.1:11281-32238 GCA_964454025.1 uncultured Polyangiaceae bacterium | reverse complement strand
CCCCCCCGCCGGGCGCCCCCCCCCCCCCCCCCCCGCCCCGCCGCGCCCCCCCGCCCCCCCCCCCCCCCCCCGCCCCCGCCGCGCCGCCGCCCGCCCCGGTCGCCACGACCACGGGCGCCGCCCCGGTCGCGGCGCCGGCGCCCGCGGCCCCCGCCCCGCCGCCGCCCGCGCCGGTGCTGGCGGTGAAGGACGCGGGACTGCTGGCGCCGGAGTCGGCGCTCTATGACGCGGAGTCGGACACGTACCTGGTGTCGAACGTCAACGGCAAGCCGCTCGACGCCGATCGCAACGGCTTCATCAGCCGGATCGCCCCCGACGGCACGGTGGTGGCGCTCAAGTGGATCGATGGCACGAGGGCCGGGTCTACCCTCGACGCTCCGAAGGGCATGGCGCTCGCGGGGGCCACCCTCTACGTGGCCGACATCACCTGGATCCGCATGTTCGACCGGAAGACGGGCGCGCCGAAGGGCAAGCTCGCCGTCAAGGGCGCGACCTTCCTCAACGACGTGGCCGTGGCGCCGGACGGCGTGCTCTACGTGACCGACACCGGCTGGAAGGCGGGAGCCGACGGCTTCGAGGGCACCGGGACGGACGCTGTCTTCCGGGTCGACCCGAAGACGGTGGTGCCGGCGCCGCTGCTGCGTGACCAGTCGCTCGCCAACCCCAACGGCCTCGTCGCCACCGCGGACGGCGTGTGGGTCGTGTCCGCCAACGGGGAACTCGCGCAGGTCGGCAAGGACGGCAAGCGGCAGGCGCCGACGAAGCTGCCGAAGGGCGGGCTCGACGGCGTGGTCCTGCTCGGCGACGGAACGCTGCTGGTGTCGAGCTGGGAGGGCAAGGCGGTCTACCACGGCCAGCCCGGCGGCGCGTTCAGGGAGCTCGTCGGCGAGCTCGAGGGCCCGGCGGACATCGGCTTCGACGCCAAGCGGGGCCGCCTGCTCGTGCCGCAGATGCCGAAGGACACGCTCCTCGTCTACGAGCTCGCGGCCCTCACCGGCGGCGCCGCGGCCGGGGGCACCTCCGCGCCCGCCACCAGCGCCGCGCCGGCGACCAGCGCCGCGCCGGCGACCAGCGCCGCGCCGGCGGCCAAGCCCTAGACGCCTCGCCGGCCGTCGCGAGGTCGGGTCAGCGCCGCTCCCTCGTCGTCGCCGCCGCCGGGGGCTCGGTGACGTCCTCTCCCTCGGCGTCGATCACCTCCACGCGCCGTCGTGAGGCCTTCGCCGCGGGCGCGCGGTAGCGGCGCTCCGCGGGCGCCGTGAACGGGGCCGCGGTCGGTGTCGCCTCGGGGTCCCCGCCGGCGACGCGCGCCTCCAGCCCCGCCAGCTTCTCCGTGAGCGACCGCTCGAGCTCGGCCACCGCGGCCCGGATGCGCGCCGCCTCCGGCGTCGCGAGCGCGCCGCTCCGGGCGAGGAGCCTGGGGACGGCCCGGCTGAAGAGCAGGACGAGCAGCCAGCGCAGGATGCCGATGCCGATCAGCGCGAGCGCCCGGGGGATGTGCTCGTCCCGGTGGTGTCCCCGGTGACGTCGCCGATGCCGGCGTCGCGCCCTCGCTTCGTGCGGGAGCGGGTCGGCGGCGGCGGCCCGCGCGCGTGCGCGCGCGCCGGCCGGGTCGGCGGCGAACCGGGTGGAGGCGGCCGCCCCGGAGTGTCCGGGGCTCGCCGGACCTGGCCCGAGCGAGCCCAGCAGCGGGGCGAGAGCCGGGGCGCGCTGTTCGGGATCGGGCAGCAGCATCCGCTCGAGCGCGGTCACCAGGTGGGGGTTCGCGCGCGGTCCGAGCGCGGCGCGGACGTCGATGGCGAGGCCGCGGTGCGGCAACTCCTCCGGCTCGAGCCCGGTGAGCAGCGCGAGCGCGGTCGCGCCGATGGAGTAGACGTCGCTGGCCGGCGTCGCGCGCCCCTGGAACTGCTCCGGCGCCATGTAGCCGAAGGTGCCCACCACGGTCGAGCCGCCCTCGGGGCGCAGCGTATCGCGCACGGCGCCGAAGTCGACGAACGCGAAGGAGCCGTCGCGGCGGAGCACCACGTTGCCCGGCTTCAGGTCACGGTGGATGACCGGCGGGGTCTGTCCGTGGAGGTAGTCGAGCACGGCGCTGGCGTCGCGGAGGAAGCGGATCACCGTCGCCTCGTCGAAGGCGTGTCCGCGAGCGCGGAGCGAGGCCAGCGAGTCCCCCTCGACCAGCTCCATCACCAGGTAGAGGCAGCCCCCCTCCTCGAAATGATCGACGTAGCGCGGGAGCGCCGGGTGGCGCAGGCGCGCGAGCACTCGGGCCTCGCGCTCGGCCAGCTCCACGTCCTTCCAGGAGCTCGCGCCCCGGATCCGGAAACGCTTGACGGCGACGGGCCGGCCCTCGCGACGATCCACGGCGGAGAGGGTTTCCCCCTGCGTGCCCGTCCCGAGGCGCCCGAAGACGGCGAAGCGGCCGTCCCTCAGGAGCTCTACCTCCGCGCCCGCGCCCGCCACGCGCCCCACCATGCACAAGGACGGACCGGCGCGCCAGGGGGAGCCGGGCGATCCTGACGGTCGCTCAGCGCTGCTCCACCGCGAAGAGCGAGCAGCCGGGGTGGAAGCCCCAGGGCTTCAGTGGGCCCCCCTCGGGGTGGTAGTGCCGCTCGATCCGCCCGACGTAGGCGCGTCCGTCGACCTCGAACGCGATCTCGGTTCCGAACGGATCCTGGTGGTGCTCACGGACGATCCTCGACGCCTGGCGCACCAGCTCGGCGTTGACCTCGTGGCCACGGAGACGCCGCAGCGTGCGGACCGGAGTCACCTCGGGCGCCGGCCCGGGCTCGGCGCTCGCCGCGGACGTCGTCGTCGCCGCGGCCGGCCGCGGAGCGGGCGCGGCCGCCGTCACGGGTGCCGGGTTCGCGCTCGCCGTCGCGAGGGGGGCCGCGCTCGAGGCCGCGCGGTGGGTGTCGATGCGCGCCGCGGCGACCGTCGCCGTGCCGAGCAGCCCGACCGCCAGCACCGACATCGTCGTCCACCCTCGAACCAGCCCCATCCTTCCACGCTGTGACATCGCCGTTCTCCCGCGCGGGCTCGCGGCCCGCTGGGGACGGGAAGAGCAACCGACATGCCGCCGTCGGGTCCGCGGGGACGGACACATTCGCGCCGCGCGGTGCCCGCGTCGGGTGACGACGATCCGGCGTCATCACCGCTCGTCTGCGGCGACTCGCGGCGCGCGGTGGCGGCCGAGCCGCGCCCTGTGGGCGCGCGCCCACGCGCTCGTGCGCCGGGGACCGGCCCCGCCGCGTGGGCGTGCGCCCGCGCCGGGTGGGTCGCCCGCCACGGAGCGGTCGGGTGCCCGCGTCCCCGTCACCCCGGGGCGCAGGCCTCGTCCCTGGTCACGCGGCGTCTGCTCAGCGGGACCGCTCGCGCCGCCGGACGTGAGAGCAAGGGATCGGGCGTCGCCCGCGGGCCGCTCGGGGTCGGAGTCGTGGCGCCGGCTCGGCGGGGGTGGGGGCCTCGAGTGCGGGGGGTGATGGGCAGACGGCCTTTTTTCCCATGGATGTCCTTCCTGGCTTCACGTCACGCACGACTTCGACGGTCCGCGGCGCCCCCACGATGCAGTCCGGGCCGCCTCGGGTAGGAGCGGCGACCACCCGGCACCCGCCGACTCCCTCCTCGGCCTCTGCGGTGTGTCGCCGCCCGAGCCGATGGCTCCAGCCGAGCGCCGCGATGGCCACCAGGGGGCATGTGACCTCATCCATAGTGCCTGCCGGCCAAGAAAATCCAGGAAACGGCGGGATGAGGCGCGCCCGCCGCGGTCTGCCCGGGGCCCGGGTGGGCGACAGCCGGGGAGGAATCGCCTATAACGCGACACCCCATTTCCCTGCCCCGGGACCTGCCCGCCCTCCGCGGCGCGCGCCGCTCCGGGGCCGCACCCGGACGCCGGCCGAGAAGGATCCGATCATGCCCGAGAACTCCATCAAGTATCTCCTCAGCGAAACGGAGAAGCCCCGGAGCTGGTACAACATCCAGGCCGATCTGCCGGAGCTTCCCCCCCCGTACCTGCACCCGGGCACCAAGCAGCCGATCGGTCCCGATGACCTCTCGGCGATCTTCCCGATGGGGCTCATCCTGCAGGAGATGACGCGGGAGCGCGAGGTCGAGATCCCCGAGCCCGTGCGCGACGTGTACCGGCAGTGGCGGCCCTCGCCGCTCTTCCGCGCGCGCAAGCTCGAGCGCGTCCTCGATACCCCCGCCAAGATCTACTACAAGTACGAGGGCGTCTCGCCGACCGGCAGCCACAAGCCGAACACGGCCGTGGCGCAGGCCTTCTACAATCAGCAGGAGGGCGTCAAGAAGCTCACCACCGAGACGGGAGCCGGGCAGTGGGGCTCCTCGATCGCGTTCGCGGCGCAGATCTTCGGGCTCGAGCTCGAGGTCTACATGGTCAAGGTGAGCCTGCAGCAGAAGCCCTACCGGGGCGCGCTGATCCAGCTCTTCGGGGCGCAGGTCTTCGGCAGCCCCAGCGATCGCACCGAGAGCGGGCGCGCCATCCTCGCCAGGGATCCGGGTTGCAGCGGCAGCCTTGGGATCGCGATCAGCGAGGCGGTCGAGCGGGCGGTGACGACGGGCGCCAAGTACTGCCTCGGCAGCGTGTTGAACCACGTCCTCATGCACCAGACTATCGTGGGGCTGGAGGCGCAGAAGCAGATGGCGCTTGCCGGCGACGATCCCGACATCATCATCGGCTGCATCGGCGGCGGCAGCAACTTCGCCGGCCTCGCCTTCCCGTTCATCGGCGAGCAGCTCCGCGGCGGCCGCCAGCGGCGCATCATCGCCGTCGAGCCGTCCGCCTGCCCCACCGTGACTCGCGGCAAGTACGCCTACGACTACGGCGACACCGCGCACCTGGCGCCCATCGCGATGATGCACACGCTCGGCGCGAGCTTCATCCCTCCGTCCTTCCACGCCGGAGGGCTCCGCTACCACGGCATGGCGCCGCTGGTGAGCAAGGTCGTCGAGCTCGGCCTCGTGGAGGCGGTGTCCTACCACCAGTCGCAGTGCTTCGAGGCGGGAGCGCTCTTCGCCCGGACCGAGGGGATCACCCCCGCGCCGGAGGCGAACCACGCCGTCAAGGCGGCGTTCGAGGAGGCGCTCCGCTGCAAGCGCGAGGGTCGGAGCGAAACCATCCTGTTCAACCTCTGTGGCCACGGCCACTTCGACATGCAGTCGTACATGGACTACTTCGCGGGCAAGCTCCAGGACGTCGAGGTCAGCCAGACCGAGATCGGGATGGCCCTCGCGGGGCTGCCTTCGGTCGGGTGACGCCGGTGGGCACCGCAGCCGCGGTGAGCGGGGCGACCCCGACCGCCGTGGCGCTCGCGCGGCTCCTCCGCCCGGACGGCCCGGGGGCCGAGCTGCCCGCGGGTCCCGCGGAGGAGCTGCCGACCCCCGCCGAGCTCGACGCCCTCGCGCGCTCCTGGATCGCGCGCCTCGGCTTGCCGACCCCCGGCGCGGTGGTCGAGGACGCGGATCCGGATCCGCGCGAGCTCGTCTGGTGGCTGCTCGGGATGGCGGCGGTGACCTACCGGCGGGAGTGCGAGCCCCCCCCCGCGCCGGAGCCGGCGCTGGCGTCGCGCCTGGCCGTGCTCCTCTCCGGGCGCCCCGCGCTCGCCCCCGAGCACGCGCAGCTCCACGTCGACGTCGCGTCGGTGGCGCGGCGCGCCGCGGTCGTCTACGAGCGGCTCGCCGCCGCGCCGGGGCCGGTGCTCGCCGTGGGCGACGACGACGGCGTCGCGGTGGCGCTCGCGCTGCTCGGGGTCGAGCCGCTGGTGGTGGTCGACATCGACGAGCGCGTCCTCGACTTCTCCGCCGCGGCGGGGCGCGCGCTCGGGCGCTCGCTCCAGGTCGGCTGCGTGGACGTGTTCGAGGATCCGCCGCCGGGGCCGTGGCGGGGCGCCTTCGCGGCGGTCGTCACCGATCCGATCCGCAGCCTCGAGCCCTGCCTCGCCTTCCTCGACTACGGCGCCGCCTGCCTGCGGCGCGAGGGCGCGGCCGGCCTCTTCTGGGCCGATCACCCCGCATGGAACCTCGAGGTCGAGGCGGTGATCGCCGCGCTCGGGCAACGCGGGCTCGCCGTGCGCCGTCGCCACGACGACTGGCACCGCTACCCGCTCACCCCGGCGTGGCTCGGCGATCTCGGGGACAAGGCGCGCGCGGTGGGCGTCGAGCCGGCGTGGCTCGCGGCGCTGGCCGCTGCGGTGAGCGGCTGGTCGCACCTGTACGAGCTCGGCCCCGGGTGAGCGCCCCGCCGCGGCCGCGGGGCGCCGCCGCTCACCCCGGCGCGGATCAGGGGTGGGCGGACGGATCGTCCAGGTCCGTGGCGGGCAGGGCCGGGAGGTCCCGCTCCGGGGTCGCGCCGAGGGGGCCTGGCGGCTGCTCTCCGCCACGGCGCCGCGGGTCTTGCCTGGACCCTCGCCGCGCGGGGCCCGCGGCCGGGTGAGGCCGTCGTTCGAGCGGCGCGCGCGAGCGGCGCGTGCATCGCGCGCGGGAGCGACTAGGCTCCGCGCCCCGGCTCCCTTGCGCTCGCCGCCGCTCGCCCGTGAGGGCCCCTGGCTCTCGCCCGTCCTCCTCCGGCTCTACGCCGCCGAGGCGCTCGGCTCCGTCTCCGGGGTATGGCTCACGGTGGGGCTGCCGTTCTTCACGCACCACCGCTTGGGGTGGGGCGCCGGCGAGAACTTCCTGCTCGGCGCCGCGCAGGGGCTCACCTACGTGCTGGGGGCGCTCACGGCGCCGCGAGCCGCGCGCCGCGGGGGCCGCCGCGCCACGCTCGTGCGGCTCTACGCCGCGCTCGCGGTGCTGGGCGCTGCCATCGCCGCGGCCGCCGAGCGGGGGTGGGAGCGGGCGCTGGTCGCGCTCGTCCTGCTCGAGACGGGGCTGGTCGCGATGACCTGGCCGCTGCTCGAGAGCCTGGTTTCCGCGGGGGCCAGCCCCGCCGCGCTCTCGCGGCGGCTCGGCGCCTACAACGTGGTCTGGGCGGTGGTGAGCGCGGTCGCCCTGGCCGCGAGCGGCGCCATCATCCAGTACGCGCCCCCGGGGGCGTTCTTCGGCCTGGTGGTCGCCGGGCACCTCGGCGCCCTCACGCTCCTCGGGGCCGCGCTGCGTGCCGCGCGGCCCACGGCGCCGCCGGGCGCCGTGCCGGAGCCTCTGCACGCGCCGGACGCCGACCTCGTCCGGCAACGCCGGCTCGCCCTCTGGCTCTCGCGCCTCTCGCTGCCGGCGACCTACGTCGTGGTGTACGCGCTGGCGCCGCTTTTCCCCTCCCTGCCCGTGGTCAAGGTGCTCTCACCGGCGGCGGCCACCCTGCTCGCCAGCGTGTGGCTGGTGGGGCGCGCGGCGGCCTTCGTGGTGACGGGGCGCACCACCGCCTGGCACCGGCGGCCGGACCTCCTGCTCTGGGCCTCGGTGGCGATGCTCCTCGGGTTCGTCGGCACGGTCGCGCGGCGGCGGCGCGGCGGCCCGGCGCTCGGTCCGGTGATGGTGGCGATGGTGGCCGCGGAGCTCCTGCTCGGGCTCTCGCTCGGCCTGATCTACGCAGGCAGCCTCTACTTCGGGATGGTGTCGAGCGAGGGCAGCACCGAGCACGGCGGCTACCACGAGGCGCTGATCGGCTGCGGGCAGGCGCTGGGTCCCGCCGTCGGTGCCATCGCGCTGTGGGCACGCCCCGGCGATCTCGGGGTGAGCGGCACCGCCGTCGCCGGCGTCATCGCGGGGTCGGTCGCGCTCGCCGGGGCGGTGCGCCTGCGCGTGGGCCGGACGCCGGCGCCGCGCGCGTGACCGCCGCCGTCACGGCTCCTCCGACCCCTTGCCGCGCGCGATCTTCCGCTCGAGGCGCGCCCGGCGCCGCGCGGCCGCCTCGCTCGGCTCGCCGGTCCCCGCGAGGGTGAGCTCGAGCGCCCGGAGCGGCTCCTTCGCGTGGTGCTCGTAGAGCTTGGCGAGCTCGAGCCGCAGCCCCGCGTCGTCGAGCCGCTCGCACAGCGCGGCGAAGTCGCGGAGTGCGGCGGCGCGATCCCCGCGCGCCTTGGCGATGTCGCCGCGGACGCGCAGGGCGGCGTCGCCTACGCCGCGCGCCACGGCGTCGTCGGCGACGCGGGCGGCCTCGTCGAGGGCGCGCGCGCGCCGGTAGGTCTGCGCGAGCGCGACCAGATCCACGTCGGGGAGCGTGTCGAGGGGCTCGCCGTACAGGCCCCCCAGGGCGGCCATGGTCACCACGTCCCAGGCGTTGTGCTCTACGACCACCCCCAGGCCCGCCGGGTCGCCCGTGCGCAGGTAGTGGGAGTAGCGGCTCGGCACCTCGCTGCCGTCGATGTCTTCGCCGCGCACGAAGCCGAGGACCTCGCGCTCGAGCGTGGTGAGCCGGCAGGCCCCGAGCCGCGCGCGGTGCAGGCGCCGGGCGACGTGCAACAGGTCGAGGTGCGGCCGCGGCGCGAGCGCGGGGAGACGGTTCATAACCCGGCGGGTGGCGAGGATGGGCACGTCGAACGCCTTGCCGTTGTAGCTGACGAGCAGGCTCGCCGCGGACCAGAGCTCGCCGACCCGGTGGAGCAGGGGCAGCTCCTCGCCCGGCTGCCGCAGCAGGAGCTGCTCGAGCCACGCGCCCCCGTCGGGGTCGAACCAGAGCGCGCCGAAGAGGAACACGACCGAGCCCACCCCGCCGAGGCCGGTCGTCTCGGTGTCGAAGAAGACGGCGCGGTCCGTCGCCGTCGTGGCGAGCTCCGGATCGAGGGCCAGCAGGGCGAGCACCTCGCCGCGCGCGGCCCGCGCGGCGTCGAGCGGCATGCGCCCCACGTGGCGCGAGGGGCGGAGCGGCTCGAGCCGCCGGAAGAGCGGGCCGTGCGGCGTCTCTTCCCGCGTGAAGGGCAGGCCGGCGAGCGACGGGTCGATCGGCGCGGCGCGCGGCACCGGCGGCCGGCCGAGGATCGCGGCCATCTTCTGCCGCAGCGCCTCCAGGGTCGACAGGTCGGGCTCCGGCCGCGCCGGCCCGGCGGTGCTCCCCGGGTCGCCGCCCGGGGGCACGCCCTCTCCGCCCGGCGCGCGCGGCCGCGCGGGCCCGAGCCGCTCGAGGCGCCGCTTCAAATCCACGTCGCTACGGTAGCAGCGCCCCCGCGGGCCGCGAGCGCGGGCCGCGACCGCCCGACGATCAGCGCGAGAAAGCCACCGTGACGATCGAGCGCCCGGGGACGCGCACGACGCCCGCCGCCGGGAGCGCCCCGAGCGCGGCCGAGCGCTCGACGCCGTCGAAGACGGTGCGCGTCACGACGGATCGCTCTGGCGCGTCCGCGCCGGGCGCGAGCTCGACCGCGAGCTCTTCCGGGCCGGCGTTCACCAGCACCACGGTGAGGTCGTCTCCGCTCGGCGCGAGCCAGGCCGAGGCCAGGAGCTCGTCCGCCTCGTGGTCGGCGGCCACCCGCACCCAGCCTGGCGCGGTGAACCGCGCGAAGTGCCGGAGGCTGTGGTACGGCTCCTGGACCGAGTATTCCTCCTCGTCGATGGCGACCAGCGCCTGCGTGACGTTCGGCGCGGTCGCCAGCCCCACCAGGTCGTTCTGCAGGTACGCCGTCGCGCCCCCGTCGACGAACGCGTGGTGGGCGAGCACCGCGGTGCCCAAGCCGTCCTCCTGCATCTCGGTCTGCAGGAGCGGGCGCTCGCTCCGCTGGCCGAGGCGCGCGAGCTCCTGCAGCGCGTCGACGTTCACGGCGGTCGGGTCGGCCCCGTACAGGTGGAACGCGAGGGCGTCCACGCGCTCGAGATCGAGGTGTGGCAGGTAGTCCGCGACGAGCTCGAAGCCGGTCGTCTCCGGCGCGAGGATACGCGGGACCGGCGTCAGATCTGCGATGGCGTCCGCGACGGCCGTGAGGGCACGATCGAAGCCGGGGAAGGCCGCCTCCACCTCCGCGCCGTCGACGGTGACCGTCGCCGTCCCCTCCGTGGGGAGGAACCGGCAGGCCTCCATCGCCGTCTCGTCGGGCGGCACCCAGTTCGGGTTGTTCTGGATGCCGATGTAGTCGGGGACGATCCCGGCGGCCGCGTAGGCCTCGAGCGACGCGCGCCAGTGCGCCGCCAGACCCGGGTAGTCGAAGCTCCCGTCGCCGCGGCGCGCGAGCGTGCAGGTGTCCGGGGTCGCCTCGCACTGGGTCGCGCCGTTGGCCTTGAGCGAGGCGGGCGGGGTGAAGGAGGAGAGGATCGTGACCGGTGCGTGGCCCCGCCGCGCGGTCGCGGCGGCGCCGATCGCGGCGCTGCTCGCCAGGTCCGCGGCAGCGTCGATGCCGTGGCGGTTCCGCAGGCGCAACAGCTCGAACCCGGAGTCCAGGAAGAGGACGTCGTAGAGCGCCTCACCGCGGGGGTGCGCGGCGAGGTCGTTGCTCAGGTAGGTGACGCCCGCGCCGAGGCCGAGGAGCGTCTGATAGGTCCGTGTCGCGTCGACGGTGACGCGCGCCGTCGGCTCGGGCAGGGGGGTGCAGACGCCAGCGACGCAGGCCGCTCCGCGCCCGCAGTCGTCGTCCTCGCATCGCGTCAGGCAGAGCCCGGGGCTCGTCGGCGCCTCGCCGCTGCAGAGCGCGATGGCGCCGGACTCCTCCGCGTCGATGCACGTCGTGCCGTCGAGCCCCGCGCATTCCCCTTCGGCGCCGCAGGGGAGCGTGCAGGCGCCGCACAAGCACCGGAGGTCGCCGCAGTCGGCGTCGCTCTCGCACACCCGGAGCCAGTTGGTGAGGCCCCCCGCCCGGGGCCCGCGGGTCGCGTCGCAGCCGGCGACCAGCAGCAGCGCGACCCCCGGCAGGAGCCCCCCACGGCGGGGCAGGGCGTGGACGCTCACGCGCCCTCCTCCTCCTCGACCAGGTACTGCCCGCAGTACACGGTCACCTTGTAGGTGACCTCCTTGCGCTCGGCGCGGTTGTAGTCCTCGATCTCGTGCCAGAGGGTGGTGAGCCGGTTGCGCATCGAGGCCAGGAGCTCGCGCACCTCCTGCTCGCGGGGGTGGCCGGGCCAGAGGTCGTAGGAGACGGTCATTCCCCCCACCTGGTCACCCGCCGCGGAGACGTGCTGTCCGCTCATGGCCTTCGCGGCCAGCGCGTTGACCACGGCCCGGTGGTGGTCGACGACCGCGGCCTCCCAGCCTGCGGCCTGACCGACCGGGATGAGGCAGTGATCGGTCACGCAATAGACGCCGTCCGCGCGCGTCTCCAGGCGGATCCGCTCGTCGGCGACGAGGCGCGCCACCGCCGCCTCCAGCGCGGGCGGCCGCAGCGGGACGATCTCTCCGAGCTGATCCTTGCGCAGGGGGCCCGCGCGGTACACGTGCACCCAGACGAGCGCCGCGTTCGTCTCCACCGAGTTGGCGCCGGCGGAGGCGCCGAGCTCCTCGAGCTCCTCGGCGGTCGCGGTCCGGTAGCGGGTGTCCCGGCCCCGCCCGCTGCGCAGGACCAGGCCACTCTCCACCAGATCGTTGAGGATGCTGCGGAGGGTCGCCTCCTCGTCGTGCTTGAAGTGGGCCAGGATCTCCGCGCGCGTCGCCGATTCTCGCTCGGCCAGGAAGGCGTGGACCGCGCCCCACAGCGTGACGCCGCGCGTGGTCACCGACTCGCGCAGGCGCTGCACCTTCTGGCGGTACGAGCGCAGGGCGAGCCCGAACATGTCGGCGATCACCTTCTTGCCGACGCCCTGGCTCTCGAGCTCGCGCACGAGGTTGACGAACACCTCGTCGGCGACGTGCGACAGCGGCGAGCGCACCCCATCCACCGTCGACAGCTGGGCGATCAGCACCATCGTCTGCCGCACGATCGGGTCGATCAGGAGCTGCGGGTTCATCTCCAGGCGATCCTCGAACAAGGAGAGCACCGCGGTCGAGGCCTCGCAAGGCGCCCCCCGGCTGGCGGCGGACAGCCCGGGGGCGGGCGGCGCCGGGTCCGGTGCGGCTTCGCGACGTCGCAGCGCGATTCGAGAGGAGTCAGGGGGGAGAATTTCCTCCCCCCCGCACCTATAGACCTGCGCCGGTCCGGGCGGAAGGCCGCCGCGGGCCTCGCCGGAGCAGGACCATGGCGAGCCGACAGGCTCGGCGGGAGGACGCTTCGGTCGGGGCCCACCGTCGGGACGTCGAGGGGCCGCCTCCGCGCGCGAGCCCCGGGTCGCGACGTGTCACGCGTGCTCGTCGAGGTCAGCTCGCCGTGGGCGCTTCGCGTCGCTGCGACGGAGGGAGCGCGGGCGGAGCCAGTGGGAGCGCCGGCGTTCCCGCCGGTACCAGCGCGGAGCGCAGGGCCCGCTCCGCTCGATCGGTCCTGCCCTCTCGCGCCTCACCCGACCCGAGTCCCGAGGACTGCCCGAGGACGAAGCGGCCTGTCGTTCGGACTCGACGGGAGGCTCGCCTCCATGGACCGAGCCCTCTCGCCGGCGGCGCCGTCTCACCAGCGCCGCACCGCGTCGCTCGTCCTGCTGCTCCTGGCGGCGGCTCGCGGTGCTCGACTTCTCCTTCCCCGCGCAGGCCTGGGCCCAGGACTGCGGCGGCCTCCTGGTCGCACCACTGGCGGCTCGCGGGGCTCGACATCATCCGTGGCGGCTACCGGCGCAGGCACGAAACCGGTGCGCAAGATTCCTCCGAGCGCCGTGCGTTCCACGCCCACCGCGACCCCGGGCCCGAAACCGACGAGGGCGCCCACACCACGGTGATCGACTGCGACGCTCACCGCAACCACGACCTCGAGAAGAACGGCAGGCTGGCTGACGGCCTCGTTCCCGAGCCGCTCCAGGGCCTCGGCAACGTCTTCGTCGGCTGCCGCGCGGGGGAGAGCTCGGCCGACGGCGGCGACGCCTTCGACGGCCCGGAGACGGTCGTCATCGGGGACGCCGGGGCCTCCCGTGACGGCGTCTGCGTCTGGGACCATGGCGGCTTCGACGGCAACGGCGACGGCTGCAAGCTCGGCGGCAACGCCGCGGCGGCCCACCGCCACCGCAGGGGCTCGGTCGCCTCCGGCAACGTCGGGAAGGGCTTCGATCAGGACAGCGACGCCGGCGGGCTCACCGTCCTCAACTGCACCGGCTCCGTCAACGGCACCGACCTCGGGCTCGGCAACCCCGTGCTCTCCGGCGAGCGGCACCGACTCCGCAACGACGTCTCCATCGGCGCTGACGGCTCGATCGCGAACGCCGACGACGAGTGCAACTCGTGGGGCGACGGCCTCGGCGTCAGCGCCGCCGACTTCGTCAGCCTCGACCTCTCCCGGGCCACCGGGGCCTGCAACCCCGACGGCACCCTGCTCGTGACCGGCCTCTTCCGCCGGGTCGCGACCGGCGTGCTCGGCGAGGCCGGCATCGATGTCGGCCTCGCCGACGCCGGGGCCGCGCCCGAGCTCGGGGTGTTCGCGCTCGGGGCGTGACGTCGCGGTCGGGCGCGACCTCAGGGCCGAACCGTCGGCGGCGCGCTCCCAACCGGGACGTGCGTCACTCCCAGCCATTCGAGGGCTGCGGTGCGGCTCGAGAAGACCTCCACGGTCATCGCGTAGCCCTTCGACGCGATGAGGTGCTTCACGAGCTGGGCGATCGCGGCGCCCTCGGGGCTCGCGGACACGAGCGCGACGTGCATCCCGGGCGCGGTGAGGGCGGTGGGCGCGAGGCTCCGGATCAGGCCCTGCAGGCGTGGCTCCGTCCAGCCCTCGAAGGAGGCCTCGGAGATGTCCCAGAGCCGCGTCGACGTGGGGTGCGACATCGCCTCCTGCAGGGAGGCCGCGACCACGTCCTCCGGGTGGATGGTCCCCGTCAGGCGGAACACGCAGACGCCCAGCGCCTCGACGTACTCGACGCCCACCCCTCCCATGACGGGTCATTCTCTCTCGCGGATGGCGGGCGCGCAACGGCGAGTCGCACCGCGCCGGCCCCCGCGCCCCGCCCGGCCCCATCCCGGCGTCTCGACGGGGCCGCTCCCCGTCGTCGCCGCGCTCGCTCCGATCGATGCCCCGGCGCACGAGCAGGCGGCGCAGGGCGTGGCGGCTGAGGCCGAGCAGGTTCGCCGTCTGGCCGGCGCGGCTCCCCGTTCGCGGCCCGCGCCGCCAGCGCGCGGAGCGCGGCCGCCGCGGCAGAGCGGCGAAGGGCCGGTCGTCGGGCGTCACCCTCGTGGCTGCGAGCACCCGGCGCCATCGCGCCGGGAACACCGTGAACCGCGTGGGC
Source organism: uncultured Polyangiaceae bacterium (assembly GCA_964454025.1). Classification (GTDB taxonomy): domain Bacteria; phylum Myxococcota_A; class Polyangia; order Polyangiales; family Polyangiaceae; genus JAFGBI01. The sequence goes on along the minus strand of CAYVRP010000077.1, from coordinate 18,078 downwards.
AGGTGTCCCCGGTTATTGCCGGCCGCGGTCACCATCGCCACCGGCCTGCCCGAGCGCGCGGGCGACGGCGCTGGTCCACAAGAGGGCGACCGAGTCGGCGACTCGCGGCGGCACCACCTCGAGGCCCCCGGCGGCGCCCGGCGGGGTGTCGTCCTCGCCGCAGTCGGCCCGGAGCGCGAGCGTGGTCGTGTCGGGTGGGTCGAATCGTAGCCGCTACCGAGCGGCGCGATCCGCACCCGGCCCTGCGCCGGCGACGACCGGTGCCGCCGTGCCGAGCTCGAGCCGTGGCCGCGCCTCGATTGTGCGGCGGAAGCCGGTCGTGGCATCCTGAGGACTGGCCGCGAGTTGGACGCCGCCGCGGGTCAAGCAACGAGCGTTGGCCGGGCTGCGTGGCGATCGCGGCGTCGGAGTCGCTGGGCATGAAGCTCGTCTCATTCCATGTCGGCCTCACTCCAGGATTCGGCTTCTCCGACTTCCACCTCGGGCGATACCGCCTCGCCAGACACCTCGGAACCAAGTTGATCGGCGTGCTGGACGTGGATCCGAAGTACGCTCGCCAGCTCCTGCTGGCCGAGCCATCGGACTTCCCGAGCGGTCGGGTCCCGCTGTACGTGTGCGAGTGCTGTGCGGATCTTGACTGCGGCGCCATCACGGTCAAGGTCGTGCGCGCAGAGGATGCCTTCGTCTGGTCGGACTTCGCCCACGAGGCACCTCACGCCGAAGGTCCTGCCCCAAGCACGGAGGTTCTGCGCCGCACCGGCCCGTTCGCCTTCGACGCCACGCAGTACCGCAGCGCTCTACAGCCCTACGCGCGAAGCAGGCGATGAACGACTGCGCGCTGGTCGCCCAGCGCTATCGGGAGAGCTGGGTCGTGTCCTGGGCGCGCCCCTGTGGCGGTCCCGAACGGATGATTCGCTGTCGGTGCCCGTACACCCATCGGGTCGCCATCGCCGACCACCGCCGGGTGGCGATGGACGAGCGTGGCGTGCGCCTCCGCACCAGGAACGGGCAGTGCGTCACGCTCGATGGTGTCACCTTCCTCAGACGATGGCCGCAGCCGCGGCGACGTGAACGCGACGCGGCGACTCGATCGCGGCGCGCGCGGCGGGGGCGTCGCCGCCTGGCTCCAGGAGCGCGCGCGAACCGGGACCGAGGCTGCGCGTCGATGGGATCGCGCCGACGGAGCGCCGCGCGCGGATCACGCAGGAAGATCCGATCGCGGCGCGCTGTCGCGGGCGCGGCGAGGGTCGCGCGCGTCACGTGAAGGGGCGTGACGCGCGGGGGATGGGAGCTACGCTGGCGTCGAGAGGATGGGACTCGGACCATGTCAGCTCCCGCCGCTGGGTGTCGACGAAATGGCAGTCGCGTGGCGCACCTGCTCGGCGGGTGGCTCGGCGCCGCGAGCCTGATGGCCTGCGGCGGCGACGACGGCGGCGCCACCGGCGGCACTGGTGGCAGCGCGACCGGCGGCGCCGGCGCCGGCGGCTTCGTCGCGGGCGGGCAACCGGAGCTCGGCGGCGGCGGCGGCGCGAGTACCGGCGGCAGCGCCGGCGAGGATGGGGGGGCGGCGCTGGCGGTGGCGAGCCGGGCGGGAGCGGCGGCGCGGCTGCGGGTGGCGGGACGACGGGGGGGCGCGGGCGGCGTCGTCGCGCCGGACTGTCCCGACAGCACGGACTACGTCGGCGATCCGGCCTGGCCGCACCGGCTGGAGGTGACCGCCGGCGCCGAGTACTGCGGGGCCTTCGACGAGATTCGTAGCCTGGACCAAGAGTACGCGATCAAAGCCAAGATCCGCATCGCCCCCGGTACCTACCCGCTCGCCGACACCGCCGGGATCTACGCTTTCGCCCTGCCCGTCTGCTTCGAGGGGAAGCCGGGCTCGGTGATGCCGAGCTTCGCCGGGGCGGGCGAGGTCGAGGTCCTCACCAGCGAAAACCCCGTGACCAGCTCCGCGTCCTTCGCGCACGTGTTCAACCAGCCCCTGAGCCACTCCGACACCGGGACCTGGTCCTTCCAGGGGCACACGAGCTACTGGGAGACGGGCGACCCGCCGCGCCCGCTCCCGCCTCCGCTCGACGGCACGCCGCTGGACGCCTGGGGCGACACCGGACACGCGACCGAGCTCTGGCTCTGCGAGGGCGTGGACTGCGACCAGTGGGTCGACGTGAGGTTCGAGGCGTGCGCCGCCGACTACCCCAGGCAGCTCAACGTCATCACCTTCGAGGGAGGCGAGGTCACCTTCGAGCTCGGCATCACGGGCGGGGTGGGCACCGAGGAGATGCTCTCCGTGTTCCCGCGCGCGTCGGGCACGCTCGACGGTACGCCGTTCGCCCAGACCGACTACTTCAAGCTCGTCTACTCCGCCGACCACCACCACTTCATCCGGAACTTCGCGGTGCTCTTCGACCAGCCCATCGGCGGCGCCTGCGGGTTGAAGGTGCTGGAATTCGTCGCCAACGCCCCCACCATCGACCTGCCGCTCGCCTCCACCATCGACTGCAATCTGACGGACCTCGAGGTGCGCACGGTGACCGATGCCAGCGTGGGACCGATCTGAAGTGGCCATCAGCATGATCGCCGCTCTCCGCCTGACCGGGGCGCTCCTGGGGCTCGCCCTCGCCGCCTGCGACGACGGAGGCGACGCACGCCCTGCCGGCCGCCGTGCGGGCGAGAGCAGCGGCGGCGAGGCCGGCGCGCCCGCGGCGCGCGCCGGCGCCGGGGGCGCCGAGCCGGGCGGTGAGGCCAACGCGGCAGGGCAGGGGGGCGCGGGTGGCGCGGGTGGCGCCGCGGGTGCGGCGAGCGGCGGTGCGGAGCCGGACTGCGCGCTCTGCGCGGAGGCCGAGGCGCGGCTCGGCTACCGCGCCTGCGTCTGCCGCCTCACCGACGTCGAGCTGTGGAGCTCGCTCGCGTTGCGCCTGGGCAGCCCCTTCGAGCTCTCCGCGACCAAGTACACCCTGCCGGCCCGGGACGACGCCCGCCTGCCCGGCGTCTTCCTGGACGCCAACGCCTTCACGCTCCACTACGACTTCCTGCGCGAGTCCTTCCCCGACCGCTTCGGGGATCTCGACACCCGGGAGTACCTGCCGCTCATCCAGGCCCCCGAGGCGCGCGAGTTCTACGCCGGGAGCATCAGCGACTTCCCCCTCGGTGGGGCCGCGGTGCTCTACGGCTTCACCATCTGGGACGATCCCGGCGACGTCGCGACGACCATCACCTGCGCCGAGGCGCAGGAGGCGTATGCGCTGCTCGACCCGCTCATCGATCTGATGCCGCTCGCCTTCGTGCCGTCGAGCTCGAACCAGCGGGACATGCTCGAGGGCTGCGACGTCCCGAGCTACGATCCGGACGCCGGCGTCGACTACGAGGCGTACACCGCGGGGGTCGGCTACGGCACCCTCCGCCGCTATACCCTCTCCGGGCTCGCCGCGGCGACGGAGGCCCACGACTTCGGGTGGCAAGACATCCTGGTCCTGGAGCAGGCGCCCGCGGACGTCGAGGCGATCGTCTCCGGGGCGGTGACCGGCACGCCCCAGGGCGCCCTGTCGCACCTGAACGTGCGGAGCGCCGCGCGGGGCACGCCCAACTGCTACGTGGCGGACGCATATCGGCTGTTCGAGGGCTGGCAGGACGAGCTCGTGCGCCTGGAGTGCGCCGAGGGCCACTTCTCGGTCATACCGGCCACGCTCGAGGAGGCTCAGGCCTACTGGGACACCCTGCGCCCGGCTCCCCTCGCCATCCCGGAGCCGGATCCCGACTGGAGCGCGACGGTGGGGCTGCTCGGGCTGCCGACCGAGTCGGCCGACGCGCGCCGCATGGCCGTCAGCCGCTACGGCGCCAAGGGAGCCAACCTCGCGACCCTCGACCAGCGCCTCGACGCGCGGTACCAGCTCCCGGGGCTACTCATCCCCATGCGGCCGTACCTCGACTTCGTCCGCGACCGGGGTTTTTCGGTCGATCTGGGCGACGGCGCGGCACCGCACAGCTTCGCCGAGACGCTGGACGCCTGGCTCGACGATCCCATCTTCCGCACCGACGGCGCCCGCCGCCGGGCGCGGCTGGCCGCGCTCCGCGCGGCCATGCGGGACGCGCCGGTCGACGCCATCTCCCTGGTCGAGCCCATCCAACAAGCCTTCGGGACGGACGCGCGCATGCTGCGCTTCCGGAGCAGCAGCAACGCCGAGGACGCGCTGGGGTTCAGCGGCGCCGGCCTCTACGACTCGGTCAGCGGCTGCCTCGCCGACGACCTCGACGGCGACGAGCAGGGCCCCAGCCGCTGCGATCCGACCGAGGCGAGGGAGCACACCGCCGCCGAGGCGCTGGCCCGGGTCTGGGCCTCCCTGTGGAACGCGGCGGCCTACGAGGAGCGGGAGTGGTACGGGATCGACCACCGGCGCGCCGCCATGGCGGTGCTGGTCGACCCGCGGATCGACGACGAGCTCGCGAACATCGTGGCCTTCACCGGCAACCCGACCTCCTCCCCCGACGACCGCTACCTCGTCGACGCCCAGGCGGGCGACCTCGCCGTCGTGTCATCGGCCCCCGGGGTGTACCCCGAGCAGGAGCTCATCACCGTGACCGAGGGGCCCGTCACCGCCATCGATCGGATGCAGGGCTCGAGCGAGCTCGCGGCGGGGGACTGGGTGCTCGATGACCAGCGGCTCGAGGAGCTCGGGGTCCTGCTCTGGGAGCTCGCGAGCGTCTACCCGGTAGACGGAGCGGTTCCGGAGGGGGCCACGGTGCTGCTCGACACCGAGTGGAAGATCCTGGCGGACGGCAGTCTCGTCATCAAGCAGGTCAGGCCGTTCCTCAGGGAGTAGATCGCGCCGTCGGGCGAGGGCGTCCGGCACTGCGAGGGAGTCACGTCATGCTTTCGGTCCATCGCGTCGGAGCCGCCACCCTCGCCGTCCTGCTGCGCGCCGGAGCGGGCTGCCGTGGGGGCACGGATGGCGGCACCAGCGGCGCCGAGGATCCGGGCGCCACCCACGCCGGTGGCGCGTCCGGCGGCGCGGCGGGTGCGGGCGACGGCGGCGTCGGCGCCGACGCGGGCGGCGCGAGCACGGGCGGCGCGAGCACGGGCGGCGCGAGCGCGGGCGGCGACGGCAGCGGCGGGGAGGCGGGAGGCGCAGGCGGTGCGCCCGCCGGCGGCGCGGGCGGAGCGATCGGCGGTGCCGGGCAGGAATGCCCGGAGAGCAGCGACTACGTCGGCGACCCGAGCTGGCCGCAGGCGCTGGAGGTGACGCGAGAGTTCGAGTTCTGCGGCAAGTTCGGCTCCGAGGGGACTCGTACCCTCGAGCAGGAACTCGCCGCCAAGGCCAAGCTCCGGATCCCCGTGGGGCGCTACGCGCTCCCGGCGACCCCGGGCACCTGCGACTTCGCCCTGCCCGTGTGCCTCGAGCGCCCCCCGGGGGCGGCGCCCTTCGCCTTCGGCGGCGCCGGCCAGCTCACCACCAGCACCTACGTTTCCGGCCCCCATGTCCTCTACACGCACCGCTCCGCGCAACCGATCATCGCTTCGGATGGCGGCACCTGGAGCCTCGAGGGCGTCTTCGAGTTCGAGGGCGTCACGGGCTCGGACCCGGAGCCGCTGATCTTCGACGGCAGCGGCGCCCTGGACCGAACGAGCCGCCTGACCTTGACGTGCGACGGGGACGAATGCGAGCCCTGGCGCGACGTCTGGTTCACGGCCTGCAGCCCCACGGTCGGGCGCCTGCTGCGGACCACCGTCACCTTCGACGGCGGTGAGGTTTCGCTCCACGTGCGCGTCGTGCAGATCGAAACCACCGGTGACATCGCCGCCTTCCTGGAGGCGAGCGGCACCCTGGGCGCGACGCCCTTCGACCAGACGAGCTACTGGAAGCTCGCCTTCTCGGCTGGCCATCACCTGATGACGCAGGATTTCGCCGTGCTGTTCGACGATCCCATCGACGGGGCCTGCGGCTTCGAGGTGCTCGACGTGGGCGAGGCGCTGCCCACCGTGGCCACCGTCGACTGCGATCTCTCGGTCATCGCCGCGCGCTCGGTGACGGACTTCGTGACCGAGGAGCTCTAGCGCCGTTCGACAGCCATCCCGTCGGCCCCGCGCGCTGCGGGCGCCGCGCTGCAGCGCCGACGACGTTGGGGGTGAGCCGTCCGCCCCCTCTGAAAACATCCCGTGGCGCCCAGGCACACCCGGGGGTTGGGCCTGGGCTCGCCGGAGCCGCGACCCGATCCGGCGAGAGCCAGCGTTTCCTTGCGCCGCAGGGGGGCAAAGAAACTCCCCTGCTCCCCGGGCGGTCGGCGGAACAAGCTGAGGTCGGGGTCGTCAGGAGAGAGGCGTCATGCGCACCGACCGCGACCACACCGCTCGAGCCATCTTCCCGAACGTTCGCACCGCGATCGCGCTGCCGGTGGTCCTGCTCGCCGTCCTGACGGCGTGCAGCAGCGAACCGGAGGAGCAGTCCGGCGCCACCGCGGCCACGGGCGGCAACCCGCCGACGGGTGGTGCCGCCACGGGGGGGGGCGCCACCGGGGGCACGGCGACGGGCGGGGTCGCGACGGGAGGGGTCGCAACGGGAGGCGGGCCGACGGGAGGCGCGCCGACGGGTGGCGTGCCGACGGGTGGCGTGCCGACGGGTGGCGTGCCGACGGGTGGCGCGTCGACGGGTGGCGCGTCGACGGGTGGCATCCCGACGGGCGGCGCCCAAACGGGCGGTGTCGAGACGGGTGGCGCGCCGACGGGTGGCATCCCGACGGGCGGTGTCGAGACGGGCGGTGTCGAGACGGGCGGTGTCGAGACGGGCGGTGTCGAGACGGGCGGT
>CAYVRP010000077.1:0-11181 GCA_964454025.1 uncultured Polyangiaceae bacterium | reverse complement strand
GTCGTGCAGGGCGGAGCCGAGACGGGCGGAAACGAATCCGGCGGCAGCGGCACGGGCGGAGGCGACGTCGTTCGCAGCCCCGGCTGCGGCACCGAGACGTCGTTCAGCGGCGAGTCCAGGAACTCGATCAACGTCGGCGGGACGAACCGCGAGTACATCATCCGCTTGCCGGACGGCTACGACTCGAACAACCCCTATCGGCTGATGGTTTCGATCCACTGCCTGAACGGGACGGCCGCCGGGGTGGCGAGCGGCTCGCCCGGGACGAACTACGAGTACTACGGCCTGTGGTCCCGGGATGACGACAACACCATCTTCGTCGCCCCGCAGGGGATCGACAACTCCTGGCCGCCCGGCAACGAGGACTTCATCGGCCAACTCGTCCAGATGCTCAAGGAGGAGCTCTGCATCGACGAGCGGCGCGTCTTCGCCGAGGGCTTCAGCATGGGCGGATCGATGTCGTACGCTCTGGCCTGCAAGTTCCCCGACGTGTTCCGCGCCATCGCCGTCCACTCGGGCGGCGCGATGAGCGGGTGCGACCAGTCCAACCGGGGCCCCGTGGCGTACTTCATGACCCACGGCATCAACGACAGCGTGTGCCGGTACCCGAGCTTCGGCGTGCCGCAGCTCAACGACTTCGCCGAGCGCAACGGCTGCGACCCGCTGACCCTCCCCACGCCCACGGATCCCAGCGGGAACACCCCGGTCTGCGTGGACTTCCAGAACTGCGACCCGGGCTACCCCACGCGGGCCTGCGTCTTCGTGGGCGACCACACCCCGTCCCCGCCCAACGAGCGCAGCACCTGGGTACCGGACGAAACCTGGGACTTCATCTCGCAGTTCTGACGCGCGGGTTCGCCCGCGCGGTGCGGCTCCGCCCGCCGCGCTAGCAGCCGTCGGCGAACTGCTGCGTGGCGAGCAGGAGGTAGAGGAGGCGGAGCGTGCCCGGGAAGTAGGTCTGGTCGTCCACGGCGGTGGTGAGCCACGCGTCCGCGTAGGTCTTGGCGGTCGTCGCGCCCTGGGGCAGGCCGCTCAAGGCCAGGGGACCGCGGTAGGTGCTGTTCGGATCGAGCGTTCGGGCCACGCCGCCGTGCGCCTCGACGTAGCTTGCGACGTTGCCCAGGAAGGTGACCGCCTTCGCCTCGTTGTTCCACACGTAGTCGGTGGCGATCCGCCACGGGGTGCGCGAGGCGTCGGGCCCGTAGTCGCCGTCGACCAGGTTGCCGCTCGAGTCCGTCCAGTCCGGAACCAGGCCGTCCATCTTGCCCTGCAGGGTGGCGAGGAGCGTGTAGCTGTCGTTGGCGAGGGCGGTCCAGGTGGCGGCGCCGGCCGTGTCCAGGGTGGCGAAGACCTTGTAGTAGGCGGGGGAGAAGTAGGAGGGGTTGGTCCGGTCGCAGCCGCCGAAGTTGGCGCCCGCCCGGAGGACCGTCAGGCCGTTGCAGGTGGTGACCTCGGTGCTGCGGATGGCGCCGATCAGCGTCGTGGCGTCGCTCCGGTAGCTGCCGCCCCACTTGCACCCGGCCTGGATGAGCGCCATCGCCGTGTCGAGCTCGCCGTCGGTCGCCGAGCCCGCCTCGAGCACGCCGCCGCAGACGCTCGTGCGCCAGTCCATCACGCTGCCGTTGCGGTGGTTCTTGTAGTACTGCCAGAGCTTGTCGAAGGCGACCCGATCGTCGAAGGCGACGGCGAGGAGCATGCCGTAGCCAATGCCCTCCGAGATGCAGTCGTTCTGGTCGCCGTCCCGAGGGACGCAGGCGGAGCCGTCGCCGCAGTCGCGGTAGTGGTTCGCCTTCCAGGCGTCGTACTCCTGCGCCAGGATCGCGGCGTCGACGGGGCGGGGGCCGGTGAAGCCCGCGGCGGCGGGCGCGGCGTCGCTGTCGAGCCCGCCAGGCGGGAGCGGCTCGAAGTCCTCGACGCAGACCTCGAACGGCCCGGGCTCGTCGCCGGCGAGGTAGACCTGCACCGTGTAGAGCGAGGAGCCGACCTCGGCGCCGGAGTTGGCGACGTCCCAGCTCGTGGGCACCTGCGCCCACCCGATCCGGTAGACCATGCTGGTGTTGAGCAGCCCGGCGAGGAACGGCTGGGCGCCGTCCTGCGGCTCGTTGACGATGAACTGCACCCGCACCGGCCCCGGGCTGTGGCCGCTGAGGGCGATGCGGAACCCGCCGATCTGGCCGTCCCAGGCGTAGGCGAGGCGGTCCGCGCCGCCGGGGGCCTTGTTCAGATCGAACGCGATCCCCGCGCCCCAGTCCTCCTCGGCGCCGCTGAAGGTGCCGGCGACGCAGTACTTGCCGTCCGTGTAGGGGTTGCCGCTCTGGGTCGTGGAGTGGCCGTCGCCGATGGCGTAGACCGGGCCCTGGATGCCGAAGGGGTTGTCCTCGGCGCGCAGGTAGCCGTCGGAGTTGACGTACGGGCCGTCGTCCGGGACGACCACGCTGCCCGGATCGTAGAGGGGCTCGAACTCGGTGATGCAGAGATCGATGGGACCCGCGGCCTCGGCGCCGGGGGCCTGGATCTGGACGGCGTAGAGCGGCGCTCCATCGACCCGCTGGCCCGCGTTGGCGACGTCCCACTCGAGCGGCACCTGGGCCTCGGCGACGTTGTAGATCACGGACTCGCCGAGCGTCGCGGTGATGAAGGGGGACACGCCGGCCTCGGGGTCCGTGACGAAATGGACGCGCGCCCCGGCGGGCGCCTCGCCCTGCAGGCGGAGGCGGAAGCCGGTGATGACCCCCTCCCAGGAGTAGGGCTGCTTGGTGTCCGAGCCGCCCTCGGGGTTGTTCAGATCGAGGCCGATGCCGGCGCCCCAGTGCGCGGAGTAGTCCTCGTCACCGGGCGCCTCGCCCGTGACGCAGTAGGCGCCGTCGCGGTACGGGTTGCCGCTCTCGGTCGTGGTGGTGCCGTCGCCGAAGGCGTACCAGTTGCCGTCGATGCCGAAGGTCGCCTCGCTCGGGCAGACCCGGCCCCGCTCGTTGATGAAGCCCACGGCAGTGCAGCTCGAGCTGCCGCCTGACCCGGAGGTGCCGCCGGACGTCGGATTGCCGCCGCCGGTGCCGCCGGAGGTGGGGGCGCCGCCGGTGCCGGTGTCGCCGCCGCTGCCGGTACCGCCGGCGCCCGGGGTCGGGGTGCAGACGCCGCCGGCGCAGGAGCCGTTGCAGGCGAGACCGCAGCCGCCGCAGTGGGCGGGGTCGCTCGCGGTGTCCACGCAGGCGCCGCTGCAGAGCGTGCCGGAGAGGCACGCGCAGGCCCCCGCCGTGCAGGTCTGCCCGCCGGGGCAGACAGCGCCGCAGGCGCCGCAGTTGGTGAGATCGACCTGGAGGTCCACGCAGCTCGACCCGCACTGGGTCAGCCCCGCCGCGCAGGAGGTCGAGCACGCGCCGAGCGAGCAGACGGTCCCCGCGGCGCAGGCCACGTCGCAGGCGCCGCAGTGCGCCGCGCTCGCCGCGAGGTTCACGCAGTCGGTGCCGCAGGCCGCGAGCCCCGCCTGGCAGCTGCAGGCGCCGGCGACGCAGGACGCGCCCGGGGGGCACACGTTCCCGCAGGCGCCGCAGTTGGTCGCGTCACGGTCCGGGAACACGCAGGACGAGCCGCACTGGAGCTGCCCGGTCTGACAGGTGACGCCGGTGCCGGAGGCGCCGGTGCCGGTCGCCCCCCCGCCCCCCAGGCCCGGGCCCGCGCCGCCGGTGGCGGCTACCCCCCCCCCCGGCGCCCCGCCGCGGGGCAGGGCGCCGTCCGTGGATGCCTCGCCGCAGGCGAGCGCGAAGAGCGCGAGCCCCGCGAGGCCGTGGCGCCCGAGGCGGCGCGCGCCGCGGCCGTGGTGGTGGACCGTTCGCGAACGACTCGTCATGGCACCTCTCCTCTCCCGACGCGTGAAGCAGCCTCGACCGGCGGCGAGCCGGCGCGCTCGGCCGATCATGGCCCATCCACCGCACCATTGCATCGGAACCCGCCGCAACGGTACGAGTTCGCGCGCCCCCGACGGCGACGCGCGACCGCCGCGCGCCACAGGACGCGAACTCGCCGCCGCATTGTGCGAGGTTGCCTGTGGTACCGGCGGCGCGCGGGCGCGCCCGGCGTCGTGCCGGCTCAGGGCGCGAGGCAGGTGGCGGCGGACCAGCCGAAGCCGCTGAGGCTCAGGCGCAGGGTGGATCCCGTCGTCTGCCGCTCGGCGTGGAAGAGCGCCACCTCGTAGCGCTCGCCATCGACCAGGCCGTACGTCGCGCCGTCGATGCTCGCCGCCTGCTGCACCGGTGCATGCACCCCGCCGAGGTCGATGGCGAGCCGGCCGTTGACGAAGACCCAGATGTCGTCGTCACCGGTCACCTCGATCGCGTAGCTCGTGGCCGCCCCGTAGACGAAGGTGAACCGGAGCTCGCTGGTGAAGTGGAAGTTGTGCCGCGGCTCCCCCGGCTCGAGCTCCCAGGCGCCGCCGTAGGCGGGGGCGATGGTCGCGGCCGCGAGCTCGTCCTCGCTGGTGATGGCGCCGGGCTCGCCGTCGATCGGGAAGAACGTGGGGGTGCCGTCGTAGGCCACCGCGATCGCCGAGCAGCTGCAGTCGTACGCTGGCACCGGGCAGGGGTCGTAGCAGCGCGCCCCCTCGGCGAGCTCCGGGCAGGAGGAGCAGGCCTCGCCGACCCGCCCGCACCAGGTCACGTCCTCGTACGCCACCCCCGCCGCGCCCCCGTCGCCCCAGCGATTGACGAAGTCGCCGCGCTCGGTTTCGTAGAGCCGGAGCTCGCCGGCGATGGTCCCGTTCACGCCCGGGACGTCGGTGAACCACTGGGCGAACGTCTCGGCGCTGGTGATGGTCGGGGCGGTGCTCACGAGCACCGGGAGCCCGGCCTCCCCGAGCTCCGCGCCGACCAGCCCCGGGGTCGCGGTTTCGACCCCGCTGACGGCGGGCTCGAAGTCCGGGTGCTCCGCCGTGAAGTCCCGGTAGATCACCCGCAGCGTCACGGTCCCGTCGCCGACGTCGCAGGGGACGAACGCGCCGCCGCCGCCCGCGCCGGCGGTGCCGCCGCTCGCGGCGCCGGCCGCGCCGCTGCTGCCGACCGGGGACCCGGCGGCGCCGCCCGAGTTGGCGGCGCCGGCCCTCTCCGCTGCGCCCCCCGCGGTTTCGGTGCCGCCGTTCGCGGCGCCGGCCGCGCCGCTGCTGCCGACCGGGGACCCGGCGGCGCCGCCCGAGTTGGCGGCGCCGCCCGTCCTGATCGCGCCGCTCGCGCCGCCCGTGGCCTCCCCGCAGTCGCACGCGCCCCAGCCAGCTCCGTCGCGCGCGCAGACCTGGCCGCCGCGACAAGCGCCGGGCCCGACGCACTCCTGCGTCTCGCCGGGCTCGCACACCGCGGTCGCGGCGCCGCCCACCGCGGTGCCGCCGTTCGCGGCCGAGCTCGTCGCGCCGCCCGTCGTGTCGCCGCCGCCGCAGCCGGCGAGCGTGAAGAGGAGGCTCGCGCCAGCGGCTGGCGCGCGCCCCGCGCGCGAACGGCGCGCTCGTCCCGCGTCCGCTCGCGCCTCAACCTCGACCGTCTCCGCCGCTGACCGCAGTACCATCGAACCTCCCGATCTCGAGTGCCGTGGAGCCGACCGCGCGGCGGAGTCTATCCCGAAACGCGCGGCGCGCGAGTGCCGCCGGGTGCGCCGGGGCGGTTTCGGTCCGGGGTTGTGGCCGCCCGTCTGCCGGCGCCACAATCACCGGGTCATGGCCGCTCGTCGCCGCGTCGCGCTGGTCACCGGGGCCTACGGGGCGATCGGTCGGGCCATCGCCGCCGGGCTCGTGGCGCTGCCCGACCACGAGGTCGTGGTGGTGGGGAGGGATCCGGAGCGGCTCCGGCAGCTCGTCGCCGACTTCGAGCGAGGCGGCGGCGCCGGGCGGGTGCGCGGCGAGCTCGTCGACCTGTCGTCCCACGAGGACGTCCGCGCGCTCGGGCGGCGCTTCACCGGGCCGCTCGACGTGCTGGTGAACGCGGCCGCGACCGCCCCGCGCCGGCGGAGCGTGACCGCGGCCGGCATCGAGGTGGTGTTGGCCACCAACGTGCTCGGCTACGTCTGGACGCTCGAGGAGCTCCTGCCGGCGCTCCGTCGCGGCCGCGAGCCCCGGGTGGTGAACGTCGCCAGCTACTGGGCGGGCGATCTCGATCTGGACGACCTCGAGTTCGTGCGCCGCCCCTACGACAACGACCAGGCCTACCGCCAGTCCAAGCAGGCCAACCGCATGCTCACCCGCGCCGCGGCGGAGCGGCTCGCCCCCGACGGCATCACGGTCCACGCCTGTCACCCCGGCGACGTCGCGTCCAAGCTCAGCCACGACCTCGGCTTCGGCGGCGCGGAGAGCCCCGAGCAGGGCGCGCGCACGCCGCTCTGGCTCGCCACCCGCGCCGCGGTCCCGGGCGAGACGGGCGGCTACTACGAGCACGAGCGCCGCGCGGAGTGCCGGTTCAGCCGCGACGCGGCCGCCGTGGCCGCGCTCGCCCGCCGCGTGGCGGCGTACCCCTGACGGCGCCTCACTGGAAGTAGACGTCGTCGATCTCGAGGTAGCCCGTCTCCGTCTCCTCGAGCAGCTGCCCCCCGGCGTCGGTGGACGGGGCAGGGGAGAAGACGAGCCCCGAGCAGCGCGCGACGACGATCGCGCGCGCCTCGGCGTCGGGGGTGCTCCAGCCCTGGCCCGCGCTCCAGGCCTCCCGCGCCCAGTCCGGGTAGTACGCCCGATCGAGCCGGAGCTTGACCGTCACCGGCGCCGTGCCGACGGCGAAGTCACTGCCGAACTCCGACCACACCCCGCCGAAGGTGTCGGCGTAGGCCGGGCTCTCGAGGCGGACGCGCACCTCGCGCTGGCGGTCGGCGCGCAGCGTGAGCGAGATCTGCCGGTACGCCGTCAGATCCAGCTCGGCGTTGCCTTCGCTCATGACCCACAGGCTGACCCACTCGTCCCAGGCACCCGGGAGGCGGGTGAAGGTGAAGTCGAAGCGGAGGTCGGCGCGGCCGGTGAGCGGCGTGGTGGTGTTCCAGGTGACCAACCGGGTGGTGCCCGACGCCCCGTCCGACCAGACCCCGACCGGCGCGGTTCCGGCGGCACCGCCGGCGAACTCGTAGCCGTTGACGCCCGCGAGCGAGAGCCCCGTCTCCGGCACCTCCGCGAGGAACGCCGCGGGGTCCGGCTCGGGCAGCGCCGGCGCGGCCGGCTCGTCGTGGTAGCCTTCGACGAGGAACGCCGAGAAGTCGGCGATGTCTCGCGCGAGCGTGGCGCGGAGCTGCTCCGTCTCGGCCCGCCAGGTCGCCGGATCGAGCGTCGGGTCTTCGGCGACGAGCGGCGCCAGCGTCGCCTCCCATTCCGTGAGCTTCGCCTCCATCGCCGGCAGCGTGAACGGTCCCGCGAGCAGCTCCTCGCCGAGCTCGACCAGCCGCTCCCACCCCGTCGCCAGGAGCAGGCGCAGGAGCGGGTCGCACCCCGGCGGCGTGATCGCCTCGCCGCTGTCGGGGCTCCAGATCGGGCGCGGCTCGCAGCTCGCGGGGAGCTCGTTCAGGTCCGGGATCGGGTCCGCGGTCACCCACTGCTCGGGCGCCATGTAAGGGTCGAACTCCCAGAAGGTGTTGTCGAGATCCCAGGGGATGAGGTGGAAGCGCCCGTCCGGGCCGTCGTCGTGGTACCAGTAGAAGTTGTGGGGGCTCGTGGGCGTGTAGAAGCTCGCGATCCCGTCCCAGTTCTTGCTCGCCCGGTCCACGGCGACGTAGCGGAGCAGGGCCTCGAGATCGACGAAGGGCGCGAGCTCGGCGGCGAAGCTCGCCTCGGTGGCGCGGCCGACCGCGGCCGAGAACGCCTGGATGTCGCTCACGTCGGGCGTCTCCTCATTGGTCTGGAGCGCCGCGACGAAATGCGCGTCGGGCAGATCCGCCCGGGGCCAGACCTCCTTGAAGAGGTTGCCGTCGCCGCCCTCCGGGAAGTGGAACGCGGTGAAGCGCCCGTCGATGGCCTCCACGGCGAAGAACAGCCCCTCGAGCTCCCCGTTCACGAACACCTGCGCCGGCGCGATCCGGGAGGTCGTCACCCCGAAGTCGCGGAACATCCCGTACGCGAGCAGCTCCCGGAGCTTGGTCGCGTCCCCCGAGGAGGCGTGCAGGTTCAGCTTCTTGAGGCCGAAGTAGCGCGTGTCGGGCACGAGCTCGGCGAAGTCGAGCTTGTAGGACAGCTTGGCGCACTCGTCCGCGTGGCTCCGGACGCCGTCGAAGTCGTCCCAGCAGTGGTGCAGGGTCCACGACCCCTTGTGGCGGATGCCGATCGGCCCGAGGGCGAGCTCCCCCACCTCGCCGCCGCGCACCACCAGGGTCGCGGGGACATACTGCTCGTCGTCCCCGCGCTCCTCGAGGTGCTCGCGGTCCGCCTCCGTCATCGTGACGTGGTACTCGAGGACCTGATCGTCCCGGAACACCACGGCGGCGGGTAGCTCGTCGGTCCCCGCCGCGCCTGCGCTCGCGCCCGCCGCGCCCCCGCTCGCCGCCTCGCTGCCCGCCGCTCCGAGCGGGGCCACGAGCAGCTCGTCCCCGCTGCTGCAAGCCGTCGTGGCCGCGAGGACGCCCGCCGCGGCGACGAGCAGAGGACTCGACCTCATCGTGCATCCTTGATACCCCGTCCGAACCCACGCCGCCACGGCGGCCGCGCCGGGCGGGGCGCCTCGGGTGGGGAGGCGAGCCGCGCGCGGCGCGGGCTGGTGGCGGCCGGCCTGGAGCGGTACCCTTCCACGCTGAGCGCAACCGACGGACTCGACGAGCCACGCCATGACGATCCAATTCCCTCTCTGTCCCTCCCGGCGCCTGGCGGCGCCCTGGTTGCTGGCGGCTCTCGTCGCCTGCTCCTCGACCACGACGACCCCCAGGGACGAGCGCTGCACCGTCGGCGCGACCGAGCCTTGTGTCTGTCCGGACGGGTCAGCTTCCCGGCGCGAGTGCGAGGCCGATGGTGCGTTCGGCGCCTGCGACTGCGGCGCGGAGGGGGGAGCGGGGGGCGACCCGGGCACGTCGGGCGGCGCGATGGACATGGGTGGCGGTGCCGGAGAGGATTCGGACTCCGGGGGCTCGAGGTCCGTCGGCGCAGCGGGCCAGACCGCCAGCTCGGGAGGGGCATCGGACGCCGGCGCGCCGGGCTCCGGCGGGGCTCCGCCCGGTGGCGCACCCGGCACCGGTGGGACCAGTGACGCCGGCGCTCCCTCCACCGGTGGGACCAGCGACGCGGGCGCTCCGTCGACCGGCGGGAGTGGTGGCGCGGGCGCTCCCTCGATCGGCGGGACCCCGGAGGGTGGGACCTCGGGCAGCAGTGGCGCGCCCGCAGGGGGCGAGGGCGGCCCGCTCGAGGGCGGCGCCGGGGGCGCGGCGGACTGCGCCTGGGGATCCCAGGACAACGACGGAGATGGCGTCTGCCTGCCGGACTGCAACTCGGCGGCGCTCTCCTGCCCCGCCCACGCGGCGTGCACGGACTCGTCGGGAGCGGCGACGTGTGCCTGTGTGCCCGGCTACGTCGGCTCGCCGGGGAGCTGCGTCTGGGCCGTCACGCCCGCAGATCCCAGCTTCCAGGACGATCCAGCGGGCTCGTGGGCACTCTCCGGTGGGGTCGAGCTCCGCCCCGGCGCCTCCGCGCTGGTCGCCCCCGGGAACGTGACCTTCGACCGGCCGACGATCTGCGACCAGAACGGCAGCGTCGCGCAGACGGTCACCCTCCCGAGGTTCGAGGACGCCGAGCCGATGCAGGTCGAGCTCACGGCGCGCGGCACCTGCGCGGCCGATTTCGACTCCTGCGTCGTCTCCCCCGTCAACGTCCTGTTCAACGGCGGGGCGATGAGCTTCGACACCTCGAATGTGTACGCGACTTCCACGCGCTGTCTGGGCGAGCGCGCCTTCGGCGTGACCGCGCCGCTCTCGATTCGCCACGGCGCCCGCAGCGCGGGCTGCGCCGCCGACCGGACCGCCTATCTCCTGGAGGTGGACCACCTGCAGATCAAGCCCAACGCCGCGTGTCCCGCGCCCCGCACCATCCTGAACCCCGACTTCGAGGGAGACGAGAACTGGACCGCAACGGTTGGGAGCGGCACCTCGGGCTACGCGGACGGCGCCGGCGTGGGTGGCTCTCGTGCCTGGCGCCTGCAGACCGTCGCCGCCACCTGCCAGAGGCCCGGCGGGGTGGGGATCGCCTCGTGGCCCATGGGGGCCGGCGCCGCCCTGGAGGTGAGCCTGACGGGCACGGCGGGCAAGGCACTCCTCCTCGGTGATCCGCTCGGGACCCCGTGGGCGGAGTACCTGGGCTCCGGCGGCGCGCTCGCGCGGCAGACCGTCTGCATCCCCGAGTATGCCCGGGGGATGGTGAGCCCGCTCCAGCTGCAGACCTCGAACAGCTCGGGAGGCTGCGCGAACGGCGACGCGCGCACCTTCGACATCGACGCCATGACGTTCGTGACGGGCAGCCAGTGCCCGGCCGATGCGTCGCTGCTGGACCCGGGGTTCGAGCTGTCCACGGGCCGGATCCGCTACTGGGCGCTCGCCTCGAACGACAACGGCCACCCGGGCTCGGTGTCGTCGACCATCGTCAACGACGCGACCGTCGCCCGCGGCGGCTCGCGCGCGCTGGTACTGACGTCGCCGCAGCTATGCACGAGCGCCTCCGCCAGGGCGGTCCTGACGGTGCCGGCGCCGAACGGCACCGCGGGACCGGCGCTCCGCTTCTTCTACTCGCGGACCGGTGCTGCCGGCGACCTGTCTATCTACGTCGCCGGCGAAATTACGACTCTGGAGGAGCAGAGCGCGTATGCCGAGCGGACCCTCTGCCTCGATCCGGCAGCGGCGGGCCAGGGGCTGACCGTGCAGCTCCAACTATCCGGTGGCTCCGGGACCTGCGCCAACACCATCCCCGAGGTCCGAGCGACCTTCGACGACTTCGAGGTCACCACCGATCCGGCCTGCCCGGCTCTGTGATCGACGACCGGCGGTGAGGCGCGGCGACGCTCACCGTCGCCTTTGCCTCCCGGGCCGCCGCGCGCGCGCCGCCGCCTAGCAGCGGGCACAGGAGGCGCGAGCATGGACCGGGTGGCCGTCACTGGGACGTCGTCACGTTGGCCACCGGGAAGTCGACGCGCCCCTGGCCCCCCGCCGCCTCCACCACGATCTTGACCTCGAGGAGGTTGCCGAGGTTCCAGCCCCGGTCGG
>CAYVRP010000076.1:30080-33380 GCA_964454025.1 uncultured Polyangiaceae bacterium | reverse complement strand
TTGCGGAGCGCGGCTCGCGCGCGGGAGGTGTCGCCGCGCGTCGTGCGGCCGGCGGGCGGCGCGGGGGGCGGGCGCCCGCGCCGCGGCGGCGGGGCGCCGGCCGCGCCGGCGCCCCGACGGCCGCCGCCGCGGGCGTGAGCGGACCAGGGAGGGAGCACACATGAGCGAGCGCATCACCGTCGTCGAGGGAGACATCACCGAGCAGGACGTCGACGCGATCGTCAACGCCGCCAACACCTCGCTCCTCGGCGGCGGGGGCGTCGACGGCGCGATCCACCGCGCCGCGGGGCCGGAGCTGCTCGCCGAGTGTCGCACGCTCGGCGGCGCGGCGACCGGCGAGGCCAAGGTGACGCGGGGCTACCGCCTCCGCGCCCGGTACGTGATCCACACCCCGGGTCCGGTCTGGCGCGGGGGAGGCGCTGGCGAGCCAGAGCTGCTCGCCCGCTCGTACGCGAGCTGCTTCGCCCGGGCGCGGGAGATCGGCGCCCGGTCCGTCGCGCTGCCGGCGATCAGCACCGGCGCCTACCGCTACCCCATCGAGGCGGCGACGGTGATCGCCGTCCGGGAGGCCCGCCGGGCGCTCGCGGCGGGGGCCTGGAGGAGGTCCGCTTCGTCTGCCACTCACGACGTGACGCCGACGTCTATCGCCGGGTGCTCGCGGCGGAGCCCGGGTGACGCCCCCCGCCGCTCCGCTCGCCGCGGGGCAGCGCCGGCCGCGCGGGCTCAGCCGACAGGGGGGCGGCGGCCGCTCCAGGGCCGAGCGCGCTCGAGGGCACCGGCGAGGCCGAGCAGGCGATCCTCCCTGCCGTAGGGCGCGATGAACTGCACGCCGATGGGGAGCCCCTCCGCGCTCCAGTGCAGGGGCAACGACACCGCAGGCAGGCCCGTGGTGTTGGCGAGCGGGGTGAACGCGACGTAGTGGAAGAGCCGGTCCCGGAGCACGGCGTCGGACGCGGTCAGGTCGAGCTCGCCGACGCGCCACGGGGGCTCGCCCATCGTGGGGGTGAGCAGCAGATCGTGCTCGCCGAGGAAGCTCGTGAGCGCGTGCTCCGCGTCGCGGAGCGCCTGGTTGGCCAGCCAGAGATCGCCGGGCGTGTGCCGGCGATCGATGTCGATGAGTCGGCGGGTGAAGGGCTCGAGGGGGGCCGCGCCGAGGCGCCACGCCGTGACCCGCAGCAGCGCCTCGAACCCGAGGCGCCGTTCGCACAACCCGACGGCACGGCGCGGGAAGCCGTCCTGCACCAGCCGCTCGAGCACGGCGCGCGCGCAGTAGCCCGCGGCCATGGCCCAGAGCACGAGGAAGGCGTCGTTGAAGCGGCGGCCGTCGATCCGGGGCTCCGCCTCCTCGACCTCGTGCCCGAGCTCGGCGCAGAGCCGCGCCGCCGCCTCGACGGCAGCGACGCAATCGGGGTGGGCGCGTCGGCCCGAGAAGGAGGTCGTCGTGAAGGCGATCCGGAGCCGCCCCGGGTCCCGCTCCACGAGCTCGCGGTAGGGGCGCGGCGGCGCCGGGAGGAGCACCCGCTCCGGCGGATCCGGCACGGACAGGAGATCGAGGACCAACGCCGTGTCCCGGACCGAGCGGGTGAGGCAGAGCTCGGTGATGGTGCCCAAGGGGTCGCGGGCGGGCGAGTCCGGGGTGCGCGCGCGGCTCGGCTTCAGCCCGACGAGGCCGCAGTGCGAGGCGGGGATGCGGATGGATCCGCCCCCGTCGCTCCCGTGCGCGAGCGGCACCACCCGCGCCGCGACCGCCGCCGCCGAGCCGCCGCTCGAGCCGCCGGGCGAGCGCTCGAGCGACCAGGGGTTGCGGGTGGGCCCGAACAGCGCCGGCTCCGTGGTGGGGAGGAGCCCGAGCTCGCTCATGTTGGTGCGGCCGACGCAGACCAGGCCGCTCGCCCGCAGGCGCCGGGCCACCGCGTGCGTCTCGCGCGCGACGTGGTCGCGGAGCAGGACCGACCCGAACGACAGGCGCATCCCCGCGATGGGCAGATCCTCCTTGACCAGCAGGGGCACCCCGCGGAGCGGCCCCGCGGGGAGCCCGCGGGCGACGGCGGCGCGCGCGCGGGCGTACTGCCGATCGACGACGGCGTTGAGCTGGGGGTGGGTGCGCTCGATGCGAGCGATGGCCTCCTCGAGCAGCTCGGCCGGCCCGATCGCGCCGCGCTCCACCAGCTTGGCGAGCCCGATCGCGTCGAGCGTGTCGTACTCGGCGATGGGCATTACGCTAGCGGAAGGCCCCGAGCAGGAAGGCCAGCACGCCGCCGAGGGCGAGCGCCGCCACCACCATGAGCGCGAGCTCCCCGAGCCCGAACCCATGGCGCGGGTGGTGCCCGGGGCCAGCGCCCCCCGAGCCCCGACGCGTCCGCTCGACGAGCGCGAAGAGCAGGCCCATCTCCCCCGATTCGAGCCAGATCCCGCCGCAGGCGGGGCACCTGTCCCCGATCACGGTGGTGTCCCCGCGCACGAACGAGATCTTGCCGAGCATGCCGGCACAGCGCGGACACGCGAGCACGGCCTCACCGACGGCGTGGACCTCAGCGCGAGACATCCGCTCGAGGGTCGGGGCGATCTCCGCCAGGTCCGGATCGCCGCTCGCGCGGCGCGCCAGCATGTGCTCGAGCTCCCCGCGATCCAGCCAGAAGCCATGGCACTGCGGGCAGTTGTCGATCACGAACCCCGACTTCTCGAGCTGATCCATGGGGCCCTGACAGGCGGGGCAGTGCATCGGCATCGATTCTTCGCATCCCCGCGGCCGGGTGCAACGGCAAACGTGCCCCGGGACGCGGCGCGGGCTCACGGCCCCGCGCTGCGGCGTGTAGGATCGGTGAGCGTGACCGGAGCCGACGCCGCATCGCCGCTCGCTCGCACACCCGGCACCGCCGCGGGGGGCGGTGCCCCCCGCTGGCTGCCGTGGGCGGCGCTGCCGCTCGCGGCGGCGGCGAGCGGGATCACCAAGGTGCGCGATCCCGACGTATGGTGGCGGATCCGCACCGGCGAGTGGATCTGGACGACGGGCGCGATCCCGACCACCGACCCCTTCTCGCACACCGCCGACGGACCCTGGAACTGCGTCGAGCCAGCGGCAAACCTCCTGCTCTTCGCCGTCCACGCGGCGCTCGGCCCGGGCGGGCTGTCCTGGGCGACCGCGGCCTTCGCCCTCGCGCTCGGCCTCGCCCTGGCCGCGCTGGTCCCACGAGCCGCCGCGACCGGCGACGCGGCGGGCCCCGCGGGCGCGGGGGGCGGGGGCGCCGGGGGGGGGGCGCCCCCGCGCGGGGGGGCGCCCCCGGGGGGGGGCGCGCGGGG
>CAYVRP010000076.1:0-30070 GCA_964454025.1 uncultured Polyangiaceae bacterium | reverse complement strand
CGCCACGGGCGCCGCGGGGGCCCCCGCGGGCGGGGCCGCCGGGCTCGCCCTGGCGGCCGCGCACTTCCGCTTCGGACCGAAGCCCGATCTGCTCGCCTTCGCGGCGTTCGGCGCGCTGCTGGCCCTCCTGCACGCGGTCGAGCAGCTTCACGCCCGCCGCTGGCTATGGCTCGTCCCGCCGCTGGTGCTCGTCTGGGGCTCGCTGCACCGGAGCAGCACCCTCGCGCTCCCGGTCCTGCTCGCCGCGGCGGCGGCGTGGCCGGCGAAGCCACGCCACCGCTCGCTCGTCCTGCCCACGGCGGCGGCGGCCGTAGCCACCGTCCTCGCCATCGCGATCACGCCGGGCATGCTCCGCTCCTTCACCTCGACCACCGCCGTGCTGTCGACGGCGGACTACGTCCGGTACCTGCCGGAGTGGCAGCCGCTCACGCTCCGCCGGGCGTGGGAGGCGATGCCGGCCTTGATCCCGCTGGGCGGGGCCTGGGTCCTGCTCGCGCTCTGGCCACGACGGACGCACTTCGGAACCCTGGTCGTGCTCGGCACCGGCGCCCTGGCCTGGCGCCACGCGCGCCTGGCGCCGTTCCTCGCGGTCGCTCTGGCGCCGGAGGTCGCCTGGGGGTTGTCCCGCGCGCTCGACCGGCACCGCTGCGCCATCGCGCGCCGTGCGCGCCCGGCGCTGGCGCGCGCCGCGCTCTTCGCGGTGGGGCTCGGCGCGCTGGCACTCGCCTACCTGCGCGCGCCCCCCACCACGTGGGGCGCGGGCGTCCACCACCTCCGGCGCCCCGCCGACGCCGCCCGCTTCCTCGCGGCACACCCGCCGCCGGGCCGCATGTACAACAGCTTCAACTACGGTAGCTTCCTCCTCTACGCGCTCGCCCCCGCGCAGCGGGTCTTCATCGACGGCCGCAACGATCAGGTCTACCGTCCCGAGTTCTTCGCCGCCGTGTCGCGAGCGCCGTCCGACCCGGCGACGCTGGCGTCGCTGCTGAGCACCTACGACGTCTCGTACGCCGTGCTCGAGTGCACGAGCCTCGTCGCCACCACCCATCTCGGGCTCTATCGCGACCCAGGGTGGTCCCTCGTGTACCTCGACGACCAGGCCGCCGTGATGGTGCGCCGGGCGCCCGAGACGGCGGCCTACCTCGCCCGTCACGCCTACGAGGAGCTGCGACCGGACACGGCCCTGCTGCGCGTGTCCAACCCGCGCGGCGATCCTCGTGGCGCGGCGCTGGCCGCCGAGGTGTTGCGCCTCGTCGTGGAGACCCCGCGTTCCATCCGGGCTCACCTGCTCGCCGCCGCCGTGCACCTCCACGCCGGGCGCCGGGCCGCGGCCGAGGTGGAGCGCGAGACGGCGGCGGCGCTGGCGCGCGAGCGGGGCGTCTCGCTGCCCGTCCGCTGAAGCGCGGGCGCGTCCGCCGGGCAGCACGCCGCCCCGCGCCGAAGGTCACGGCCGCGTCCGGGCCGAGCGGTCGGCTGCGCGCCGACGCGCGAACCGTCCCCGGGTTGCGGGAGGCGTGCTAGACGGCCGGCGTGGACGTCGTCGCCGTGGCCGCTCGTCTTCGCGCCGAGTGGCCCGCACGGCACGGGGACCCCGGGTGGCGCGCGGAGACGCGCGGAGCGCTCTCCCGACTGCGCGCGCAGTTCCGGCGCAACCCGGCCGCGTTCCCGGCCGACGTGCTGGCCGTGCTGCGGGAACTCTCTCGCGAGCTCGGCGCGACGACCGCCGCCCCCACGCCGCCGGACCTGACGCGGGCCCTGCACCAGGGCTTCGGCTTCGACGGCTTCCGCCCCGGCCAGGAGGCGATCGTGCGCGCCGTCCTCGCCGGCCGCGACACCGTGGGGGTGATGCCGACAGGCGCCGGGAAATCCCTCACCTATCAGCTCCCCGCGCGGCTGCTGGGGGGCACGACCCTGGTGATCTCGCCGCTCATCGCGCTGATGAAGGATCAGGTCGACGCGCTCACCGAGCACGGTTTCCGCGCCACCGCGCTCAACTCGGCGCTCGACGACCGCGAGCGTGCCCGCCGGATCGGCGCGCTCGCCGCCGGCGAGTACGAGCTCGTCTACGCGGCGCCGGAGGGCCTCGAGGCCTCCGCGGGCGGGGCGCTGCGGGGGGTGGACGTGCGGCTGATCGCCGTCGACGAGGCCCACTGCATCAGCCAGTGGGGGCATGATTTCCGGCCCGCCTACCGCCGCCTGGCCGGGCTCAAGCGTCGCTTCCCCGGCGTGCCGGTGCTCGCGCTCACGGCCACCGCGACCCCCGAGGTCACCCGCGACATCGTCGCGCAGCTGGGGATGGTCGATCCGGTCCTCTTCCGGGGCTCCTTCCTGCGCCGCAACCTGCGCCTGACCGCGCACCGCAAGGGCGCGGGCGGTGTGAAGGACGTGCGGCGCGCGATCCGCGAGGTCGTCCGCCGGCACCGGGGCGAGAGCGGGATCGTGTACTGCCTCTCTCGCCGCGGGACCGAGTCGCTGGCGGACTTCCTGCGCGCGGAGGGCGTCCGCGCGGGCTGCTACCACGCCGGGCTCGAGCCGGGCGCGCGCGAGACCGTCCAGAACGCCTTCCGCGACGGCGTCATCGACTGCGTCGTCGCCACCATCGCCTTCGGCATGGGGATCGACAAGCCCGACGTGCGCTACGTTATCCACCGTGACCTGCCGCGGTCCATCGAGGGCTACTACCAGGAGATCGGCCGCGCGGGCCGCGACGGACTGCCGAGCGACTGCGTCCTGTTCTACTCCTGGGCCGAGGTGAAGGCGTACGATCGGTTCGCGGGGGAGGTCGCGGACGACGTCGCCGCCGCGCGGCTCGTCGAGCAGGCGCGGGAGATGTTCCGGCTCGCCGAGGCGACCGGCTGCCGTCACCAGCGCCTCCTCTCGCACTTCGGCGAGGCCATCGCGCCCTGCGGCGACGCGTGCGACGCCTGTGGCCTGCCGCGCCCGGGCGACGGTCGCGGCGAGCGCGAGCCCCGCGGCGCCGCGCCCGGGAGCGCCCGCAGCCCGCCGGCGGAAGAGCCTTCGCCCGACGACGTGTGGATCGAGGCGCTGCGCCTGCTGCGCCGTGAGCTCGCAGTCGAGCGGCACGTCCCCGCCTACGTGGTGTTCAACGACGCGACGCTCCGCGAGCTCGCGGCCCGGCGCCCCCGCTGCGCCGCGGACCTGCTCGCCGTGAACGGGATCGGCCCGGCCAAGCTCGAGCGCTACGGCGCGCGCCTGCTCGCCCTCTTCGCGCGCGGGTGAGCCGCGGCCCGTGCTACGGCTCGACCTCGCCGCTCGACGCCTCCGGCGCCGGTCCGCCGGAGAAGCCCACGACGACGACAGCAGCCCCGATCACCAGCGCGAGCAAGACGCCGACGACCGCGCCGAGCATCTTGATCGCGCGCTGGCGCTGCAGGGTGCGGATCGCCTCCTCCGGGTCCAGGGCCTCGAGGTTGATGGTCATCGGATCCCCCTTTCGTTCACCGGAGCTTACCGTCGCCACCGGCTCGCGCGAGTCGCTGTCGGCGACTCCTCGCCGCCACGATGGGCACGTCGAGCAGCCGCTCTAGCGCCCGGCGCCGGCTAGCGACGGCGCCGGGGGCGAGAGCCGCTGCCGGTTCGTTGCTGGGGTGGCTGCAACTTCCCGGAAATGCTGCCGACGGCGGCTCCCGACGGCCACCGGAGAGTCGGGGCGGACCTCGCGGCGAGTGACGGGGGCGAGCGAGCGCTCGCCCTACCTCGCCCTGCTTGGCGCCCGGTGCCGCGGGCCGCGCCGGCGCCCCGGGTCCGCGCTCTCGGCCCGGTTCAGGGCCGCGAAGGAGACGTCGAACCCAGGGAGGAAGCGCTCACCGGGCTGACGCGGGCATCGCCGACACGCTTCCGACACCGCGAGTCGGGTTCGCGGCGAGCGACCCGTCGATGCGAGCTGGCGCCGTGGGTGACGACAGCTCGTCGCGCGGGCGCCTGCGCTCCACGAGCACCCTCGGGGACCACGCCGGCCCCCCGGCGCGGAGTCGGGCATGCCGCTTGCAACCGCCGCCAGCATGGCCTCCCTCACAGCGAATCCTCTCCCTCCCCTCCGCCTGCTCTTCGCCGACGGCGGCGCGCGCTCGCTCGATACGTGGCGCATCATCGCTCAGGGGCACCCACATTGGCGCGTCGATCTGACGACGTCCCCGGCCGCGGCGCGGCGTTGCCTCGACGACCACGCGGTGGACGCCGTGGTCGCGCGCCTCACGGCTCTCGATACGAGCATGGCCGCCGTGCTGGCGGCGGCGCGCGCCACGCGCCCGGGCCTGCGTCGGATCGCCGTGGTCGATCGTGCGACCCGTACTCACCCCGAGGCCCGCCAAGCGACCGTGGTGCTCGAGGTGCGCGAGCCCGCCGCGCTCGTCGCCGGGCTCGATACGGCCCTCGCGCCGCCGGGATCGCGGCCGTCGCGTCGACCCGGTGGGGCCGGGAGACGGCGCCGGGGACGAACCGACCCCGCCAGGTGATCTCCACCCGGCGCCGGCGCGCCCCGACGCCGCGGCCCCCCCCCTCCACGCGCCGCCGCCCCGAACCATCGCCACCGCGACGGCGCCGGTACCGCGCGCGAGGGCCAGCGCGTCACCGCGCGCTGGCGCGGTCGCTTGGGGCGGCGACGTCGCGGAGGGGCACGGCGACGTCTACCACCGCTGCCGGGGCTGGGCGCGCGAGAGTCGCGCGAAAAACCCCGACGCGCGCGCCGGCGACGTTGACGGGCGCCGGGAGGTCCGGCACGCTCGGGCCCGATCAGGCGAGGGGATCGCGATGAGTGGATGGAAGAAGGTCAGGGGTCTGTTCTGGCAGCCGGGCGAGGCGGAGACGGACGACGCGCCGGCGGCGGGGGAGGCGATCAGCGACGAGGACTTCGCCGCGCTGCTCGCCACGAGCGAGCATGCCGTCGCGCCGGACGCGGCCGACCCCGTCGACCCGGAGACGGTGGCGGTTTCCGCGACCGCCGACGGCACGGTCGTGATCGACTTCCAGGCTCAGTATGACGCCGCGGCGATCCCGAACACCGACGAGGTGGAGCAGCTCGAGGGGTTCCTCAATCGCCTCGACGCCTCCCTGCCCAAGGCCTCCAAGCTCGCCGCCGCCGAGGCGTTCCTCGGCGCGATCGGCAAGGACAAGGCCGCCGTCATGCTCGACGCCGAGCGCAAGATCAAGCGGGTGCATGGCCTGCTCCAGGCGACGGAGGCGTCCACCCGCGCCGCGCTGGACACCGAGCAGTCCGCGATCGACCAGCTCCTGCAGCAGATCGACGCTCACAAGCAGCGCATGGAAGATCTGAACCGGCACCTCGAGGGCGTGCGGCGCGCGTGCCTGCAGGAGGAGTCACGGCTGCAGGCCGCGCGCGTCTTCTTCGGCAGCGTCGCGCCGGCGGCGAAGGGCTGACCTTCGCGGCACGGACGACCCGTTCGGCAGGCATCACCTCGGGAGCTAGACAGATGAGCGTCGTCGGTCGGTTCTTCAACTTCGTCAGGGGCCTGTTCTGGCAGGGCCAGCGCTCCCTGGAGCAGGCCAACCCGGAGGCCGTCTACGAGATGGCCATCCGCAAGATGAAGGCGCAGTACCAGTCGCTGCAGGGCGCGGTGGGGAGGCTCGCCGCCGAGCGGAACCGCCTCCGCAACCTCATCGCGCAGAAGCAGAAGGCGCTGGCGCAGGTGGAGGCGGACCTTCAGGCCGCGCTCGTGGAGGCCGAGCAGGGCAGCGGGGAGGCCGCCGAGCTGGGGGAGGATCTCCTGAACGAGAAGGAGGCCCTCGAGGGCGAGATCGGGACGCTCAGCCGGGAGCTCGCGGCGTCCGAGAAGCTGGTCGCCGACTACCTGGCGAAGCTCCGGGACCTCGAGGCGAAGACCAAGGGCATGGAGTCCAAGAAGGACGCCATGATCGCGAAGCTCCAGAGCGCCCAGGCCCGCAAGGCCTTCAACGAGATGGTCAGCGGGATGAGCACGAGCGCCGAGGAGAGCGCCGTCGCCGACATCGACCGGTACATCGAGGGCGTCGCCGCGCAGGCGGACATCACGGACGAGATGAGCGGCGCGACCCGCGAGGAGAAGCGCCGGCAGTTGCGGCAGTCGGCGCAGGCGCGCGCCAGCAAGACCAAGTTCCAGGCGATGCTGGAGGCTCGCCAGGCGGCCGCCGGCGCGGCGGGGCGAGCGCCGGCGCGCGCGCCGGAGGGAAAGGGCGGCATCGGCTGATCTCCCGCCCGACGCCCGCACGAGGACCACGGAGGAGAGATGGCGAAGACGACTGGCGGCCGGCCGGGTCCGGCGCTCACGATCGGGGTTCCGGTGATCGTACTGGCCGCGGCCGGCTACTTCGGGTGGGCCATGCTGCTCAAGCCCGCCCTCCAGAAGAAGGAGGCCGCGGAGACGGAGAAGGCCCTCACCGGCTCCACCTCCCTGCAGGGCCAGCGCCGCGGGACGATGATCCGGATCGCGGGGGACCCCTGGTCCGGCTACAGCACGTTCCGCGGCGAACCGCGCCTGGCGGAGGAGCTCGCCAAGCAAGACATCGGCATCGAATACATCGACGACGAGAAGCTCTACGACCAGAACGAGCGGATGAAGGCCCTGGCCGAGGGCAAGCTCGATCTCGCGCTCACCACCGTCGACGCGTTCCTCCAGCACGGCGCGAAGCACAGGCAGAAGGGGCTCTACCCCGGGGTCATCGTCCTCGGCGTCGACGAGTCGAACGGGGGCGACGCCATCTTCGTCGCCAAGGACCGCCGGGGGTTCGATGACGTCAAGCCCACCGACAAGGTCTGCTACGCGACGGGCACCCCGAGCGAGCACCTGTGGGACTTCGCCAGCCTGAGCTTCGCGGCGCTCGAGAACGTCAAGACCGACAACGGGGTGGTCGCCAAGGACTGCTGGGACAAGCTCCGCGGCGGCAGCGTCAACGTCGCCGTGCTCTGGCAGCCCTTCACCGCCATCGCGGTCAAGGAGGGCTACCCCAAGGTCTTCGCCACCGGCGGCCAGGCGGACGACGTCATCGTCGACGTCCTGGTCGCGAACCGCGACTACCTGATCCAGCACCAGGACTCCGTGCAGAAGCTGGTCACCGCGTACTTCAAGGTGATCGACGGCTACCATCGGGACGTCGAGGCGCACGCCGCCTTCATCACCAAGGACTGCGGCGCCGACTGCGCGGGCGACGTCGGGCTGGGGCGCGCGGTCCTCGAGGGCATCGATTTCCTCACCCTCGAGGAGAACCTCTGCCTGTGGTGGGGGCAGTGCGGGACGCCGGCCAAGATGGTCGAGCGAATCGCCAAGACGGGCCGGCTGCTGACGGCGAAGGGGAAGATCGCCGCCGAGGAGCTCCCGCGGGCGGAGACCATCCTCAACGACAGCTTCCTTTCGGCGCTGAAGGGACAGATCGAGCAGCGCGCGAGGCTCGCGGCCGAGGTCGCGGGCAAGGACTCGGCGGCGACGGGGCCCGCCCTCGCCGCCACGGAGAAGCGGTACTCCTACGCCGCGGACGCGGCTCGGCAGGGCGCCGACGCCGACGTCGGCACCTTGAAGCTCCCCAACATCTACTTCGCGGAGGGCAAAGCGGATCTCGACGCGAACGCGAAGAGCGTCGTCGGAGGCATCGCCGACCAGCTCCGGAGCTTCCCCGCGCTCTGCGTACGGGTGCACGGGCACACGAACTCCAAGGGCAACCCGGCCGCCAACAGGCAGCTCAGCCGGGACCGCGCGGCAGCGATCGTCAGGCAGCTCCAGAGCATCGACGGCATCGCGTTCCCGCAGTCACGCTTCGACGTCCAAGGATTCGGCTCCGAGCACCCGGTGCTCGTCGACGGCAAGGAGGACCTCGACGCGAGCCGCCGGACCGAGTTCAAGCTCTTCAATTGCGACGCCAAGGCGATGTGACGGCCGCCCCGATCCCCCCCTGGCCCGAGCGCCTGAAGGCCTGCTTCCGCTTCCGGCACCGGCTGGTGCAGGTCTTCGGCGCGCCCGCGGCCGTCGGCGCGGTCGCCGCGGTGGCGACGGCCGCGGCGCTGGATCCTTCGGTTGGCCTGTCGATGGGGCTCTTGACCTACCTGGTGGGGGCCACGCTCTACGCGTGGTTCGTGACCGCCGGGTACGATCGCCGCCTGGTCGAGCAGCTCATGGATGAGTCGCGGCAGCGCGCGGACCAGCGGGACGTGGCCAACCTCGAGGAGGCGGTGCGCGAGGCCGATCCCGCCACCCGCCCGCAGCTCGAGCGGATCCTCGCCACCTACGTGGCCATCGAGCGGGTCTTCACCGACGAGGTCACCGACACGGTGGAGGACATCCTCCAGGGCTCCCGCGGCGATCTCCGGGAGCTGCGCGATCGCGCCATCACCATGGCCAGGCTCTACGGGCGCCTGCGCCTGCTGATCGAGGGGTCGGACGGGCGCTGGCTCGAGAGCGAGGTGGCGCGGCTTGCCCGGGAGGCGGAGCGCGCGGAGCCGGGGCCGGTCCGTGACGCCTTGCTCCAGGCCCGGGAGGCCACGGAGCGCACGCTGGAGCAGTGGCGCTCGGCGGTCGACAAGCAGCGGCAGATCGCCAGTGTCCTGACCGTGATCGAGACCAACCTCCAGGAGTTCAAGCTCGCCATGGAGCTGCGCAAGGCCGACGCCGCGCTGGGCGCCGGCTCCGCGGCCCCCGACGTGACCGAACTCCAGTCCCGGCTCGCCGCGGCGGGCGAGGCCTGCGACGAGCTGATCGGACGGGCGCGCGCCGGGGGGCGGGCGCGCGCGCGGGCGCGCTAGTGCGCGGGGCGAGCGACGCGGAAGGGGCGAGCGGATGAGCGACACGGAGCCGAGGTACGCGGAGTGGGCCGAGCGTTTCCGGAGCGCCTACGACCGGCGCGAGTCAGCGTTCTTCGTCCTGCACGACAACGTCGCCGACTTGTTCCCGCTCGACGGCGGCTACGTCCCGTGTCGGGCGTACCTCGAGGCGATGCTCTCGCGCGGCGACTACGTCACCATCCACTACGACGTCTCGCGCGGCATGCGCTTCTCCAAGGAGGCGGACGCCCGCCGCTTCGTCGAGCTCGCGAACCAGGGCCTGGCCCCGGACCAGCGGCTCGTCCGCAGCATCTACGACTTCCCCCGGGACAGCATCAAGGCGCTCGCGTTCATCGAGGCCTTCGTCGTCGGGGTCGAGGCCGCCGAGCGCCCGGTGGCCGTGGTCCTCGAGTACGGTGAGCACCTCGCCCCCCACGGCGATCCGCAGACGGCGTCGGAGCTCGACCGCGTCAACGTGGTCACGTTGCAGCGCTTCGCGGAGCTCTTCTACGAGCGGCTGCAGAACCCGCGCCTCCGTGACGCGGTCTGCTTCCTCTTCGCGAAGGACCTGCACGACGTCCACCCCGACCTCGTCCGCTCGGAGCTGGTGCAGACGGTGGGCATCCCGCGCCCCGATCGGGGCGACCGCGAGCGCTTCATCCGCTGGCAGCAGGCCCGGTTCGTGGCGGACGGCGACGAGCCGCTCGCCCTCGAGATGTCGGAGGGGGAGCTGGCCGAACAGACGGCGGGGCTCACGCTGACCGGGATCCGGCACCTCTTCCTGCGCGCGCGGTGCACGACCGAACGGCGGCTCACCTCCGCCTTCGTCTTCGAGCGCAAGCGGGAGCTCATCACCCGCGACAGCCGTGGGATGCTCGAGATCCTCGAGTCCCGGCACGGCCTCGACGCCGTCGGCGGCAACGACGGGATCAAGGCCTTCTTCCTGGACACCGCGCGCGACCTGCGGGCGGGCCTGAGCGACGTGCCAGCGGGCGTCGTCTGCCCGGGACCGAACGGGGTGGGCAAGACCTTCATCGCCAAGGCGTTCGCGCACGACGCCGGGGTCAACGCGGTCTGCCTCCGCAACTTCCGCGGGATGTACGTCGGGCAGACGGAGAGCAATCTCGACACGATCTTCAGCATCCTCAAGGCGATGACCCCGAACATCGTGATCATCGACGAGGCCGACAAGACGCTCGGCAACGAGGTCGGGGACGGCAGCAACAAGGTGGACGAGCGCGTCTTCGGCGCCTTCACCGCGTTCATGGGCGATCCCGACTACCGGGGGAAGATCTTCTGGGTGCTGCTGACGGCGCGGCCCTTCAACCTGGCCCCGGACACGGGGCGCCCGGGGCGGGCGGAGGAGCACCTGCCCATCCTCGCGCCGGAGACGCTGGCGGAGAAGCGGAGCGTCCTCGAGGCGGTGGCGCGCGCCGCTGATATCGATCTCGTCGCCGAGGACGGGACGTCCCCCCCACCGGACGCGGCGCTCGCGCGCGTCTTCGCGGATCTCGGCTTCGTGACCCCGGCGGCCCTGGCGCTGATCGCGACCCGCGCTCGGCGCCGGGCGCGCCGCGCCGCGCCGGCCGGGGGCGCCCCCGGCAGCGCGGGCGGGGCGACCCCGAGCGCCCGGGTCACCGTCCCCGTGACGCTGCTCGGTGAGGAGGCCCGCGCCTTCGTCCCCGAGGGCTCCGCGGCGAAGCTCCGCCTGCAGACGATCGAGGCGGTGTTGTACACTAACCACCTCGCCTACCTCCCGGAGCCGTGGCGCACGCGGCTGCGGGACGACCCCGACGGGCTCGCCGCGGAGCGCGAGGCGCTGCGCCGCGTCGTCGGGTACGCCTGATCCCGAGCTCCTTCCCCCCTGGCCCACCGCCACCCCGCGGAGACCTTCGCCGATGATCACCCGCGCCGACCTGTACCCCCTCTTCGATCCCTCCCTCTCGCTCAGCGCCGACCAGGCCCGTGCCATCGTCGGGGCGCTGCAGGACATCGCCGAGTCCGACGGCGTCCACGCCGAGGAGCAGGCCCTCATCGCCGAGCTGATCGCGGACTACAACCTCGACCTCGACGACCAGGCCACCGTCGCCAAGGTTACCCCGGCGGCGCTGGCGCGCGCGCTCGTGGATCCGACGCTGCGCAAGCTCGCCGTACAGACCGGCGTGATGGTGGCGATGGCGGACGGCGCGATCAGCGACGTCGAACGCGCGCGCGTCGTCGACTACGCGCGGGCGCTCGGCATGGACGACGAGGCCTACGCGGCGATCGAGGCGCTCATCGTCGCGTGGATGCGCTCCGGAGCCGCGGCGCCCATGTTCGAGTGACGCGCCGCTCACGCGGCCGGGGCGCCCGACAGATCGAATTCGCGCACCGCCTGGCGCCGCCGGGGGTCGAAGGCGTCGCGACGAATCCGCTGCACGAGCGCCTGGAACTCCGCCGTCGCCTTCACGTCCACCGACTCGCTCTTGGGGCAGCGGACGTCGAGGACGATCTTCGCTCCCTCCCCCGGGGCGCCATCGTCGTGGGACCAGTACTGCGAGACGGCGATCAGCCGGTTGCCGACGAAGACCGCCTCCTCGAGGTCGTGCGTGACGAAGAAGACGGTGATGCCCTCCTCCGCGAAGGCCGCCATGATGGTGAGCTGCAGGGCCTCCCGGGTGCCGGGATCGAGCGCGCCGAACGGCTCGTCCATGAGCAGGATGCGCGGCCTCATGATCAGCGCCTGGGCGATGGCGACCCGTTGCTGCATTCCCCCCGAGAGCTGGTGGGGGTACTTGCCGGCGTGTTCGTCGAGCTTAACCGTCCGCAGGTACTCCATCCCGCGCTCCACGAACCTCCGGTGATGGGTCCGCCGGTAGTACGGCCAGGTGAGCCACCGCTGCAGGAGCCAGGTGTCGTCGAGCTCGAGGCCGAAGATCACGTTCTCGAGGACCGTGAGGTGCGGGAAGAGCGAGTAGCGCTGGAAGACGATCCCGCGGTCCCGCCGCGGGTGATCCACCAGGTCCCCGCCGGCCAGCACCCGCCCCCGCCAGGGCTGCTCCGCCCCGAGGACGAGTCGCAACAGGGTCGACTTCCCGCAGCCGCTCGGCCCGACGACGCTGACGAACTCGTGGCGAGGAACCCGGAGGTCGATGTCGTTCAGCACGAGCTGGTGACCGCCCTGGCGGCGCGGGTAGCGGTGGCTCACCCGCTCGATCGCGAGCACCGCGGGCGGGGGCGCCGTGCCCCCGTCCCCCGGCCCCGCTCCAGACTCCGCGGTCCGCGCCACGACCGGCTCCGCCATGGTCACTCGCTCCTCGCCGCGGCCCAGGGGTAGAGCCACCGCGAGGCCAGCTGAAGCAAGAGGTCCATCGCCACCCCGAGCAGCGCGATCCACGCGACGTAGGGGAGGATCACGTTCATGGCGAGCTGCCGCTGGACGACGTAGATCCGATACCCGAGCCCGCTCTCGGCGCTGATGGCCTCCGACGCGATGAGGAAGATCCAGGCCGGGCCGATGGTGAGCCGGATGGAGTCGAGGATGCGCGGCATGATCTGCGGCAGGATCACCTTGATCACCACCTCGGCGGTGCTGGCGCCGAGGGTGTAGCCCTTCACCACCATCTCCCGGGGGACCGCGACCGCCGCCAGGGTGACGTCGTTGGTGAGCGTCGGCGCGATCCCGAGCGCGACGAGCACGATCTTCGACGTCTCGTCGACCCCCAGGAAGATGAAGACGATGGGGAGGAGGGCCAGCGGAGGCACCTTGGCGAGCGTGGTCGTCAGCGGTGAGAGCAGCGCGCGCAACGTCGAGAAGATGCCCATGAGCACCCCGAGCACGACCGCCACCCCGACGCCCGCGCCCATCCCCTGCGCGAGGCGCAGGAGCGAGGCGCGGGTGTCCACCCACAGCCACACCTCGCCCGTACGCCTGTCGGGCGCGGTGATCTCCACCAGACCCGCCGCGAGCTGCGCCAGGGTCGGCATCAGCCGATCCATGGGATTGTCGAGGTGCCGGCGGTAGGACAGCACCCCGTAGACGACCACCAGCGAAACCAGCGGCGCGGCGCCGAGAAGGAGCCGGGTCGAGCGCGGGAGGGGGGAGCCGACGATCTTGCTCACTTGCCGCGCGCGTAGCTGGCGTCGAACCGGAGTTTCTGCGTGCCCCCCGCGCCGAAGCCGATCTCGAACGACTCGTCCTTGATCAACCCCTTGTCGAAGCTGAACTTCTTGACCCGACCCATGGTTTCCTTGAGCTTTTCACCCTCGAGGAACTCGACGCAGCGCTGGCGGTCGGTGAACAGGTCGGTGCCGCCGAGCATGCGATTGAAGTCCTCCACGCTCGCGCCGGCCCCCTTGGCCATGATCTCGATCGCCTCTGGCCGCGTCTTGGGATCGACGATGAAGCGCATGGCGTCGTACCAGGCCTCCGCCAGGGCGCGACCGAGCGCGGGGCGCTCGCGGAGCGCCTGCCCGTTGACGAACAGGAAGTCGATGACCTCGCCGGGGATGTCGTGGCTCGAGAAGACGACGGTCCCGCGCTTCGCGTCTACCGCCTGAAAGAGGTGCGGGTTCCAGGTCGCCACCGCCTGCACGCTGTCGTCGGTGAGGAACGCCTTGCCGGCCTCGTCGCCGGGGATGTTCTTCACCCGGACGTCCTTCTCCGACATCCCCTTCGACTCGAGGGCGCGGTTCAGCAAGTAGTGGCTGACGCTGAACTCCTCGAGGAGCACGGTCTTGCCCTTGATGTCCTCGAGCTTGGCCGTGGTCCCGCGCAGGAGCACCCCGTCACCACCGTTCGAGATGTCGTTGACGACGATGGCGACGGACTCCACCCCGTTCGACGCCGGCTGGAGCGACTCCATGCTCGTCATCGTGACGCCGTCCACCTTCTTCGCGGCGAAGGCCTGCACGGAGTCCATGTAGCCCTTGAACTCCTTGAGCTCGATGTTGACGCCGTTCTCCCGGGCTCGCGCGGCCAGGAACCCCTTGTCCTGCATGAGCTTGAAGGGCATCCATCCGGTCCAGACGCTCCACGCCACCACGTAGGTCCGCTCCGATTCGGGGGCCGGCGCGGGCGCCGACGACGCCCGGACGGCCGGCTGTCGAGCCTGGCCCCCCTGCTCGCTCGGCGGCGCGGGCTTCTTGCAGCCCCCGAGGGCCAGCGCGGCGGCGAGCGAGCCGAGGGCGCCGAGGACGGCGCGACGTGAGGCGTGGTTCATGGTCCTGCTCCTCCCGGGCACCGGGAGCCCCCGATGCAGGCGCAAACCATCTTCCTCTCCGGGCCGCGCGTCAATCACCGGCGCCCGAACCACGGCCCCGGCCGGGGACGATCGCCCGCCATGGCGCGAGGACCCGACCCGCGCGCGACGCCGACGCGGGGCTCAGACGTCCAGCCCCAGGGCGCGGCTCACGCGGGCGAGCTCGCCGTAGTCCTGGGTCTGGTTGAACGCCTCGAGCGCCGCCACGATCGGAGCCTCGCCGTCACGGAGGAAGGACCCACCCGGAACGGCCATCCCCTCGTCGTTGAGCCCCACGAAGATGGACAGCGCCTTGCCTTCACCGTGGAGCACGGCGCGGACCACGTCCTCGAGGCGCGGGGGCGTGTAGCGCCCCGCCCGGAACTCGACCTCCAGGGGGGTGCCGCGCGCGACGAAGGTGGGGTTCAGGTGCAGGTTGATGGCGACCCGAGAACGCCCGGCGACGCCGTGCAGGTAGTCGATGCCCGCGCGCACGTCGGCGACGGCCTCCGCGTCGGAGAGCGCCGCCACCGGCTTCTGCATGAAGTAGCACTTCAGGCGGAAGCCCGGGTGTCGGATCCGATCCACCAGGTCCTCGAAGGTGCGGAGGCTGAGCCCCTTGAGGAAGATCCGGTTGCGGATGGTTTCGTCGAAGGCCTCGAACCCGATCGCCAGCTCGAGCACGGCGGGCACCGCGCGCTCCCGCATCGCCCGCGCCAGGACCTCCAGCTCCAGCACCTCCACGTACTCGGCCCGCGTCTCCAGGCCGAGGACCCGCATCGCGGGGAGCTCCAGGTTCAGCCGCGCGAGCAGGTACATGAGCGCCGTCGTGGGGAAGGTCTGCTCGTCGAGCACCGACCCGTTGTTGCTGACGATGACCTTCGTGATCGACGGCTTCGCGGCGATCACCTCGGCGTCGGCGAGCAGGTGATCGAGCTGGCGCGCGATGGCCGAATACGGCACGGGCGTCGGCGAGGCGACGCTGGGCAGGTTGCAGCCCGTGCAGGTCGACCAGCGGCAGGCCTGGGTGTAGAAGACGACGAACAGCACGAGCCCGTCCGTCGAGCGCTGGAACCAGCGGTCGACCGGGCGGGTCGGATCGTGCCCGGCCGCGAGGGCGTAGGTCTTGCCAGACGCCTCCGTGGCGGCCTTGATCTTCAGCGCCACGAGTTCGGCGGGCTCGCTCGCAGGGGCCATCGGTAGCGCTCCTCCTACCCCATTCGCGGCCGCGTCGGCTAGGACCGCCCGGGCGCACCTCGACGCCGCGGCGGCCGGCCCTCGGGGCGCCCCCCCCGCGCCACCCGCCGGGTTCGGCGCGCGTCGCGGAGGGGGTTTACCGCCGCGCCTGCCGGCCCCTATACTCGCGCTCGGGACCACTTCACCAAGGGGAAGTCATGAAGCGATTCGGCCTGGCACTGGTGTTCGCACTGCTCGTCTCCTGCGGCGGCGCCCCGCCTCCGAGCGACCAGATGGCGAAGACGGAGGCGGAAATCAAGGCAGCACAGGTCAAGCTCGACGAGCTGCGCGAGGCCGGCCCCAGCGACGGGACACCGAAGGTCGAGTACCACCTCAAGCTCGCGAACGACCAGCTGGCCGCGGCGAGGAAGCTCATGAAGGAGAAGGAGATGGATCGCGCGCGGATGGTCCTGCTCCGCGCGGAGAAGGACGCGCAGCTCGCCCTCGCGCTGGCCCAGGAGTGGGAGGCGCGCGCGCGCGCCCAGGCCAAGGTGCAGGAGGTCCAGGAGATCCGGCAGAAGATCGGGAAGGAATGAGCCACCGGCGACCACGAGGAGGACTCACGCGATGACGCAGCGAACAGAGAACAGCAACCAGCGTGCGAGCGACCCGATCCTCACCCCCGCGCCGCGGCTCTCGGCCGGCGCGATGGCCATCGCCCTGTCCGGAGCCGCGTTGCTCGCCGCCTGCGGGCAAGCGGCGGTTCCCAAGGAGCTGAACGACGCGCGCGAGGCCTACGCCGTGGCCAAGGTGGGACCCCCGGCCGAGCTCGCCCCGGCGCAGCTCGAGGAGGGCCGGCAGGCCTTGGAGCGCGCGGAGGCGAGCTTCGACAAGAACAAGGACAAGCCCGAGACGGTGGATCTGTCCTACGTGGCGCTCCGGCAGATCCAGGTGGCCGAGAGCGCGGCGGCCCTCCAGACCGCGAAGCGCGACGAGGCGGCGGCGACCAAGGAGGCCGCGGAGCTGCAGTCGGAGCTGCAGAGGGCGACCGAGGCCGCCCTCAGCCGCACCGAGGCCGCGCTGGCGAAGGAGCGGCAGAACGCCAACAAGACGAAGGCGGAGCTCGAGCAGGAGCGCAAGGCCCGCCAGGAGGCGGAGAAGAAGCTCTCGGCTGCGCTGGCCAGCCTGGAGAAGGTCGCGCAGGTCAAGGAGGAGTCCCGTGGCGTGGTCATCACGCTCTCTGGATCCGTCCTCTTCGAGAGCGGCAAGTACGAGCTCTTGCCGATCGCGCAGTCCAAGCTCGACGAGGTCGCCCAGGCCCTCAAGGACCAGGGATACAAAAAGATCATCGTCGAGGGCCACACGGACTCGCGCGGCGGCGACGAGGCGAACCTCACCCTGTCGCAGCGGCGCGCGGACTCGGTGCGCACCTACCTGGTCAGCCGGGGGATCGACTCGGCCAAGATCACGTCGGTGGGCATCGGCGAGGCGCGCCCGGTGGCGGACAACGAGAGCGCCGAGGGCCGCGCCAACAACCGCCGCGTGGAGCTCGTGGTCACGCCGGAGTGACCCCGCGAACGTGTCCCCGCGCGGCGCGCCTGCGGCGGCGGCGCCCGCGCGGGAGGAGCGGGTTCACGTGAGTCACCAGCGCTGCCGCCGCACCAGATCCTCGAGCGGGCGCCGCTCCTTCGGACCCGGGGCGTCCGCCGGGTAGCCGAGGGGCGTGAAGGCCACCGGCTCGACGTCAGGTGGCAGCCCGAGCACCTCGACGGCCGCCGCCCGGTCGAACGCGGCGACCCAGCAGGTTCCGAGCCCGACGCTGGCAGCGGCGAGGATCAGGTGATCCATGGCGATGGCCGCGTCGACCTGGTGGTAGCTCGCCCCGTCGCGCCGCACCCAGGCCTCGCCGAGGACGGCGACGATCCCGATCACGAGCGGAGCGTGGACGAACCAGGGACGGTGATAGATGCGCGAGAGCTCGGCCTGGTGTCCCGCGGTTTCCAGCACGAGCAGGCGGAACGGTTGCCGGTTGCAGGCGGTCGGCGCCAGTCGGGCCGCCTCCAGCAGTCGCTCGAGCAGCGCAGGCGGCACCGGCTCGGGCCGATACGCCCGCACACTCCGGCGCTGGCGAGCGAGCTCCAGGAAGTCCATGGGCGCCAGTCGGGTCCCCGTGAACGGAGGGGCTGCCCCCGGGCGGGGGTTCAATAGTCCGTGTCGCCGTCGTCGCCGGACTTCGCCTTGCCGCGCGCGCCCGACCCCTCTTCGTCTTCGTCACCGGAGCCCCCGCCGCGGTCCTCGGCCGGCGCCCCCTCCTCGCCCGAGTCGTCCCAGCCGCCGCCGACGCCGCGCTGCTCGATCTCGTCGGGCATGACGCTGTCGAGGTCGGGCACCACGTTGGCCTGCTTGATGGCCTTCCACTTCTGTCCGAGCTCGTCCTCGTTCAGGCCGCGCTCGCCCTCGATGTAGTCCGGATCCTTCTCCACCTCGGAGTCCCGATAGACGAAGTACCCCCGGCCGTGGGTGTCAGACGACGGTCCGACCATGCCGATGCGGTGCTCGACCCACTCGTAGCGCATGAGGTTGCCGTCGATCGTTCCGTTGAGCTCGCCCCAGGACTCGCCGCTGTCCCGCCGCCAGCGACCGATGGCGGCGTCGCCGTCGACCTTCAGGTGCAGGTTGCCGTAGAGCTGGTCGTAGTAGACGCCCTCCCACTCGCCACCGATGGGCATCTCCCCCGGCTTGATGTTCGCCACCTTCGGTCCGCTCTGGCCCCGGTGGCACGCCGTGACGACCATCGGGAAAGCCAGGATCCCTGCACAGATCAGCGCCCAGTGCATGCGTCTCGTCGCCATGGCGCGCACTCTAGCACCGAACGGGAGGGGCCTTTCAAGCGCGCGGTGGGTGACCGGGTCCGACCGCGGGAAATCCGCCGGCCGCGCGAGGCCGCGCGGGGATCGCCCCTCAGGCGACGAGGAGGGCGGCTCCCAGCGCCCGGCCCAGCGCGTCCGCCACCGCGACCTCGCGCGGCCAGGGACCGCGCGCCGTTCGCCGCCGAAACCAGCGCCCCTCCGGATCGGCGAGGAAGCCTCGCAGCACCAGGTCGGCGCCGTCGCGCACCGCGTGAGCCGCGAGCGGGACCTGGCAGCTCCCCCCGGCGGCCGCCATGACGCCGCGCTCCGCGGTCACGGCGATGAGCGTCTCGGGATCGGCGACGGCCGAGACGAGCGCCCGGGCCTCCTCGTCGCTCGCGCGCACCTCCAGCGCCAGCGCCCCCTGCCCCACCGCGGGCAGACACAGCTCGGGGTCGATGCGCTCCACCACCCGCCCCTCGAGGCCCAGCCGGTGCAGGCCCGCCACGGCGAGCACGACGGCGTCCACCTCGCCACGCGCGCACTTCGCGAGCCGGGTTTCGACGTTGCCCCGCAGCGAGACGAACTCGAGGTCCGGGCGGACGAGCGCGAGCTGTCGGGCGCGCCGCAGCGAGGCGGTCCCCACGCGGCTGCCCCCGCGGAGATCACGGAGGCCCGCCCCCGTGCGCGACACCCAGGCGTCGCGCGGGTCCTCGCGGCGCGCGTAGGCCGCGATCGTGAGGCCCGGGGCGAGCTCGGAGGGCACGTCCTTCGCGGAGTGGCCCGCGAGCCGCGCCGCGCCGTCGAGGAGCGCCTGCTCGATCTCCTTGACGAAGAGCCCCTTGCCGCCCACCTCGGCGAGGGCGCGATCCTGGATGCGGTCGCCCGTCGTCGTGAGGCCGAGCTCGATGAACGTCACGGCGGGGTGCCGCGCGGCGAGGGCGGCCATGACGGCCCGGGTCTGCGCGAGCGCGAGCGGGCTGCGCCGCGTGGCCACCACGACCGAGGAGGCGCCGCTCACGGCCTTCCTCCGCGACCCTCCGCCAGCGCCGGCGGCGCCGCGCGCCCGGGGGGTGGCTCTTCTCGACCCGTGGTGTCCGAGCACCCCGTCGAGACCACGGCGGGTTCGCCTCCCGACGCCCCCCGGCGGGCGGAGCCACCCCGCATCGGCGCGGCCTCGATGAGCTCGGCCTCGAGGTCGAAGAGCTCGACCAGGGCGTCAGAAAGCAGGTCGACCCGGTCGCCGTCGGTGGCGCGGTCGATGGCGAGCTCGCGCAGCTTCCGCGTCGGGGCGTGGCAGATCTTCTTGGGCGCCGCGTGCAGCATCACCTTGAGCTGGTGCCGCTCGACGGGGCCGAGGTGCTTGAGTCGGCCCGCGAGCGAACGCTCCAGCTCGAATTCGAGCGCCCTCCGTACGCGGCCGCGGAGCGCCACGGAAACCGGCGTGGCGCGCTCGCCGACGAACCAGCGCTCGAGGCGCCCGACCTCCTCGCGGACGATCCGCTCGGCCGCCTCCGCCTCGCGGACGCGGGCGCCGCGCGAGTCGGCGACCAGCCGCGCGAAGTCGTCGACGTTGTAGCAGTAGACGTTGTCCAGGCGATCCACCCGCGGATCGACGGCGCGCGGGACGGCCAGATCGATGAAGAACTGGCTGCGCCCCCGGCGCCGCCGGCGCAGGACGCTGACGAGGGCCAGGTCGACCACGTGGCGCGTCGCCGCGGTGCTGGCCACCACCACGTCCGCCTCGACGAGGCTCTCGGCCAGGGCATCCCAGGGGCGCGGCTCGCCGCCCACGGAGCTGGCCACCTCGGCGACGCGCGCCGCGTTGCGCCCCACGACGACGACGCGCGCCCGCTCGGAGCGGAGCAACCGGGCGACAGCCTCCGCCATCTCGCCCGAGCCGACGAGGACCATGGTGCGACCGGCGAGGGAGTCGAAGATCTGGCGGGTGAGCTCCAGCGCCACGCTCGGCACGCTGACCTGGCCCGCGCCGAGCGCGGTCTCCGTGCGCACCCGCTTCGCGGCCCGGATCGCGCGAGCCACCGCGCGGTCGAGCCGTGGCCCCACCGTCCCCGCGCGCCGCGCGATCGCCAGCGCCGTCTTGACCTGTCCCAGGATCTGCGGCTCCCCCAGCACGAGCGAGTCGAGCGAGGCGGCCACGCGGAACAGGTGCAGGAGCGCCGCCGACCCCAGGTGGGCGAACAGGTGCCGTTCCACGGCAGGCGCAACCGAGAGCAGCAGCGCCCGCGCGGGCGCGAGCGCCGCCGCGTCCGTCGCCCCTACCGCCGGCGCCACCACGATCTCGACGCGGTTGCAGGTCGAGAGCAGCATGGCCTCGCCGATCTCCGGGCGCGCCACCAGCCGCTGCAGCGCCACCGGGATCTCGTCAGGCGGGATGGCGAGCTGCTCCCGGATCTCGATCGGCGCGGTCGCGTGGGAGAGGCCGACGATCCCGATCACGGGCCACCCCCGAGGACCGGGCGGAGCAGGTAGCCGAGCAGGACGACCAGGATGCCGGCGGCGCCGATCAGTGCGGCCCAGGCGGCGCGGCGACCACGCCAGCCCGCGATCGAGCGCAGGACCAGGGCCGCTGCCACCACGCTCCAGGCCGCGTAGGCCAGCGCCGCGCGCGCCACCGCGAGCGGTGCCCCGGTGACGAAGCGGGGTGAGAACATGGCGCCGGTGACGATGCCGACGGTGAGCAGGGGAAAGCCCACGAGCACCAGACGGTGTGCGGCCGCGTCGAGCGCGTCGAGGGGTGGCAGCCGCATCCAGATCCCCCGCGGACGCTTGGACTTGAGGCGCCGGTCCTGGATCAGATAGAGCGCCCCCGTCGCCCCGGCGACCAGGAACACCCCCAGCCCGCCGAGGTTGGCCGCGACGTGAACGGCGAGCAACGCCCGCTGGTCCTCCATGGTTTCGCTCCGCGAGACGAACTCGGCAGCGACGAGGAAGCTGAGGGCGACTGGCGCCACGAA
Organism: uncultured Polyangiaceae bacterium; assembly: GCA_964454025.1. Lineage (GTDB taxonomy): Bacteria > Myxococcota_A > Polyangia > Polyangiales > Polyangiaceae > JAFGBI01. The sequence continues at coordinate 9,084 of CAYVRP010000076.1, read as the reverse complement.
CGCGCCGAGCGCCTGCAAGCGATCGCGAAGGACCGCGAGGTAGGCGAGCACGACCGCCACCGCCGCGAGGCTGAGCGCGGTGTCCAGCGCGAGCAGGGGGCACTCCCGACGCGCGAGGCTAGCGGTGGCGAGGTGGCCGATGTGGGCGAGCGCCCCGAGCCCGAGCAGCCACGGCGCCACCGCGACGGCGCGCGGCGCGCGGCCCGGGCCGAGCAGGTGCAGGAAGAACAGCGCCGCCGCGGCCGCGTAGGCCGCCGCCCCCGTGATGAACTCGGCGTGGTCTAGGGGCAGCATGCGGCCTCTCCCGGAGCCCGGCTCGGGCGCCAACGACCCTATGCCATCTAGCCGAGGCGGCGCACGCCAAACCTCGCCCGGATGGCCTCCTCCGTCGGCGACGCGGTCACCGGCGCCCCGGGACCCGCGGGCGCCGCGCACGATCCGGGCCGGGGGGCGACCAGGAAGCCCGGGACGACCTCGTAGGCGAGGCTCCCCACGATCATGGAAGCACCGAGCAGCTCGGCGCCGAGCTCCGCCAAGAAGCACGTGCTCTTCACCCGGCCGACGAGGTCATAGACGTCCTCGGCGCCCGTGACCTCGCGGAGCACGCGGACGGCCTCGACGAGCCGGAGGCTCAACCCCTCGGGCTCGAGCTTGAGGCCCGACGCCTCCAGCACGGCGCTGCCCTCGGCGATCCACGCGTCGAGCGCGGCCTGGGGGATGAAGACGCGGTTCTGCATCGGGACCGTGCTACCCCGAGCGGGCGGCTCGCGCCCCCGCGGTCGGGCACTGCTCTTTCGGTCAGTATCCGACGCGCGCGAGCGCGCGATCGCCGAGCTCGAGCTCGAGCTTCGATTCCATGACCAGCGCGACGGAGGTCCGTTTCTGCGTGCGGATCACGCGCAGCTCCGCCACCACCTCATCCGGGAAGTCGGAGTCCTCGCCCAGGATCGGGATCGGCTCCGACCTCACCCAATCCGGATCCTCGACCCGCATGCGCTGGCGACCGATCCGCTTGGTCAGCTTCATCGAGTTGCGCCAGGTATCGCCGCGCCGGATGACGAAGAGCCGATTGCCCGGACGCAGCCCGTCCTCCGAGCCCTTGTCGATGAACACGACCTGGTGCCCACCGTACAGCACGTTGGGGTAGAAGCTGTCTACGAGGACCGCCCACAGGTCCACCTCGGAGGGGCGCGGCGACACGACGTCGATGCGCTCCGTGCCCGGGCCGACGCTGGCGCCGCGCTCCACCAGGTTCAGCGCCTCCACGATCTCGCCGGCGGCAACGCGGGTCTTCTGGTTGAACTCGTCGACTCGGAAGGTGCCGACGATCTCGACGATCTTGCCCTGGGGGTGGCGCGAGCCCTCCACCTGGCGTACGTCGCGACGCGGCACGAAGAGGGTGAGGACCTGCCCGGGGCTCACCTCGACCCCGGGGCGCAAGATGACGTAGATGCGCATCCCGGCCGAGAAGAGCTGGACCTCGTCATCACCGCCGGCGACGGTACCCCAGACGTCTCGCTCGGGATCGCCGATGTAGCCCTGGTTGCGCAGGAAGACCGTGCCGGGCGCGACGCCTCCGCCGCGGGCGCCGGCACGGCTCGCCGCCGCGGCGGGGCCACCGCCCCCCCCGCCGGGCCGGAGGCGGAGCTGGTCGCCGGGGTAGATCCAGTGCGGGTTCTGGAGCTGGGGGTTATAGCTCCAGACCTCGGGCCACTTCCACGGGTTCTTGTAGTACTGGTCGCAGATGTCCCAGAGCGTGTCGCCCTTCTTGACCGTGTGCAGCGACGGCACGGGGGAGGCCGAGGTGACGATGATCCCCTCCGCGTTGGCGCCGCCGCGGACGATTCCCGGTGACCCGCCCGCCGTGAGGGCGAAGCCGTCGCGAGCGCTCGAGCCGGCCGTGATTGGCCGCGCGCTCGAGGGAAGGCCCGCGTTGATATCGGTGCCGGGGCCCGGGACGCCGTACGGGACCGTAGTGGTGGTGACGGTGGTCACCGCCGACGGCTCGGCGACCCCGCCGGTCGGGTCGATGTTGGCCTCGGTCGGTTCGGGCACCTCCGCCGGGGCGGGCGTGACGGCCGCCTCCTGAGCCCGCACCGAACCCGCGAGCAGCGCTCCGAGCGCCACCACCGCCGCCGCTTCTCGGGTACCTCGCCTCATGCTCATGCCCTCCTCGCGGGAGCGAGCGCGGGCGGCCGCCACGCCCCCGGGCCATTTTGCCGCACCCCGACCCCGGGTGCCCGCGGCGGCCCCCCCGGAGGCCCGAGCGCGCTCGTCGGGGCGGTTTCCCGCGTCTCGAGGCGGTCGCCCGAACCCTGGATCAAGAGCCGGGGGCCGTCGTCGGGCGCGGCGCCCGGAGGCCGGGACGAAGGCGCGGGCGCCGGCGGCGATTCCGCGGGTGGCTCCCCCGAGGCGGGCCCGAGCTTGACGACGTCGAGGACAGGCCGGTCCGCGCCGTCCCGACGGCTGGCGCCCCCGGCGGTCCCCTTGGCCGCCCTGCGAGCGGCGAGCTCCAGCGCCCCGACGCGGGCCTCGAGGCGATCGTTGGCGTTCTCCAGCAGATCCACCTGATCTTGGAGCGCCCGGAGCTGCTGTTCGGCGGCCTCGCGCCGGGCGGCGCCCCCCCCGCCGCCGAGGAGGACGGAGAGGCCCAGGAGGGCCCCCCCCAGCAGGAACCGCGGCCGACCGGGGACGAACGGGGCACACCGACGCATGGCGAGCCGATCGTAGGGGGGCCGCGAGGATGCGGCCAAGGTTCTGGCACGATCCGGGCGCTGTTCCTGGACGGAGCGCACGGGCGCGCCTACCCTGCGGGGAGTGGCTCGACGACGCGCCATCTTCCCTCGCGGGCTGCCCCGCCGAGTCGAGCTCGGCAAGGTTCTGTTCGTGCTCCCGAACGCGGTCACCATGGCCAGCGTCTACTGCGGGTTCTCGAGCATCCTGCTGGTGGCCCGGGACCGGCCGACGCAGAATGACCTGCACTCCGCCGCGGTGCTGCTCTTCTTCGCGATGCTGTTCGACGTCCTGGACGGCCGCATCGCCCGCCTCACGCGCACGCAGAGCGCCTTCGGCCTGCAGCTCGACTCCCTGGCCGACGTGATCTCGTTCGGGGTGGCCCCGGCCCTGCTCGTGCACCGGTGGGTGCTCCATCGCTACGAGGTCGTCGGCGCGCTCGCCGCCTTCGTCTTCGTCGCCTGTGGCGCGATCCGCCTGGCTCGCTTCAACGTGCTGAACGCCGACCCGAAGGCGAAGGCGCCCGGGCGCTTCACGGTGGGGCTGCCGATCCCCCCGGCGGCGGGCATCCTGGTGTCCCTGCTCGTGGTCAACCAGGCGCTCGAGGGGGCACTCGGGGACGAGCGCTACACCTTGCCCCTGGTCCTGGTGACCTTCGCGCTGAGCGCGCTCATGGTGTCCACGATACGCTTCCGATCTTTCAAGGACCTGCGCGAAAACCGTGGCACGATGCTGCTCGTCTTCCTCGGGGGCGGCTCGAGCCTGGTCGTCTGGGCGGGGGCGGGGCGCCCGGAGCTGGTGCTCGCCTGGCTGCCCGCCTTCTACGTCCTCATCGGGCTGGTCGAGGCCGTGCGCGAGCTCGGCCATCGCCTGGTGGGCCTGGTGCCGCGGCCCAGCGATCCGCCGCCCACCGGCGGCGAGCGCTGAGCGCTCGGCGCGGACCCGGGCGCGCGGCGAGCCGCCGTCGGCCGCGTGCCGCGCCGCTCGACCGATGGTATGGCTGGCCCCGCCGTGGCCTTGCTGGACGTCGCCAACCTGGCCTTCGGGTTCGCCAGCGCGCCGCTCGTCCGCGACGTCACCTTTCGACTCGAGGTCGGGGATCGAGTCGCGCTCGTCGCCCCGAACGGCAGCGGCAAGACGACCCTGCTCCGCCTGATCGCCGGCGAGCTGACGCCGGACAGTGGCGTGGTGGTCCGCGCCAAGGGGACGCGCCTGGGCTTCTACCGCCAGTCCGAGGAAATCGGGTCCGCACAGACCGTGCGCGAAACCCTGCGGCAGGGCTTCGCCCCGCTCGTGTCGCTCGAGGCCGAGGTGCGCGCGGCGGAAGAGGCCGCGGCGAGCGGTGCACCCGAGGCGATCGCGCGGCTGACGGAGGCGACCGAGCGCTACCTCCACGCGGGCGCCGACCAGCTCGATCGGCGCCTGGAAACCATCGCGACCCGCCTCGGCTTCGCGGCCGCGGATCTCGAACGGCCCACCCGGAGCCTCTCGGGCGGGGAGCGAGGTCGCCTCGCGCTCGGCGCCGTCCTGGCCGGGGAGCCCGAGCTGCTCTTGCTCGACGAGCCGACCAACCATCTGGACCTCGACACCATCCGCTGGCTCGAGGGGTTCCTCGCCCCCTGGCGAGGGGCGGTGCTGGTCGTCTCGCACGACCGGGCGTTCCTGGACGCCGTGTGTCCGGTGACGCTGGAGCTCGGACGTCGAGCGCTCCGGCGCTACGAGGCCCCCTTCAGCGAGTACCAGATCCTGCGCCGTGAGGAGCTGGAGCGGGAGCGGCGTGCCGCCGCGGAGCAGGCGGGCGAGATCGCGCGCACCGAGGACTTCATCCGCCGCAACCTCGCTGGACAGAAGACCAAGCAGGCGCAGGCGCGGCGAACGCGACTCCAGAAGCTCGAGCGCGTGGAGCGCCCCGACGACGTGTGGGGCCGGGCGGAGCGGGTCCGCTTCCGCTTCGCCGAGGCACCGCGGAGCGGTGACGTGGTCCTGACCGCCGAGGACCTCTCGGCGGAGCGCGGCGGACGCGTGCTGTTCGCCGGCTTCACGCTCCGCGTGCGCCGTGGCGACCGCATCGGCATCATCGGCCCCAACGGCTGCGGCAAGTCCACGCTCCTCTCGCTACTCTCGGGGCGCGGCGCGCCGGGGGACGGGGGACGGGTCTGCCGCGGCACCAACCTTGTGGAGGGCTATTTCGATCAGCACCTGGGCAGCCTCGACCCGAGCCGGACCGCGGTGGAGCAGATCCGGGCGGTGCGCGCCGATCTGAACGTCGACGCCGCGCGCGAGTACCTGGCCCGGTTCAGGTTGACCGGCGACGACCCGCTGCGCAGCGTCGCGAGCCTGTCCGGCGGGGAGCGGACCCGGGTCGCGCTCGCCAAGCTCCTGCTGGAACCGAAGAACCTCCTGTTCCTCGACGAGCCGACCAACCACCTCGACATTCCCGCCGCGGAGATCCTGGAGGAGGCGCTGGTGCAGTTCCCCGGCACGGTGCTCTTCGTCTCGCACGATCGCCGCTTCCTGGAGCACGTCTCGACCCGCACCATCGCCTTCGGCCCGGAGGGGCTGGACACCTACGAGGGGGGCTTCGGCGACTTCCTCGCGATGCTCGAGCGCCGGCAGCGGCTGGTCCGGGACGACAGGCCCGACGTTGCGGCTTCGGTGCGCGCCGAGGGCGCGGAGCGTCATCGCGAGCGGCGCGCCGCCGCCCGCGAGCTCGAGCGCAAGCAGCGCCGTCTCGCGCAGCTGGAGGAGGACATCGCGACCCGGGAGGGCGCGCTCGGCGCCCTGCGCGCCGAGCTCGCACAGGCGCCGGGTGATCGCTGGGAAGCGCTGCACGAGCTCGCCGAGCGGGAGCGCTCCCTCGACGCCACGCTCGATCGGCTCCTCGGCGAGTGGGCGGCGCTGTCGGAGGAGCTCGGGCGGAGCTAGCGCCGGGAACCGGCGGCGCCGGGTCCTGACGCGGCGTCCGGCGGCGCCCGCGGCCCCACGCGATCCGAACGCCGGCTCGTGACGCCGGGGACTTCCGACCGGGGTCGGCACGCCGTCGGCCGGTCTACCACCCGCTTTGCGCGCCCCGGATCCGTCCGTTATTACCGAGCGGATGCCGCGGCTCCACCCCTGGGCGCTGCTCGTCACCATGAGCCTCACGCTCCCGGCCTGTCCGCGCCCCCAGGACGACGACGAGCGGCCGAGCGCGACGACGCCCGGCCCGACCGAGCTCGAGCCGTTCGAGCTCCGCGACGAGACGCCCTCGCTGCTGCTCACTTGGGTGGACGCGCAGGGGGACTTCCACGGCGTCCAGCGCATCGCCGACGTGCCGGTCGAGGCGCGCGGCGAGGTCCGCGTCGTGCAGACGACGCGGGAGGCCGGGACGGGTGACCAGGTCTACGTCGCCGATCTGCGGCAGCGGCGCGCCGACGGCACCTACGCGGTGCAGACCCGTAGCCGCGCCGCGTGGGACGAGGTCGGCGCGGCGCGCCGAAAGGCCCGGCTGGAGGCCCTCGCGCCGAGCGCCGCCGCGCCGGCGGCGTCGGCGTCAGCGGCTGCCGCCGCAGACGGGCTCGTGGTGCTGGTCTACGGCGCCGAGTGGTGCAAGGCCTGCAAGGACGCGGAGCGGTACCTCCGTCAGCGCGGGGTGCGGGTGGAGCACCGGGACATCGAGGCCGATCCGCTCGCGCGCGCCGAGCTCGAGCGCAAGCTCCGCGCGGCGAACCTCCCCCCGACGGCCCAGATCCCGATCGTCGACGTCCGCGGTCGGCTCCTGGTGGGCTTCAGCCCCAGCGCCATCGACAGCGCCCTCAAGTGGGCCGAGGAGGCGCACACCCTCTGAGCGGATCGCCGGAAGCGGCGCGCCCCCCATGCCCCCGAGCGCGTCCCCGCGGTCATTTCGCGCGCGAGCGCTCGTAGCGACCGGCGCGCCAGACCAGGAGGTGCGCCGCCACGGGATTCTCGCTGTCCCCGGCCGCGCGGGCGGCGGCCAGCAGGACCTCCATCCCCCTCGAGTTGTTGGCGCCGGTCACCATCAGCGTGTCCCGATCCGGCACGGCGACCACGCGGTCGCCGGCGAGCAGGGGATCGATCTCGGACCACAGCTCCGGGACCAGGAGCAGGCTGGAGTCGAAGAACCCGACCGACGAGATGAGGAAGACCCCGCTGCCGATGTCGATGCGATAGATGGGGCCGACCGACTCGACCAGGTTCTTCGCCGACAGCGCCTCGAACTCCGCCGGCGGGACGCCGAGCGCGGGAACGTCCGTTCGCTTCAGGAGCTCGAAGTGATCCGGAAAGTCGATGATGTAGACGCCGATCAGCCCGGGCGCGGCCGGCCGGGTGACGAGGGCATCTCGCTCCGCGCGCGGCAGCAGCGAGAACGGAGCCTCGGGGGCGAGCAGGCAGAAGACGTCGCCCGCCCGGCCCCGGGTCGACGGGCGGCCCTCCGCCGGCGGCTCGATCGGCCGCTCGAGCTTGTGGCGAACCAGCACCGCGAGCCGCCCGATGACGGCGCGCGCCTGTCCCTGCACGGTGATCGGGACCATGCGCTGCAGGTCCACGGTGGTGTCACGCTCGCCGTGCACCACGGTGAAGCCGCGCGGCGTCTCCACGAGCTGGGCCGCCGCGAGCTCCCGCGCCATGGCGGCGCGAAATTCCGCCTTCAGCGCGGCGACGTCGTCGACGCGGTCCCGGGTCCCCGCACGCGCGAGCGGCTTGCCGAACCTGCGCGACCAGCGCCCGCGGTCCGGCCAGCCCACCGCCACGAGCTCGGCCGGGACCACCCGCGAGGTGACGCCCTGCTCCGCGACCGTGAGCACCATGGTGCTCACCCGGCCCTCTTTCTGGATGGGAGACGCATCCACGACGTCGAGCGTCCGATTCCCGAGGGTGACCGTGCCCTGGACGCGCCCCTCCTGCTCGAGCAGGAGCGAGAACGGGCCGAAGCTCCCGATCTGGGTTTCCTCGATCCGCACCTGCAGGTGCGGCGGCGGGTTGCCGAAGGAGAGCCGCGTGTAGGCGCCGCGGGAGGCGTGGAGCTGCTCCTCGTAGACCACGCCCACGGAGACGGTCCCCTCCTCGACGCGCGGCGCCAGCGAGGGCCGGCACCCGGCGCCGGCGATCGGGAGCGACAGCGCGAGCAGCCCGGCCCTGGACCGCGCCACGGCCATCGTCACCGCCAGGGAGAAGGGGCAAGCTCGCTGCGTCATCCTCACCTCCGCCGCTCCGCCGGGCGACCACGGCGCCGTCGCCGGGCTCGGCGCCGGCCGGTCGGGGGCTTCACCATAGCAGGGGCGCGCGCGGCCGCCCACCGCGGTCCGACCGCGCCGTGGCGGGGGGCGAGGGCGAGCACGACGCGACGTGAGAAAGGGTGCTAGGGTCGAGCAGGCGGCCGTGTCCAAGCCACCGACGGCGATCGGTCAAGACGCGCGGTTCGTCGTCGAAGGGCTCCTCGGGCGCGGCGACTGGGCCTACGTGTACCGGGCGCGTGATCGGCGTACGGGCGTGCGCGTGGCGGTGAAGGTACCGCGCGGCCGTTCGACCGCCCACCGGAGCCGCCTCGAGCGAGAGTTCGAGTTGCTGAGGAGGCTGGATCATCCGAACCTGGCCCGCCCGCTGGAGCTATTCCGCGAGGCGATGGAAACCTACTTCACGCTCGAGCTGGTGGAGGGGCAGGACCTCATTTCGGCGGTGCGAGTGGGGTCGCGGCGCCCGGGGATCGACGGCGGTTCGGAGTTCACCCCCTGCACGGCCGAGGGCCTCGCGCGCCTCGGGCACGCCTTGCCTCAGCTCGTCGCGGCCGTCGCGGCGCTCCACGGCGCCGGCCTGGTCCATCGGGATCTGCACCGGGGAAACGTCCGACTCGCCTTCGACGGGCGGGTGGTGGTGCTGGACTACGGCCTGGTGGAACCGCGGTCGGCCGTGGGGGTGAACCGCAGCGCGCCCGCCGGCGTGCCGGCGTACATGGCACCCGAACAGCACGAGAGCCGCGCCTGCGGCCCGGCCAGCGACTGGTACTCGGTCGGCGTGCTTCTGTTCGAGGCGTTGACGGGGGGGCTCCCCTTCACCGGCGACGACCACGGCGTGATGCTGCGCAAGCGCACGCTGGATCCCCCGCGGCCGAGCGCCCTCGTGCCGGGGGTCCCGCCGCTGCTCGACGCGCTGACGTGGGATCTGCTGGGGCGCGCGCCGGAGCGCCGACCCGACGGCGCGGAGATCCTGCGGCGCCTGTCGCAGGTCACGACCACGACGCGAGAAACGAGCCCGACGGCCAGCGCGACGCGACGCCGCTGACCGCAGCGCCCGCAGCGCCGGGCCTCCGGGGAGGCCCGGCGGGCCCGGCCCGGGGGGGCCGGCCCCACGCCG
>CAYVRP010000075.1:20221-34063 GCA_964454025.1 uncultured Polyangiaceae bacterium | reverse complement strand
GTCGCCCGCGAAGAGGCCGCGCGTCACCATGGCGCCGCCCGGGGTGCGCGCGCGCCCCGCCATCAGGTGCGTCACCGGCAGCTCGCGGCCGAGCACGGCCGCCATGTACGCGCGCCCGGCGCGCACCGGCGTGTCCGTGCGCCCGAGGACCGCCTCGATGCCGGCCACGGCGCCCAAGAAATGCGTGCGGTCGATGGCGTCCTTGCCGCCGGCGCCCACGAACACGTTCTTGTCGTGCCCCGCGATGCCGGCCACCTCGTGGGGCACGAGCTGCCCCACGGAGAGGATCCGGTCCCAGCGACCCTCCACGAGCCGCCGCGCGACCTCGCAGCGGATGGGGTAGTCGACGCGCCCGCCGGACACCTCGCGCACGAAGGTGGCCGGCACCTCGCCGAGGGAGACGACCCCGTCGCGGAAGGAGTGTACGTGGAAGCGGTCCAGGGGGATCCCCGGGAACATCGCGGCGAGCTCTTCGGCGCGCATGGGCGCGGGGGTGCCGAGCGCCGGCAGCACCTCGACCCGCGCGGTCGGGGCCAGGCGCCGGTACAGCAGCGCCGTGAGCTCGCCCGCGCCCGAGTGGCGACGCGTCGTGTCTGGCGGCAGCAGCAGCACCCGCCGCAGCGGTCCCAGGGCCGCGAGGAGCGCGTCCGCCAGCGCGGCGATGCGCTCCGGCCCGATGACGGCGCCCGGGCCGCCCTCGGCGAGGTAGGTTCGACCGCCCCGTCGGGGGCGCCCGCCCCCGCTCGGCGCCGGGGCGAGGCCGTTCGGATCCGCGCTGGACACCGGCCGTGGTCCTAGCACGGCCCGGGACGCGGCGGCGCCGCTCACGGGGTCGCGGCGGCCGCGGACGCAGGTCGGGTCGCGTCGAGCAGGCCGCGGATCTTCGCGGCGAGCTCGAAGGGTCGGTACGGCTTGCCGAGGAAGTTGACGCCCGGCTCGAGGACGCCGTGCCGCGCGATGGTGCTCTCTCCGTATCCCGAGGTGAACAGGACCGGCAGGCCGGGGCGGAGCGCGCCGATCCGGGCGGCGAGCTCGCGACCGTTGAGGCGCGGCATCACGACGTCGGTCACCAGCAGATCCACGCGGCGCCCGCGCTCTTCGAAGCGCCGGAGCGCCTCGTCGGCGCTCCCGCAGGGGACCACCTCGTAGCCGAGCTGCTGCAGCGCGCAGGGCGCCATCTCGAGGACGAGCGGCTCGTCGTCCACCAGCAGGATCACCTCCGTACCCCGCGGCAGCTCGGGGGGCGCGCCGGGGCGGCCCGCGCCGCTGGCGAGGGGACCGGTCGCCGCGACCGCGTCGTCGGCCAGACGCGGCAGGTAGATCTGGAAGCGCGAGCCGCGCCCGAGCGCGGAGTCGACGGTGACGAACCCGTGGTTCTGCTCCACCAGCCCGAGCACGGTGGTAAGACCCAGCCCCGTGCCCTCGCCGATCGGCTTGGTGGTGAAGTACGGCTCGAAGACGCGGGCGCGGACCGCGTCGGACATGCCCGCCCCGTCATCCTTGACGGACAGCACGGCGTAGCGGCCGGTGTCGAGCTCGGGCGTCGCGTGCTCACAGGTCGGCGTGCAGTCGTGGGCGTGGGTGGCGATGACGATCTCGCCGTGGTCCTGGATGGCGTCCCGCGCGTTCACGACCAGGTTGATGAGGATCTGCTCGACCTGGCCCGGATCCGCGTAGACCGGGCAGCGATCCCCCGAGGCCTCCACGCGTAGCGTGATCCGGGCCTCGAGCAGGCGCCGCAGCATGCTCTGGACGCGGCCGACCAGCGCGCCAAGCTCGATGGGGCGCGGCTCGGCGACCTGCTTGCGCCCGAGCGCCAGCAGGTGGCGCGTCAGCGCGGCGGCGCTCTCCGCGGCCCCGGCCGCGTCGGTGAGGTGCCGCAGGGCGCGCGAGCCGGCGGGCAGGTGCGGCAAGGCCAGCGCGATGTTGCCCAGGATGCAGGTGAGCTGGTTGTTGAAGTCGTGGGCCACGCCGCCCGCGAGCTGCCCGATCGTCTCGAGCTTCTGCGCCTGCCGGAGCTGGGCGTGCACCGTCGCCAGCGCCTCCTTCATCGCCTCGCGCTCGGTGACGTCCTGGGAGACGCCGATGACGCCGACGATGCGCCCCTCCGGGTCGCGCAGGGGCTGGATGTGGTACTCCAGCGAGCGCCCCATGCAGACGTCCTGGTACGTCTGCGGGAAGCCTGCCAGCGCCCGCAGGTGGCATGCGAGCGGCTCGTAGGTGGGGTCGCGCGTGCCGTAGAGATCGCACAGGCACACGCCGACCAGCTGATCCTCGGCGAGGGACAGCGGTGAGAGGCCGGCGCCCGCGCTGGCCGTGAACACGAGCCGCTCGTCCACCGAGTAGCAGAAGCCGGGCAAGTGGCCGAGGATCAGGCCCAGCCGCTGCTCGTTGGCGTGAGCCGGCGCCTCGCGGAGAGAGCGCGCGGTGAGCGCCTTGAGCGTGGCGGCGGCGGGCCGCGATGGGGCCGCCGCGGCCCCTCTCGGCGCCTCCGCGCCGTCGATACCGGTCGGGGGCAGCGGCTCCGCCTCCAGGCGCACCTCGGCCGCGCCGGCGGCCGCGTCGAGGCGCGCCCGGAGCGGCGTGGGGAAGCCCCCGTCACCGGGGTTGAGCGCGACCAGTCCGCACCAGTGAAGCTCGACCTCCGCCGCGCCGAAGAGCGGGTACTGCGGTGGCTCGAGGGGCACCAGGAGCTCCGGGAGCGGGCGCCCGATGGTGGTGGCCGGCGACCAGCGCCCGACCCGCTCCCAATCCGGGCCGAACCGCGCGACGCAGCCGTGCCGATCCAGCACGACGAATAGACCCTGCTCGTCTGCCATGGCTCCCCCTCCTCGGGAGCCCAGGAAGCATCCGATGCCGGCGGGCGCGCCGCAAGGGCGGCGCCCCGATTCCAGCGGGGGACGACCGCGCGTTCAGCGCGGACCGAGCCGCGGAGGGCTGCTCTGGCCGGACTCCTCGCGGCGGCGGCGCGCGGCGGCCGCGACGAGGGCGAGGCCGAGCAGCGCGCCGACCCGGCTGCCCGTTCTCCGCGGCGCGGTGCGACAGCCGCAGCCTATCTCCCCCTCCGGCGCCGCCAGCGACCCGCCGTCCGCGCCCTCGCTCGCGGGGTCGCTGCCGCTCGAGCCCGGGGGGCCGGAGTCGTCCCCCGGATCGATCACCGTGGGAGTCTCGCCTTGCCCGCCGCCCTCCACGACCGAGGCCGGGTCCTGGCATACTCCAGCGACGCACGCCGCCCCGCCTGGGCAGTTGACGCCCGCGCACGGATCGACGCACGCCCCGAGCTTGCAGACCAGCCCCGCCTCGCAGGGGACGCCGGCGCAGGCGGGATCCGCGCAGAGGCCGTCGTCGCCGCACACCAGCCCCTCGGGGCACCCGCGGCACTGGCAGGTGGAGACGCAGAGCCCCCGCTCGCAGACCCGGCCTGCCGGGCAGCTGACGGCGGCGCAGGGATCGACGCAGCGGCCGAGCTGGCACTCCTGCCGCTCCGGGCAGGTGCGCCCCTCGCAGGGGTCCACGCAGGAACCGTCGCGGCAGGCCTGTCCCGCGGGGCACTCGATCCCGGCGCAGATCTCGTTGATGCAGATCCCGCTCGCGCAGACGAGCCCGATGTCACAGGCGAACTCCCCGGTGCCGCAGGCCTTGACGCACACGCCCTGGTCGCACGCGAAGCCCTCCTGGCAGAGCCCCTCGCCGGCGGCGACCAGGCCGTTACAGTCGTTGTCGACGTTGTCACAGAGCTCGGCCCCGGGCTGGATGATGGCGCGGCAGGTCGGCGGGACCCCCTCGATCTCACAGTCGGTGCGGCCGAGCGAGCACGCGCCGAGCAGTCCGGTGTCGCAGGGCTGGCCACCGCCCTTGCAGCTGATCCCCGTGATGTAATAGACGAAGTCGTTGAAGTCGCCATCGTTGCTGCCCTGGGCTCCGGCGCCGGGGTTGTGCCAGTCCTCGGGCGACATCTTCAGATCCTCGAACGCGACGTAGAACCCCTCCGGATCGAGGGTGGACTGCCAGATGAGGGTGGTGATCCACGGCTCCCCGCTGCTGTTGCGGTCGTTGTGCGCCGCGATGGAGTGCTTGGTCTGGTTGCACTGCGAGTCGGGGTCGCCGATGAGCGCGAAGGCGACGTAGCCGCCGAGGTAGCGCGGGTCCTCTGCGATCTCCCCGGAGTCGAACACGCGCGGGACCCAGGCGAGCTGGGGCGGGTTGTAGGGGTGGTGGTTGTCCCACCCGAGCGGGCAGAAGCCGGTCCCCTCCGGCTGGATCTCCCCGTTCTGCGTCATGCACTGCATGTACGTCTCGACGTTCGACGGGATGAGCTCGTAGATCTCGTTCGGGGCCGGGGGGGTGGGGTCGGTGGGATCGGCGACGTTGTACCAGCCGAAGGCCAGCGTGCAGTTGCCGCCGCGCAGGACCAGCTCGCCGGTGAAGCCGCAGCTCGGCGAGAAGTAGCCGGGCTCGGTGCGCGCGTCGGCGATCTCGTCGATCTGCTCGCCGCGCCACTTGAAGAGCCCGCTCAGGCGCACGGCGTCACCGGTCTCGAACTCCGGGAAGTAGTCCGAGTAGAGCGCCGGCGGATTGAGGTTGTTGCCCTCGAAGTCCTTCCAGAGCTGCTGATCGGCGGCCCACCCGAGATCGTCCGAGAGCCGGATCTCGTTCGCGCTCACCGGCTGCGGTAGCGGGGTCGCGGCCGCGTCGGATTGGAACACCTCGGCGTGCCCGAGGTTCGTGAGCAGCGCGGCGGCGAGGCCGAGCCCGGCCAGAGAGAAGCAGCGAAGTCGCGTCATGATCGGATACTCCAGGGGGTCGCCGCGCGCGGAGCCCAGGGGCACCGGCGGGCGGCGGGAAGCGGCGACGGGTGACCGACCCACGGGCCACCGACCCCTCGATTCTACGCGTCGAGCCGGCCCGGGCGAGGGAACCGGGCGCGAGAGGCCGAATTGGGGGTCTGGGCGGGCCCTGGGTGGGGCTCCTCGGCGTTCCTCGCGCCGCCGTCGCCGCGGCCCCGTCCCCGAGGAGCGGCCCCGGGCCGGCCGCGGTGCGGCTGTCGGCCCGGGGCGCCGCGCCCCGGGCCCGTCGCGCCGGGTGGTCGCGTCGCGCCTCGCCGCGCCGGCCCACCGCCGCGGGCCCCCGTCGGGCGGGCCTTCAGGGCGCCCCTGCCCGACGCCCGTGGTAAGCGAGGGCGGGAGCCACGAGTGGCGGGCCGGACCGAGCTGACGCTAGCCCTGCTCTGCGACGCGCTCGAGCGGGAGGGACTCCTGACCCTCGAGCAGCGCCGCGACGCGCTCCTGCACGAGGAGCGGGAGCGGGCGCGCATCCTGCACCAGCGGGCAGGACCCGGGCGGCGGGGGACGAGCGCCGCCGCCGAGAAGGTCCCCCCCGCGGAGGTGATCGCGGCCCTCGGCCTGAACGTCGGCGGCGACCCGCGCTTCCCCCTGACCGAGCAGCTCGTGATGGAGGTCTTCGCGCGTGCCATCGACGTACCGTACGTCGCGCTCGACCCGCTCAAGATCGACGCCAAGCTCGCGGTGCAGACGCTCTCCCGTCCCTTCGCCCGGCGGCACCAGGCCGTGGTGATCGCGGGCGATGACGCCGGCGTGACCGTGGCCGTCGCCAACCCCCTCGACGTCGAGCTGGTCGACAACCTCCGGACCTTCGTGCGGCGCCAGGTGCGGCTGGTGGTCGCGGCGCCGAGCGACATCCAGCGCGTCATCACCGATCTGTACGGCTTCCGTACCTCGGTGGTGGCGGCGGAGCGGGAGTTCACCGCCGGCGTCGACATCGGCAACCTCGAGCGATACGTCCGCCTCAAGCAGGTGGAGGACATCGAGGCCACCGACAGCCACGTGGTCAACGCGGTGGAGTACCTCTTCCACTACGCCTTCGATCAGCGCGCCTCGGACGTTCACATCGAGCCGCACCGTGAGCAGTCCGTGGTGCGGATGCGGATCGACGGCGTCTTGCACGCCGTCAACACCCTGCCCAAGATCGTGCACCCGGCGGTGGTGTCGCGCATCAAGATGCTGGCGCGGCTCGACATCGCGGAGAAGCGCCGGCCGCAGGACGGCCGGATCAAGACCGCGCGCGGTGACCGCGAGGTCGAGATCCGCGTCTCCACCATGAGCGTGGCCTTCGGCGAGAAGATCGTGCTGCGCATCTTCGACCCCGAGGTGATCGTGCGCGACCTCGGCGACATCGGACTGACGTCCGCGCAGCTCGCCACCGTCGAGCGCTTCATCGCGCGGCCGCACGGGTTGGTGCTGGTGACGGGGCCGACCGGCAGCGGCAAGACCACCACCCTCTACTCCGCGCTGCGCGCGCTGGCCACCCCGGAGGTCAACGTCACCACCATCGAGGACCCGATCGAGATCGTGGTCGACCACTACAATCAGGTGGAGGTGCAGCCCAAGATCGGGCTCACCTTCCCCGAGGCGCTGCGCCACCTGCTGCGCCAGGACCCGGACGTGATCATGGTGGGCGAGGTGCGCGACGCGGAGACGGCCGCCATCGCGGTGCAGGCGTCGCTGACCGGGCACCTGGTGCTGGCCACCCTGCACACGAGCGACTCGGTGGGCGCGGTGACCAGGCTGCTGGATCTCGGCGTCGATCCCTGCCTGCTCGCGTCCACGCTGACGGGCGTGATCGCGCAGCGGCTGGTCCGCCTGGTCTGCCCCGGCTGTCGCGTGGAGACGTTCCTCACCCCGGACCAGATGTCGCTGCTCGGGATCGACGTCGGGGACCTGGAGGCGCAGGGCGAGGCGCCGCAGCTGATGGTGGCGGTCGGCGACGGCTGCGTGAAGTGCCGCGGCACGGGCCTCTACGGGCGTTCGGGCGTGTTCGAGGTGCTCGAGGTCGACGAGAAGCTCCGGAAGCTCGTGGGGGCCGGCGCCGGCGCCAAGGACCTGCTGCGGCAGGCGCGCCAGGATGGCCTCCTCACGCTCCGCGAGGCGGCCATCCGCAAGCTCGCCCAGGGGCTCACCTCCTTCGAGGAGGTCCTGCGCGTGACGGTGGAGGACGGGTGACCACGGGCACCTTCGCCCAGGAGCTCCGGCGGCAGGTGGCGGCGGGCTTCCCCATCGTCCTGGTGGTCACCCACGAGGAGCAGCGGGCGCTCGCCGCGGTGCGGGAGCTGCTGCACGGCCAGGCGTGCCCGGTCTGGTCCGCCAGCGGCGGCACGGGGGCGGTGGAGGCCGTGCGCGCGGCCCAGGGCGCGGGAGTGCACGTCTTCCTGGATCTGCACCCGTACTTCGGCGATCCGGCGCTGGTGCGCGCGCTGCGCGACTTCGCGGCCGAGGCGGGGCGCGGCAAGAAGGTCATGATCCTCGTCGGTCCGGCGGCGGCGATCCCGCTCGAGCTCGAGAAGGAGGTGAGCGTGCTGGAGCTGCCGCTGCCGAGCGCGGCGGAGCTCGCCGCCGTGCTCGCGGCGGAGGTGGCTGACGCGGCCGCCCGTGGCTGGGAGCCCGAGGCCGTGGCCCGCGCCGCGCGGGGGCTCACCGCGGCGGAGGCGGCGCGGGCGTTCCGCATGGCGCGCATGGAGCGGGAGCCCGGCCTGGCGCTCGCCCGCGTCCTCCGGGAGAAGCGGCGGGTCATGCGCCAGAGCGCGACGGTGGAGCTCATCGAGCCGGAGGTCACGCTCGATCAGGTGGGCGGGCTCGAGGTGCTCAAGGGCTGGCTCCGCTCGCGCGTGGCCGCCTTCGGCGACGACGCGCGCCGCTTCGGGCTCCCGGAGCCGCGCGGGGTGCTGGTGTGCGGCATCCAGGGCTGCGGCAAATCGCTGGTGGCCAAGGCGGCGGCGCGGGTCTTCGGCGTCCCGCTGGTGCGCCTCGACTTCGCCGCCGTCTTCGCCGCGGGATCGCCGGAGCACGCGCTGCGGCAGGCCGAGCGCATCGCGGAGGCGATCGCGCCCCTGGTGCTGTGGGTCGACGAGCTGGAGAAGGGCCTGGGCGGGGGCGCCCTGGATCCGACTCGCGCCCGCGTGTTCGCGGACTTCTTGGTGTGGCTCCAGGAGAAGCGCGCGCCGGTCTTCGTCGCCGCCACCGCCAACGAGGTGGAGAGCTTGCCGCCGGAGCTGGTGCGGCGCGGCCGGTTCGACGAGATCTTCTTCGTCGACCTGCCCGCCGCCAAGGAGCGCGCGGAGATCCTGGCCATCCACCTCTCGCGTCGCGGCCGCGACCCGCGCGCGTTCCCGGTCGAGGAGCTCACGCGCGGCCTCGAGCACTTTTCGGGCGCGGAGCTCGAGCAGGGCGTGATCGCGGCGCTGTTCCGTGCCTTCTCGGCCGCTCGTGAGGTCACGCCCGAGGACCTGCGCAGCGCCCTCACCGAGGTCGTGCCGCTGGCGACCCTGTACGAGGAGAAGGTGCAGGCCCTGCGCCGCTGGGCCGAGCACCGCGCGCGCCGCGCGTCGGCGGACCGGCGGACGCTGGAGCTGTTCCGGGACTGACGCGCGCGCCGGCCGGCGTCGCGCGGCGCTAGCTCCCCAGCACCAGGCGGCCGAGCGCCGCGTGCAGCCGCCCGTTGGTCACCAGGAGGTTGCCGCGCTCGAGCCGCGCGGGGCTGCCGTCGAGGTGGGTCACCACGCCGCCTGCCGCCAGCACCACCGCGAGCCCGGCCGCGACGTCCCAGGGCTTCAGCGACCGCTCCCAGTAGCCGTCGTAGGTCCCCTCGGCGACGAAGCAGCAGTCGAGCGCGGCCGAGCCGCAGCGGCGCACGGCCTGCACCACGCGCTTGACCCGCTCGAAGCTGGCGAAGTTGTTGTCGGGCTCGAGGTGGCGGCCGGCGTAGGGGAACCCGGTGGCGACGAAGGCGTCGGTCACGTCGTCGGTGTCGCTCGTCCGGATCGGCTCCCCGTTACGGAGCGCCGGGCCCCCGCGGTAGCCGGTGTAGCGGACGCGGAGCACGGGCGCGAAGACCGCGCCGGCCAGGGGCTGACCGTCCTCCAGGACGCCGACGCTCACGCACCAGTGCGGGTGACCGTGGGCGTAGTTGGTGGTGCCGTCGATCGGGTCGCAGTACCAGACCCGGCCCGGTCGGGTCGTGCGCACGGCCGGATCGCCGTCCGTTTCCTCGCCGACGATCGGGATCTCGGGGGTGAGCTCGGCGAGGCGCCGGCGCAAGAGCGCCTCGCTCGCGAGGTCCCGGTCGGTCACCAGATCGGTGCGGCCCTTGCGGCTGACGGCGAGCGGCGAGCGCCAGCCCTCGAGCGCGAGGGCGCCCGCCTCCTCGGCGCCCTTCAGCGCGATCGCCGCGAGCTCGTCCGTAGGGCGGGTCACCCCGGTCACCCCGGCTTGCCGTGGCACTTCTTGTACTTCTTGCCGCTCCCGCAGGGGCACGGCTCGTTGCGGCCCGGCAGCTTCTCCACGCGGACGGGGGGACCCGCGATCTGCTCGCCGTCCACGAAGTACCAGCGGCCCGCGTGCTTCTTGAACTCGGCCCGCTCCCGATGGGTCAGCAGGACTCCCTTGAGCTTGTAGCGCGCGACGAACTCGACGAAGCCATGCTCGTCGCTGACCGGCTCGCTCTTGGTGATCTCGAAGCCGAGCCACTCGGACTGCCGGGACCACTGCTCCGTGTTGGCGCGATCGACCTCGTGCCGCGTGTCGGGCCAGTGGGTGGAGATCACCCAGTCGATCTCGCCCAGGGCGTAGGCCGCGTACCGCGACCCCATCAGCTCCTCGGGGGTCTGGGGGTAGCGCTCGCCGCGGAAGAAGGGGCCGTACGTCTCGCGCAGCCACTCCTTGCTGCTGGTGGGATCGGTCGTGCCCGGCGCGGCGGTCTCGTTCGGGGTGGCGGGCTGGTCGGTCATGGTTGGCTTCCGGATCCTCTCTCGGCGACCCCGGTCCCCGTGAGGGAAGGCCGCCGTCCCCGGTCACGGGCGCCCGAGCGCCGCGAGCAGGAGCCCGTGGATGCCACCAAAGGCGCCGTTCGACAACAGGGCGATGGTGTCTCCCGGGCGCGCCCGCGCCGCGAGCCGCTCGACGATGGCCTCGATCGACGGCAGCGCGGTCGCTGGCACCCCCCGCGTGCTCACCGCGGCCGCCAGGCGGTCGAGGTCGAGGGCCTCCCCGGGTGCGATCCCGGACCGCCCGAGCGGGGCGAGCAACACCTCCGTGGCCCGGTCGAAGGCTCGCGCGTACTCGTCCTGGTGCCGGGCGCGGCAGGCGGTGGCGCTGCGCGGTTCGAAGACGGCGTAGAGGGCGCCCTCGGGGTGGCGTGCGCGCAGGGCCGCGAGCGTCTCACGGACAGCGGTGGGGTGGTGGGCGAAGTCGTCGTAGACGCGCACGCCGCCCGGCTCGCCGAGCAGGTCCTGCCGCCGCCGCACGCCCTGGAACCTGGCCAGCGCGGCGCCGAGTCGCTCGAGCGGGGCGCCGTACCCCTCGGCGGCGGCGGCCAGGGCCGCCAGGGTGTTGGCCAGGTTGTGGCGACCCGGCAGCGGCGTGACGAGGCGCCCCCGCGGGACGCCCGCCACGGTGAGCTCGAAGTCGGTGCCGGCGGGGCCGCCCGAGGTAGGAGTCGCGAGCCACCGGGGCGGCACGTTCACCGGCTGGTCGGCGAGCGCGTACCAGGCGACCGGCGCCCGAGCGTGCTCGCCGACGACCTCGACGACCCGTGGATCGGACGCATTGGCCACCAACAGCCCGTCGGGCGGGAGCCCGCCGACGAAGCGGCGGAACGCCTCCACGTAGTCTGCCTCGGTCGGGTAGATGTCGACGTGATCGTGCTCGATCGAGGTCACGATCGCGACCTTGGCCCGGTAGTGGAGGAACTTGGCCGTCTTCTCGAAGAACGCGGTGTCGTACTCGTCCCCCTCGATCACGAACGGGACCGCCCCGGGGGGCGCGGCGGCGGCGGCCCGTTGCGGCGCGCGGGCGGCCCGGAAGCTCCGGGGGAAGTCCTTCGGCAGCCCGCCGATGAGGAAGCCGGGCTCGAGCCCCGCCGCGTCGAGCAGCCAGGCGGCCAGGGCCGTGGTGGTCGTCTTGCCGTGCGTACCGGCGACCACCAGCGGCGACGTGTCCTCGAGCGCGAAGCGCTGGAGCGCCCCGGCGATGTGGCAGAGCTCGAGGCCGAGCGCCTGGGCGGCGACCACCTCGGGGTTGTCCCGCCGGCAGACGTTGCCCACCACGATCAGGTCCGGCCGCGGCTCGAGGTGCCGCGGCGAGAACCCCTCGCGGCAGACTACCCCCCAGCCGGCGAGGGCGGGACCCATGGGCGGGTCGAAGCGGACGTCGCTGCCCGTGACCTCGTGCCCGAGCTCCTGGAGCAGTCCAGCCAGTGATCCCATGCCGGTACCGGCGACCCCGATCACGTGGATGTGCATGGTCTGATCGTGAAGAGTGGCGGACGAGGGGACTTTACACCACCGCGGCGCGGGTCGAGGGAGCCCGGCGAGCGGAAACGGATTCGGGGGCTCCCGACGCGTCGCGGGTGGCCCCCTCGCGCGGCGTCGCCGCCGCCGACCGTTGGGCGGAGGGGACGCGCGGGTCGGCCCCCATTCGAGCCCCCACGACCGATCCGAGAGCCCTCACCGTCGAACGCGGCTCCGTGGCGCCGCCGGCGCGCTCTCACGGCAGGGCTCGCAAGGTGGACCACGTCGGCGGCGTGTCCCTTGCCTGGGCGAGCGCGGCGCTACTCGAGCTCCCCGCGCCGGCGGAGCCAGAGCGTCTGGTTGCCGTTCCCGGAGGCCCTCGACGCCCCTCTGACAGCCACCGCCGTCTCCTGCCTCAGCGACACCGAACCGGTGCGGACCGTCCCAGGATGCCCGCGTGTCGTCGATGACCAACCGCGCCGTCCCGTCCGCCGCCAGGCATCGCTGGTATCTCGGGAACAGCCAGAGCCCCAGCGAATTCGCCTTCCAGCTCCCGCGGGAGAAGAAGCGGTGGCAAGCCTCATGATGTCGCTTGCTGGCCGCGTCGGCGGCGACCAGCGTCCGGGTGACCGCGGGCGAGCCGTACGACTGGATCCAACCCACTCCCGCCGACGAGGAAGTCGGCGAACCCGAGCCACGTCGGCGGAGTACCGAGGTCCGTCAGGGGCGCGAGCGGTGAGAGGGGATGGATGTCGGGCATGGCTCCTCGGTGAGGGAGTGATGCAGCAAGATCGACTCCTCGCCGAGCGGGCCTACCCGGCGCAGTCTGGTGGGTTGGCATCTTCTGCCAGGTCGAGCCACGCGTCAGGACTTGGCGCGGGCCGGCGGATGATCCGGGGCCTGCTGCTGCCGCGGCCGGCCAGGTAGGAGAAAGGGCGAAACCCCAAGCCCCCGCCGAGAACCCCGCCCGCTCGCGAACCGCTCGGACGTCTGCGGCTTGCGCGCCGCTCCGCCACCCGCCTCGCCCGGGTCGCCTGACGCGCCATGCGCGCGCGCGTGGGTGGCGACACGAGGGATCAACGAACGCAGGCCACGCAACGGATATCGTGAAGCGGCTCCGGCCCCAGGTCCTCGACTCGATGGTCGAGGCGCGCGCCCGCCACTGCCGCTACGCCGGTCGCCAGCGCTGCGAGCCATGGACGTTTCGCGTCGTCGGCGTCCGGGACGAGGCTCCCGGTGACCGACAAGAGGAGCCGCCCTAGCCGACGCGGTCTCGACGTCGTCCGGTCCGTCGAGCAGGTGTCCACGCTCACGGTGCCCGACGAACCCAGCGGAGTCCACGCCGCGTCGCCGCCTCGACCACCGCCGATCTGCCGGGGTTCTGGGGCGCCTCCCGCGCGAGTGGTTTCATCGCGACTCGTCGCCAACCCCGAGCGCGCAGCGTCCCGGGCGTGCCGCGCGCCGGTCCGTCCCGCAACCGGGCGTCCCGTCGGAAGGACTCCCCGGCTCCGCGTCTCCCCCTCCCAGCCGCTCGGTGGAAAGGGGGCCGCCCCGGACGTTTTCGGGGGTTGAAGACCGTCTCGCCATGACTACAATAAGGGCCTCTATGACTCGGACGCGCCTGGTTTTCGGTCTAGCTCTGATTTCCCTGTTCGTGGCCTGCAAGAAGGACGACGACGCCGGAAGCGATTCCGTGCCGGGTCGCGCCGGGGAGGGGGGAGCGCTGGAGGCGGGTGGTGCCAGCGGCGGCGGGACCGGCGGCCGGACCACCGGGGGCACCGGCGGTGGAAGCACGGGCGGAGCAACCGCCACGGGCGGTAATGCCCGCGGTGGGGAGGGCGGGGACAGTGAAGCCGCCACCGGGGGCGTGACCGGCGCAACGGGCGGCCAGGCGGGAGAAGGCAACGCGGGCGGCCAGGGCGAGCCGGGCGGTGCGGGACCGGGTAGCGGTGGCGTCGGCGGTGACGACTGCGCTGCGTCGGTGGACGACGCGGCTTCGACCCTGGGCTGCAACGGACCGGTACCGGGAGCGGCGGAGGATGGCGAGGAGGGGGGCCTCTGTGACGCGACCATCACCTGCGAGGCTGGGACGGCTTGCTTCGCTGACGGGGGGGACAGCGGGCTCTGTCTCCGTGAGTGCGAGCCGGCGGATACGTACGTCTCCACGGGAGGCTGTCCGGACGGGTTCCGATGCATCACGCTGACCGCGACGGAGGCCTTCTGCTTCCCCGATTGCGAGGAGGCCATCGACTGCGCCTCGGATCGCTGTGAAGCGGAAGCCGTCTGTGGGTTGCCCGCTGAAACCGGCGCCGGCGGGGCGGGCGGGGCCGGAGGAGCGGGCGGGGCGGGTACCGCGGGCGCTGGCGGCGTCGGCACCGCGGGCGCTGGCGGCGTCGGCACCGCGGGCGCGGGCGGGGCAGGGGTTTCCGGAGCGGCCGGTGCCGAGCAAGGTGTGATACTGCAGAACCCGGTGCTGCAGGACATCGTGCTGCAGAACCCGGTGCTGCAGGACATCGTGCTGCAGAACCCGGTGCTGCAGGACA
>CAYVRP010000075.1:0-20121 GCA_964454025.1 uncultured Polyangiaceae bacterium | reverse complement strand
TGGCCCTCCAGAACGTGATCCTCCAGGACGTCGGGCTGTAGGAGCTTCCTCAACTCGGCGCTGTCGGCAGGTCGCGGCGTGATTCGGAGGGCCGGTCTAGTGGCGGCCCTCCGCGGGAGTGAATGCGTTTTGCGGTGGGGAGACGAAGCGGCCGTGGGTGCTCTCAGCCACGCGCGCGGCTAGCTGAGGGCTCCCGTGCCTTCTACCGTTTGCGTTGGGTCTGGTGGGAGAGCCAGAGGGGGCCGCCCGCGCCGAGCGCCGGGCGTGGTCCTCCGCGCATGGCTTGGCCTTGCGCTGCTCACGGTGCTGGTGTGCATCGCCGGGAGTGGCCGCGCCGAGGGCTGTCCGGAAGGAAACCTGCTCCTGCGTCGCCAGGCCATCGACGCACGGGGAGTGTCCGCGCCCGCGCTGCTCACCGACGGCTGGACGGTTCCAGACGGGCAGCCCTTCGATGCCCCCGAGGCGGCGCAGATGCGCGGGCTACGCCCGTTCGCAACCTGGGATCTCGGAGGCGAGGTCCTGCTCCGCTCTGCGACCCTGCAGGTCGACAACAACGACACCTATCGCTTGAGCACGTCGCTCGATGGCAGGCACTTCGAGCCCTGGTGGCTGAGCGCACCCGTCGGGGGGCGCGGCCTGACCGAGCGTGCCGCCCACGTCGCGGAGCGCGCGGCGCGCTACGTGCGGTTCGAGGCCGTACGGGGCGACGCGATCTACGCGGCCACCGAGGTCGCGGTCTTCTGCCAGGCCCCCACCGTCTGGCCGCCGCCGCGGCTGACCCGGGTCACCGTTGCGGCCAATCCGGCCCGGATCCTCACCTACCAGCTCTACAGCTGGAAGGTCGTCATCGGTGTCGTCGGGCTCTTCCTGCTGCTGGTGGTGGTGCCCCGCCTGCAGCGTCGCCCGCTGGCTCTGGGGGTGTCGTGGAGCCTGACGGCGCTAGCCGTCTTCGCGTGGACCCAGTTTGGTCAGTTCCACCCGGGTCGGAAGGTGGTCCACACGCCCGACACCTTTCACTACTTCATGGGCTCGAAGTACTTCCAAGAGACGGGATACTTCGACCTGTACCGCTGCACCGCCCAGGCCGAGCGCGAGATGGGGCGGGGGGATCGCTTCAACGACTGGTACGTGCGCGATCTGGACGACAACCGCGTCTACAAGGGCTGGTGGTTCTCCACCCCGGACGGGCGCTGTCGTGCCACCTTCAGCCCCGAACGCTGGCAGAGCTTCAAGCAGGACGTCGACGCCTATCAGGCGATGATGGAGGATCAGCACCCGCTCCATCGATCGCTCGGCGACCACGGTTTCAACGCGACCCCCTTCCACGCGGCGTGGCTGAAGCTCTGGGTGGGCACGGTACCGGCGAGTCCCACCGCCCTGCAGCTGCTCACCTTGCTCGACGGAGTCGCCCTGCTGGTCGCGATCGGTGCGGTGAGCTGGGCCTTCGGCGCGCGAACGGCCGCGCTCTTCGCGCTGCTCTTCATGCTGGGGTTTCATTTCGCCTACCACTGGGTGGGCGGTTGCCTGGGGCGTCACACCTGGTTCATGTGGGCCAGCGTGGGGATCGCTCTGCTGGCTCGACGACGCCCGTTCTGGGGAGCCAGCGCCTTGACCCTCGCCGGACTCCACCGTCTCTTCCCGTTCGTGTTCGTCGCTGCGTTGGGCGTCGCCGCAGTGGTCGAGTGCGTTCGAAAGCGACGTCTCACCACCCCCGCTCGTCGGGTCCTGGCCGGCATCCTGCTCACCAGCGCGCTGGGGGTCGGGGTCGCCGGACTGTCCCAAGGTTGGCAGTCCTTCCCGGCCTTCGTTCGGGTCATGCAGCGCCACGCGGGCACCCCGGGCGGCAACCGGATCGGGCTGCCCGTCCTGTTGGGTCATTCTCCCGGGCGCACCGCGAGCCGTCTCGCTGACGCACGGCTCAGCGATCCCCACCAGGTGTGGAAGGCGGAGATCCGAGCAGCGAAGCAGGAGCGACGGCCGCTCTGGCTGCTGGCGCTGGCGGTGGGGGCAGGAGTGGTGGGTTGGGCGGCCTATCGAGGCGCCAAGTCCTGGGAGGTCGTGGCGCTCGCCGGGCCGCTCGTCTTCAGCGCTCAGGACATGACTTCCTACGACTATATCTGGATCCTGCTCTTGGTGCCCCTGTGTGCCCCCAGCGTTCGGCGCACGCTCTGGCTGGCTGGGTACTGTCTGTTCACCACCCTGACGGGGATCTTTCTGACTGACATCGAGCTGCAGCACATCCTCTTCTCCTTCGTCCTGCCCATCCCGCTGTTCGGCATCGTGATGGATCGTCTGCGGGAGCTCTCCGCGGCACAGCCTTCGCGGAGCCCGGCGTCGGCGCCGTAGCCAAGTGGGTGTGGTCGCCGCGCAGGTCCGACGTTGGCCGGGGGGAGCCGGCGCCGTTGCCAGCTCGGTCGGATCGCCTCGGGCGCGAGCGGGTGACGGGCAGGCGGCGCGCTCGCCGCGGGGCGCCCGGTCGCTGCCCATCGGCCTTGAGGGGCTGACAGGACGAGCCGGGGGGCGATCGAGCTCCCCCGCCGAGGGTGCATGTCGCAGAGGGGCAGTCGAGCAGCCGCTGCGTGGCCCACGCCGGGCGGGGCACCTCACGACCGACCCGGCGACGGAGCGAAACGGGATCGGGTTCGCGGGCGCCCGCCCAGCGCCTCTCCTCCGCGGAGGGGCCGGGCGCCGAGCTGCGGTCGGCACCTGCGCCGGACCAAGACCGCGGGCCCTCGACGACCGTTCGCGCGGCGGTCTGGCGAGGCCGCGCGGCAAGACGGCGAGTGGGTCGTCTCGTCCAATCGAGGAGGCCCTCCTCACCGGCGAGTCGGTGCCCAGCCACAAGCACGTCGAGGCCGTCGCGCCGGACGCGGTCCTGGGCGACCGGAGCTGCCTGGCGTTCTCTGGCACGCTGGTCACCTTCGGCACCGGTCGCGGCGTCGTCGTCGCCACCGGCGCCCGCACCGAGCTCGGGCGCATCAACGACCTGCTGGGGAGCGTTCAGCAGATCACGACCCCGCTGCTCCGGCAGATGGCCCGGTTCGGGCGTGTCCTCTCCTACGTCGTCCTCGGCATCGCGACGGTGGCGTTCTTCTACGGTTGGCTGCTTACCAGCCACGGGCCCGGCGAGATGTTCCTCGCCGCCGTGGCGCTGGCCATCGCCGCCATTCCCGAGGGGCTGCCCGCGATCATGACCATCACCTTGGCGATCGGCGTCCGCCGCATGGCACAGCGCAACGCCATCATCCGCCATCTCCCGGCGGTCGACACGCTCGGCTCGGTGACGGTCATCTGCTCGGACAAGACCGGGACCTTGACCCGCAACGAGATGACGGTCACCACCCTCGCCCTCGCCGACGGCGACGTGGCCGTGAGCGGCGTCGGCTACGCGCCCCGCGGCGACTTCAGTCGTGACGCGCGGCCCCTCGACCCTGCTGAAGCCGGCGACCTGCGCGAGCTGCTGGTGCCGGCCACGCTGTGCACGGACTCCCATCTGCGTCAGGACGATGGCCGGTATCGCCTGGAGGGTGCCCCGACCGACGGCGCGATGCTGGTCTGCGCCATGAAGGCCGGGCTCGATCGCGACGACCTGCGCCGTGGATATCCCGAGATCGATCACCTCCCCTTCTCCTCCGAGCACAAGTACGCCGCCCGCCTCGTCCGCCGCCCCGGGGGCGGGGCTCGCATCGCTGTCCTCGGCGCCCCCGACCGGCTCCTCGAGCGCTGCGCGCGAGTCCAGCACGCCGACGGTCTGCGCCCGCTCGACGTCACGGCCTGGGAGCGGCGGCTCGAGGCCTTGGCCGGCCAGGGCCTGCGCACCCTCGGCGTGGCCTGCAAGGACCTCGACGCCATCCCCCAACGCCTCACCGCTGAGGACCTCGACCGCGGCCTGATCCTGCTCGGTCTGGCCGGCATCATCGACCCGCCCCGCGACGAGGCCATCGCCGCCGTCGGCGAGTGTCAGAGCGCGGGTATCCGGGTGATCATGATCACGGGGGACCACAAGCTCACGGCCCAGTCCATCGCCGGTCAGATCGGCATCGCCAACGCCACCGTCCGCACGGGCGCCGAGCTGGAGCAGGCGAACGACGACCAACTCCGCGCCTGGGTCACCGAAACCAGCGTCTACGCGCGGGTCAGCCCCGAGCACAAGCTCCGCCTGGTCACCGCGCTCCAGGCGAACGGTGCCGTCGTCGCGATGACGGGAGACGGGGTCAACGACGCACCGGCCATCAAGCGCGCCGACGTCGGCGTCGGCATGGGCATCACCGGCACCGAGGTCACGAAGGAAGCCGCCGACATGGTGCTGACCGACGACAACTTCGCCTCCATCACCAGCGCCGTCCGGGAGGGCCGAACCGTCTACGACAACCTCCGCAAGGCCGTCCTCTTCATCCTTCCCACCAACGGTGGTGAGGCCCTGACCCTCCTCGCCGCCATCGCGCTCGGGACGAGCCTGCCCCTCACCGCGGCCCAGATCCTCTGGGTCAACATGGTGACTGCGGTCACGCTCGCGCTCGCGCTCGCCTTCGAGCCGCCCGAGGCCGACGTCATGCGCCGGCCGCCGAGGCCGACGCACGCGACCATCCTCGATCGGTACTTCCTCTTCCGGATCGCCTTCGTCTCGCTGCTGGCCGGGCTCGGCACCTTCTCCATGTTCCACTTGGCGCGCGGCTCGGGCCTTCCGGTCGCGCACGCGCAGACCCTCGCCGTCAACACCCTGGTCGCCTTCGAGCTCTTCTACCTCTTCAACACCCGCTTCATCCTCGCGCCTACCCTCTCGTGGGCGGGGTTGTTCGGGAGCCGTCCGGTGCTGTTCGCGGTGGGGCTGGTGGCCCTGGCGCAGCTCGGCTTCACCTACCTGCCCTTCATGCAGGTCCTCTTCGGCAGCGCCAGCCTCACGGCCACCGACTGGCTCCTCTGCCTGAGCCCGGGCGCCGCTCTGCTGCTCGTGGTCGAGGCGGAGAAGGCGATCACTCGCGCCCGTCGGTCGGCGGCGGCGCCGCGGCGAGGTGCCTAGAGCGGGTGACCCTCTCCCTGACCCGCTCCCTCCGTCTGGGCGCCACACAGTCGAGCGCCGCCGTCTCCGGTGGGGTATCCTCCGGCCGAACCGCGAGGCAACGATGTCACTCTACCAGTACCTGCAGCGGCCCGGCCCCAGCGGGTTCGGCTACGGCTCCACCGCGGAGGACGTCACCGCGGGGTTGTCCCTCGGTGGCAAGACCTTCCTGGTGACGGGGTGTAGCTCCGGGCTGGGGCTGGAAACGATGCGGGTCCTCGCGCTGCGCGGGGCGCGTGTGCTCGGCACCGCCCGGACGCTCGAGAAGGCGCGCGCGGCCTGCGCGGCGGTCGCGGGTGACGGGGTGCCGCTCGCCTGCGAGCTGTCCGACCCACGGAGCGTTCGCGCCTGCGTGGAGGCCGTACTCGCGCGGGGGGAGCGGCTCGACGCGCTGATCGCCAACGCCGGCATCATGGCGCTCCCTCGGCGCGAGCAGGCGTTCGGCGTGGAGCTCCAGCTCTTCACCAACCACGTCGGGCATTTTCTCCTGGTCACTGGCCTGCTCGACGCGCTCGCCGACGACGGTCGCGTGGTCATGGTGAGCAGTCGCGCCCATCTGCGTGCTCCCCGCGAGGGGATCCGGTTCGACGACCTCGCGGGCGACCGGGACTACACGCCGTGGGGGCACTACGGGCAGTCCAAGCTCGCCAACCTGCTCTTCGCGAAGGAGCTCGCGCGGCGGCTCGGTGGGACGCGGCGGACGGCGAACGCGATCCACCCCGGCGTCATTCCCACCAACCTCTCCCGGCACCTCCCTCGCGCGGCGGACGCCGTCTTTCGGGTGGTCCGGCCGCTGCTGCTGAAGACCCCCGCTCAGGGCGCGGCGACCCAGGTCTTCGTCGCCACCCACCCCTCCGTGGCGACGGTCACGGGCGAGTACTTCGCGGACTGTAACCTCGCTCGACCGCGCGCGGACGCCAACGATCCGAAGCTCGCGCGGCGACTCTGGGAGGTCACCGAGGAGCTCGTCGCGAGGCTGCCGCAGTGACGCCCGCGGCGGTGGTGCCGGTGCCGCCCCGGCCGTGATACCTTGTGCCGGGTGTTGCCCCGCGACCGCTCCGAGCTCATCGACTCGCGCGCCGTCGACCGCGTCCTCGGGCTACGCCTCCGGAGACTCTGGCCGCTGCCCGTGCTGACGCTGGTGCTGCTCGGGATCCTGCTCGTCCCGGCGGAGGTGCCGACCGCCTGGGTGTGGAGCGCGGTCGGGGCGGGCAGCCTCGGCTGCTACGCCTGGGCCTGGTACCAGCGGGAGCTGGGGCGAGAGCTCGCGCTCCGCCTGCGCGCCCACGCCGCGGACCTCGACGACGAAGGTGTCCTCTACGATGGCGAGTGGCTCCGCGCGGACACCGTGCTCCGGCAGTATTCCGTGCAGGTCGGCTTCGTCCTCTTCGAGCTCACGCTCCGCACCGCGCCTCGCTCGTCTCCGAGCGCGACGCTCCCGAACCTCTTCACCGCCCTGCTCGGCTGGTGGTCGATCCCCTGGGGGCCCATCAACACGCTCCTCGTCCTCCGCGCCAACTCCCGGGGCGGGGACGCGCTGACGGTCGCGGGGTTGCTGGAAGCGGTCGCCGCCCCCGAGCCGTCGCGTCGGCCCTGGTGGCGAATGGGTCCAGGGCGTCCGTTGACGCGCCAGGAGCGGGTGGCGGTCGCGCTCGTTTTCGCGTTCGTCGCGCTCGCGATCCTGGCCGCGCTGTTCTGCCAGCTGGGACCATCGGGGTAGGCGCCGCCGCCGGCGTCACGGCGCTCCCTGCTGCCCCTGCCCCCTGGCCCGGCCTTCTCGGCGCCGTCCGGCCACGGAACCCACGACGGCGCGGGACGCGGCTCAGGCGGAGGTTGAAAGCCGCCGTCGATCGCTGCTATCCCCCTCCGACGGCCCGCGATGAAGATCGTCGAACACCTCGCGCGGACGCGCCCGATCTTCTCCTTCGAGTTCTTCCCGCCGCAGGATGAGGAGGGGCGGGAGCGGCTCTACTACACCGTCGCGCGCCTGAAGGACTACCGACCGGCCTACGTCTCGGTCACGTACGGCGCGGGCGGCAGCACCCGCCGCCTCACCGTGGAGCTGGTCAAGCAGATCCAGCGACAGACCGGGATCGACGCCATGGCGCACCTCACCTGCGTGGGGTCGACCCGCGACGAGCTCGCGCGGGTCCTCGACGACCTCGCCGCGGGCGGGATAGAGAACGTGCTCCCATTGCGCGGCGATCCGCCCCGCGGCGAGGCGGAGTTTCAGCCGACCGCGGGCGGGTTCGCGCACGCCGCCGAGCTCGTCGCGTTCATCCGGGAGCGGTTCGGGGACCGCTTCTGCCTGGCCGGGGCGGCGTACCCCGAGAAGCACCCCGAGGCGCCAAGCCTCGCGGCGGACCTCGCGCACCTCCGGGCCAAGGTCGACGCCGGGGTCGATTTCCTCATCACCCAGCTCTTCTTCGACAGTCGCGACTACTTCGCCTTCGTGGTCCGCGCGAGGGCCGCGGGGATCCGGGTCCCGATCCTGCCCGGGATCATGCCCATCACCAACCTCTCGCAGATCAAGCGGTTCACCGCCACCTGTGGCGCGAGCATCCCGGCCGCGCTCCTCGGGCGGCTGGAGGCGGTGGGCGAGGACGCCGAGCAGGTGCGGGCGATCGGCGTGGGCTACGCGACGCGCCAGTGCCGGGAGCTCATCGACGGCGGCGCCCCAGGGATCCACTTTTACACGTTGAACCGGTCGCCGGCGACGGTGCAGATCCTCGAGGCCTTGCGGTAGCGCCGCCGCCGCTCACTTGCGGATCCGGATCAGCGTCTTGGGCGCGCCCTCGGGGCGTTCGTTGACCCCATGCCAGCCGTCGGGGACCTCCGGCGTCACCCAGGCCCAGACGCGCTGCGCGTCGGCGGGGGACCACTGCACGCTGCCCGGGCCGTGCTCGATCCCGAAGCGGTCGTGCCAGTAGGCCCCGTGCATGAGCTGCCCGCTCGAGAGCTCCATCACCCAGGGGACGTCGTAGGTTTCGCCCTGGTCACCGAGCTTGGTCGGGTCGAGGCCGGCGCCCGTGAGGTGCTTGGAGACGACCTCGAAGTCGCCCTGGGCCGTCGACGCGGTCGTCTTGGGATCCCCCAGTCGATCGCGGCCCACGCTCACCAGCGTCGCGAAGACGGGTCTTCTGCCCTCGTAGAGCACGGCCGTTCCGGTCACGATGCTGATGTCGATCCAGCGCTGGTCCCCGGCGGCGAAGTCCGGGAACTCGCTCCGTCGCCGCACGACGGTGACGTCGCGGTGGCGGACCCAGGTTTCGTCGTCCACGGCCCAGTACTGCACGCTCCCCGAGGTCCGGTACCTGCCCGTCAGGCGCAGCGACTGGTGATAGCTCAGGGGCGCGCCCTCCTGCCAGGTCTTCGGCTCCTTCGTGGGCTTGTAGGTGCGGACGCCCTGCTTGACGATGAAGGCGACGGGCAGGCTCTCGAGCCCCTCCGGGAGCTCGACCCCCTGGAACGAGCTTGTCTGGGCCGCCTCCAGATCCTCCGCCGGCACGAAGAGACCGTTGGTGAGCAGGCCGAGGCGCAGGGGCTTGCCTCCCTCGTCGGCGGCCGTCCAGGAGCCGACGACGGCGAGGCCGCTCCGCGCTGGCAGCTTGCGCAGCGTCACCACCCGGTCCTCGGCGTCGGGCGACCGCTTGAGGAGCCGCGACGGCTGTCGGGTGCGGGCGTAGACGTAGGGCAGCGGCTGGTCGCGCCGCGGCTGGATCGACATCGCGACCAGCGTCGGGTGCTCGAGGTCGAGGGTGGCGGTCGTGCCCACGCAGGCGAACCCCCGCGGGCGCAGGGGGTACCAGCCGCCCGGGCACCCCTCGATGGAG
This sequence comes from uncultured Polyangiaceae bacterium, assembly GCA_964454025.1. Taxonomy (GTDB): domain Bacteria; phylum Myxococcota_A; class Polyangia; order Polyangiales; family Polyangiaceae; genus JAFGBI01. The sequence goes on along the minus strand of CAYVRP010000075.1, from coordinate 11,229 downwards.
AACGCCTCCTCGGCGCGGGGGACCTGGGCGCCGGCGTGCAGGTACCCGATCTGCTTGGTGCCCTCCTCGGGCCGCTCGAGCACGGGGGTGACGTCGGCGAGCGCGCCGAGCTTGGGGCCGTCGGCGGGAGGGACCGGGATCGGCGGCAGCTCCTCGCCGAGCACGGGCCGGGACAGCGAGGGCTCCTCCTTGGTCGCCGTGCAGGCGGCGAGGAGGGCGACGCCGGCGCAGAGGCGGAGCGCCGCGCCTGCCGACCGGGGGCTGCGTGCGTCGCGGGCCATGCCTCACCGGTGGCACAGTCCCGGGGCCGTGGCCCAGTTTTCGGGTGCCGGCCCCCTTGCCGAGCCCGCCCTGGGGCGCGTCGCCACGGGTCCGCGCGAGCGCGGGGGTGGGCCTGCCCGCGCTGTATTTCAGGGGGCGCTCGGTTACGCTCGCTCGCTGCGGTCCGCGATGCTCGTCCTCGACCACACCGTCCAGATCCTGATCCTCACGGTGGGCGGGTTGCTCACGGTGAACCTGGCGGCGCACCGCTACCCGCGGGGGGGGTGGGCCCGGCGCTTCACCCTGGCCGTCCTGGGCCTCTTGGCCCTGCTCTCGGTCTTCGCCTACCTGCGCTTCGGCCGCCTGCAGGAGTACGGCCGCTTCGGCCGCCACACCTACCACTACCACGACGTCTATCACTACGCCTTCGGCGCCAAGTACTTCCGCGAGCTCGGCTACTTCGGCCTGTACGACGCCACCTGGGTCGCGCTCGACGAGCTCGAGCGCGAGGAGGGCCTGCAGACGCCCGCCCGCTTCATCCCGACGGTGCGCTCTCTGGAGTCGGTCTTCACCGTCAAGCCTGCGGCCGAGCTCCGGCGGGTCGCGCCGGAGGTGCGCGGGCGCTTCGCCCCGGCGCGGTGGGCCGAGTTCCGGGGCGACCTCCGGACGCTGCTCGGCATGGGCTGGGAGGTGCCCTGGTGGCGTACGATGCTCTTCGACCTCGGGTTCAACCCGCCGCCGTCGTGGGTCGTCGTCTGCGGCACCCTCGCCAACGCGGTCACCTTCACGCCGACCAGCTTCGAGATCTTCCCGCTGCTCGATCTGACGCTGGTCGTGGTGGGGGGAGGGCTCTTGGTCCTGCGGGCGTTCGGGCCGGCCGCGGCCTTCGCCTACGTGATCCTGTTCGGCAACAACTTCTTCGCGAGCTACGCCTGGACCGGCGGCTCGTTCTGTCGGCAGCCGTGGCTCTTCCTCCTGACCGCCGGGGTGGCGTGCCTCAAGCTCGACCGGCCGCGGTGGGCGGGCGCGCTCCTCGGCGCGGCCGCGGCCTTCCGCGTGTTTCCGCTCCTCTTCCTCGCCGGTGGCGCGGTCGCCCTCGGCGCCACGGCCCTCCACGACCGGGCGCGCAGGCGCGCGGCGGTCGAGTACCTGCTGGCCGCGGCGGTGGTGGCCGCGGCCCTCGTGGGCGCGAGCCTCCTCGCCTTCGGGCTCGACCCCTGGCGCGACTTCTTCGCCAAGATCTCGCAGCACAACCGCATCTTCTGGGTCATGCACGTGGGGTTCCCGCGCCTCGCGGCCTGGGCTCCCGGGATCGAGCGCCAGAACTTCTGGTACGAGGAGGGGCTCGTTCGCTTCGCCGCCTGGCAGGGGCGGCTCGAGGCGATCCGGGCCGGGCGTGAGCCCTGGGTGACGCTGGTTCAGGCGGCGGCGACCCTCGCCGCGCGGGGGATTTCGGCGCGGCTGCGCGCCTGCCAGGCGGCCCTGGTGGTCGGCGGGACGCTGCTCTTCTTCTGGGCGATGCCGGCCAACTACTACTACATCTACCTCGCCCTCTTCCCGGCCGTGTTCACCACCGAGCGGGGCTCGGCCACCGACGCCCTGCGCGCCGGGCTGCCCTTCGCGCTGCTCGTCGGGATGGCGCTCTGCCCGCTGGTGAGCGCGGACCAGATCGTGCAAAACGCGCTCCTGAACGCGCTCGTCGCGGCGTTCTTCGTCCTCCTGCTCCTGTCGCTCGCGGGGGACGAGCGCGCGGCCCTCGCGGGGTGGCTCAGGCGGCGCGGGGCCCCAGCACCCCGCTCACCACCCGCTCCCGCTGCCCGAGATCCCGGGTGACCTCGACCTCGACGAAGCCTCGGGCCGCGAACAGCGCGCGCGCCGCTGCGCCCTGGTCGCAGCCGACCTCGAGCGCCAGGACCCCTCCGGGGGCCAGCCAGTCGGGCGCGGCGGCGATGATCCGGCGCACCAGATCCAGGCCATCGGCGCCACCGGCCAGGGCGCGGCGGGGCTCGTGGTCCCGGACGTCGACCATGAGGTGCGGGATCTCGCCATCGGGGACGTAGGGCGGGTTGCCGAAGATCAGATCGAAGCGCTCTCCGGGTCGGAGCGGCGCGAACAGGTCGCCCACCAGGACGCGCAGGGCGTTCCACGCGCCCAGGCGCAGCGCGTTCTCCCGGGCCACCGCGGCGGCGCCGGGCTCGACGTCGACGCCCGTGACCTCCCAGGTGGGCCGCTGCCGGGCGAAGGCGATCGCGACGCAGCCAGAGCCCGTGCCGAGGTCGAGGGCCGCGCCGCCGAGCGACCGCGGCCGCGTCCGCGCGAGCGCGACGTCCACCAGCGTCTCGGTGTCCGCCCGGGGCACCAGCACGCGAGCGTCGACGCGGAAGCGGAGCCCGTAGAACTCCCGCTCGCCGATGATGTAGGCCGTGGGCTCCCCGGTGCGCCGCCGTTTGATCACCTCGCGGTAGCGGCCGAGCTCGAGCGCCCCGAGGGGGCGCTGCGCCTCGATCAGCAGCCGGATGCGGTCGCAGCCGAGCACGTGCGCGAGCAGGATCTCGGCCTCGAGCCGGGGGTTGTCCTGGCCGCGCCCGCGGAAGTCCTCCGTCGCCCAGGCCAGCACGCGCGCCACGGTCCAGGCGCTCTCGACCGGGCGGTCCTCGCCCGCGGGTGGCCGGATCGACGTCACCGCGGCTCCGTCCCGCTGGGTGGTGGCGGGGGGGACAGCCCTGGCGGCCGGGGTACCGCGGGTGGCGCCGTCACGCAGGGCCGTGCGGTGCAGCGGGTTCCGTCACGATCCGAGAAGAAGGAGGGGTAGAGCATGCAGAGCCGGCCGTGGCCGGTGCCGCCGGGCATCCAGAAGGCGACCGCCCCCGCGTAGTGGCAGTCGCGCGGCGCATGCACGAAGCTCCCGGCGATCCAGGTCCAGCGGCGGCCCTCCCAACGCCAGTGGCCGTCGACCCAGACGCAGGTGGGGTCGTCGGGCAGCGGGGACGACCCGATGACCTCGATCTCCGCGGGGGGCGGCGGGAAGTCGGCCTCGAAGTCGCAGGGTGCGCTCGGCGGGCGCGGTCCCTGGGGCCCCGGCGTGGGACGCGGCAGATCGCGATGCCGGCAGGCTCCGGCCAGCGTGGAGCACCCGATGCCCAGGACGGCGAGCGCGTGGCGAGGGGCCAGGGAACCCGTCATCATTCGATCAGAGCCGCGTGAAGTCGAGATAGGTGGCGACCAGCGAGGGGCCGAAGAAGAGGTACTCGAAGATGGCGACGATCAGGAAGGGTCCGAACGGGATCCGCGCCTGCAGCGCCCCCGGCTCCGGGTCCGTGCCCAGCGGATCGGCCCGGAGCGCCGCCTCGAGGGCGGCGCGCTCCTCGCCCTCGGCGGCGTCGATGGCCGCCCGGAGGGCGGCGCGCTCCTCGCGCACGGCCGGGGGCTCCTCGATCCGTCCGCGCGCGACGAGCAGCGCCGCGCCAGCCAGGGTGCCCTGGACCGCGCCGGCCAGGAGCGCGAAGAGCGCGCCGGGCCAGCCGAACCAGGCGCCCGCCAGCATCACCAGCTTGGCGTCACCCTGGGCCATGCCCGTTCGCCCGCGGAGTCTGCGGTACAGCAGGTCGAAGGGCAGATAGATCCCGAAGTACCCGACCAGCGCGCCGAACGCCGCGTCGCCCCAGGCGACCGCGGCTGGTCCCACCGGCGCGAGCCACCCCGCCCAGGGCGCGCCGGCGACGCTGCTCACGTCGAGCCGCAGCGGCGCCGTGAGCAGGCCGAGCACGGCGCCGCCGATCGTGATCTCGTCGGGCAGGATCATCTGCTCGACGTCGATGAAGGCCGCCGCGACCAGCCCCAGGCCGAGCGCGAGGTAGGCGGCGAACAGCGTCGCGCCGAGCCACAGCGGGGTTTCGAACGGGCGCTCGAACGCCACCAGCTCCAGGATGGCCCAGGCGAGCAGGCCGCCGATCAGCTCGACCAGGGGGTAGCGGACGGAGATCGGCGCCCGGCAGCAGCGCGCGCGGCCCCGGAGCAGGAGGTAGCTCAGGATCGGGACGTTGTCGGAGCCGCGGATGGGCGTCGCGCAGGCGGGGCAGCGCGACCCGGGCGACACCACGCTCTCACCGCGCGGCAGCCGGTAGATGACGACGTTGAGGAAGCTCCCGAACACGAGGCCGAGCGACACCGCGGTCGCGGTCGTGAACCAGCGGGGCAGGTCGGCGACGAAGAGCACGGGCGCGAGAGCATACCGGTTCGGGGCTCTCTCGACGAACGGTGGCGGCGAGCGTCCATCCTCGCTGCGCGGTTCGCCGCGTGAGCTGGGCGCGACGGGGGCTCCCAGGGGTGCGAGCGGGCCGGGTGCGGGGCAGCGGTCCGTGCCCTGGGCAGGCGCGTGGGACCGGTGCCGGGGAGGGTTCGAGGGCCGCACCTGTTCCCACCCGCAGCCCGGAACGTTCGAGCACGCCTGCTCCTCTTCGTGAGAGCCACAGGGCGAGGCGTCGGCACCGCATCCGGGTTCCGTGAAGGTGGAGCCGCTCGCGAGGCAGTCCGTCGACGTCGCCCAGGGCGCAGGCGTTCCGTGGCACCCGTTCGAGCTCCACCCGCAGCCAGCCGCGCCGCGCGACCGGGCTTCGCCGCGGTCGCGCAGGGGCTCGGCGTTCCCTTGCCTGGGCGCGGGAAGCCGGTGCACCCCGCGACCGACGCGCAGTCCGTGAAGGGCATGGACCGAACAGGGTCCGGGCTTGCCGGTGCACTCGCGGTCGCAGCCGAACGAGAGGAGCGCGAGCGACGAAAAGAGCGATCCGCCCGCGCCGCGCGCACGACGAGGCCGCGATCCACCGCCAGGAACCACCGCGCAACGGGCGTGCCGCGGGCGCGATGCACGGTCCCCACCTTGCGCGTCGCGCGCCAACCGACGGGTCCGGGCGCGTTCACGTCGCGGAGCGCGGGCCACTCCCGGCCCGATGCACGCGGTCGGTGGCGCCGGCCCCACGCCGAGCGACGGCGGGCGCGCGCCGGAAGACCCGCGGGGACGCGGGGCCCGCGCCCGCCTTGGTGCGGCGCCGGGAGGGGGGTACCGTTGGTGGCCGATGAGCCGCGACGACGCCACCACGCTCTCACTCGACCGCTATGCGCCCGACGCGCGCGCGCTCGTCGCCGGGGCGCAGATCCTCGCCGACGAGCGCAAGCACGTCGAGGTCCAGCCCCTGCATCTGCTCGTCCGCGGGCTCACGCGGGATCCCGGCGTGGTCGCCGTGTTCGAGCACGCCGGGGTGGCGGCGGTGCCGCTCCAGTCCGCGGCGGAGAGGGCGCTCGCCGAGCTGCCGCGCGGGCGCGAGCCAGCGTACCTCTCGGCGAGCATGCTCGACCTGCTCGAGCGCGCCGAGCGGGAGGCCGAGCGGGAGCGCGCGAAGCAGGTCGGGGTCGAGCATCTGCTCAACGCGCTCTCGCAGGAGATCCGCGGGCCCGCGGGCGAGGTGCTCTTCGCCTTCGGGGTGACGCCGGGCGCGCTGCGGGCCCACGTGCGCGCCCTCCGCGACGCGCCCCGGCCCCCGCGCGGCGCCCCGGCGGACGCCGGCGCGCTCGCGGAGGTCACCCGCGATCTGGTGGAGGCGGCGCGCGCCGACCGGCTCGACCCGGTCATCGGGCGCGACGCGGAGGTGCGCCGCCTGCTCACCATCCTGGAGCGCCGGCAGAAGCGGCACCCGCTGCTGGTCGGCGAGGCGGGCGTCGGGCGGGGCGCGGTGATCAGCGCCCTGGCGCGGCGGCTCGCGCGCGGCGACGTGCCGACCACCCTGGCCGGGGCGCGCCTGCTCGAGCTCGACGTCGGCGCGCTGATCGCCGGGGCGCGGCTCCGGGGCGAGGTGGAGGAGCGCGTGCGCAAGCTGGTAGCGTCCGCCGCGCGGGCGGCGGACGACGTCATCCTGGTGGCGCGCGGGATGGAGCAGCTCTTCGCGACGGGCGCGGCGGGCAACGGGGTCGGGGACGCGCTCCGCCCCGCGCTCGAGCGCGGCGAGCTGCGCATGCTGGGGACCACGACCCCGGAGGGGTTCCGGCGGCTCGCCGAGCGTGATCCCGTCGTCCTCCGCTCGTTCACGCGCCTCGACGTCGACGAGCCCACGGTCGACGCCGCCGTGGAGATCCTGCGCGGGATCGCGGCGCGGTACGAGCGCCACCACGGCGTGCGCGTGAGCGAGGGCGCGATCGTGGCCGCCGTCCGCCTCGCCAAGCGCTACTTGCAGGACCGCTTCCTCCCCGACTCCGCCGTCGACCTGCTCGACGAGGCCGCGGCGTCGAAGCGGGTCGAGCTCGACGGCACTCCGGCCAGCGCCGACGAGGTCATCCGCCGCCTCGAGTCGCTCGAGGCCCAGCTCCAGAGCCTCGAGCCCGCCGGGGACGCCGCGACCGCCGAGGTGCGCGAGCGCCTCTCGCGTGAGCTGTCCGAGCTCGAGCCCCGCGTCGCCGAGCTGCGGCGGCAGGTCGAGGCCCGGCGCGGGGTCGTCGCCGCCGTGCGCGCGCTCCGGAGCGAGCTCGCCGAGGCCGAGCGCCAGCGGGACGCGGCCCGGGACGAGAAGGCGTTCGGCCGGGTCGGCGAGCTCGAGCACGTCGTCCTCCCCGACCTCGCGCAGCGCCTCGCGCGGGCGGAGGAGGCAGCCCGCCGCGCCGGCGCCCCGCCCGGCCCCGCCGAGCTCGGCGAGGGGGACGTCGCGGCGACGCTGGCCGGCTGGACCGGCATCCCGGTAAAGAAGATGCTGGAAGGGGAGGCGGCGAAGCTGCTGGAGATGGAGCCGCGGCTCGCGGCGCGGGTGGTCGGTCAGGACGAGGCGCTCCGCGCCGTGGCGCGGGCCGTGCGCCGCGGGCGCGTGGGGCTGCGCGACCCCGGCAAGCCCATCGGCAGCTTCCTCTTCCTCGGGCCGAGCGGGGTGGGCAAGACCGAGCTCGCCAAGGCGCTCGCCGAGTTCCTCTTCGACGACGAGCAGTCCCTCACCCGCCTCGACATGAGCGAGTTCATGGAGCGGCACATGGCGCAGCGGTTGATCGGCGCGCCGCCGGGCTACGCCGACAGCGAGCAGGGGGGCTTCCTCACCGCGGCCGTGCGCCGCCGGCCGTACTCGGTGCTCCTCTTCGACGAGGTGGAGAAGGCGCACCAGGACGTCTTCAACCTGCTGCTCCAGGTGCTGGACGACGGTCGCCTCACCGACGGCCGCGGCCGCCGGGCGGACTTCTCCAACACGGTGGTCATCATGACCAGCAACATCGGTTCGGCGCGCATCCTCGACACCGACGAGGCGCTCTTCGAGCGCGAGGAGGGCCGGGCGGCCCTGCGCGACGTGCTCCTGGACGAGCTGCACCGCTTCTTCCGCCCCGAATTCCTCAACCGCATCGACGACGTCGTGGTCTTCCGGCCGCTGACACGCGATCACCTCCGCGCCATCGTCGACATCCAGCTCGCGGGGCTCGAGCGCCTGCTGGCGGAGCGGCGGCTCCGGCTCGTGCTCACGCGCGAGGCGCGGGACCGCCTGGTGGAGCTCGGCTACGACCCGGCGCTGGGGGCGCGGCCGCTGCGCCGGGAGCTGGCGCGGCGGGTGCAGGACCCGCTGGCGGAGGCGCTGCTGCGCGGCCGCTTCGCGGACGGCGCGACCCTCACCATCGATCGGGAGGGCGACGACCTGACGATCCGGGGGGAGCCGGTCAGCGCCTGAGCACCAGGGTCGCGCCCAGCACCGAGCGACCACCCTCCGGATCGAGCTGCCCCACCAGCCACTCCTCCTCCAGCAGGCGTACCGAGCGCAGCCGCACGTCGGGATCGAACTCCTTGAGCAGGTCCAGCAGGCAGAGCCCGGCGGTGGCCGCGCCGGCCAGCGCCGCCACGGGGAAGAAGTCGCCGGCGTCCGTGGAGACGTGCGCCTGCCACAGCACCGTGCCCGCCTGCGCGTCGACCGCCCAGTCGATCTCCACGGCGCCGGTGACCGAGGTGGAGTGAAGATCGAAGGTCGCGCCGGCGGCGCGGGCGGCCCGCACCCCGGCGGCGCGGGCGAGCAGCAGGCCCCGCCCGTCGAGCAAGCGGTCCTTGGCGAGCAGGGTCATCACCTCCCCGCGCACCGGTTCGCGGGCTGCCAGCGCGACCTCCGCGTGCGCCAGCGGCCCCCGCCACCCGTCGTAGCGGCGCGTGGGGGTCCCGCTGATCTCCGCGAACGCGCGCCAGAGCAGGCGCTTGTTGTTGCGCAGGACGTTGAGCACGTACCGCGCGAAGGGCGGGAGCCGCGGCCAATGGGTCTGGGCGTAGCTCGCCTGGAGCCCCAGGCCCTCCAGCACGCCGGGCAGCGGCTGGTCCTCCGGCGTCGCGTGCTCGCCGACGAGCTCGAGGTGGCGGATGGGGATGTGCCGGAGCAGGGCGCGGGCGGCGTGCAGGTCGATCGCGTCGCGGGCCCCCTCGGTGGCGATCGCCCAGCGCACGTCCACCGGCAGCTCGGTCCAGGCGCGGAGCGAGATTTTCACCCCGGCGCTCCGGAACAGGCGCGTGGCCGCGAGCGGCTGGCGCTCCAGCTCCGGCCCGAGATCTTCGCAGGCGAGCACGGCGCGCGGGCGGGCTACTTCGTCGGTGGACATGGCGGTGGCGACCCGGGTTCGGGCGAGGGGAGCGCGGGTCGGGGTCACCCGCGGCGCGAGTCTACACGAGGCCGCGGATGAACTTGTAGGGGACCTGGGCCCGATAGGCGCCAAACTCGGGGTTGGAGGCCGCGAGGAAGACGTCCTCGCGCTCGGAGCGGAGCCAGTACTGGAGGAAGGGCATCACCGCCCCCACCCACATCAGGCCGGGGCCGAGCGTCTTGGCCGCCACCAGGAACAGCATGGGGCCCTCGAGGGTGTAGCTCGGGTGGCGGATGACGGAGTAGAAGCCGCGCCGCACGAGCCCCTTGTCGACCATCACGCCGAACCTGGTCCCCAGGTTGAAGATGCTGGCGGCGTACGCGACGTTCAGGGCGAGCTCGGTGACGCCGAGGGCGGCGTGGAGGGGGCCGGCGGCCACGGTCGGGACCGGGCCGTACAGCCACGGCACCACGGCCCAGAGCAGGCCGCCGAGCAGCGGGCCGTAGCAGATCGCGTTGGTGAACCAGCCGAGGAGGGTGAAGTCGATGTTGCGGATGGTGGTAAGGTGCAGCGCGTGCACGAAGGAGTGCACGTAGCCGACGAGGCAGCCCACCACCGTCACCCCCCAGACCAGGTACCTGAGGACGCTCAGCCACTGGTCGAAGGTGAGGGGCGCGATGCCGGTGCGCAGGAGCACCCCCACGTTGTGCAGGGTGGCGCGGATCCAGATCGCCAGCGACACCGGTCGCGCGAGGGTGGCGTCCACGAAGCGGAGCTCGGCGTCCGCCGGGCAGAGGAACTCGAAGGCGCGGTTGAAGTCCGCGGAGAGGAAGCCGACCAGCGTGTAGGCGAAGGCCCAGAGCACCGCCAGGTGCAGGACCCAGACCAGGGCGAGCTGCGCCTTCGCGTTGCGGGTGACGCGGCGCTCGATCCAGCGCGGCTCGTAGCGCAGGGCGTGCCAGACGACGAGCGGGAGGTGGCTCTTGCGCAGGACGAGCCAGGCGAGGTGCGCCGCCAGCAGGGCGCCGGCCAGGACCAGGCTCAGGGGCGCGGGCAGGCGCGGTCCGAGCTCGCGGAGCCAGCGCGCCCCGCCCGCCGCCGCCCGCGACAGCGGCGCGGCACCGGCGCCCCACCACTCGAGCCAGCTCGCGAGATCGCCGAGCTTGCCGGCGAGCCAGCCGGGGAGCGCCACCACCGCGCCGCCGACGAAGGCGTAGAGCGCGGCCGAGGCGGCGAGCGCGAAGGCGAGCGCGAGCCCCCGGCGGGGCAGGCGCGGCAGCGCCCGGAACGCGCGGCGCGCGCTCCGCCCGAGCGCGGCGAGCAGACCGTAGCCGCGGCGGAAGAAGAGGTGGAGCTCGAGCGCGAGCACGACGGCGAACGCCGCGATCTCGCCGGCGATGAGCCAGGGGGAGCGGGAGAAGAGCACCACCGTGGTGGGGACCGTGAACTCGCTGGCCACCAGGCCCGCGACGTTGTCGCGGGGGCCGGTGAGCACGGGGGCGAGCTTCCCGGGATGATGACGGCCGAGGCGCGTGAGGGGGGGGTTACCGTCGACGGCCGGCATCAACACCACGAGCTCGCCGACGCGCTCCCAGTCCTTGAACAGCACCAGGCGATCGCGCGGCTGCAGGCCGTGCTGCGTCCCGAGGTCGACGGAGAAGAGGTCGCCGGCGCGCCCCACCACCAGGCCGTGGCGACCGGGGGGGACGAGCGCCGCGCCGGGATCGAGCTCGCAGCGCAGCCGTCCGGCCTCCGCCTCGATCACCCGCGCGCGCGCGAGCTCGGGCTGGAACTCCCCGTGGAAGCGGTAGACCGGGATCTGGTCACCGACGTCCAGGCGGAAGCCCGGGGGCCGCGGGAGCTCGAAGGCGCGGCCGTCCTCGAGGTAGGGCAGGGGCAACACCCGCGTGTGGGAGACGTGCACCGGCACCAGGCAGGCGATGACGAGCGTGGCCGACAGGAGCACGTTCATCACCAGGTGCATCGCCGACGCGAAGGGCGTGAGCCGCGCCCGCGACTCCGCCGGCGGCGGGGGCGCCGGGGGCGCACCCGAGCGCCGCGCGCGAGGTGGGCGGGGACGGTCGATCGAGGCGTTCATGGCCGGAGGGCTCGGGCGTCCACGCGGTCGGCGGCGCGCGCGCATCGTAGTGGGTCGGGGAAAAAACGCGACGGGCCGACGCCAGGGCGCCGGCCCGTCGGGCCTCCGCGGCGGTCCCGGGAGGGGCCCCCGCCAGTTCGGATCAGAGGATCGGGACCACGCTGGTGACGCAGATGGTGCCCGAGCCCGCGGCGTCGCCGCCCGGGATCTGGATCTGCAGGTCGTAGGAGGAGCTCGCCACCGCCGGCGTGCAGCCCTTGGAGGTGGCCCAGCTCGGGCAGGTCGCGTCGCTGAAC
>CAYVRP010000074.1:29101-35843 GCA_964454025.1 uncultured Polyangiaceae bacterium | reverse complement strand
TCAGGAGATCTTCGCCGTCCTATGAGGCTGAAAAATGAGGGGACGATTCAGGCGCCGTACGGATTGTTCGGAGGTTGGTTCATGGCAGTCGCTTCCGGTTGCGGGTGCCCCCAGGACACCACCCATCGCCGCCATTGGTACGGGCCGCCGCTCGCGGCGTCAATCGTGCGCTACCCGCCGGTGCCCCCGGGGGCTCGGACACCGCGTAAAGTGGGGCCGGGGAGGGTTTCCGATGGAGCGTGACGGGGGCCGCCGCGAGGGGCGATGGGGCACGGAGCCGTGGCAGGCTCGACCGAACGCATGAGCGCGCCGCGCCTGACGTCGCCAGTTGGCGGGAGCGAGGCCGCGACGACCATTGGGGGGGCGCGCCGCCCGCGCCCCCGGCGGAAGCGTTCCCGGGCAGAGACGGGATCGGGGGCAGAGGCTCCCGCGGGGTCGGTACCGATGCCTGCGCGCAGCCGCTCCATTCCGGGCTCCGTGACGAGGTCGAGCCGGGGTCGCGCCACGATCCCGACCTTTTCGCTCCCCTCGGCGAGCACGGCCTCGACGCGAGCCGACGAGGCTGCGCGCCTCCTCGCCGGCGCCTGCGGCGGGGACGGCACCGGCACGTGCCAGGTCGACGCGGGCCTCGACCTCGACCCGGTGGTGCACCGCTGCCAGAGCCCCGAGGGCCGTTGACTCCCGCGCCCACGGCGCGCGCCCGGCAACCTACGTCGCCGGCGGCCGCAAGAAGTCCCATACCGCGTCGGCGGCGTCGAAGTCCTGGTTGCGGAAGCCGTACTGGGTGAGGACCCACTCCTCGTTGAACTGGACGGGGTTCGGCCAGAAGTGTCCGGCGTGGTCCATGATCAGAACCCTGACGCGGCGCCTGCCGTCGGGCCCCACCAGGTCGAGCTGGGTGACGTGGCGGTCGCGGGTGGCGAGCGCCACCGGGCGCGTGCCCCGGTAGCCCTCGCCCTCGACGATCCGGTCGGGGAGGGCGGTCCGCTGTGGCGCCGCGATCACCGCCGCGGGCAGCCCCATCGCCGCCGCCCAGCGCGCCGGCTGCAGGGCCATGGTTTCGTGGTACCCGTCCGGCATCGCGGGGTCGCCGTGGGTGTAGGCGATGAGGACGCGCTCGAGCCGGGTGCCGGTCAGATCGGGGACGGGCTCCGGTGGGTAGCCGTCGTAGGGCATCAGCGCCGCGACCCCGCGCAGGCGTCCGGGGATGCGTCGCGCCGCCTCCAGCGCCATCCCGCCGCCGTTCGAGAGCCCCGCGAGCAAGACGGGGTTCGTGCCGTCGATGACGCCGCGCGCCGCCAGGTCGGCGAGGACCCGCTCGAGGTAGTCGACGTCGTCGACCTCACCGTCGCGGAAGTGGGCCTGGCGCCAGGCACCGGAGTTTGGCACGAGGGGGTTGGTCTGCGCACCCGGCGCGGCGTTGCCGTAGACGACCACGAAGCCGTCCCGCGTCGCGAGGGCGTCGAAGCGAGCTCGCGTCTGGTGGCTGCGCGTCCAGTCCGCGTTGCCACCGCGTCCGTGCAGCACGAAGAGCACCGGCGCCGAGGAGCGCGGCGGCAGCCGCCGGGGCACGAAGCTCAGGTAGCGCCGCGTGAGGGGTCCGCAGGACGTCGTCGGCTGCTCGAAGGTGTGGACGCCGAGCTCCTCGGTGAGCGTGGCGGTCGTGTGGGTCGGGTCGATGTCGGCCGTGCGGGGGACGAGGTCGAGGGGGCAAGGCCGCTCGCACCGCGGCGCGGGGGCGCCCGGGGCGGCGCGGTAGAAGGCGAGATCGTCCAGCCAGAGCTCGACGGCGGCGCGCGTGCCGACGCGGAAGTGCAGGTCGACGAGCGTCGACGGGTCGACCCGGTCGCTGGACCCGCCCCAGCCCTCGGGCGAGAAGGCGCAGAAGGGCAGCTCGAAGGTCTGCCACCGTTCCTCGAGGAGGAGCCACACCCCGGGCAGGTCGAAGCAGCCCTCGCCCGGCCGTGCGCAGCGCCCGCCCCGCGCGACCGGGGTGGTCGCCGCGTCCCCGAGCGACAGGCGCACCCGCCCGCGTCCCCGCGCGCGCACCCGGAGGCCGGCGTAGGCGGAGGCGTCGTAGGGGCAGCCCCGAGCGCGGGTCGTCCCGGGATGCAGGGAGGCGCCGAAGCCCGCTCCCCATTTCGCGAAGCCCGAGGCGACGACGTGCAAGGCGTGGCCCGCCTCGCCGCCCCCGCCGAGCGCGATCTCCTCCCGCCGGAGCTGGCCGCCGGTGCCGTCGTCGTAGCTGAACCACCAACCACCGCGGCCGTCGTTGCCGGGGAGCTGGCCGGGCACGGCCTCGAAGTCATCGATCAGGGGCGCCTCACCGCTGGCGCGGATCGGCGTGCAGGCCAGGGGCGCGTCGTCGGGCGCGGGGCTCGTGGGCTCCTGGGTGCGGGACGACCTCTGCGGTCGAGCGCACCCCGCCGCGAGCACCAGGCCCGCGGCCACCCAGCCCACACCGACCACCACGATGGTTCGTGCTCGCGGCACTCGACTCATCCAGCTCGCTCCGGTTCTCGCCCTCGGCGGCGCCGACTCTCGTCAGAAGCGGCTCGCGACGCAACCGGAGGTTTCTCCGTGGCCCCGCTACCGCGGTCGGCCGCTCGGAGAGTCGCCCCGGCGCCGGGAGCAAGGGTGGCTCCAGGCGCGGGTGGACGCTGCCGCCCGCGGCGCGCTCTCGCAGCGCTCGGCGCCCCGCTCGTCCGCCGAGCTCAGGGCTCGCCGAAGTTGCAGGCCGTCATCGCCGCGTCGCAGGCGGCGGCCGGGAACCAGTAGGCGTCCAGAGCGCGCACCTCGCCTGCGACGACGGCTTCGATGGTCGCGTGCAGCGTCGAGCCCCAGCGGCCGCCGGCGTCGCTGAAGTCCTGGAACACGAGGTACAGGTCGTTCTCCTCGGGGTCGCAGTCGGCGGGCTGCTCGATCATGAAGGAGCCCCAGGCCGCGGTCGGCATGAATTCTCCCACGCCCGAGCAGGGGAAGAGGGGCTGATTGGCCGGGAGCCCGGGGTCGGCCAGTAGCTCGATGGGGCCGTCGTAGCCCGTGCCCGTGTCGGGGGGAAAGCGGAGCGCGGAGTAGTGCCGCCCCTGGTCCTCCCAGCCGATGAGCCACACCCCTGCGAAGACCTCAGGGCCAGCCCCGAGCGGAGCTGGCATGCACTCCTCGACCGGGACGCACGGTCCCCAGCAACGGTCGGCCACCGACGCCGTCATACCCTCCGGGCAGTCGGGCGCTACCATGTTGCATTCCACCTCCTGTCCGCTGCAGGCGAGGGCCAGGGAGCAGCGGCCGCGCAGGCAGGTGACGTTCGCCTCGGTGACGTCGAGCGCAGCGCAGGGATCCTCCTCGCAGAACACCACTTCGCTCGCCTGCGGATCGCTGGCCGGGAGCGCGCGGCAGACGCAGTCGGCGATGGACAGCACGCAGTCGGCCGGGGCGTCGCACTCGACCGAGCTCGCGGGCGCGCCCGCGCTGCCGCCCGTGCCGGGGGCGCCGCCCCCGCCGCTCGTGCCGCCGAGTGCGCCCGTGCCGCCCGCGCCGGCGGCCGTGCCGCCGCTGCCGTCCCCGGCCGTGCCGCCGTCTCCGCTCGCGCCACCCAGGGGGCTCGTGCCGCCCGTGGCAACTCCGCCGGTCGTGACGCCGCCGGTCGTGACGCCGCCGGTCGTGACGCCGCCGGTCGTGACGCTGCCGGTCGTGACGCCGCCGGTCGTGACGCTGCCGCCCGAGGACCGACCACCGCTCGGCACTGCGCCGCCGCTGGCAGGCGCGCCCGCTGCCGCGGCCTCGGCGCCGCCCTCGGAGCCTGGAAACCCGCCCTCGTCACCGCCTCTGCTCGGCGCGCCGCCCGTGGCGCGCCCACCCGACGACGAGCCCACCGCCTCCGAATCCCCGGTCCGCTCGCCGCCGCAGCCCGCGGCGAGCGCTCCGACCAGCAGCCAGCGCACCCAACCTGCACCGAGATCACGCATAGTCGAGGCTCCCTTCCTGCTCGAGATCGCGCGAACGGCGCTGGGACGACGGACAACGGTCATGAGGCCACGCCGTGACAGCGCTCTACTACGCACGAACCAGCTCCGATCCCCGCCGACGGGGAAACCTTGGTCCAGTCGCGAGGCGCAGTCAAAAGCCGTGCGCTCCCGCGACCGCCCGCAACCGGAGCGGTCGTGGTCGCCTCCGGCACCCTTGCCACGCAGCCTCCTCATCGACCCCGTCGCGAGGGTGTGTCGGCGCTCCGTTCGCGCCCGCGCTCGGGGGTTGTGATCCCGCGACGCCGAGCGGTCCCGGATCCGCGGTCGATCCTGGAGTGGCCGGCGGTGCCGGAGGCGATGGCCGCACGGTGGACGCGTAGCCGGACGCCGACGGCTTCGGTATCGGCGCGGCAGCGGTGGCGGTGGAGGACTGCGGTGACGGCGGGGACTCGCCCGCGCGGTACGCCTGGGCGCGGGGCGACGGCGACGCCCTGCGCGCCGTGCAGACGCAAGTCGTGCTCGCCAACTTCGGCGGGGCGCCCGTCCGGGGTGGGGTCACCCTGCGGGCCCTCGAGACGGACCGGGGGCTCAGCGAGCTCGATCCGCCCGTCGAGCTCGAGGAGCTCCGCCAGACGCTCGAGCTCGAGCTCGGCGCAGCGACGCTCCCCCTCCTCGTGAGCTACGTGAACGGTGGCGGCGGGGGAGCCCGGTTCGCGCTCCGGGTCGATGCCGGGGACGAGGACTGCGCGCCGGAGAACGATGGCGCCGCCTTCGTCGGCACCCACGTCGACTGCTTCCAGCTCCAGCGACGTCGCGCGCGGTCGCCCTCCGGGTGGGCGAGGGGGGCTCCGCCTCGGAATGGTCCCGTCGCCCGCGGTGCTCGGGCGTGGCACAAGTGCTCGGCACGCCCGATGCAACAAGGGACCCGCGAAGCGGACTGGACCCGGATCTGGCACAGACTGCGCCGCGGCGCGCGTCCGCCCAGCGAGAAGAACGGCACGATGACGAAGCTCGGTTTCCATTGCCCAACCCGGGTTGCGCTCCTGCTCGGCGCGCTCGCCATCACTTCCGCCTGCAAGGAGGATGACGACGCGGGCGACGCGGCTGCCGGGGGAACCGGCGCCGCGTCCAGCGGCGGCCTGGCGAGCGGTGGTGTGAGCGGCGGCGACGCGGGGACCGGGCCCGACTCCGGCGGTGCACCGGTGGCGGGTGGCAGCGGTGGCGGCGGCGCGGCTACCGGGGGCGGCAGCGGCAGCGGCGGGCTGCCGGGGATCGGCGGCCTCATGCCGGCGGGCGGCAGCTCCGGGGGCGGCGGGCTACCTGGGATCGGCGGCGTCACGCTGGCGGGTGGCAGCTCCGGCAGTGGCGGGTTGCCCGGGATCGGTGGCGTCACGTCCTCGGGCGGCGCGCCGGCGGGTGGGACCGCGGGCGCTGTCGGCGCCGGGGCACCGGGCAGCGGCGGTCAGGCAACCGCTGGGACCGCTGGTTCCCCGGTCAGCATCGGCGGCAGCGCGGGCGCGCCGAGCGGCGGTGCGGGCGGGAGCGTGGCCGGCGCGGGAACATGCGGCGTCGCCAACGGCGGGACCGCGGGGGCCGGGGAGTGGCTCGCCGCCGACGACGGCATGGTCGGCGCGGGCGGCGGGACCTGCGAGGTGGCACGCTGCGGCGACGAGTCCTCGGCGACCTACCGGACCTGCAACTGGCTCTGGCAGAACGCTCGCTTCAGCGTGTTTTGGGAGACGCTCGCCTGCATTCGCGACACGCCCGACTTCTGCGACGACCAGGCCGCCACCATCGCCGCCTGCGAGGCGTCCGTGTTTCCGCGCGCGTGCGTCGCCCCCGGGGCGGTCGTTGGCGACGTGGAGGTGGACTGCGCGGACGTGGTCGCGGGCTGCCCCCAGTTGAGCGAGCAGGAATGCAGCACGCTGATGAGCATCCTCCAGGAGGAGGAGCGCGCGGAGGCCTACGCGTGCTTCTTCCTCTCCCCACACCCCCTGGAGGCCTGCGCGCAGGATTTCCGCGCCTGCGTCGGTCTACCCGAGTGAAGGCAGCGTCGTGGCGACCGAGCGGCGCGCTCACTTCCTTCCCCTTCGTGCCCCGCGCCGCTGGCGGTGGTCCCGGGCGATTCCCCCTCGCATCAGGGCTCTCCGAGCCCGCGCCCCGCGCCTCGGCGCGGGGCGCGGTTGTCGAGGTCCTCGGGATGAGGTAGATCTCGACGACGGCGGGTGAACGGGGGGGCACCGCCTGCGAGAGGAAGACCATGCAGACCATCACGCATCGGGTCAGGACCTTCCTGAGACGGCAGGGCGCCGCCATCGAGCCCTGGTCGGGCCTCGACGAAACCTACTCCGAGCTCCACGCGCTGCTCGACCGGCGTCGGGACGATCCCGCGTTCTGGGGGCCGCTCGAGGAGCTGCTCCGAGAGGTGTTGCGGCAGGCGACCGCTCCCGAGGCGGAGCGCCGGCTGGCGGCGCCGACGGCCGAGCTCCTGTCGTCCTGGGACGCCGCCGAGCTCGTGGTTTCGCTGCGCGAGGCCCTGTCCGGGGCCGCGCCGTCGGCCGCGCCGCTCGCTGCCGGCACGCCCGAGTATCGCCGCTTCACCCGCCGGCTCTCCCCGGCCGTGCTCGGCGGCTTCCTCACGCTCGGCCTGGCCGCCGCCGGGTGTAGCGACCACGACGCCGAGCCCGAGGGCAGCGGCGGGGCCAGCAGCGGCGGAGTAAGCAGCGGCGGAGTAAGCAGCGGCGGAGTAAGCAGCGGCGGAGTAAGCAGCGGCG
>CAYVRP010000074.1:0-29001 GCA_964454025.1 uncultured Polyangiaceae bacterium | reverse complement strand
AGCAGCGGCGGAGTAAGCAGCGGCGGAGTAAGCAGCGGCGGAGTAAGCAGCGGCGGGGCCGGCGGCGGCGCAGCGAGCAGCGGCGGCGGCGGCACCGGCGGCGGCGGGGGCGCGGCCTGCGTGATCGAGGACGCGCAGGTGCTCGCCTCCACCATCAACGACTCGACGCTCGAGGCCGCGTCGAAGAGCAGCCTCTGCGCCTGCATGACCAACCTCACGCAGAGCTGGCGGGACGGGCTCACGACCCTCTTCGAGCGGGGCGACGCGGCAGCGATCGCGACCGCCCTCGAGGAGATGCTGCTCTGCTGCGCCCGGCAGCGGACCAGCGGCGTCTACGCGGAGGGGGCGCTGCTCGATGGCACGCTCTGCGAGCTGGGCGGCGGGATGGGCGGCGTCGTCTACAAGGGCGTCTCCTTCCCGAGCTAGGCCGCGCCACCACCCACCGCGCCGGGACGACTCGTGGACGACGTGAACCTCGCGAGCTGGGTCGACCGGGTGCCGGTGAGTTGCTTCTGGGAGATCACCGACGCCTGTAACCTCCGGTGCATCCACTGCGAGGCGGACGCGGGGCACGCCGCCCCGGACGAGCTCGACACCGACGAGGCGCTGGCGCTGGCCGACGAGCTCGCGGCGCTAGGCTGCCGGCACGTCTGCCTCACGGGGGGCGAGCCGCTGGTGCGCCCGGACTGGCCCCGGATCGCCGAGCGCCTGCGGCAGCGCGGCGTCGACGTGGTCGTGATCACCAACGGCCTCCGGATCGACGACGCCACGCTGGCGCTCCTGCGCGAGGTCGGGGTGTCGGGGATCTCGATCTCGGTCGATGGCTCCCGCGAGGTCCACGACGCGATCCGCGTCGGCGCGCCGCGAGGCACCGGATCCGTCTACGATCGCGCCCTCGGCGCCGTCGCGCTCGGCAAGGGGGCGGGGCTCAAGGTCGCCGTCATCACCCAGGTGCACCGGGGCAACCTGCACGAGCTCGAGGCGATGTACGAGCGCTTCGCGGCGCTCGGGGTCGACGTGTGGCAGGTGCAGCTCTGCATGCCGCTCGGGCGGCTCGTCCGCTTCCGCGACGAGTACCTGCTCGCCCCCCACCAGCTCCCCGAGCTCGAGGCGACGCTGGCGCGGCTGGTCGATCGCCGCCGGATGCCCCTCAACGTGGCCGACAACATCGGCTACTACGGCCGCCACGAGCCCCTGCTCCGCGGCGCGCGCGACGGCACGGCGCGGTTCTGGACCGGCTGCATGGCGGGGTGCCGCGTGGTCGCCCTGCGCGCCAACGGCGACGTGAAGGGCTGCCCCTCGCACCCGCGGGAATTCGTGGTCGGCAACGTCCGTCAGACGCCGCTCTCCGCGCTGTGGGCCGACCGGGAGCGCTTCGCCTACAACACCGCGTTCCGCGAGGAGCTGCTCGAGGGTGCCTGCGCCGCCTGCGCCTACCGGCGGCTCTGCCGCGCCGGCTGCACGTCGATGGCCTACGCCGTCACCGGCACCATCTACGACAACCCCTTCTGCCTGCAGCGGGCCGCGGAGGAGCGCCACGGCCGCAACCGCCCCGCGCGGCTGCCCGTCCTCGGCGCCGCGCGGGCTCGACCTCGGGGTTGAGCTCCGCGGGGTGGCCGCGAACGGGAGCCAGGGGGCGCCGCCGGCCCTCCCCCTTCAATCGGCGATCGGCTCGACCGCCACCAGGGTGGGCGCCTCGCCGAACACCAGCGCCGGCCGCAGCCGGACGAGCGCCGCCGCGTAGCGGGCGCGGTCGAACGCGCGCGCCTCGGTGGGGTGCACGAAGAGCCCCGCGCGGGCCCCGTCCTCGGCGGTGGTCGCGTCGCGAGGGACGAGCCACAGCGACTCGAGCAGCCCGTCCGCGGTGACCTCGTCGTAGGCTCGCGCGAGGGGGCGCGCCATCGTCCGCAGCCGGCCGCGGAGCTGCAGCGCCTTGCTCTCGACCGAGCAGAACGAGGCCCCGAGCGAGGCGCCCAGGGCGGCGGCGGCGGCGAGCACGTCGAGCGCGGCCGCGGCGCTCTCCGGGTGGACGTGGAGCACCTCCCCGGAGGGAAGCGCGAAGGAGCGGGCGTCGGGAGCGGCGGGCTTCAGCGCCAGCTCGTGGCCGACCAGGTGCCGGCCGCCCTCGGTGACCAGGCGCGGCAGCAGCTCCTTCACCTGCCCGACGTCCCCGGGGAGCATCGGGATCTCCACCGTCACCCGTGAGAGGAGGGCGCACGCGTCGCGCAACGCCGCCCACACCGCGGGCTCTCGGTACCCGGTGGCCGCCAGGTTGAAGCGGAGCTCGTCGAGGCCTGCCGCCTGCAAACGGCGCATCAGCCCGGGCGAGGCCGAGAGCCCGCTCGTGTAGCACCAGAGGGAGGCGCCCGGCTGCGCCGCCCGGAGCGCGCGCACCCAGGCGCAGAGCAGGTCGGGCTCGAGCAGGGGATCGCCCCCCGAGAAGCCCACGCCGCGGACCCCCAGCGCCGGCATCCGCGCGACGAGCGCCGCGGGCTCGGCGCCGAGATCGCTCCACGGCGCCGGCGGCGGCGACGCCGGCGCCGAGCAGAAGGGACAGCGCGCTGCGCAGCGGTAGGTCAGAAAGACGCAGACCCAGCCGCCCTCCTGGCAGAGCCGGCAGCCCGGCGACAGCTCGCCGACGTGCACCGTGGCGCCCTCGTCGGCGACGAGCAGCTCCGGGATCGCGGACTGTGCCCGCGCGAGCGCCGACCTCCGCTCGGGGGCCATCGGCAGCGCCGGCTCCGTCGCGCTTCGGGGCGGCAGCGTCGGCAGCAGGCGCGCGAAGGTCGGGTGCAGGGGCATGGGCTAGCCTCGCTCGGCCTGCGCGGAGAGCGCCGCCGTCACCGGCCGCGCGCGGAGCCGCAGCCAGCCCAGGCAGCCGCCGTCGCACGCGCCGCGGGCGCGCAGGGCGCAGCCGGCGCAGTCGGCGAAGAGGCCCCCCGGGCGGTAGAGCCGCGTCAGCCCCTGGAGCCGCTCGACCAGATCCTGGTGGGTGATCGCCGGCTCGGTGATGGCCCCGAGCGCGGGCCAGTCCGCGAGCGGGTAGCAGGGGTGCGCGGTGAGATCGGGCCAGACGTCGATCGACGGCCGGCAGCGGAAGACCAGCCTCGCGCCCAGCGCGCCGAGCTCCGCCAGCGCCGCCTCGCCCAGCATGCAGCGGCAGAACCCGCAGTCGAGGTGCAGCTGCCCGCCCGCCGCCCCGAGCTCCCGCCCGAGCTCGAGGAGCGCGTCGCCCACCCGCGCCAGGCGCGGCAGGGGAATGGGGGGGCGGCGAGCGCCGGCGAAGGGCAGCGCGAGGCCTACGCGCACCGCCGGCCCCGCGCCGCGGCGGAGCAGCTCGACGTGGAGCGCCGCGTCGACCGGGAGGTGCCCCAGGGTGTAGCCGAGGGTCACCCGCCGGGTGAGCGCTTCGACCACCTCGCGCTGGCGCTGGTGCTCGGCGGACGAGCCCCCCGATCCTGGGGGGTTCACGTTGAGCACGACGCGGGCGCCGCTGTCCGCGAGGGCCTCGAGCGCTCCGTCCTGCATCAGCCCGTTGGTGAAGACCAGCGGCTCGAGGCCGCGGGCGCGGCAGGCGCGCACCAGATCGGCGAAGCGGGGGTGGCAGGAGGGCTCCCCGCCGAGCAGCCGCGCCTCGGTGAAGCCCGAGCGCACGAGATAGTCGAGGTAGGCGACGAACCCCGGCCAGGAGACGCTCCTGCGCACGATGGGCCCCTGCTCGTCGCGGCCGAAGCAGTAGCTGCAGCGGCGGTTGCACTCGCCGGTGACGATCAGGTTCGCCACGCTGGCTCCTCCGCCTCGAGGAAGCCCGCCGCCGCGAGCTCGCCGATGAGCGCCGCCAGGGGCTCGCGCGCGCCGGGGGGCGGATCGATCCCGTGCACGAGGTGGCGCAGGAGCGAGGCCTCCTCACCGGTGAGCAGGCGGGAGAGCCGCCGCGGCTCGTTCACCAGGAGGCAGCGCGGACCCGAGCGGATCAGCGTGGTGTCGGCGGCCCACCTCACGGCGCACCCCCCGCCGTCGCGGGCTCGGCCGCGCCCTCCGGCGCGGCGGGCACGTCACCGACGCGCGCGAGGACGTGCTCCGCGTCCTCGCGGGTGAGGCGGCCGCGGGCGCGCCGCGCCAGGAGCGCGGCGCCGAGGCGGCGATTCCGCGCGCACCGGGCCGGATCGCGGGCGAAGGGGCGCACGAGGGGGCAAGCGTCGGGGCAGTATCGCGCGCAGCTCCGGTCGAGGAAGCAGCGTTCGCAGTCGGGGGACGCGGTCGAGGTCAGCCGGGTGAGCTCCGCGATGCGCTCCGCGTCGAGCCTCACCCCGGCGCCCGGCGACCAGGCGCCGAGGGTGAGCGTGGGGTCGAGGAAGCAGGCCCCGATCCCGCCGTCGTCGTGCAGGGCGAGGTTGTCCTGCCACGGGAGGCAGTGACGCCCGTGCTCGACCTGGGGGCGGATCTGCGCCGTCTCCACCACGGTGCGCCGCGTCCCGAGCCCCACCAGCACGTCCAGGAAGGTGCGCGTGAACTCCTCGGGGGCGGGCGCCTCGGGGTGGGGACCGCCCCCGCGCACCGCGGCGAACCGCGGCTCGAGGTGGAACACGCGCGGCGCCCCGGAGGCCGGGAGCGCCTCGTCCAGCGCGACGACGGCCTCGGGGAGCGCCCGGTGGGAGGACCGGAGCACCGTGCTGCGGAGCCGGAGGCGGCCCCGCGACGCCGCGGCGAAGGCGACGAGGGTGTCCATCACCGCCTCGTGGCTGCCGCGGCCGTCCTGCCGGGGGCGCTGCCGGTCGTGGACCTCGGGGGGGCCGTCCCAGGAGACGGTGAGGACCGAGACGTTGTCGATCAGCCACCGCCGCACCGCGTCCGACACCACGCCCGACGTCGTCACGGAGAGCGCCAGGGGGACCCCGGCTCGCGCCGCCTGCTCCCGCACCGTGGCGGTCGCGCGCTCCAGCCGCGCGAGCTCGCGCAGCGGCTCCCCGGCGCCGTGCAGGCCGAGCACCATCGGCCGGCGCTCTCGGCGCGCGTGCTCGGCCACCAGCCGCGCGGCCGCGGCGACGGCCGCGTCCGCGGGCGCCCCGCCCCCGGCGGGACGGGCCCGCGCGTAGCAGTAGCCGCAGGCGAGCGTGCAGCCCGGGCCCGCCTCCAGCGTCAGGGTGACCGGCGCGGGCGCTGACGCCCGAGGCGGTCCGGCGTCGAGCTCGAGCCAGCCGTCGTGCCACGGGAGCCGCCGCGGCGAGGTCACACCGCGACCTCCTCGACGTCCACCGGCGACCGCAGGAACCGGTCGAGCTCGTCGTCGAGCCCGAGGCGCCCGAGCAGGCGCCCCCAGGCGATGCCCCGGGTGATCCGGCAGCGTTCGCCGCGCTCCGGCGAGCACCCCGGGAAGGTGTCCTGCACGTGGCAGGCGCCGGCGCAGTGCCAGCGGACGAAGCAGCCGCGGCAGCGCGGTTTGCCGTGCACCGTGAGCGCCCGCGCTGCCGCGAGCCGCGCGGGGTCGAGCGCCGGCTCGCCGTCGTCCCCGAGCGTGCCGAGCTCGAGGTCGAGCCCGCGCGCCTGCCAGGCGGCGGGGCGGAGGTAGCAGGCGCTCACCACGCGGCCCGGCCCCACGATGCAGCCGTCGTTGCCCGCGGGGCAGAAGCTCGAGACGACCGACTCGAGCGTCGCGGTGGCATGGACCGCGCGGAGCCCCGCCCGTTCGAGCCGGCGCTCGGCCCGCAGGAAGCCGCATACGAACGTCGCGGGGTCGGGCGGGGCGAGGCCCCAGCGCTCGCTCTCGGCGCTCGGCTGCAGCGGCTCGAAGGACATCTCGGTCGGGTTCGCCGCGGCGAGCAGGTGCTCGGCGATGGCCTCGAGCTGTCCGACCGACTCCGACGTCACGCAGGTGCGGGTGACCACCTCCGCCTCGCCGGCGCTGGCCCACGCGACGGTGCGGAGCGCGGCGTCGTAGCTCCGGCCGGCTCCGGCGCGAGGGCGGAGCCGCTCGTGCAGCTCGGGGGGACCGTCGATGGACACCACGACCCGCGAGAAATGGTCCGCCAAGAGCGCCCGGATCGGGTCGGTCGTCGCGCCGCTCGTCAGCACCCCGAGCCGCGGGGACAGGCCGAGCCGGGCGCCGAGGTCCGCCGCGTGGAGCGTGATCCGCTCGACGAGCTCGGGCAAGATGAGCGGCTCGCCGCCGAAGAGCTCGATGGGCATCTCGTGGCGCCCCTCGCGCGCGCACAGCCGCGCGAACCAGTCGAGCGCCCGGGTGGCGTCGGCGGGCTCGAGGTCGGCGCCGTCCGGCGCCGCGGCGGCGAAGCCGCAGTAGCGGCAGGCGTGGTCGCAGCGGCGCGTGGGCACGAAGCCGAGCAGCTTGGGGCTGAGCTCGCCGCGCCGCGGCGCGGGGGGCGGGGCAGGGGCGGGGAGCAACCGCTCGAGGCTGCGCGTCGTGAGCGTGGAGAGCGGCGCGTCCAGCAGCAGCGCCGCGCCGTCGACAGGCGCGTAGGCGACGGTCCGGTCGCCGAGGGGCAGGAGAAACCGGGTCGGGCCCGGCTCTGGGGGAGGGCTGCTGGGTGCCATGCCGTTCGCGCGCCGCGCGCGGGCCGGGCGCGATGGTAGCTCGGCCGCCGCGCCGTGCGTGATCGAAGCGCGCCTGGGGCTTCCCCGCCGCGCCGGGACGCGCGGGCGCCATCGAGGCCGTTGACTTCCCGCGGCCGCTCGGTCAGCATGAGTTCGCGCCCGACATCGCGGAGGGGAAATGACGGCTGGAGGCGATTCCAAGAAGCGGTCCGGCGCGGGCTGCGGGGATGGCCACCAAGAGGAGGCCCCGCGCATCCTCCGCGCCGTCGCGACGCGGCAGGACGACCAGAGCTCCCGCCGCGCGTTCATGCTCCAGGCCCTGGCCGCGAGCGCGGGCGTCCTCGGGGGCGCGGCGGCCGGCTGCAACGCCGAGGTGGACATCGAGGTGGACGAGAACGGCAACTGCCGCTGCCACGCCGTCTGTAGCTGCGACGTGGATGACGGCGAGAATGGCTCCCAGTACGCGACCACCTGGGAAGGCGAGGTCTGCACCTGCAACACCGTCTGCACCTGCGATACGGTGAGCACCGGCAGCAGCGGGGGCGGCGGCTACACCTACTACTACCCGAACTGAGGGCCATCGCCGATGCGACGCCGAAGCTCGTTCGCGCTGCCGTGGGCTTCCTCGGGCGCGCTCGCGATCCTGCTCCTCGCGTCGCTCGCCGCCGCGCAGCCGCTCGAGCCGGGCGGGCGCGGACAGTCCCCCGACGCCCAGGGCGGGGCGGCCGTGAGCGACGGCGCTGCGGCCCCGGCGGACGCGGACCGAGCCCCGGCCGCGGCCGCCGAGTTCCCGCCGCTGCCCGCCGCGGCCGGGAACGACCTTGCTGGTCCTGACGAAGTCGCGCCGCCCACCACCGACGGTCCGGAGAACGAGGTGGGCGCGCCGGTGGCGTCGGCCTACGCGCCGCCGCCCCCGCCACCCCCGCCGCCACCGGAGCGGCGCCGGAGCCGCCGGCGCGCAGAGGGGGAAAGAGGGTTCCACGATTATAACGAGTTCGGCCTCACCTATCTCGGTGGGGGATACCCCTGGGGGGTGAACGAGGGGAAGGGCGGCATCCGCTACCAGGGGCGGGGCTCCGTCACCCTGGGGATCCAGGCCACCTTCGGCCAGCGCCAGGGCTGGGGATTCGCCCTCGGACTGGAGCACTCGGCGCTGTTCACCCGGAGCACGGTCGGTGAGAGCGAGGTCCCTGTGCAGTTCGTGGAGAGCGCGGTGCTCCCCTTCGGCGTCTACATCGGGGCCGGGGACGCGGCGCTCATCGAGGTGGAGGCCCTGCTGGCGCTCGGTGGGATGCGCTTCGAGAACATCGGCAAGATGGAGGTCATCTGCGCGGTGGGGGGCCGGCTCGGCGCCTTGATCGCGCTCAAGCGGGTGAGCCAGTTCGCGTTCTTCGTCAATCCCCGCGTCGACTACCTGGCGCACTACACGGCGAACATCGAGACGGCCCAGTTCCTCGTCCCCACGCTGAACCTGGGCTTCCAGCTCCGATGACCGACCCCTGGTCGGCGCTGTACCTCGACCCCGACGCCTTCCTGCTCCCGGGGGACGGGGAGGAGACGCTCCTCTACGCGCCCCTCGTCGGCTTCGCGTGCAGCCTGAACCCCGCCGCGGCGCGGTGGCTCCGCCCGGCGGAGGCCGGGGAGGCGCTGCCGGTCCCGCCCGAGGTGAGCACGCTGGCGGCGCAGCTCGCGAGCCTCGGCGTGCTCCGCGCCGAGCGCCCCCTGCCGCGACGGCCGCTGGTCGCGGAGGACCACGGCTTCGCGCCCACCTCGGCGTCGCTCTTCCTCACCGCTGGCTGCAACCTCCGCTGCGGCTACTGCCACGCGGAGGGGGGCGAGCGCTCGACCACGCTCGACCCCCAGGCGGCGCACGACGTCGTCCGGCTGCTCGTCGCGAACGCGCACGCCCAGGGGCCCCCGCGGATCGGGCTTTCCTTCCACGGCGGCGGCGAGCCGACCCTGGCCTTCCCGCTGCTCCGCGCGGTGAGCGAGGACGCCCGCTCCGAGGCGGCGCGAGCGGGCCTCGGCCTCACGCTGAGCCTGGGGACCAACGGGGTGATGCCTCGCGAGCACGCCGAGTGGCTCGCCGCGCACCTCACCAGCGCCACGGTGTCCCTCGACGGCCCGGCGGCGCTCCACGATCGGCAGCGCCCTCTCCGCGACGGCGGCGGCAGCCACGAGGCGGTCCGGCGCACCCTCGCCTGCTTCGACGCGGCCGGGCTCGACTACGGGCTCCGCGCGACCATCACCCGCGAGGGGGTCTCCCGCCTCCCCGAGATCGTGGACCACCTCTGCGCGACCTCGCGGGCGCGGTGGCTCAAGCTCGAGCCCCTCTTCGTCCAGGGGCGCGCGGCGCGTCACGGCCTGGAGCCGCCCGATCCGCGGCAGTTCGTGGCCGGTTTCCTCGAGGGGAGGGAGCTCGCCGCGCGGCGCGGCCGCCGGCTCGTCTACTCGGGCCTCCGGCTCGACGTCACCACGGACCGCTTCTGCGCCGCGGCGGGGCGCTCCTTCTGCCTCACCCCCGATCTCCACCTGACCTCCTGCTACGAGGTCACCGACGAGCGCGACCCCCGCGCCGCGCTCTTCTTCTTCGGCCGCTACGACCCGGGGCCGCGGCGCTTCGACGTGGATCCGGCGCGGCTCGCGCGGCAGCGCCGGCTCACGCTGCTCGAGTCCCCGGCTTGCCGCCGCTGCTTCGCGCGCTGGCACTGCGCGGGGGACTGCCCCGCGAAGACCGCGGGCACCCCGCGCCCGGGCCCGGACGCTCTGCCCTGGCGCACGTTCCGCTGCGAGATCACCCGCGAGCTGACGCGCCGGGAGCTGCTCGAGCGCCTGCGCACCGGCCCGGATCTCCTGCCTCCGCCCGCGCCGCCGGCGCCGTCCTTCGCGCCCGCCATAGCCGCCGGCTGCGCCGGCCTCGGCCCCCGTTGACGCTCGGTCGAGCCGGCGGGAAGCGGTCCCGGCGACCGGGGTCGTGCCCCAGCGGGGTCCCTGGACACGGCGGACTCGGGGATGGTCCACGCCAGCGAGGGCGCTGGATTCATGGTGAAGGGCAGCATTCGCTTCGGGGAGCGGGGCCGAGGGGACGGCGGGAGGGGCGCCGGGCAGGGTGAGGTGCTGGCGATGCAGACCGGCGAGCAGGACGCGGCAGGCGCGCTGCTCCGCTCGGGTGCCGGCCGGATCGAGGCGAACGGTGACGTGGTGGGAGGTGATCCGTACTGCCCCGGGGCGCCGCGAGCAGGTTGGCGAGCGTCTTCTTGGCCTCGGCGGCGCGAGGCAGGGGAGGGTCGAGGGTAGCGGCGAGCTCGCCTTCGACGTTCGCGATGAGGAGGCGGAGGGTGTCGATCGCCAGCGCGTAGGGGAGGTCGTGGCGTACGAGCTCACCGGCGAGTTCACCCTCGCCGACGAACATGCGCTTCTGCTTCGCGGGTCGCTGCCCCAGGAGCTCGGCCTGCAGCGGGCAGACGAGCTGCAGCTCCGCCTCCCCTGGGAGTGGCGCACGTCGGCGGGGTCGAGCGAGGCGAGCTGGCGTCGAGCTTCACCTTCCGGCCGCCGGGCGATCGTGATCGCCAGATCGAGCCCGACCTCGTCGGCTTCTCGCGAGTCGAGCCGCCGCCCCGGCCCGAAGTGCGCGGGATCCGCCGCGCCGAGCTCGAAATTCCCGGGTCCACGGTCTTGCTCCTCGAGCCACTCTGGCGAGAGCTCGGGATCGACGGCGCGACCGAGAAGGTGGCCCGAGGCAAGGGCGCCACGGCCTACGAGCGAGCGCGCTTCGCGATGGTCGCCAACCCTCGCCCTCGAGCCGCACTCGAAGCACTTCTGCTGGGAGCAGTGGCGGCGCGAGGAGGCCTCTCTGCCGAGCGCGGCGGACCTCAGCCTGAGCCGCCTGTACCGGGCGATGGAGTTCGTCGAGCAGCACCGGGCAAAGCTCGAGGCGGCGGTCTGCTTCGCGACTGCCGACCGGATGAGCGCCGACGTCGATCTCGTCTTCTACGATACCACCTCGCTCCACCTCGAAGCTAACGACGAGGATGACGCGGAGAGGCACCGGTACGGCCATCAGTACCCGGCGCAGCTCCCGCGCGGGCACGCGAAGGACGGGCGCACGGACGCGCTGCAGATCGTGGTGGGGCTGGCCATCACTCGCGACGGCCTTCCCGTGCGTTGCTGGGTCTTCCCTGGCAACACCGCGGACGTGTCGACGGTGGCGCGGGTCCGGAACGACCTTGGCGGGTGGCGTCTCGGTCGGTGCGTGTTCGTCGGGGACGCGGGGACGAGCTCGGAGGACAGCCGCCGCCAGCTCGCGCTGGGCGGTGGCAAGTGCATCCTCGCCGCGCGGACGCGAGCTGGCGCCGAGGTGACGACGGACGTGCTCTCTCGCCCGCGCCCGCTACGCGACGGTGAGCGAAAAACTCCGCGTGAAGGAGGTGATCGTGGGCGATGGTGAGCGGCGCCGGCGCTACGTCGTCTGCCACCATCTGCGAGAGGAGCGCCGTCGACGCGAGCGCCGTGAGCAGGCCCTCGCCGAGCTCGCGGCGGAGCTCGGGCCGACGCAGCAACAGCCCGGGCGGCACCCCGGGCGAGCGTGCAATACCGCCGTCGAGCGCGCGCTGCGGTCGGTACCTGCGCCAGACCAGGACCGGGCCCTCGATGCTCGATCGCGCCGCGGTCGGCGCGGCCGCGCGGCAGGACGGCAAGTGGGTCGTCATGTCCAACTGCGACACGCTTACGGCGGCGGGCCTGGTCCTCGGCTACCAGCAGTCGAGGCGGGTCGAGCATTGCTGGTGGTAGCGCAAGCGCGGCCTCCGTCTGCGTCCCCGGTTCCACCTCGGACCGTGGCGGATCCACGCCCGCGTCACCAGCACCCTGCTGAGCCTGTTGCCCGAGCGGATCGCGGAAAATGCGCCGGCGAGACCGGGCGCAACATCGCGGCCGAGTCAAGGCGCGTTAAGCTGGTCGAGCACGAGCAGGCCGGCGCGCGCGTCGAGCAGACCACCGAGCTCGTGCCGGAGACGGAGCGGCGGCGGTCGAGGTCGGAGGTTGCGCCGCCGCCTCGGATCCACGCGGTGATCCCGGTCGCGCCACCGCCCATCAACGTGGAGGGCCGCGGTCGCCAGGTCCGCGAAATCACGATCTGGCCCAGCGAGCCGGGGAGCCGTGGGTCGGTGCGCAGAGACGGGCGTGATCGCAGACTCCTCCGTGCCGGGGAGAGGTCGGAGGATGACAAGGTCGGGGCGCAACCGGGCCGAGACTCGAGCGTTTCTGGTTGGCCTGGATCAGACAGTGGGCAGTTGCGCGACGGTGGCCCTACGGCCAGGACGGTCGCACGACTCCGCGCCCGATCTCGCCTCCTCCGGCGCGGCGGGGTGGCCGCTCGCGGATCCGAGGGCGGCGGGCCTCGCCGGACGGAGCGATGCAGCGCCGCGCTCGGTGCAGCCCCGAGACACCCCGGCTCGACGGCGTCGGTGCCGCCGGGGAGGCGGAGCGGGTGCGGCGTTCGTCGGTGCGTCAATGGACGGCCTTGCTCGTGGTCACTGCGCTCGCGCTGCCGCCACCGTTCCTGCGCCACTTCGGGAGCGCCGGGGCGCGCCCGGAACGCGAGCTCCACCACGCGGCCGGCGGCGCGTTCGCCGCGGCGCTCGTCCGCGCTCCGCGACAGCGGTGGCTCGAGATCACGCCTGCCGCGTAGACGATCGAGTTGGGGCTGCTGGTGCCGGCGCTGGCGCTGCGTGCGGGGCGGCGCGCCACCTGAGCGTCGACGGCCGCCCCCGCGGCGAACCCGCCGGCGGTGCGCGCGGGCTCGGACGGGCTTTCGACCCGCCCCCCTGAACGCCCCCGAAGCCGCCGCGAGATCGCGTTCTTGTGGGGTCGCTGGCGCTGGAGCTCGGGACGCCGTCCCCCGGTTTCGCCGCGAAGATCAGTCCGCCCCGTCGTGAGGCGCAGGGGAGCGCGGCGCCGCGGCGGGGACGGCGCCCGGAGGGGCGCTCGAGTGGGCACTTCGGAGCCAGTGGAGTCCGAGGAGCAGCGGGATCGAGATTAAGGCGAGGAGCGAGGAGAGCTCGCCGATGCGTTGCGCCTCGGTGCCCAGCCAGCGGACGTACACCTCGTGCTCTCCCGCGGGAACCTCGACGACGTACAGCCCGGGCTCGAGTCGTCGGTTCGCGACCGCCACGCCGTCCATTTCCGTGGACCAGGCGGGGAAGCGAAGCACCGGGATCCCCACGGCAGCGCGTCGCGCGAGACGCACTCGCGCGCCACGCCGCCCCGGCTCGGCGATGGGTGTGATCAGCGTCGCATCGGCGGGAAGGAGCAGCGCGGGCGGATCCCGGGGGGGCCGACCGGTGACCTCGACGGGGCGAAACTCGTCGATCATCGTGGTGGTGACCCACTCGGACCGAAACCGCGCCGGGCCGAGGCCGAGCTCGGCCGGCACCACCCGTCGGGTACCGACGGCGAGCCAGGAGACGCTGCTGCCCATGGCGGCCAGCGCCAGCAGCGCGACCAGCGTCGAGCTTCGCTGCCGGCTCGGCGGTCCCGCTCCGCCCGGATCGCGGAGGCTGGTCAGCGCCGAGAGGCTGGCGAGTGCCGCCGCAGGTCCGAAGAGCCGCCACGGGAACGCAATGGGCGCGACGACCGCGGAGAGCTCCCACAGCGGACGCAGCAGGGTCGTGGTGGCAGCCGCGGTCACCAGCGCGATCGCCGCCAGCGCTCTCGCGCTCGACGGTCCGCGCGCGCCGAGCAAGAGCAGCGGGCCCATCCAGAGGCCGATCCCCAGCCAGGGCGGGGACCCGAAGTCGCGCGGCGACAGGAGCGCCGCCGTCACCTTCGCGGGCCAGAGCACGTCCCAGCCCATTTTCACCGCGTGCAGATCGAACAGCGCGGGGATCCAGAAGCTGCCCGAGAGCAGGGCGCCGAGCGCGAACCCGGCGACCAGCCGCGCCACGGCGACGTGTCGACGCTCAGCCGGCAGCCGCAGGACGACGAAGGTCACGACAATCGGGCAGAAGAGCAGCACCGAGAGGTTGTGGCTCGCCGCCCGCGAGCCGGAGACGAGCCCGAGGGTCGTGATCGCGACCCACCCGGGACCGCTCGACCGGTCCCCTGGCGGCGCCCGGAGCACCCGGTCGGTGGCATACAGCAGGAACGGCAGCCCGGTGAGGGAGGTCAGCTCGGCCCACGCCGCCCGACCGCACAGGTCGAAGAATCGGTACGGGTCGAGCAGCACGACGGAGGCGATGGCGGCGGCGGGCCAGGGGGCGAGCGTCAGGCGGCGCCCCAGTCGATACCATCCCAGCCAGCACGCCGCTGCCAGGCTCACCAGCGCGAGCTTCAACGCCGGCTCGAGCCCCAAGCCGAGCTGCTGCAGGCGCGCGGCGACCTGCAGAAAGACCGGGGGGAAGAAGTGGAAGATCGGCGAGCCATAGCCGGCCGAGAAGCTCGGGGCCCATCGGGGCCACTGCGTCCCCGCCTCGATCTGCGCAGTGAACTCGGCGACGCGTATCAACTCCCAGTAGGTGTCGTGCCCGACCGGGAGCCCTCGCCCGACCAGCGGCCAGACGGAGGCTGCCACGGCGACGAGAGCGAGCCCCGTGAGACCGGCGAGACGCTTCATCGCGCGCTCCGGCGGCGGTCCTGACGGCCCTCCTGCACGGGACGAGCCTAGCCCAGCTGGACCCGCTCTGCCGCGGATCTGGGCCATCGCGCCCGATCGTCCACCGCGCCGTCGGCGGCCCCGCGCGAGGCGGCGCACCCGGCGGACCTCGCCGGTCAGGACCGCGGCGAGCGCCCGGGGCGCGCCACCCGGGCCGAAATCCCCGCACTGCCGGTCGGCAATCGGCGGTCCGTGTTCGACGACGCGCGAGAGCGCGCGCGGCGGTCTCGGAGGCTGGCTCCGCGCGCGTTGCGAAAATGGACTTTGGACGAAGCGCGGTGCCTCGGCGCCCCCAGCGGGTTCACGATGGCCGGCGGCGGGGTCGCGATGGGACGTGCGTGCCGCGGCAAGGCGGCGCTGGGGGAAATCACCGCCGGGGGGCGAGCCGAAGGCCGGCTCGCAGGGCTGAGCGGGCGCGACCGAGTCTGTCCGGCTGGAACCGGTGGTGAACCGACGCACTCTCGTCCAGGCGACGGCGTCTGCGATCGCCGAGGCGACGGGTCCAGGGGCATCCGCGGCGGAGACGAGGGAGGTGGGCGCGCGGGCGTCGTGGAGCGGGCTCCGGCAGAGGGCGAGCGCGCAGCCGCGGGGGCACGGTCCGAGCTCGATGCCGGTGAGCGCGAGCATCAGGTCGCGCCCGTCGGGCGCGGGGGAATGCCGCAACCGTCGGGGCACGGACGTTCTCCTCGCGGCCCTCGCGACCCGCGCGGCGGCCAGGCGCGGACGTTCCTGGAGGCGAAGCGGACGTGGTGGCGGCGGCGCACCCTGAAATCATGGCGCCGCACCCGGACGACCCCCAAGGCTCGCGGGCGTTCGCGCACGACCTGCGAGAAATGGTGCCTCGCCGCGGCGCCTCAGCCGCCCTCGTCCGTGGCCACGTGGAAGGGGGCGGCGAGGGTGACGAGGAAGGAGGGGACGGTCACGATCAGGACGAAGACGAAGAATGGGACGTAGCCGAGACGATCCTGGATCACGCCGCTGAGGATCCCGGTGAAGGTGTAGCAGAGGCTGAGCAGCGCCGTGGCGAAGGCGTAGTGGGCGGTCTGGTACCGGCCCGGCGCGAGCCAAGGACCACCGGGAGCCCTCCGGCGACAGCGCGAGCGCGGCGCCGGCGAACCCCGCCGCGCAGCCGAGCTGGGTCACGAGGACGAAGAACTTCTTGGTCCGGAACATCTCGAGTACGGGCGCCCACAGCGGCTTCAGCGAGTACCAGGCCGTGATCAGGCTGGCGTAGATGGCCGCCTGCTTCGCCGTCGCGCCGAGGTTCAGCAGCATCGTGTTGGAGGACGACCCCAGGGTCATGCCGACCGCGGCCATCGTGAAGTACGAGGACGTCACCCAGAGCAGCGGGTGAAGCCGCCTCGGGCGTGGGTCGCCTGCCGAGTCCACGGGCGGCACCGTACACGAGGCCCGACCCGGGAGCGCTCGCGGCGAGGCGCCGCGCGCGGCCGCCGGCGCCGTAGCAGCGAGCGCGACTCCGGGGCAGAGGCGTTGTCGCGCGCGACGTGGGGGCCGGGAACGCCGCTGGCGGAATCCTCCACGGCGCCGGGGAGCGCGCCTGCCTCTTCCGCGTAGGTCCGGACATCGCTCAGAATGGGTCGAGACGGCGTCCGACGAGCGCGTGTCGCGCCCCCGGGTGTCGCGACGGAGGCTCCGATGCGTCCCCTCATCCAGGAGGTCATGTTGCTCGCGTGCCTCCTCGCCGCCGCCGGTTGCGGCGACACCGACGACGAGCCGTCCTCGACCGGCGCCGCGACGGGTGGCGCGGCGACCCCCGGCGAGACGGGCGGCGGCGAAACCGGCGGCGACGCTGGGAGCACTGCTTCCCAGAGCGGCGGCGAGACGAGCGGCGGCGAGACGAGCGGCGCGGTGAGCACGAGCGACGTCTGCGAGGAGCCTGCGCCCTGGCCGGTCCCGGCGTCGAGCCAGGTCGTGGGTGACGGCACGGCGGCGAGCTGCACGGCGGCCGCGCTGCGGCGGGCCGTGACCGTCGGCGGTCACGTCACCTTCGACTGCGGAGCTTCGCCCGTCACCATCGCCGTCACCAGCCAGATCGACGCCGCTGACGGCACCGTGATGGACGGCGGCGACGCGGAGATCACCCTCGACGGCGGCGGGACGACCCACATCCTGGTGGCGCCGGACAACTCGTCGCTCTCGGTGCGCAACCTCCGCTTCGTCAACGGCGCGGCCACCCCGGGCACCATGGAGCCCGAGGGCACCGGGGGCGCGGTGTGGGGCCGCTGGCGGAGCCGGGTGGAGGTGCGCGACTGCTACTTCGAGGGCAACACGGCCGCCCGCGGCGGCGGCGCGGTCGCCGTGTGGACCGGGAGCGAGCTCACGGTCGTGGGGAGCACCTTCGTCGGCAACCGCTCCTGGTACGGCGGCGCCCTCTACAGCCTGCTCTCGCCGCTGACCATCGTGAACTCCGTCTTCACCGGCAACGTCGCCGGGGACGAGGGTGGCCTCGGCGACGGGGGGGCCATCGGCACCGACGGCGCGTCCGAGTCGCCTGACGACGGCGAGGGCGGCAACATCGTCATCTGCGGCACGAGGATCGAGGACAACGAAGGCGACGGCGTCGGCGGCGGCGCCTACCTCTGGGCGTACCCCCCGGACGTGGTCACCATCGATCGGACCACGGTGCAGGCCAACCGCGTCGATGACCTGGGCGGCGGGATGCGCATCAGCAACGGCGAGATCATCGTCACGCGCTCGAGCTTCCTCGCGAACACGAGCGGCAACCACGGCGGCGCGCTCTACCTCGACTGCGCGCCGTCCTGCACCGTCACCAACTCGACCTTCTTCGGGAACGAGGCGGCGACCTATGGCGGCGCCATCTCCGGCGGCGCCCCGCTCGCCGTGAACAACGTGACCTTCGCGAACAACCTCGCGGGTGGGCACGGCGGCGCGCTGTTCGGCGGCGAGTGGACCCTGAGCAACAGCCTCTTCGTGGACAACGAGAGCGGCAACCCCTGGGGCCAGGCGCGCAACTGCTCGGACACCGCGACCGGCGCCCACGTCCTGCAGTGGTACTCCCCGGACGGCGACGGTGGCTCCGACACCTGCATCCCCGAGCCCCTGGTCGCCGACCCGGCGCTCGCGTCGGCACCCGCCGACAACGGGGGTCCCACGCCGACCCTGCTCCTCGGATCGGGCAGCGCGGCGCTGGCCATTGGCAGCGGCTGCGAGGCGACCGACCAGCGCGGCGAACCCCGCGACCCCGGCGCCTGTGATCTGGGCGCCGTCGAGCTGCCGTAGGCGCGCGGGTGCGCGCTCTGCTCCCGTGGCCCGCCGCGACGAGGGCGCCGCCCCGGGTACCGACCGCCGGCGCTCGAAGCGCCGCGGGCCTCGCGCGTAGGCGCCGACCGTACGGGATGAAGTCCCCCTCCCGCAGCCAGACCAGCGGCTTCGTTGGCCACCCCGCGGAGGACTGGCGCGCGTACTCGCCGGACATGGCGACGATGTCGTCGCGGCGGGACTCGAGCAGCGCCGCGTCCTCGTGCGTCGGGTTCGGACAGTCGGGGTCGTCCGCGGGGCACTGGTTGCCGTCGACCAGGCCGTGGGCGTGCCCGAAGAACCCGATCAGGTAGGCGTGGTACACGGGGATGAGGTTCGTTCCGGTGACGCGGTCCCGGAGCCAGAGGCGCCGCCGAGGGAGGAGCCGCCCGTGCCGAGGCTGCTGGTCGCGTTGCCGCCGGAGCTTGAGCCGCCGGTCGGTGGCGTGGCCCCGGTGCCCGCGGCTCCCCCGGGTGCATCGCCACCGGTCGCCGCCGCAGCGCCGCTCCCCGGGGTGCCACCCACCGGCGGCCGTACCCCCGCTGCCATTGCGCCGCCAGCGACCGCCACGCCACCGCTGCCGGGCGAGCCACCGGGCGCGGCCTGGCCGCCGACGCCGGCTGCTCCACCCGTGGCCACGAAGCCGTGGCCGGACGGACTCCCGCCCTCGCCACCACTGCTCGCGGCGACGAGCGGAGCGACGCAGAGCAAGGCCTCGAGGAGCTGGCGGAGCACGGTCACTTCGCTCTCCTGGCGGCGGCGCTCGCCTGCGTGCCGCAGCGTTTCGTCACCGCCGCGGAGTCAGGGCGTCCGCCCGCCGCGGCGGCGCCGCCGAGGGAACCCCGGCGCTGCTCGCGTCCCCGCACCGGGTGAACGAGCCATGAAGCTCCCCCTTCGTCCCGGTCCTGGCGCCGCGGTCTGGGTCCTTGGTTTCCCGGGCTATCGGCCGTAGACGCTGACGATGCTCGCCTGGATCGCGTCGTCCGTCGCGTCGGAGGTTTCCCCCGCGATGACGGCGCCCTCGGAGAAGGCGCCGGAGCCGCCAGAGTCACCGGCCCCACCCTCGCCGAGCCCCAGCCCGCCTTCCTGCCGGAGTGGGGAGTACCCATCGGGCAGCGCCGACTCATCGATGTTGACCATGAGCGCCCCTCCCTTGGCGTTGCCGGACTTGAGCTGCCAATGATCGACGCCGTTGTGCTTGCCGAACACCGTGACGATGTCGTGAAGGACGGCGGGGTTCGGGTTCTCGCCGGTGGCCGTGCACTCCTGGCACCCGGCGCCGGAGTTGCACTTGCAGGTGTTGCCGGCGTACACGCCCTGCTCCCAGTCGAACATGGGCCAGGGTCCGTCCCCGAGCCCCTTGGACCAGAAGGTCATCTTGGAGAAGGTGATCGCGCTCAGGGTGCCGGGGCCGGTGTAGTGGATCCGGTTGCCCGTGCTGCCGTAGTTGAAGCAGCAGTTGCCGTTCACGTACCGGCCATGGAAGATGGCGTACTCGGTCTGGGGCTCCGCACCCCGGGGCATGTTGTTCGTCCGGTCACGGTTCCGGAGGCACTGCGACGTGCTCTTCCACACCAGGTCGGGCTCCCAGCCGTGCTCGAGCGCCACGGGCACCCGGGTCCCGTCGGACATCTCCCAGTACTCGATGTCCATCAGGTCACAGAGCCTCGGCGCCTCGTCATTGTCCATGGGGGCGTTCTCGGGCGTGTCCCCTCGCCACATGTCGTTGCCGTTCCCCGACTGGTCGTACAAGGTGGTCAGCTTGCACGACGTGCCCGCGCAGAACGTCTCCAGCGTCGCCAGATCCGCGAGCCCGCCCGGAGCGACGACGCCGATGTCCAGCTCCTGGTCGTCGGAGACGCGCAGGGCCTTGAACAGGGGGCCGTCGTAGGCGGCGAACAGCGCGCGCGTCATGGCGTGCGCCGCGACGACGGGCGACCCTGCGGCCACGGCGATGTCACCCGGCAGACGGGCCTCTCCGGAGCTGCCGCCCGCGCCGGTGCCGCCGCTGCCACCGACGTCCCCACCGGTGCCGCTGCTGCCGCCCGTGGCCCCACCGGAGCCGCCACTCATGCCGCCGGTGCCGCCGCTGGCTTCTCCGGTACCGCCGCTGCCACCGACTGCGCCCCCGGGGCCGCCCCCCGCACCGCCGCTGCCGCCCACCGCTCCCCCCGAGCCGCCACCCGCGCCGCCGCTGTCGGCGATGGCGCCGCCGGTCCCGCCGCTCCCGTTGCTGCCACCGACGCCACCACCAGCGCCACCGGTGCCGCCGCTGCCGGACGGGGTGGCCTCGCCGACCCGCGGGGTCGGAAAATCCAGGCCGGAGCACACCGGGCTGAGCGACGTGCAGCTCACGGGCAAGGCCGCCACGAAATCCCAGATCGCGGCCTTGTCCTGGCTCGAGACCTCAGCGCAGTCCGGGATCGTGGGTACGGTGCTGTTGTAGGTGACCGCCTGATCCGTGACGCAGGTCGCGTACTGGGAGACGGTGGCCGTGCACGGCGAGGGGATCGGGGCGCAGTCGGGGACGTAGGGGGCGGCGCTCAGGCAGGCCGCCTCCTGCCGCGTGCAGTTCTCCCGCATCACGGCGTCCGTGGGCGCGCTGCTGGAGATCGTGTAGGTCAGCCCCGACGCCTTGCACAGGACCGCCGGGCCGATCGCGGCCCCGAGGTAAGCATAGGCCTCGGCACAGAGCTGGGTGGCCTCCGCGGGCGTCAGCTCGCTCAGCAGCCTGTCGCCGCTCAAGGAGGTGACTCCACCGGCGCCGCTGGCGCCTCCAGCGCTGGCACCGCCGTTGGTGACGCTGCCGCCCGTGCCCGCCGTGCCGCCCGTGATCGCGGCAGCGCCGCCGCTGGTCCCCTCGGCTCCCCCGCTGGAGCTCCCTTCGCTGCAGCCGGCGGCGCACACCGCCGCGACGAGCACGGTCGCGCCCGTCCAGCCGGCGAGCGGGCGCCGTCGGGTCCAGACCCGTCCGCGACCAGCCGCATCCCTGCGCAGGCGATCCTGCTCTCCTGCATACCCGTCTCGGCCTCGAATCATGGAACCCTCCTCGCCGGCACATGGCAACCTGCAGCCTCGCCGCGACCTGCCGTTCGACCCGTCTCGCCGCGACCTCAGAGTCCGTATCCTGCGGCCACGATGTTCGCCTGGACCTCTTCGTCGATCTGGTCCGAGGCGTATCCCGTTGTCATCACTCCCTCGAAGAAATCCCCCACGGCCATGAAGCTGTTGTCTCCTCCGGTGCCGAGGACGATGGCGCCCTCCTTCTGCATCGGGTCGTAGCCATTGTCCGGGTAGGCGCCCTCGTACATGGTCGTGAGGGGACCCGCCTGGGCGTCACCGACCTTGATCGCCCACACGTGCGGCTGGCCCTTGAGCATGGCCGTCACGTAGTCATGGTCGATCGACCTGTCGTTCGTGTTCAGCCCGGCGCCCTTCCCGGAGAAGAGCCCGTTCTCGAAGTCCCCCATCACCCACGGCCCCTCCCCCTCGCCGGTGCCCCAGAACCGGGCGTTCCCGAAGTAGATCGCCTCCATGGTGCCATTGCCGTTGTTGAGGCTGTTCCGCTCGGCGTTCCCGTAGTCGAAGCAGCACTCGTCGTTGTAGTAGCGGCCATTTACCACCATGTACATCGACTCGGGCTCGTCGTTCTCGGCGGTGCCGGTGGCCTGGTTGTTGCGATAGCCCACGCCCGTCACCCCGTCGGATTGGGGCACGTGGATCCCGTACACGGGGTGCCCCGCCACGGTGATTCGGACGCCGAAGGCGTCGGCTTCCCGAGCCCGGTCCCCGATCCATCCCCCGCTGGTGAGGGTGAGATCGTTGTGCCGCGGGGACTGGTCGTAGATGATCGAGATCGTGCAGGCCGCTCCGGCGCAGAAGTCGTCCTGGGCGGCGGAGTCCGCGAGCCCTCCCGGCTCGAGCACGCCGATGTCCAGCGTCGCCCGGTCCGACACGCGACGGACCTGGTAGAGACTGCCGTCATAGGCGCCAAAGAGCGCGCGGACCGTGCTGTGCGCCGCGACGCAGGGGGGGTCGCCGGATCCGTAGATGTCGCAGGGGCCGGTGGCGCGCGCGGCGCCGCCGGTCGCCGCTCCACCCGTTTCGGCGCCGCCGTTCGGAGTGCCGCCGGTCGCCGGATCGCCACCGGTCGCTGGATCGCCGCCGCTGGCCGGATCACCGCCCGTCGGCGCAGCGCCGCCCGTCGGCGCAGCGCCACCGGTCGCCGGATCACCGCCGGTCGGCGCATCACCGCCCGTCGTCACCGCGCCGCCGCTGGTCGCGCCACCGCCGGTCGCGCCGCCGGTCGTCGCACCGCCCGTCGAGATGCCGCCGGTCGCCATGCCGCCGACTGGCGTTCCGCCGGCCGGAGCACCGCCGATCGCCGTGCCGCCGCTCGACGCGCCGCCGCTGCCGGCGAGGGCGCCGCCCGTGCTGGCACCGCCCGTGGGCGCGCCGCCGCTGGCGGAGGAACCGCCCACGGTGTCGCCACCGGTCCCGGGAGCGATTCCGCCGCCCGCCGAAGCCGCGTCGGCGGGATCCTCGTCGGACCCGCTACTACACGCGGACGAGGCCACCAGGACCAGCGCTAACAGAGCGAGCCCTCTCCGCGCCCGCGCGTGATGGACCGCCGCCAGCGCCATGGAGGCGGCCAGATGATGTCGGTTCATGCTGCTCCTCCCTGCCCGGGTACCAAGGACCAGCGCTCTATCGCTTCGCCTCCCGTCACTGTGAACGGGAGAGGTCCCCCGCGGGACGGGAGAAATCCCGCCGGCTCACCCTGCAAGGTTCGACGGCACCGTGGCAAGCGACTGCCGCAGTCCCGGTGACCTGGCTTCTTCTCCGCCATGGACCGTCCCCCACGTCCTCGCCCTGGCGGGCGCGAGGACGTCAGCCGCGGTGATTGGAAGCCCGTTTCCGCGATTCGCCGCGCCTCGCGGGTGGAGCGCCAGGCGCTTCACGTCCGGGGCGGCCCCGCCGGTGATGAGCCGCGTACCCTCGGCGAAGACCGCGGTGGCCTCTCAGTGCGACGCGCGCGTCGGCCTGGTGTCGGCGCGCGCCCCGGATCGGGTGAGCGATGTCCGCCGGGGAGAGCACCGCGCTCGCGACCGGGTAGAGGAGCGGCTGGAAGCGGTGGTGGTTGGTGCGATCCACCACCACCAAGTCGACCGGCGCGTCACGCAGCCGCCGTGCGCGGCGGAGCCCCCCGAACCCTGCGCCCCCCACGATCACGTTGGGAAGGCGACCCCGGCGGTGGCCCGCCACGATGCGAAACCTGGGGTCGATCGCGACGAAGGCCAGGGCGAGCGGGCCACCCCGCCTTCCCTCGATCCATCGTCGGCTCGCGTGCCCGGTA
The DNA here is from genome assembly GCA_964454025.1 of uncultured Polyangiaceae bacterium. Classification (GTDB taxonomy): domain Bacteria; phylum Myxococcota_A; class Polyangia; order Polyangiales; family Polyangiaceae; genus JAFGBI01. The sequence continues at coordinate 6,166 of CAYVRP010000074.1, read as the reverse complement.
ACGGCGGGCGGCGCCGGAGCGAGCGGGTGCGCGCGGTCGAAGCCTCGAGCAGGAGGCTCCCGGAGCTCCCCCAGCACGCCGAGGGTGGCGAGGGCGCGGAGGAGGTAGCAGGTGACGTCGACCTCCCACCAGGAGCAGCCCTGGCGCGTGGAGCGCGTGACGAAGCGGTGGTGGTGACACCCCTCGCCGAGCGTGAGGAGGGTGGGCTTTCCATACTTGCGGCGCGCGTCGACGTTGTCGCAGCGGTGCGCTCCGATCCGGTGCGAGAGCGAGCCGATGGCGAGGGTCCCGTACCAGAGGAGCGAGGCTCACCGGCTCCTGCCGCGGCCCTTCGCCGGGCGTCTCGGCGGCTCGAACGGCGGCGTCCCCGTCTCGGGACGGGGTGATGGCGGCGGGGCGGCGCCGGTCGGCTTGGCGGCGCGCGTCGGGGGGCAGGGCGGCGGCTGGGCGGTGCCGGTCGGCTTGGCGGCGCGCGTCGGGGTGCGGGGCGGCGGCGGTTTGGCGGCGCGCTTCGGGGCGGGGGGTGCCGGCGGCTGGGCGGCGCCGGTCGGCTTGGCGGCGCGCGTCGGGGTGCGGGGCGGCGGCTGGGCGGCGCCGGTCGGCTTGGCGGCGCGCGTCGGGGTGCGGGGCGGCGGCTTGGCGGCGCCGGTCGGCTTGGCGGCGCGCGTCGGGGCGGGGGCCGGCGGCGGCTTCGCGCGCCCGCGCGCCGGCGCGGGCACCGCGCGGGCGGCGCCCGCGGGAGCGACGGGAGCCTCGTCCCCGTCTCGGCCGAGCTCCAGGCCGAAGAGCGCGCCGAGATCGTCGGCGTCGAGCACGCGCGCGCTCGACGCGGTCGGGCGCGCCAGCGCCGCGCCGCCGCTCGCGCGGGCCAGGAGATCCTGCGGGGCCACCCGCCGCAGCCGGAAGAGGAGCTCCGGCTGCTCGTCGAGGCGGGCGCCGACTCCGTACAGCACCGCGGCGACGTGCTTGCACATCGCGGCCCAGTCCGGGCACGCGCAGTCGAGCTTGATCTCGCGTGGCGCCGGGAAGAGCCCCGTCTCCTGGCGGCAGAGCCGCTCCATCACGCCCTTCGAGAACCGCCCCTGGAGCAGCTCCACCAGCGAGTCGATGGTGCCGGCGCAGTCGGCGCAGAGCGCCGACCAGAGGCGAGGGGGCATCGCCGCGATCTCGATCCGTACCCGATAGAGCTCGGAACCGCTGACGCGTGCGTGCACCACGCCGGGCTCGATCTGCAGGTCGACCACGGAGCCGTTGCGGACGTAGGTGCGACCGCGCGGCAGGCGGTTGGCGAAGTCGCTGTAGCGCTCGAGGTTGTCGCACCAGGCCCGCCCCCAGAAGGTCCGGGCGATGTCGCGGCCCTCGATCGCGAGGGGACAGACGGGGTGCCCCTGCTGGCGGAGCTTGGCCATCTCGCGCTCGGCCGCCTGGCGGCGGCGGGCGACGGGAACGTAAGGCTTCCATCGAAACGACATCATTCACTCCGCGGCGACGCTCGCGAGGTCCAGCGACACCAGGCGCAGCAGCTCCTCGTCCGGCAGCGCCGTCAAGTCCAGCTCCGCGCCGCCCTCCAGCAGCTCGCGCGAGAGCGCTACCTTCGACTCGATGAGCTCGTCGATCTTCTCCTCCACGGTGCCGCGGCAGACGAATTTGTGGACGAGCACGTTGCGGCGCTGCCCGATGCGAAAGGCGCGATCGGTCGCCTGGCTCTCGACGGCCGGGTTCCACCAGCGGTCGAAGTGGACGACGTGCGAGGCCGCCGTCAGGTTCAGGCCGGAGCCGCCCGCCTTCAGGGACAGCACGAAGAAGGGCACCCGCTCGTCCTGCTGGAAGCGCTCCACGAGCTCCTGGCGCCTCCGGACGGCCGTCCCGCCGTGCAGGACCAGGCCCGGGCGGCCGAAAATCCCCCCGAGGAAGGCCGCCAGGGGCGCGGTAACCTCGCGGAACTGGGTGAACACCAGCACCTTCTCCTGCTTGGCGGCGATCACCTCCGCGAGCTCGCGGAGCCGCGACCACTTGCCGCTGTCCTCCGCGCTCCAGGCGGCGTCGCCCAGCCACTGCGAGGGGTGGTTGCAGATCTGCTTGAAGCGCATCAAGAACGCGAGGACGAGGCCCCGTCGCGCGATGCCCTCCGCGCGCGCGAGCTCCTGGCGGAGCTCGCGTACGGCCTGCTGGTAGAGCGCGACCTGGCGGCGGGCGAGGAGACAGTACGCCTTCACCTCGGTCTTCTCCGGGAGATCCGCGATCACGGCCCGGTCGGTCTTCAGCCGTCGCAAGAGGTAGGGCCGCACCAGCTCCCGCAGCGGCCCGTAGGCGCCGGGCGACCGCCGGGCGAGCGCCTTGGTGTAGGCCGTGAACGCTCGCGCGGAGCCGAGCAGCCCCGGGTTGAGGAAGTCGAAGAGCGACCAGAGATCTCCGAGGCGGTTCTCGATGGGGGTGCCGGTGAGGGCGACGCGCGCCTGGGCGCGGAGCTCCTTGACCGCCCGGGTCTGCCGGGCGCCCGGGTTCTTGATGGCCTGGGCCTCGTCGAGGCTCGCGAGGCGCCAGTCGGTCGTCGTGAGCCAGGGCACGCGCAGGAGCGAGCCGTAGCTGGTGACGACGAGATCCACGCCGTCGAGCCAGCCATGCGATGGCGCCCGGAGCTCGGCCGCCGGCATGGACGCGGGGTGCGCGACTCGCAGGCGCAGGGTCGGGGCGAAGCGCGCGGCCTCGGCGGCCCAGTTGGCGAGGAGCGACGCCGGGGCGACGAGCAGGCTCGGCCGGCGAGGCTCGGGCGCCGTCCGGCGCAGGACGAGCAGGAGCGCGAGCACCTGGATCGTCTTGCCCAGGCCCATGTCGTCGGCCAGGCATGCGCCGAGGCCGAGGCTCACGAGCAGGTGGAGCCAGGCGAGCCCCGCGCGCTGGTAGGGCCGGAGCTCGCCGCGGAGCTCGCCGCTGGGCTCGAGCGTGGTCGCGAGCGCCGGCGAGCGCAGCGCCGCCAGCGTCTCCGCGAGCCAGCTGCCGGCGACGACCGTGGACCAATCCGGGGTGTCCCCGGGGGCCTCCTCGCCGAGCTCGACGCCGTGCAGCAGGCGCGTGGCTTCCGCGAGCGAGAGCCCACCCCGGGCCGCGAGGGCCTCGGCCGCCTCGAAGCGCGCGAGCGCCCGCGCGAGGCGCGCGCGGTCGACCTCGATCCAACGCCCACGGACCAGGGCCAGGCCCGCGCTGCTCGCGAGGATCGCGTTTACCTCGGCCCGCGTCAGGCGCTCCCCGTCGAGGGTCACCTCCTTCCGGAAGTCGAGCAGCGCGCCGAGGCCGAGCGTCGACGGCGGCCGCTCGCCCACCGTCGCGGTCACCTGCGGTCGCGATGGGCGCCCGCCCCGCCAGGCCGCCGGCATCCGCACCACGATCCCGGCGCGATCGAGCTCGGCGAGGTCGCGGAGCAGGCGGAAGGCCTCCTCGGCCGACCAGCGCAGGGGGTGGAAGATCTCTCCGCGGTCCACGAGCTCGCGCAGCCAGGCGCAGCGCTCGGCGGCGCGCTGCACGGGCAGGAGCAGCGCCAGCAGGCGGTCCCTGTTCCGAGCCCCCGCGTATTCCTCGAGCGCCTCGCCGAGGGGACGGTGGCGAGCCTGGCCGTGGGCCGCGAGGCGGTCGGTGAAGGTGGCGAGGAACGCGAAGGGGGCCTCCGCGTCCCGGCGGTTCTCGGCCAGGTTGAAGTGCACGCGGCCGACGACGTTCCACGCCGGGCTCAGCCGGCGCAGGAAGTCCGCCAGGGGCACCTTGGCAGCGGCCCAGTGCCGGGTGAACGCCGCGCCGAGCTCGGCCCAGAGCGAGCGCAGGACCTCTCCGGTCAAGTACTCGGCGCCCACCATCGGTGGCGCCGCCCCGGCGACGCGCTCGAGGTCGTCCGGCGCCGGCGGCAGCTCGGCGCCAGGATGCTCGAGCTCGGGCCGCGTGCAGAGCGCGGTGACGAACCGCGCCCCGAGGTCGCGGAAGTAGGCGAAGACCGGCGGCAGCGCCTCGCCGACCGTCGCGCCGCCGAGCTCGAGCAGCCCGTCGCCGACGCCCCGCGCGAAGGCGCGCGCGAGGCGCTCGGCGAGCGCGGCGTCGAGCGGTGGGGCGCCCTCGGTGGGCACCAGGAACAGGTGTCCCTGGGGCGTCAGGCAGAGCGACGGAGCGCGGTCATCCCTCGTGGGGTCCGCGTCCGCGTGACTGCCAGCGCTGGGTCGCTTCATGCGGTTGGGGGCGCCGAGCGTGGAGCTGCGCGAGCGGGGCGTGCGGCACGGCGCCGGGGCCGGTCCGCGCGCCGGCGGCGTTCTTCCGTGACGAACGGCCGCGCGTCAAGGGACCAGAGGAGCGTGCGCCAACGGGCTCGCGCTTCCCTTCGCCCAGACTTGGTCCGACGCCGCGCGCGGTGAGCCGCCTCCCCGGGTCCTGCACCGGGGGTGAGCGCGAGCGTCGTAGCCGCCCGCTCGGCGCGCGCAGCGTCGGCCGTGGGACAGGAAGCGGACGACCGCGCCCGATCCACCCCTGGCCCAGGTTGGCCCAGAGTGGCGCGGCGCGTCTTCGTGCACCAGCGCTGCGTGCGGCAGGCGCGCCCTCCTCCGCTGGCACGTCGTTTGCTAAGTGGACACCGGGTCGACCTTCACACCTCGGAGCAAGCCAGCAACCATGAAGCAAGACCTCGTACCGCTCCTGGCGCTGGTCCTGGGATCCATTTCGCTCGGCGCCTGCGCCCTCGACGAGGCAGGCGCGGGCGGTGCGGGCACGTCGACCGGGGGCGCGCGGTTCGGGGAGGGCGGCGCCGGGAGCGCCGCGGCGGGCTGGCAGGACGTGCTCGCGCGGCAGGAGTTGCCCGGGGAGCACTACGTCGGCATCTGGGGCGCCGGGGACGACCTCTGGGTGATCGGGGCTCCGGCGGGCAAGGTCGTCACGGCCGGCGCGGGCGGCGCGAGCGGCACGGTCGCCACGGGTGGAGACGCGGAGCCGATGATCCTGGTCTGCGACGAGGAGCGCTTCGCCGCTCCGCACGCGGTCCGGCGCGGCGGCGACGCGGGATGGGAGCTGGTGGAGGTCCCCGCGACGACGTCCCTCATGGCCCTGCACGGCAGCGGCGAGGGAGACGTCTGGCTCGTCGGACTGGACGGCGCCGTGCTGGAGCTCGCCGGGGGGGCCTGGCGCGAGCACGACGTCCGGCAGGCGGAGGGGCTCGAGTTCCAGGAAGGTGACGACCCCTGCCCGGAGCTGTCGTTGTTCGGAGTGTTCGCGCGGACCCCGACCGACGTATGGGTCGCGGGCTACCTCTTCCCGAGCGCGTCCGGTCCGGGCCTCATCCTCCACTTCGACGGCTCGGGGTGGCGTCGCGAAGCGGTGGACGCGCCCGACGGGCTCTTCGCCGTGTGGGCCTCGTCCGCCTCGGACGTCTGGGCCGTCGGCGCCTCGGGGATCGCGTATCACTTCGACGGTGCGCGCTGGAACCGCGTCGACACGGGCACCGACCATCACCTGTTCGAGGTCGGCGGTACGGCCGCCGACGCCGTCTGGGCGGTGGGCGTGCAGGGCGTGGCGCCCCATTTCGACGGGACCCGGTGGACCGTGCTGTCGGAGCCGGGCGCCTCGAGCGTGCGCGAGGGCCTCACCATCGACGGCGAGGGTCGCGTCTGGACGCTCGAAACCTTCACCGAGCCGCCGGGGACCTTCGCCCAGCGCCTGGTCTTCTGGACCGGGACGGCGTGGCGCGAGGAGGCGTCCACCACGGACCTGGGCGAGGCGCTCGGTGATCTCTGGGCCACCCCGAGCGGAGAGCTCTGGGGCGCCGGCGCCGGCGTGATCCGGCTTCGCTGAGGCGCGCGCGAAGCTCGCCCACCGGGCGGCCCTGCCGTCGATGCGGTCGGGCCGCTGCGGGTCGGTGCAGCCGTCCGGGAAAAATCTCGCCGCGCCCGGGGGACAATCCGGTCCCTATGGAAACCGGGGGTCCCCGGCGCAGGATTGAGTCATGCGACACTACAGACGCGCGTGCGCGGCGGTCCTCGTGATCGCGGGCCTGACGTTCTCCTGCGGAGAAGAGACTGCCGGCTCGACGGACGAAGGAACCGGTGGCTCGGTCGCGACGGGTGGCGCCGGCGTGTCGAGCGGCGGCCTCGTCACCGACGGTGGCAGCAGCGGCGGCGCCTCCACGTCGGGCGGGCAG
>CAYVRP010000073.1:0-36011 GCA_964454025.1 uncultured Polyangiaceae bacterium | reverse complement strand
GTCGCGCTCGTCTGCGGCAACGGGGCGCGTTCGCCTGACGAGGAGTGTGACGACGGTGACGCGGACGACGGGGACGGCTGCAGCGCCGCCTGCCTCGTGGAGGCCGGCTGGCTCTGCGTCACCCCCGGCCATCCCTGCGCCCCCATCTGTGGCGACGGCGTGGTCCTCGGCGCGGAGGAGTGCGACGACGGCGATCTGGAGAAGGACGACGGCTGCAACGCGGGTTGCCGCAACGAGCCGGGCTATGCCTGCCCCGCGGAGGGCGGCGACTGCGTGCCCGCTGTCTGCGGCAACGAGGTGGCGGAGCCCGGCGAGGGCTGCGACGACGGCAACGAGATCGCCGGCGACGGCTGCGGGCCCACCTGCCAGAACGAACCCCTGGTTTCCGTCGGTCCCGCCCCCGTCGTGTCGGTCACCTGCGGCGACGGGCTACAGACCGCCACCGAGGGGTGCGACGACGGCAACGAGGCCTCCGGTGACGGCTGCTCCTCCGACTGCGCGGTGGAGCCTGGCTTCGAGTGCTCGAGCCTCCTCGAGCTCCCCGAGTTCGTCGAGTTCGCGGTCACCTACCGGGATTTCAAGGAGCGCGCCGACGACGGTGGGCACCCCGACTTCGAGTGGCGGCTCGGCGACGTGGCGCTGGAGATGCCCGGGCCGGTCTGCACGACCGCGAACGCGGTGCCGTGCATGGCCCCGCCGGGAGAGCTCTGCGATGAAGGCACCTGCGGGGCGCTCGATCTGGAGGGCAAGCCGGTCTTCCACCTGACGGGCGAGGAGCAGGACCTGGCGCGCGTCAACAGCGCGGAGACCTTCGCGCTCTGGTATCGCGACGTGAACGAGCCGGGCACCGAGGGTCCCAACGGCGTGGTCGAGATGTGCCACGTCGCGGACTCGCTCCGCCTCGACCAGGTGACGCCCGGCTCGGACCTGTACCGCTACGACAGCACCGAGCATTTCCCGCTCGATGGCGATCCCTGTGGTTTCGACGACCTGTCCCGGGGTCACAACTACCTCTTCACCACCGAGCTCCGCTACTTCTTCCAGTACCGCGGCGGCGAGACGCTCACCTTCCGCGGCGACGACGACGTCTGGGTCTTCATCAACGGCCGGCTCGCGGTCGACATCGGCGGCGTGCACACCGCGCGCTACGGGCGGGTGGTGCTCGGCGACGATGGCGACGACGGCGCCACGGACAGCGACTGCTCCGTGCACGCCGTGGAGCTGGAGGACGAGCAGGACGTGCTGCCCGACTGCGCGCTCGAGCCCGGTGAGGCGGCGAGCGACGACGACCGGCGCTTCGGCCTCGAGCTGGGCGGGGTCTACGAGATCGTGCTCTTCCACGCCGAGCGGCACACGGTGGAGTCGAACTTCCAGCTCACGCTCGCGGGCTTCCTCGCGCCCCGCTCGAGCTGTGCGCCCATCTGCGGTGACGGCGTGGTCACGGGCTGGGAGGTCTGCGACGACGGGGCAGAGAACAACACGGGCGAGTACGGCCAGTGCGACGCCACCTGCACCCGGCGCACCGTCTGCGGCGACGGCGTGCGTCAGGGTCCCGACTCCGTCCCGCCGGGGCCCGAGGAGTGCGACAACGGTCTCAACGTCGATCTCTACTCGTTCCCGGGGGCCGACGCCTGCGCGGCGGGCTGCGTGCGCCCGCCGTACTGCGGCGATGGTGTCGTCCAGGAGGCGTTCGAGCTCTGTGACAACGGCGAGCTCAACAGCGACACCACCTACGGCGGCTGCGCGACGACCTGCACCTGGGGCCCCTACTGCGGCGACGGGGTGGTCAACCTGCCGCACGAGGCCTGTGACGACGGGAGCCGGAACGTCCTCTACTCGCCGGACGGCACCGGCTGCGGACCGGACTGCCAGCCCGCGCCCTACTGCGGGGACGGGATCCGCAACGGCTCGGAGCTCTGCGACGAGGGCGTCGCGGGGAACACCGGCGAGTACGGGGGCTGCAACCCCGACTGCACCCTGGGCCCGTTCTGCGGCGACGGCTTCGTCCAGGCCGACCAGGGGGAGCAGTGCGACGCGGGGCCGGTCGGCAGCCTGGTCTGCAGCAAGGACTGTAAGCGGCGGGCAGAGGTCCGGTAGGGACCTGGCGGCGGGGGCCCGGCGGGTTCCGGACGGCGCGCGACCGGCCGTCCCCCGCGGAGCCTGTCCCGGAGCGACCCGCGCCTGGCGGCGGGGCGCGCGGGGCCCCGGGCCGGCTCGGCCGGAGGGCGCGCGGGTCGGCGGCTTCCCGCGAGCCGGGGCCGAGTCGGTGCTGTGACGGCGCCCGCGAATGGGCTAAGTTCCGCCGCGCCTGGGGCCCCCCGTGCCCTTCACCGGCGTGACGAGCGCCGGCGCTCCGGGGAGGCCACGGACAGCGTGCATCGCCCCCTGCCGCGCTGGCGGCGGCCGTATCGAGAGAGACCCCCATGCGAACACTGAAGGAATTCTACGAACTGATGGAGCACACGCGCGACGTCCGCGTGGCGATGGTCCGGAGCTACGTCGACACACGGACCGTCGACGCCGCCAAGCTCGCCGAGCTCGAGCGCGCGCTCGCTACCCTGGAGTCGATCCCGGCGGCGAACGGGCGCCGGCTGCTGATGCTCGACGCGTCCAAGCAGATCGACGTCGAGCTCGACTACGAGATCAACGAGCTCAAGAAGGACCTCGTCTTCTTCGGGCAGGGCGAGGCCGCCTTCGACCGCTACCTCGCCGGCATCCACGACCAGTTCGAGCGCCGCGTGATCGAAGCCGTGGTGGCCCTGGAGGGGATCCACTTCAACAACTTCGTCACCGACCGCGACGGGACCATCTCCAACTACTGCGGCCGCTACCGGTCGAGCATCCAGAGCGCGTACAACGCCGTCTACCTGACGCGGTTCTCGCGGGCCCGCGCCAACAGCGCCACCGTGGTGACCTCCGCGCCGCTGCTCAACCCCGGCGTCGCCGACGTGAGCGTGATGCCGGTGGGCGCGTACATCTACGCGGCCTCCAAGGCCCGCGAGTTCATCGACAAGGAGGGCGTACGGCGCACGTTCCCCATCGAGGCGGCCCAGCAGGCCAAGCTCGACGAGCTGAACCGGCGCCTGGCCGCGCTGGTCGCCCGGCCCGAGTACGAGAAGTTCAGCCTCATCGGCTCCGGGCTCCAGTTCAAGTTCGGCGAGACGACCCTCGCTCGCCAGGACATCTCGAAATCCATCCCGGAGGAGGAGTCGCTCGCCTTCCTCGAGGTGGTGCGCGGCATCATGAAGGAGGTCGACCCCGGTGGGACCGACTTCGGCCTCGTCGACATGAAGCTCGACATCGAGATCATCCTCAAGGGTGCCTCCGAGGGCGAGTTCTCCAAGGCCGACGGCCTCTACTTCCTCGATCGGGAGCTCGGGCTGGGGCTCGATCGGGGCCCGACGCTGGTGTGCGGGGACACCAAGGGCGATCTGCCTCTGGTGAAGGCCTGCATGGCCAAGAGCAAGGACGTCTGGGCGATGTTCGTCACCCGCGACGAGGCGCTGATGAAGCAGGTCCGCGAAACCTGCCCGAACACCATCATCGTGCCCGAGGTGGACGTGCTGGTCACGGTCCTGAACCGCCTGGCGACCCGCCAGCAGCGCGTGCGCCCCGCCGGGTTCAAGTGCGCCATCTTCGACCTGGACGGCGTGGTGACCGAGACGGCGAAGGTCCACTCCGCCGCCTGGAAGGTGATGTTCGACGAGTTTCTCGCGCGGCGCGCCCAGGCGCGCGGGGAGCCGTTCGTGGAGTTCACCGGCGAGGACTACCTGAAGTGGGTGGACGGCAAGCCGCGCTACAAGGGGGTGAACGACTTCCTCGCCTCGCGCGGCATCACGCTGGAGTACGGGACGCCGGACGATCCGCCCGAGCTGGAGACGGTCTGCGGCCTCGGCAACCGCAAGAACGTCTCCTTCCAGGCCGTCCTCAAGGAGAAGGGAGCCCACGTCTTCCCCTCCAGCGTCAACTTCATCCGCGAGCTGAAGGCGCGTGGGATCCGGGTCGGTGTCGCCTCGAGCAGCAAGAACACCCAGCTCGTCTTGCAGAAGGCCAACCTCGAGGATCTGTTCGAGACGCGGGTCTGCGGGGTCGTGTCCGCCGAGCTCGGCCTCAGCGGCAAGCCCGACCCGGACATCTTCGTCGTCGCCGCCAAGAACCTCGGGTTCACCCCCGGGGAGACGATGATGGTCGAGGACGCCATCTCGGGCGTCACCGCGGGCGCGCGCGGCAACTTCGGGCTGGTGCTGGGCATCGCGCGGGACATCGACGGCCTGGAGCTCACCAAGGTCGGCGCGGACCTGGTGGTCACGGACCTCGGCGACATCTCGGTCGACGACGTCTTCGACTGGTTCGAGTCCGGCATCGGGGCGGACGCCTGGTCACTCCGCTTCGACACCTTCGATCCGCAGGACGAGGCGGCGCGCGCCGCCCTCTGCACCGTGGGCAACGGGTACCTCGGGGTGAGCGGCGCCAGCGAGCTCTGCCGCCCTGACGGCGTCCACGCCCCCGGCACGCAGCTCGCCGCGGCGCCCGGCGGCGCCGTGCTCGACTGGACCCGCTGCGAGCTCAAGATCGGGCGCGGGGAGTACGTCTCGCCGTTCCGGATGCAGATGGTGAGCTACCGGCAGCGGCTCGACATGCTGGACGGCACCCTGACGCGCACCATGGTGGTACGCGACAAGGTCGGGCGGCTGACCCGGATCGAGAGCCGGCGCGTGGCCAGCGCGGCGGAGGTCCACGTGGCCGCGCTGGAGCTCTCCGTCACGCCCCTCAACTACTCGGGGACCATCTGCCTGCGCTCCGGTGTGGACGGCACCGTCGGGTCGGCCGCGCCGGTCGCCCAGGGGAGCACGCCGGGCGGGCTGTTCGTGCACCTCAAGACCACCGGCGAACACCCGGTCGAGGTCGCCTGCGGCGCCCGCCATCGCCTGTACGAGAGCGGCATGGTGGTCGAGGTCGAGCCGCGCGTGGAGACGGCGAGCGGCGTGGCCCTGGAGGTGTTCGAGGTCGAGGCCGAGGAGGGCCGCACCCTCACGCTCGAGAAGATCGTCGGGGTCTTCACCTCCACGGACGAGGACGTCCCCTGCTTCGTCACCGCGGCCCGGGAGGCGGCGCGCGGGGGCGACTGGTTCGACGACGTGTTCCTTCTCCATCAGGCCGTGTGGCGCACGCTCTGGGACCGGGTCGACGTGGGCGTCGAGGGCGAGCGCCTCGCGCAGCGCATGGTCCGCCTGGAGACGTACCACCGCCTGATCGCGGCGGGCACGCGCGAGGCGCAGCTCGCGGCGGCGTTGCCGGCGCGGGTGGTGCTCGGCGTCCCGGCGCCGGGGCGCGCGGCCTGGACGGAGGCGCCGGTCGCGGCCTACGTCGCCAAGCACCTGCCGTCGGCCGACGTGGTGGTGAAGACGTGGGCCGGGCTGTCGGTGAACGGTGACGCGATCACGGTCACGCCCGCGCTGCCGGCACACGTGGCGCGCGTCGTGTTCACGGTCGCGGTCCAGGGCGTACCGGTCGAGGTCGACGTGGACCGCGACGGCGTCTCGGTGTCGGCCCAGGCCGCCGTGACCGTGGGCAAGGGCGAGCGCAAGCAGGTGGCGGCGCCGAACGGCAAGACCCTCACCGTCGCCGTCCAGTGACCGCATGGGCGCCGCGACCGAGCCGCCCTCGGTCCGGCGCCGTCGCTCCAGGGCGGGCGGGAGCGCCCGCGCCCGCGCCCGCGCCTCCGCGGGGCGCGGGCGGGGTGGGCGCTGGTTCTCACCCGGTCGGCGCTCAGTTGACGCTGGCGCTGAACGAGTTGGTCTTCATCCCCTGGCCGCCGTTCCAGATCTCGAAGCCCGCCTCGATCGACTTCAGGTAGTTGCTGCTGGACGCCTGCCCGCGGCTGACCGCGTCGTCGATGAACGCCTTGAGGTTGAGGTTGGTCACGCTGTTGGTCGAGCTCGAGCGGACGTAGGAGATGACCTTCGCGCCCGAGTAGCCGCCCCCCGTCCAGACGGCCCAGCTCGTGCCGTCGATGGTCGCCGTGGCGGTCTGGCTGCCGACGGGCTGCACGCCGCTCCGGTCGAGCCAGATCATGAGCTCGGTCCCGCCGTTGACGTCCTCGTAGGTCGCGCCGCTGCCGGGCAGGATCCACAGGTCATAGGAGACGTTGTAGCTGCCGCCCGCCGTGGAGAAGCTCCAGCTCGAGGTCGCCGAGCTGAGCGCGCTCACCTGGATCGGCAGCTTCGACTTGGTCGCGTCGCTGCAGGTCGTCTGGTGACAGCCCTTGAAGAAGGAGGTGTAGGCGGCGGGTCCGCCCGAGGTGCTCACGTTGAGGCCCGAGCTCGAGATGGTGAAGCTGGTGCCGGTGACGGTGGCGCAGAGGGCCTGGCTCGCGGCGGCGTCGTTCCAGCGGTTGTTCTGGTAGATGTACTCGTTGCAGTTCACGCCCAGGCGGTCCCACTGGCCGCAGAGCTCCGTGGTGGGGTTGTTCGTGGGGTCGCACTCGACGACCGTGGGCCCCTCGCAGCCCGTGGCCGTGCAGACCTCGCCCGCGTGGCATGCGATCCCGCAGCCGCCGCAGTTGAGCCCGTTGTGGTTCACGCAGGTCCCGTCGCAGAGGTACTGGTTCTCGGCGCAGGGGTTCACGTCCACCGGGACCGTGCAGGTCCCGTTGACGCAGACGGACCCACCGCTGCACACGACGCCGCAGTCGCCACAATTCGAGTTGTGCACGAGCAGGTTGACGCAGGTGGGCGGGGACCCGCACTCGGTGAGCCCCGCGCCGCAGCCGGTGCAGACGCCGTCCAGGCAGGTCGCGCCGCCGGTGCAGGGGGAGTCGCAGGCCCCGCAGTGGTCCCCGTGCTCCTTCAGGTTCACGCAGTCGCTCCCGCAGAGCGTGAGGCCGGCCCCGCAGCCCGAGGTGGAGCAGCTGCCCATGGAACAGACCGCGCCTCCGGTGCAGGCGTTGCCGCAAGTGCCGCAGTTGGCGGCGCTGCTGTTGAGGTCGGCGCAGATCCCCCCGCATTCGGTTTGCCCGGCCGGACAGGAGCAGACCCCCGCGGTGCAGACGAAGCCGGCGCCGCAGGCGTTGCCGCAGGCGCCGCAGTGGGCGGGATCGAGACTCGTGTCCACCATCCCGGTCCCGCAGTCGACGACGGTGCCGGCGCCGCCCGGACAATCGGCGCTGGACCGCACGCAGGTGTTGTTGGTGGCGCACAGCACGAAGCCCGTCGGGCAGCCCGATTCGTCCCCGCCGCAGGCGCCGAGGGAGAGCGCGACGAACGCCGGGGGAACGAGGCGGTGAAGCAAGTTCATGGCGAGCAGATCCTCCAGGTGGGCGCGCTTCGGGCCTGGGGGTCGCGCCGCCGGCCCGCCGCGTCGAGTCAGGATAGGTCAGCATAGCGCGCGGCGGGCGCCGGTGCGGGTCCCGACTGATACGTTCACGCCCTTCTTCCCGCAATCCCAGGCGATTGTTGCACCGTGGGGGCACTGTGGGTCTTCGGGAGCGACCCTCGCACCCGCAGTGGGCGGAGGTCCCGCTGGGGCGAGCGAGACCGCGCCCGGCGCTCAGCGGAAGCCGCGGAAGTACGGGAGGGCAGCCGCGGTCGACCGGATCGCGTCCGCCGCCGCCAGCAGCTCGCCGGTCGTGTCCCAGCGGCCCTCGAGGAACTGGTGACGAGGGCCGTCGGGCATCTCGCACGGGAACTCGCGCGCACCGGCGCTGATCCGTCGCTGTCGCAGGTCCACCACGAGCTCGAGCGTGGGGTCTGCCTCGACCCGATCCATCAGCTCGCTCACGACGGCGTGGGTCACCGTGGGGCAGGGGACCCCGAGGGCCAGGCAGTTGCCGTAGAAGATCTCCGCGAAGCTCTCCCCGACGATGACCCCGATCCCCCAGCGGAGGATCGCCTGCGGCGCGTGCTCGCGAGAGGAGCCGCAGCCGAAGTTCTGGTTCACCAGGAGCACGCGCGCCCCCTGGAAGCGGGGCTCGTCGAAGGGGTGGCGCTCGCCGCGAGCAGCGAGCGCCGCGCGGTCGTCCTCGAAGGCGTGCTCGCCGAGGCCCTCGAAGGTCACCGTCCGCAGGTACCGGGCGGGGATGATGCGATCGGTGTCGATGTCGTTGCCGCGAAGAGGCACGGCGCGGCCGCGGATCTGGATGCGCTTGGAGTCGTTCATGTTGGTCCTCCTCGACGTCAGGCCCGCTCGAGCCCGAAGAGCTGGCGGGCGTCCGTGACCTCTCCGGTGACCGCCGCCGCGGCCACCATGACCGGGCTCATCAGCAGCGTGCGCCCGGTGGGGGAGCCCTGGCGCCCCTTGAAGTTGCGGTTGGAGGCCGAGGCGCTCACCTGGCGGCCCTGGAGCTTGTCCGGGTTCATCGCCAGGCACATCGAGCAGCCCGCCTCGCGCAACTCGAACCCCGCCTCGGTGAAGAGGCGGTCGTAGCCGCGCTCGATCATCGCGCGCTTGACCTCCTGGGAGCCAGGGACGACCAGCGCCTGCACGTGGTCCTTCACCCGCAGACCCCGTCCGCGCAAGAGCTCGGCGACCGCCTCGAAATCGCTCAGGCGACCGTTGGTGCAGGAACCGATGAAGGCCACGTCGATGCGGGTGCCCGCGATCGGCTGCCCCGGCGTCACGCCCATGTACTCGTACGCCTCGCGGACCGAGTCGCGCTCGGCCTCCGGGAAGCTCTCCACGGCGGGAACGCGGCCGGTGACGCTCGTGGACTGCCCCGGGGTGATGCCCCACGTGACCATCGGCTCGATGCGGGCCGCGTCGATCCGGACCACGTCGTCGTAGTCGGCGTCCGGGTCGCTGCGGATGGACTCCCAGTACTGCACCGCGCGATCCCACGCCGCGCCCTGGGGCGCCCGCGGGCGCCCCCGGAGGTACTCGTACGTGGTGCGGTCCGGGTTGACGTACCCGACGCGGGCGCCGCCCTCGATGCTCATGTTGCAGACGGTCATCCGCTCGTCCATCGTCATGCGCTCGAACGTGTCGCCCGCGTACTCGTAGGCGTACCCGACGCCGCCCTTGACGCCGAGCAGGCCGATGATGTGCAAGATCACGTCCTTGGCGTAGACGCCCGGGCCGAGGCGGCCGTTCACCTCGACGCGGCGCACCTTGAGCTTGCCCATGCTGAGCGTCTGCGTCGCGAGCACGTCGCGCACCTGGGAGGTGCCGATCCCGAAGGCGATGGCCCCGAACGCCCCGTGGGTCGCGGTGTGCGAGTCGCCGCAGCAGATGGTCATCCCGGGCTGCGTCAGCCCTTGCTCCGGCCCCACCACGTGGACGATGCCCTGGGTGCCGGACTCGGGCGAGAACAGCGTGATCCCGTGGCGGCGCGTGTTGCGCTCCAGCGCCGCCATCATCTGCTCGGCCAGCGTGTCGGCGTAGGGACGGAGCTGCGAGGTGGTGGGGATGATGTGGTCCACGGTCGCGAAGGTGCGCTCCGGGAACATCACCGAGAGGCCCCGCTCCTCCAGCATGCTGAACGCCTGGGGTGAGGTCACCTCGTGGATCAGGTGCAGCCCCATCAGGAGCTGGTACTGCCCCGAGGGCAGCTCCCGCACCGTGTGGCGCTCGAAGACCTTCTCGTACAGCGTCTTTCCCATGGCGGCTTCACTCCTCTGCGGACCGGTGCGCGTAGCGCTCGAGGCGCACCGTGAGCTCCTGGCCGACGCGGACGAACTCGCGCACGTCACGGTCGTCGAGCGCCAGCCACACGCTCGCGATCGCGGCCTCGCGCGCCTCGCGGAGGCGCTGCATGGTGCGGCGGCCCCGGGCCGTGAGGACGTAATCCCGCTGGCGCCCGTCGCGCCGGGAGAGCGAGACGCGGATCAGGCCCTTCTCGGCGAGCTTGGCGATCACCTTGGAGACGGCCGCCGGCGAGCTCGCGTTCCGGTGCGCGAACATGCTGGGCATGAAGTGCTCGGTGGAGATCTCCTCCAGCACCGACCACTGGTGCTCGGTGATCCCGGCGCCCCGGGCCAGCTGCTCGCGGCGCTGCCGGAACGCCTCGGTGAGGCGCCCGAGCGTCACGATCGCCTGGTGCACGGTGGCGCGGTCGGTCGGCATGTTTGAGCCAGGGATATTGTTAACCCAGGTTAACTAAATGTGCAAGCGCCGCTGCGCGGTCCGGTCGCCGGCGACGCCCCTGCCGAGAGCGACCCTCGGGCCGGCAGGCGATTCGTCCGGTCAGAAGAGCACGACGAGCAGGAGCAGCAGCAGGAGCGCCGTGAGCAGGGCCGCGCCGGAGAGGAGGCCCTGACGGTACCGCTCGGCGTCGTACGAGCCGCTGGCGACGACCAGCCGGCGGTGCGCGAACGCCAGCTCCCGCACGCGCTCGTCCTGGTCCCGGAGCAGATCGAGCGTCTTGGTCGGCAGGTGCGCCGAGCCGATGGAGAGCGCCGCTCGCACCATGTCCGCCCGCGCCGTCACGTAGGCGCCCTCCGCGTCGGCGAGACTCGCGTCGACGTGCCGCGTCTGTCTGGCGTACCAGAGGTCCACCGCCTTCCGCTCCGCCTCGATGAGCTTGATCCGGCCCTCGGCCTCGCGCGTCGCCTGCTCGGCCGCCGAGAGCTCTCGCTGCGCCTCCTCCATCGCGGCCTGGAGGCGCCTGGCCACCGGGTAGAGCTTGCCGAGTTGGATCTCGATGCGCGCCGTCTGCGGGGCCAGCTCGGACGGAGGCGGGTTCGAGGCGCGCGCGATCGGCGCCTTGGCGGCCGCTTCCTCCGCCTGTCGCGCGTTGCGGTGCTCGATCTGGAGGCGCTGGAAGCGGGCCGCCACGCGGTTGAATTCGCCCCGCCGTTGGGCGAGCACCTCCGCCCGCGCGGCCTCCGCCTGGCGGAGCGCCGCCACTACCTGTTCGGCGTGGGTGCCGCGCACGGTGAGGGCGCGCTGGCGCTGCTGATACTCGGCGCTCACCTGCGCGAACTCGCGCTGCTGCTCGTTCGCCCCCGCCTCCGGGCCGCGGATGGGCTCGACCGGCTCGGGGAGCTTGACGGCGGCGCGGAGCTGTTCCCGGAATTTCACGAAGACCTCGGCGAGCACCAGGTCTCGGTCCCGCTCGGCGCGCGCGAGCGCCGCGCTCGCCGCCCGAGTCTCCGCGGCCAGCAACCGCCGGCGCACCAGCACGCGCACCGCGTACGCGGGCAAGAGCAAGGCGTTGCTCGGCGGCTCCCCGTAGCGCGCCAGGCGCAGCGCCTGGTCGCGCGCCACCACCAGCGCGGCCGCGTCAGGTGTGCGACCGGTGGGCAAGGGCCTCCCGTCCGGCGCGGCGCCGGGGGAAGCTCCGGGGGAGGAGGCGAGCTCGAGCGTGGCTCCCACGGCGTCTCCGGGGACCTCGTCGAGATCCATGTCGAAGGAGTCCGGGGGCGGCCGGGGCACCGGCGAGCGCGACGGGTGCCGCGGTCGCTCGCTCCCGAGCCCGGCGCCGCCCTCGGGCGGCGCGGCGCTGGCGAGCGCTTCGCCCGCGCTCTCCCCGTCCCGCTTCGGCGGGGTGTCCGGCGGGGCGCTCGACGCCGCGGTTCGCGCGGGGGGCGCGGACGGGAACGGCGCCCGGTCCTCCGTTGCCGGGCGGGCGAAGCGGGGCGCCACCGGCACCTCCAGCTCGGGGCCGTCGCGGGTCGCGGCGCGCTCCGCGGGGGGCGCCGACGGGAGTCCCCGCGCGCCGTCCTCGGGGGCAAGTGCCCGGTCTATAGGGGGAGCGGAGGGCAGCTCCAGCGGGTCGTCATCGAGGTGTCCGGTCAGCTCGGGTGGGCCACGCTCCGGCCACGGCGGCGGCTCCGGCGTCCCGGCCTCCAACGGTGCCGTGGGGTCCAGGACGAGGACCGGGATCGCGGCGGCGCGGGGGATGTCGGGCTCGAGCGGGCGGCGCTCGGCGGCGCGGGTCAACGCCCGGCGCGAGTGTTGCGCCTCGATCAGCGCGGTCGTGTCGATCTCGAGTTCCGCGCCCAGCCCGAGGTGCGCCGGCCGGGCGCGCTGGTCGAGGTCGAGCACCGCCATGGAGTCACCGCGACCGATCCGAACCCGCTCGTGGTCCACGTCGAGCGCCGGCTCCAGCGAGCTCGCCGGGCCCGATGCCCGCCCCCCCGGGGGGGCGACCGCGCCGGCGGTCCACCTGCGACCGGGCGGGGACGCCGTCGCTCCACCGAGCAGGAGCTCGGTACCGGGCACCCCGGCGGAGCCCGGCGGCGCTCCCGAGGGGAGCCTGGGCGCCACGTCGCCACCGGGCGGGGGCAGCGAGCCGAGATCGCGCGGGGGCTCCACGCTGGCGGACGGCGGCGCGGATCGGCTCGTCCCGAAGTCGAATTCCTCGCCGACCTGCTCTCCGTCGGCGGGCGCCCGCACGGGCGGCGCGGCGCCGGCCCTGGCCGCGGTCGGCTCCGCCCGGTGCGCGCTCCAGGCCGTGGGGATCACCGCCTCGAGGTCGTCCTCCTGGGCGCCCCGCGCCCGCCGCGCCTCGCCGAACTCCTCCAGCTCCAGTCCGGAAGATCCCTGGCTCGGCGTCCACCCGGCGCGGCCCGGTCGGACGGGGGTCGGGATCGCCTCCTCGTCGAGCACCGCCCAGCCGCGATCACCCTCCGGCGCTTCCGCTGCGGGTTGGGTCCCGGCGGTCTGCGTGCGGTTTCCCGTGCCGGCCATGCGAGGCCCCAAGGATAGCAGAGCCCGGCCGTCTCCCGCACCGAGAGCCCAGCGCACCCCTTCGGCGCGGGGCCTCCGGGAGACGGCTCACGCGACCGCCGCCCGCGTCAGTCGCTCGAGCACCGCGTCCCCCATCGCGCGGGTGGACAGGGCGTTGGCTCCGCCGCCGAGATCGGCCGTCCGCGCGCCGCTCGCGATCGCGCTCGCGACCGCCGCCTCGACCGCCAACGCCTCGCGTTCGAGCCCGAGGCTGTCGCGGAGCAGGAGCGCCGCGCTGAGCACGGTGCCGAGCGGGTTGGCGATGCCGAGCCCCGCGATGTCGGGCGCGGAGCCGTGGATGGGCTCGTAGAGTCCGCGAGGACCGTCCCCGATCGACGCGCTCGGCAGCATGCCGAGCGAGCCCGTGATCACGGCCGCCTCGTCGGACAGGATGTCGCCGAAGAGGTTCTCGGTCACGATGACGTCCAGGCTGGTCGGGCTCACGACCAGGCGCATCGCGCAGGAGTCGACCAGCTGGTGTTCGAGCGACACGTCCGGGTAGTCGGCGGCGACCTCGTCCACCACCTGCCGCCAGAGTCGGGAGCACGCGAGGACGTTGGCCTTGTCGACCGAGGTCACGTGACGGCGGCGGGTCCGCGCGATCTCGAAGGCGCGCCGCGCCACCCGCCGGATCTCCGACTCCGAGTAGCGCATCGTGTCCACCGCGCACCGCTCCCCGGCCACCACCTCCATGCTTCGTGGCTCGCCGAAGTACAGCCCCCCCGTCAGCTCTCGCACCATCAGGATGTCGACCCCGCTGGCGCGCTCCGGGCGCAGGGGCGAGGCGGTCGCGGCGAGCTCGGGGAAGGCGCGCACGGGGCGGATGTTCGCGTACAGCCCCAGTCCCGCCCGGAGCGCGAAGAGGCCCTGCTCCGGCCGCACCGCCGCGGCGGGATCGTCCCAGCGGGGGCCGCCCACCGCCCCGAGCAGGATGGCGTCGGCGGCGCGGCACGCCGCCAGGGTCGCCTCCGTGAGCGGGACCCCGAAGGCGTCGATGGCCGCGCCGCCGACGAGGTGGGTGTCGAAGGTGAGCTCGTGGTCGAACAGCTCGGCGACGCGCTCGAGCACGCGGCGCGCCTGGTCGACGATCTCGGGGCCGATGCCGTCCCCGGGCAACAGGACGATGTGAGCCTTCACGAGCTGGCTCCTCTCTCCGCCGCCGAACCGGCGTCGCGCGGGGGGGGCGGCTCCGACGGGCGCCCGCGGACGGACCGTACGAGGGCGTCGTCCGGATCGAGCTCCACCGGGCGCGAGCCGGTCCGGAGCAGGCCCCACTCGATCCCGTCCACCACTGCCTGCAGCGCCGCTTCGATGATGTTCGGCGAGGCGCCGACCGTGCTCCAGGCGCCGTGCTGATCGGTGAAGTCGATGAGCACCCGCGTCACCGCCTCGGTGCCACCGAGGCTGTCGAGGATGCGGACCTTGTAGTCCGCCAGGTGGATGTGCTCGATGGCGGGGTAAAGTGGGGTGATCGCCTTGCGCAGCGCCGCGTCGAGCGCCGCCACGGGGCCGTTGCCCTCGGCGACCGTGTGCATCACGTCGCGCCCGGCCTGGAGCTTGACCGTGGCCTCGGCGAAGGTTTCCGTGCCCTGCCGTCGCCCGACCTCCGCCTTGTAGTCGAGCACCAGGAACGGGGGCTGGTAGTCCGGCCGCCGCCGGCGCAGGAGCAGCGCGACACTCGCCTCGGCCCCCTCGTAGGACATGCCCCGCGCCTCCGCCTCCTTGATCGCGCGCACGGCCTCGTCCTCGACCCCCTCCGCGAGCACCTCGCCGAGCTCCTCCGCCTTGCTGATCACGTTCGCGCGACCCGAGAGCTCGCTGACGAGCACCCGCATCGTATTGCCGACCAGCGCCGGGTCCACGTGCTGGTAGCTCGAGCGGTGGCGCCGCATCGCCGAGACGTGGACCCCCGCCTTGTGCGCGAAGGCGCTGCGCCCGACGTAAGGCATCTGCTCGCCGAGCGCGTGGTTGGTGACCTCGGCGACGAAGCGCGAGATCTCGCCGATCTCGACCAGCCGCCCCGCCGGCAGGCAGCGCAGGTCGAGCTTCAGCTCCAGGTTCGGGATGACCACGCTGAGGTTCGCGTTGCCGCACCGCTCTCCGATCCCGTTGATCGTCCCCTGGACGTGGCGGGCGCCGGCGCGCACGGCCGCCAGGCTGTTGGCCACCGCGCAGCCGGTGTCGTCGTGGGCGTGGATCCCGAGGGGGTGCCGGAGCGCGCGCCCGACCTCGGCGACGACCCGCTCGATCTGCCACGGGAGACTGCCCCCGTTGGTGTCGCAGAGCACCAGCACCTCGGCGCCGCCCCGCTGCGCGGCCCGCAGCGTCTCCAGGGCGTAGGCGGCGTCGGCCGCGTAACCATCGAAGAAGTGCTCGGCGTCGTAGATGACCCGGCGCCCATGCTGGACCAGGTGGGCGATCGTCTCCTCGATCATGCGCAGGTTGTCGTCGAGGCCGATCCGGAGGACGTCCTTGACGTGGAGGGTCCACGTCTTGCCGAAGATGGTGCAGACCTCCGCGCCCGAGTCGAGCAAGGCCCGCACGCTGGCGTCCTCGTCCGAGCCGAGCTTGGCGCGCCGGGTGGCGCCGAAGGCGGTGATGACCGTGTTCTGCCACGGGAGCTCCCGCGCGCGCTGGAAGAACTCCGCGTCCTTGGGGTTGGAGCCAGGCCAGCCGCCCTCGACGAAGCTCACCCCGAGCTCGTCGAGGCGCCGGGCGATGCGGAGCTTGTCGCGCGCCGTGATCGACACGCCTTCGCCCTGCGTACCGTCACGCAGCGAGGTGTCGTAGATGTGGACGCGGTCCGGGGGGTCGAGTTCTGAGGCCATGACGGGGCTCGGCGGGGGGGGAGGGGGGCGGGCCGCCGGGGGCCCGCCCGCGGCCGGGGGCGGGGGCGGCGGGGGGGGGGCGGGGGGGGGGGGGGCGCGCCGGATCAAGGTCGTTCTTCGGTCGGCTCGGCGTTCGTCGACGCGGGAGCGGTGCTCGGCATCCGCCGCCGGTGCTCGGGCTGGAGCGCGGCCAGCAGGCGGTTCAGCGCGGCCAGGTAGGCCTTGGCGCTGGCCGCGATGATGTCCGTCTCCGCGCCGTGGCCGTGGAAGATGCGCGGCTGCGCGTGCTCGTACTGCGGGTTCGGCTTGGCGTCCTCGCCGCGAGCGGCGACCCGCACGCTGACCTGTCCGAGCGCGTCGATGCCCTCCGTGACCGCGTGCACCGAGTACTCGAGCAGCTCGCTCGGCGCCTGCACCAGGGCGTCAATGGCCTTGTAGACCGCGTCGACCGGGCCCGTCCCGGCGCCCTCGTTGGTGACGACACCGTCGGGTCCCTTGAGGCAGACCAGGGCCGTCGCGGGTCCGCGGCTGCCGCAGGAAACCTTGAGCGCCTCCAGCGCGAAGAACTCCTGGCGCCCGTCGGCCTCCGCCTCGGCCAGGGCCTCGAGGTCCGCGTCGGTGATCGACTTCTTCTTGTCGGCGAGGGTCTTGAACCGGGCGAAGGCCTTTTCCAGCGCGGCGTCGTCCAGGGAGTGGCCGAGCTCGCGCAGGCGTACCGCGAAGGCGTGGCGTCCGGAGTGTTTGCCCATGACCAGGCGGGTCTTGACCGCGCCCACCGTCTCCGGGCGCATGATCTCGTAGGTTTCCTGGTGCTTCAGCATCCCGTCCTGGTGGATGCCCGACTCGTGCGCGAAGGCGTTGGCGCCGACGATGGCCTTGTTTGCCTGAACGTTGATGCCAGTCCGCATGCTGACGAGCTTGCTCGTGCGCGTCAGCTGCGTGGTGTCGATGCCGGTGTCCAACCCGAGCGCGAGCCGTCGCGTCCGCAGCGCCATCACGATCTCCTCGATGGCGCAATTGCCCGCCCGCTCACCGAGCCCGTTGATCGTCACCTCGGCCTGACGCGCCCCGGCCAGGATCCCGGCCAGGGTGTTGGCGGTGGCGAGGCCCAGGTCGTTGTGACAGTGGGTGGAGATGATGGCCCGGTCGATGCCGGGGACGTGCTGCTTGATGCCGGCGATCAGCGCGCCGAACTCGTGCGGCAGCGTGTAGCCCACGGTGTCGGGGATGTTCAGGGTGGTGGCGCCGCACTCGATGGCGAGCGCGAGCACCTCGTACAGGAACTCGGGCTCGGTGCGCCCGGCGTCCTCGGGGCTGAACTCGATGTCGGGGCAGAGGCTGCGGGCGAACGTCACCATCTCGCGGGTCTTGGCCAGCACCTGCTCCCGGGTCATGCGCAGCTTGTGCTCGCGGTGGATGGGAGAGGTGGCGATGAAGGTGTGGATGCGCGGGTACCGGGCCCGGCGGACGCCCTCCCAGGCGCGCTCGATGTCGGCCTCGCGCGCGCGGGCCAGGCCGCAGATGATGGGGGGGGGCGGGCGGGGGCGCCCCTCGACGGGGTGGGCGCCGACGCGCTCCGCGATGGCCTGGACCGCGTAGAGGTCGTCGTTCGAGGCCGCGGGGAACCCCGCCTCGATGGCGTCCACCCCCAGGCGGGAAAGCGCCAGGGCCACCTCGAGCTTCTCCTCGGACGTTAGGGTGGCGCCCGGCGACTGCTCGCCGTCGCGGAGCGTCGTGTCGAACATGCGGACGTATTGCTCGGGGGAACGGGGCAGGGTTGAGGGGGTCATCTCGTTCATCTCCAGCGCTGGCCCGTCGAGTGACGGGAGGGGACGCGCGGCCCGCCGGGGAGGGGGACGCGGCCGACGATCAGGGGGGTGGGGGCAGGATGCTCGGCCGGTGCGCGGTGGCGGAGGCGGAGCCCTCGCCGCCGCGGGCCATCGCGATGGCGCCGGTCTGCACCATCTCGACGATGCCGAACCGGCGGAGGTGCGCCAAGAAGTCCACGATCATCTCCTGGGTCCCGGTCATCTCGAAGACCATGGTATCGTCGCCGACGTCGATCACCCGAGCGCGAAACTGCTCGGCGATCTGCAGCGCATCCGCGCGGTCCTCGGCGACGGTCCGCACCTTGACCAGGGCCAGGTCGCGCACGACGGTGGCCTGGTGCGTGAGGTCCTCGACGCTGATCACGTTGACCAGCTTGTACAGGTTGGCCTCCAGCAGCCGCGCGGTCGTCTCGTCGGCCTCCCCCACCATCGTCAGCCGCGAGATGCCGGGCTCGTGCGTGCGCCCGACGTTGAGCGAGGCGATGTTGTAGCCCCGTCGGCGAAACAGCGACGCGACGCGGTTGAGGACGCCGGGTTGATCCTCGACGTAGGCGATGAACGTGCGCAGGGGGCGGCCGTTGCCGGCGCGGGCTCCGTTGCTGCCGTTTCCGGGGGTCATCAGCGATCCTTTCCGGTTTCGTAGATGGGGTTGTGCGCGGCGCCGTCGGGTGGGGACGAACCCGTCGGCAACGGGCGCAGGATCATGTCGCGGAGGTCGGCTCCGGTCGGGACCATCGGGTACACGCTGTCCTCCTGCTCCACGCGGAAATCGATCACGGTCGTCACTGCGCTCGCCCGTGCCCGCGCCACGGCGTCCGCGATCTCGTCGCGGCGGGTGACGCGCAGGCCGAGCAGGCCGTGAGCCTCGGCCAGCTTCACGAAGTCCGGGCTGGTGATCGGCGTGCAGACGTAGCGCCCCTCGTGGAAGAACTCCTGCCACTGGCGCACCATGCCCAGGTACCCGTTGTTCATGATGGCCACGTTCACCTTGATCGAGTCCTGTCGCGCCGTCTGCAGCTCCGCCTGGGTCA
Source organism: uncultured Polyangiaceae bacterium (assembly GCA_964454025.1). GTDB lineage: Bacteria > Myxococcota_A > Polyangia > Polyangiales > Polyangiaceae > JAFGBI01. The sequence goes on along the minus strand of CAYVRP010000073.1, from coordinate 17,657 downwards.
TCTGGATCCCGCCGTCGCCGACGATGACCCAGACCTCCTCGTCAGGGCACGCGAGCTTGGCGCCGAGCGCCGCGGGGAGCGAGAAGCCCATGGTGCCGAGGCCGCCGGAGGTGATCAGGCGTCGCGGCCGGTCGTGGTGGTAGTACTGCGCCTCCCACATCTGGTGCTGCCCCACGTCGGTCACCACCAGGGCCTGGCCCTCGGTGAGCCGCCAGAGATCGTGGATGACGTGCGCGGCGTACAGGCGCCCCGCGTCGGGGAGCTCGATGATGTCCCGCACGGCCGCCGCGCCCCGGTTGGCGTTGATCTGCGCCCACCAGTCCGGCAGCCGCCGCGTCGGCATGCGCGGCAGCAGGTGAGCGAGGATCTCTCTGACGTCCCCGATGAGGGCCAGATCGACCTGGACGTTCTTGCCGACCTCGGCCGGATCGAGCTCGACGTGGATCTTGCGCGCCCGGGCCGTGTACGTCTTGAGGTTGCCCGTCACGCGGTCGTCGAAGCGCATGCCGAGGGCGATGATGAGGTCCGCCTCCTGGATGGCCGTGTTCACCCACTGCTCGCCGTGCATGCCCATCATCCCCAGGCTGTGGGAGTGGCTGGCGGGGAACCCACCGAGTCCGAGCAGCGTCTGCGCCACCGGGATGTCGGTCTTCTCCACCACCTCGCGCAGGACGTCGGTGGCGCCGGCGTCGATCACCCCGTGCCCGCAGAAGATGATGGGGCGCTCGGCCTCGCCGATCATTCGCAGGGCCTGCGCGTACTCGTCGTCCCGCGGGTGGCGCTCCGGTCGGTAGCCCGGCAGGCGCGGCGGGGCTTCGTCCCAGACGAGCCGGGCGCTCTTCTGCTGCGCGTCCTTGGTGATGTCCACGACGACCGGCCCCGGCCGCCCCGAGCGAGCGATGTAGAACGCCCGGCGGAGCGTCGGCGCGATGTCCTCGGGGCGCGTGACCAGGAAGTTGTGCTTGGTGATGGGCAAGGTCACGCCCGTGATGTCGATCTCCTGGAAGGCGTCCGTGCCGAGCAGGTGAGAGGCGACCTGGCCGGTAATGAAGACGACCGGGATCGAGTCGAGCATGGCGTTCGCGATGCCCGTCACCAGGTTGGTCGCGCCGGGGCCGGAGGTGGCCACCGCGACGCCGACGCGCCCCGAAGCCCGCGCGTAGCCGTCCGCCATGTGGGCCGCGCCCTGCTCGTGGCGGGTCAGCACGTGGCGGATCTCCGGAAACTGCGGCAAGGCGTCGTACGCGGGCATGATGGCGCCCCCGGGGTAGCCGAAGACGACCTTCACGCCCTCCCGCACCAGGGTCGTCCAGAGGATCTGGGCGCCGGTCAGGGGCTGGGAGTCAGGAGGCGCGGCGGGCGCCGGGGCGTCGGAGCTCGGTTGCGTCATGGCTGGGTTTCTCGGTGAGGGATCGGGAGCGGCGAGGGCGCCGAGGTCGGGTGACGAATGCAAGAAAGCCCCCGCACCGTGGTTCGGGTGCGGGGGCCGGGGAGTCTCGATCTAGCTCGTGCTCGTCAGGCGGCCGCCGCACCCGGGGTAATGAGTACCCCGAGCAGCAGGACACCGAGGAGGAGGGCGCCCAGGCGGCGATCGCCGCCGAGCACACGCGCCGGAGCGGCCCCGGATGAGCGCCCCAACGCCGCATCGCGCCGCGGGTTCGCGGGGTGCGGGCGGCTGGGGGCGGGAGCTCGGTGCATCGACGCCACGGAGTCTGGGAGGCAGCCACCGCCCAAGTCAAGTGACTTTTTTCGGGAACGGCTCGCGGCTGGGGGCGCTGGAGCGGGTCGCCTACCGGTCGCCGGCGGCGTCGGCCTCCACCCGACGGAGTCGGCGCAGATCGGCCCACGCGAACTCCTTCGTGTGCGGGGTGAGCAACGGCTCCGGGGGGTTGAGGCTGAACCACGCCGTGCCGCGGCCCGGCCGCAGGACGTGAATGCTCATCGCCTCCGTCAGCGCCTGGGCGACCAGCGCGAGCCGCTCTCCGGTCGGCTTGGTCACCACGTCGAGCACCACCAGGGCGTGTCCGGTCTTGTCGCGCTGCAGGAAGAAGTCGCCGGGGGCGAGGTCCTTCGGCTCGACGGGGTCGCTCTGCATCCGGACGGCGGTGCTGTTGGCCCAAATGAAGACCGTGTCGAGGAAGTCCCGGAAGGCCCCGCGGTCGTTCGGGTCCGTCGGGTCCCGTTGCTTGACCCAGTAGATGTGCGGGCCCTGCGCGAGCACGCGCTTGCCCTGCACGTAGCTCGCGTAGGGGAGGGGGTCCTTGGTCGCCGCGAGGTACGTCATGTCACGCCTGCCGAGCGACCACTGCCACTCGGCGTCGAAGCGGATGATGACGTCCGCGCTCTGCTGCAGATCGGCCTTGCCGACGTCGATCGCCACCACCGCCTGCACGTACTCCTCGTCGCCGGCGAAGACCTCCTCTCCGCGCCAGTTCTTGACCGGGGTGCCGGGCGCCGCCAGCGGCAGCTCGCGGAGCCAGGCGGCGAAAGACCCAGCGGTCACCGGGACGCGCTCCCAGCCGGGCGGCGCGGGGACGGCAGCGAGGAGCGTCGTCGCCGCCGGCACCATGCTTCGCGACGAGTCGGCGAGCCAGGCGTAGCGGGCGGCGTCGGCCTTCGCCCCCGGGGCTGCGGACGCCGAGGGGCTCGCCGCCGATGCGGGGGAGGTCGCGCTCGCGCTCGCCGCGGGCGCCCGGACGGCCGCCGACGCGCTCGCGGCGGGCGACGGCGGGGATGGGCGGCTCGGACACGCGGCCGCGGCCAGGGACGTGACGATGACGGCGAGCGAACGGAGTAGCGGGGTCGAGGGATGCATGGCGCGGCGACCGCACGGGGGCCCGGCGAAGGCCGGCGAACGGGCGGCTCGGACCCATGCTGCCAGGGAGCGAGCGGGAGACGCAAGGCGCCCCGGCCGCGCCCGGACGGGGTGGTGGGCCGCGCCACGCTCACCGGCCGCCCCGAGGTGGTCGCGCGTTCCGCGCGGCCAAGCAGCCGCGCATCGACGCCGAGCCCGGCGCGATCGCCGTAATGCCTTGCGAATGTCGCGTCAGGTGTGCGACTGCTATCTCCCGGCGTCGTCGTATGGGGCTCGAGGTGGAGTTCTGGGGCGTTCGGGGCAGCATCGCCTGCCCGTCGCCGAACCACGTGCGGTTCGGCGGGAACACCAGCTGCGTCGAGGTGACCGCGGGCGCGGTCCGCATCATCCTGGACGCCGGCACCGGGTTGCGCGAGCTCGGGAATCGTTTCCTGCAGGCGGACCACCGCCACGCCTGGCTCCTGCTCACGCACACCCACTGGGATCACATCAACGGGTTCCCCTTCTTCAAGCCCGCGTACCTGCCCGACCGGCACTTCGAGATCATGGCCGGGCACCTGGGCGCGGGCGGCGTCCGCAACGTCCTCTCCGGACAAATGGCCGGCCCCACCTTTCCGGTTCCCCTCGAGACGATGCGGGCGCGGCTCGAGTTTCTGGACTTCGACGCGGGCGACTCGTTCCGCCTCGGGCCCGACGTGCAGGTGCGCACCACCCCGCTCAACCACCCGAACCGGGCCACGGGGTACCGGATCGAGTACGCGGGTCGCTCGTTCTGCTACGTCACCGACACGGAGCACGTCGTCGGCGCGCCGGACCAGAACGTGCTCGGGCTCATCGAGGGGGCCGATCTGGTCGTCTACGACTCGACGTACACGGACGACGAGTTCCCGCACCACATCGGCTGGGGTCACTCGACCTGGCAGGAGGCCGTGCGCCTGTGCCGGCAAGCGCGCGGCCGCCGGCTCGGTATCTTCCACCACGACCCCGATCACGAGGACGGGTTCATGGACCAGGTCGAGCGCGACGCCGTCGCGGTCTTCGGCGAGGCCTTCGTCGCCCGCGAGCGAACGCGCTTCGTGCTCGGCTGACGGCGTGGGCCGCCAAGGTCCGCCCCCCGGACCCACGCGCAGCCCGCGGTCATCGCCGCTCCGGACACGGCGGGGGCTGGATGCCCACGTCGCCGCGACCCGCCCTGGCCGCCCCCGCGCCGCGCTGGCGGTCCGCTGGCAGGCGCAGCGCGCGCACGCCAGGGGTCGGCACGAGGACTCGGGAGGCCGTGGGGACGCGGACGGGGGTGTCATCGAGCCCTGGTCGGTTGGTCGGTCTTGCGCCATCCGTTGCGGGGCTTGGACTACCTGGAAACCATCGGCCGTCCGGTTTGAAGGGGTCAGCGGGGGTCACCGGTCACGGCCAAGCTCACGAGATGCCTTTCTTTCCGCGCGATTCCGGGGAGTAGGCCCGAGGGGCGCCGCCTTGACATGGAAGGACCCGGATTGTAGCCGAACGCCCACCATGCCCGGGTCGAAGCCCCTCGTCATCGTCGAGTCGCCCGCCAAGGCGCGCACGATCGCGGGGTTCCTGGGGGCGGGGTATGTCGTCGAGTCATCCATCGGGCACATCCGCGACTTGCCGCGGAACGCCGCCGACGTTCCACCCGCGCTGAAGAAGGAGCCCTGGGCTCGCCTGGGCGTGGACGTGGAGCGTGGCTTCCGGCCCCACTACGTCGTCACCCCCGACAAGAAGGCGCAGATCGCCAAGCTCAAGCGCCTTCTCGCCGACGCCTCGACCCTCTACCTTGCCACCGACGAGGACCGCGAGGGGGAGAGCATCGCCTGGCACCTGCTCGAGGTCCTCAAGCCGCGCGTCCCCGTGCGGCGGATGGTCTTCCACGAGATCACCAAGAAGGCCATCGAGGCGGCCATCGCCGCGCCCCGCGAGCTCGACCGGCGGCTGGTCGACGCCCAGGAGGCGCGCCGGATCCTGGACCGCCTCTACGGGTACGAGGTGTCGCCGGTCTTGTGGAAGAAGGTGCTCCCTCGGTTGAGCGCCGGGCGTGTCCAGAGCGTCGCCACGCGCATCATCGTCGAGCGGGAGCTCGAGCGGATGCGGTTCGTGGTGGCCGCCTACTGGGACGTCGAAGGGAGCTTCGCCGTCGCGGGGCGTTCCCCGCCGCGGTTCGGCGCCACCCTCTCGGCGGTGGACGGGCGGCGGGTGGCGACCGGGAGGGACTTCGACGCGCGCGGCGCGCTCGCCAAGGCCGACGCGGTGATCCTCGACGAGGCTACGGCGCGCGAGCTCGCCGACGCCGCCGCGGGGCGCTCGTTCGCGGTCCGGGCGGTGGAGCGGAAGCCGAGCCGCCGCTCGCCCTCCGCCCCGTTCATGACCTCCACGCTCCAGCAGGAGGCCGGGCGCAAGCTGCGCTTCTCGGCGTCGCGCACCATGCGCGCGGCGCAGCGCCTGTACGAGAGCGGCTACATCACGTACATGCGCACCGACAGCATCACGCTGTCGGAGGCGGCGATCGCGTCGGCGCGCGAGCAGATCGCGCAGCTCTTCGGCGAGGAGTACCTGACGCGAAGCCCGCGCGTCTACAAGAGCAAGGTCAAGAACGCCCAGGAGGCGCACGAGGCGATCCGGCCCGCGGGAGAGGTCTTCCGTCGACCCGAGCAGGTCGCGCGAGAGGTTTCCCCGGACGAGGCCCGCCTGTACGAGCTCATCTGGATGCGGACCATCGCGTCCGAGATGCGCGACGCCGAGGGCGAGAGCGTCAGCCTGCGGCTGGGGGCGTCGCTGCCGAACGGTCGCGACGTGGAGTTCGCGGTGAGCGGCCACACCATCCGCTTCCCCGGCTTCTTGCGCGCCTACGTGGAGGGATCCGACGATCCGGCGGCCGAGCTCGAGGAGAAGGAGCGCCCGCTGCCGCCGCTCGCGGTGGGGGATCGGCTGGATGGGGTCGCCTTCGAGCCCCGCCGGCACGAGACGCAGGCGCCGCCCCGCTACACCGAGGCCTCGCTCGTGCGGCGCCTGGAAGAGCTCGGGGTGGGGCGCCCGTCGACCTACGCGTCCATCATCTCGACCATCCTCGACCGCGGCTACGTCTGGCACAAGGGGACCATGCTGGTGCCGTCCTTCACCGCCTTCGCGGTGGTCGCCCTGCTCAAGCAGCATTTCGGGGACCTCGTCGACTACGAGTTCACGGCGCGGATGGAGGACGATCTCGACGCCATCGCGAACGGTGAGGAGAAGTCCGTCCCCTGGCTCGAGCGCTTCTACTTCGGGGTGAAGGGCCGCGCGGGCGCGGGCGGCGAGGCGCGCCCGCTCGATCGCGGCCTGCGCCAGCTGGTGGCGGACCAGCTCGACGCCATCGACGCGCGGGCGATCAACTCCCTCTCTCTCGGGCGCGACGCGGAGGGGAACGAGATCCTGGTGCGGGTCGGCCGCTTCGGCGCCTACCTCCAGCGCGGTGAGGCCACCGCGCGCCTGCCCGACGACATCGCGCCCGACGAGCTCACGGTAGAGCGCGCGGTCGAGCTGCTCTCCTCGCCGGCCGACGATCGCGACCTGGGGATCGACCCCGCGACGGGCCTGCGGGTGCTGGCGCGGCGCGGCCGGTTCGGCGCCTACGTCCAGCTCGGCGAGGGCGGCGACGGTCAGGCGAAGCCACGGACCTCGTCGCTGCTCCGCTCGCTCACCTTCGAGGGGGTGACCCTCGAGGACGCGCTGCGCTTGCTGTCGCTGCCGCGGACGGTGGGGATCGATCCGGCGTCTGGCGAGCCCATCACGGCGCAGCTCGGGCGGTACGGCCCCTACGTGGCCCGGGGGAAGGACAGCCGGAGCCTGGAGCAGGAGGAGCAGGTCTTCTCGATCACTCTCGAGCAGGCGCTCGCGCTCCTCGCTCAGCCCCGGACGCGGCGGCGCGCGGGGGCCGCTGCCGCGCCCCTGCGCGAGCTCGGCCCGGACGTCGTCTCGGGTCGCCCCATCGTGGTGCGCGAGGGCCGCTTCGGACCCTACGTGTCGGACGGGGAAACCCACGCCTCCCTGCACAAGGGAGACGCGCCGGCCTCCATCACGCTCGAGCGGGCGCAGGAGCTGCTGCAGGCGCGGCGGGACCGTGGCGCGACGGCGTCCGCGCGGCGCCCGCGCGGCACCTCCACTCGCTCGGGGCGCCGCGCCGATTCCGGGAAGCCGCCCGCCCCCGGGAGCCGGGCCGCGGCGGCGAAGGGGAACGGGCAGCGCGCCGCGGACAAGGCCGTCGAGGGCGCGGGGGCCGGGGGCGCGCGGGCCGCTGCCAGTGGGCGCGGCGCGAAGGCGAAGGGCGCGAAGGCGGGCGGTGACGCCGCCCGGGGTGGGGGCGCGAAGACGAAGGCGAAGGGGACCCCGAAGACCCCGAAGAAGGACACCGCGCAGCAGACGGGCGCTCGCGGTGGGCGCGCCCGCTCGCTCGCCGCGCGGAGCGGGCCGACGGCCTCCGCTTGAGGGACCGGGCGTCGGGCTCAGCGGGGGCTCCGGGCGCCGGGCGATGCCAGCAGGGCGAGGAGCGTCGGCGCGCCGAGCGCCGCCGTCACCACGCCGACCGGGATCTCGTGGCCGGTCACGAGGACGCGCGCCGCCACGTCGCAGGCCACCAGGAACGCCATGCCGGCGACGAGCGAGAGCGGCAGGAGCGCCCGCGGGGAGGCCGCGCCCGCGAGCCGGACGAGGTGGGGGACGATCAGCCCGACGAACCCGATGGGGCCGCACCAGGCCGTGCAGGCGGCCACCCCGATCGCGCCCGCGCCGAGCGCGACGGCGCGGGTTCGCGGGACGTCGACCCCCTGCGTCCGGGCGACGTCCTCCCCGGCGGTGAGCGTGTGGAGGGCGCGCGCCTGGCTGAAGACGCCGCCCCAGGCGAGGGCGAGCAGCGGCGCGAGCACCAGCACGCCGCGGTAGCCCACCTGCGGCAGGTGCCCGAGCGACCACTGGCTGACGGTGAAGCGCTGGCCGACGTCGGCGATGCTCTCGACGGCCGTGGCCAAGGCGCCCGCCGCGAGGGTGACGGCGATGCCCGCGAGCAGCACGTCCTGCATCCGGGAGCGCCCGCTCGCCGCCAGGGCGGCCACGACGGCCGTGGTCGAGATGGCCCCGGCGAACGCTGCCAGGGCGAGCCAGGGCAGGTTCACCGTCGTGCTCGGCTGGCCGAGGACCACGGCCACGAGGACGCCGAGGACCGCGCCCGCCGAGGTGCCGACCGTGCTCGGCGTGGCCAGCGGGTTGTTGAACACGAGCTGGTACGCGGCTCCCACCACGGAGAGCGTCGCGCCCACCAGCGCGGCCATCAGCACCCGCGGCACGCGGAGCTGCCAGAGCACGAAGGCAGACGTCTCCGGATCGAGGGGAGGGCCGACGAACGGCGCCCCGGCGATCACCGCGACGGTGAGCGCGACCAGGACCAGCGCCGGGTGCCTCACGCGCACGGCGGCTCCCCCTCCCGGGGCCGGGTCCACCAGGTGACCAGCGCGCGCTCGCCCTCCTGCTCGGCCAGCGACAGCCGGAGGTCGAAAAGCTCGCCGAGGCGGCCCGTGAGCGCGGGGCTGCCGAGCGCGAGATCGAAGGCGAGGTGCCCCGCCCGTAGCCCCACCCCGCGGGTCGATCCCTCGTCAGGGAGCCCGGCCAGCACCCCGATGTCGTGCGTGACGCAGAGGATCCCGCGCCCGGCTCGCGCGAGGCGGGCGATGAGGAGGAACGTCTCGCGCCGCTGCCGGGGGTCGAGGTGGTTCGCCGGCTCGTCGAGCAGCAGCAGGGGCGCCTCTTGCGCGAGGACCGCCGCCAGCGCCACCCGCTGGCGCTCCCCGCCGGACAGCGAGGCCAGCGGCCGGCTCGCCAGGGGGGCCGCGTCCACCTGGGCGAGCGCCCGCGCCGCCCCCTGCCGCGCTCGCCCCGCGCTCTCTCCGAAGCGATACCGCGCGGCCGCCACGTGATCGGCGACCGTCAGCGGCTCGCTGACGCCGCTGGTCTGCGGCAGCCAGGCGACACGCGCCGCCCGCTCCCGGGGCGAGAGCGAGGTCGCATCGCGGTCGTCGAGCGTCACGCGTCCCCGATGCAGGCGCACGAGCCCGAGCGCGGCGCGGAGCAGCGTGGACTTGCCGGCGCCGTTCGGGCCGACGAGCACCACCAGCTCCCCGGCGGCGAGGGTCAGCGAAACGTCGGTGAGGATCTCGACGCCCCGTCGCGCCACAGTGATGGCGCTGAGCGCGAGCGTCGTCACGACGTCCCCACCTGCGCGGCGATCCAGCGCGACAGCTCCTCGACGAGCTGCAGCACGCGCGGCCCCGGGACCAGCAGCCCGGGATCGGGCAGGGCGCCGAGCTTCCCGCGGCGGACCGCGGCGAGCGCGTGGAGTCGGCCCAGCGCGTCCAGGGGCGAGGCGGCCCCGGCGTCGCCGCCGCCGAGGACCATGACGAGATCGGGATCGACGGCGAGCAGCCGCTCGAGGCTCATGACCGGCGCGCCCTCCACCGGCTCGGGGACGGCGTTGGCCGCCCCCGCGGCCGTGATCGCGCTGCCGTGGATCGAGTTGGCCTTGACGTACCAGACCTCCGCCTGCGCCTGGGCGCCACCGAGCACCAGCAGGAGCCGGGGGGCGCCGGCCGGCGGAGGGACGCTCAGCGTCGCCTCGAGTCGCGCCGCGAGCGCGGCCGCGGCGGCGGGGTGCCCGACGAGCACCCCGAGCTCCCGGGTCGACGCCGCGACCTCGTTCACCGTCAGCCAGTCGAGCTGCCGGGTCGGCGCCAGGGCCCGGAGCCCGTCGAGCCGGGCCGCGGGCATGCTGCTGGTGACGACGAGTGACGGGCGGAGCGCCACGATCGGCTCGTAGCTCGGACCGAGGCTCGTGCCCACGCGCGGGCGGGGCGTCGCGCCGGGTGGGGTCACGCAGTAGTCGCTCACGCCGACCACGGCCTCGCCCGCGCCGATGGCGAAGAGGGTCTCCGTCACCGCGGGTGAGAGGGACACCACGCGTGGCGGCCCTTCGTGCGCGCCGGCGAGCCGGCCCTCGGGCAGGGCGCGAGCCAGAAACCAGCTCGTCGTCGCTGCCGCGGCGGCGGCGAGGACGAGCGCGGACCACGCCATCAGGGGGGAGGCCTGACGCATCCGCGGGCTCCTTGAGCTGTGCCCGGACCGGCGGCGGCCCCACCGCCCGGGGCGCGCCCGCTCCGCACGAGCGCGACAATCCGGCTGCGCCTCGCTCGCGATCGGCTCCCGGCGACGGGTTCCAGGTGTCCGATTCGTATCAGCAATCAGGCTGACGACTGCTCTAGCAGCTCCCCGCCCGGGGCAGCAAGCCCGGGGGCTTCCCCGGGGGTCGGGCTTGCGTTCCGCGCCGGTGGTCGCGACGCTCGTTCGCGTGAGGCCGGTGGTCATCGGGGTCGCAGGGGGCACGGGCGCCGGCAAGAGCACCATCGTCACGGCCATCGTCGCCGCCATCGGCGACCAAGACGTCACCGTGATCCAGCACGATTGGTACTACCGGGACCGATCGCACGTCGCCGCGGCCGAGCGCGCTCGCCTCAACTACGATCACCCGGACGCGCTCGACACGGCCCTGCTCGTCGAGCACCTCGCCGCGCTCCGGCGCGGCGAGGGGGTGGACGCCCCCACCTACGACTTCACGCGGCACTGCCGCGCGGCCGGCACACGGCGGATCGAGCCACGCGCCGTGCTCATCGTGGACGGCATCCTCGTCCTCGCCGAGCCCGAGGTGCGGGAGGCGCTCGACATCCGGGTGTTCGTGGACACCGACGCCGACCTGCGTCTCATCCGGCGCATCCAGCGTGACATCGCGGAGCGCGGCCGCACGCTCGACGGGGTGCTCGACCAGTACCAGGCGACCACGCGGCCCATGCACCTCGAGTTCGTGGAGCCGAGCAAGCGATACGCCCACGTCATCATCCCCGAGGGCGGGGAGAACCAGGTCGGCATCGAAATGCTGGTGGCGCAGGTGCGCGCGCTCGCCGCCGCGCGTTGAGCCCCGCGCTCGCCGCGCGGATCCGGCGCGGCCCGCCGCGTCGCCGGGCCGCGCGCGGCGCTACTGCGGCCGGCGCACGGAGAAGCCGGCCCCGAGCAGGTGCCCGCGGCTGGAGTAGCCGGGGTAGCCCGGGTTGTTCGTCTGCAGGCCCTCGGCCGACGCGATCGGGTCCCCCGTCACGAAGTCGCGCGCGTCGTCCGGGAACTCGTCGACCACGGGGTGGGCGGCGTCGGCGCGCTTCGCCACCGACCGCGGCACGAGCCACTGCCCGTGCAGGTAGAGGCCGACGCCCACGGCGGTCCCGAGCACGTGGATCGGGAGCTCCCAGGAGAGGCTCGACACGGCGCGCGCGTTGTCGACGTAGTTGCTCCGCCCGACCTGATCGGGCACCGGGCTCGGGACGTAGCCGAGGTCGAGCCCGAAACGGCCGCGATCGGTGTCGAGGTTGCCGCCGATCGACGGCCGCAGGGTGTCGCGCCAGCGGTCGGCGGGGCGTTCGCCGTGCCGGTCGCGGTACTCGGACCACCGCTCGATGACGACCTCGGCCGCGACCTCCCACCGCCGGGCGCCGGAGGGGCGCGTGCCGTGGGCGTAGGCCCCCCCGAAGCCGACCCGGAGCGGCGTCACCGCCTGGGTGAACGTGTAGCGCTGCAGCACGTGGTCCTCGTTGTCCGGGTAGGCGTAGTTCCAGAAGCGGATCCGGTTCTCTCCTTCCATCTCGACCCCCACGGGCGCGTGGAGGGTCGCCGTGGTGGTCACGTCCGCGGATGGGCGCAGGGCGATCCCGAACAGCGGCGCGGCGCTGGTGGTGGCCTCGAGCCGGGGGTTGAGCAGGACGGTGCTCTGGTCGGCGGCGTCGGGGACGTACAGGTCGAAGCTCGTGCGGGTGGCGAAGCCGAGATCGACCCCGGCCCCCAAGCTCAGCCACCGGGTCAAGCTCGCGCCGAGCGCGAGCGTGAAGCTCGCCACGCCGCTCCGGTCACCGAGCCGCTCGAAGTCGAGCCGGTTCGAGAAGTACTGCTCGCGCTCGTCGGCGAAGAACCCGCGCTCGTCCAGGAAGCCGCTCAGCGGGAGCACGCCGAGGAAGCCGAAGCTCACGTCGCCGCCCAACAGCGGGCGGACCACGCCGACGACCGCGAACGAGCGCGTCTCGGTGATCTCGGCGGCGCTGCGCGCGCGGGGCAGGCTCGCGGTGGGGAGCGGCCGGAGCGCGAGGCGGCGCGTGGTGCCGCCGTCCCCGACGACCTGCGCGTCGTACACCTCCTCGGGGACGTCGACCCCGGGCGGCCGCGCGTCGAGCTCGATGGACCCCACCGTGCGCAGGGTGAACCAGCCGAGCTCGAGCAGCGGGCGCGCGCGCGGCATCAGCGCGGGGTTGAAGTAGGTCGTCTCCGAGCCGCGACCGAGCGAGCGCGAGGTGAGCCCGTTGGGGCTGGTCGGGGCGCCCACCAGCTCCAGCGCGCCGGCGGCGTCGGCCGAGCGTGGGAGCAGCGCAGCCAGGCCGAAGAGGGTGGCCGCGAGCGTCGAGGGGAAGGGGCGGGGAGTCATGGGGGCGGCCGTGGCCTCGTCGGACAACGCGTATCGGGGTGGATGGTATCGCCGCGGGGGGTGCCGGAAGGCAAGCGCCACGGCTCGGGGCGACCAGGCGCGGTCAGGTGGCGCGGGTTGCGCTAGGCTACCGGGGCCGCCCCGCCGCGCCGGGTCCGGCGCTCCTCGCCGTGCGCTCCACCGCTCCGGTCGCCGCCCCGCCTCTCGTCGCGCTGCTCCTCGGGGCGAGCGCTTGCAGCGCGCCCGGTGGGGATCTGCGCGTCGACTTGCGGGCCGACGTCGACCGGGACGGCGTCGTCGCGCCTCCTGGTGGCGCGGACGACGCGGGCGAGGACGGGTGGACCGCCGCGCGCGGAGCCACGGTGCTCGCCAACCTCGACGACGATCAGGGGGCCTGCGCGTCCGACTCGACCATCCCGGACCCCGCTCTCGACGACTGCAGCGACGCGGCGGACGAGGTCGTCAACGGTGAGGCCGACCTCGCGGATCTCGCGCCCCTCTTCGTCTCCCCCTGGCCGGATGCGCCGCGGGGAGCGCGCGGCTTCGTCAGCGTGCGTCCCGCCGAGCGGGGCCGGATCTTCCGCCTGGACGGCGCCGAGCCCGTGGCGCTCGACGAGCGAGACCCGCTCGACCGCGACGCGCTCCGCGACGGGATCGAGCTCGGCCTCGAGGCCACCGACGTCGTCCGCGACCCCACGGTCTGGGACGGCTCGCTCCAGGTCCGCCTCCACGTCGAGGCGGAGGGGGCCGCCGGGGACGATCGCGTCGCGTTCCGGGTCGCGCCGATCGTCGTGAACCATCACCTCCAGGCGCCTGCCGCCGTCCTCGCCGCCGACCTCCCGGGGCTCGGGGAGGTCGCGTACCGTGACGACCTCACCGACGCCGTCGTCGCCTCGGGCGCGGCCGCCGGCCTCACCCTGGTCACGGCGCGGGCCAACGATCAGTGGTCGCAGGATCACTACGAGGCGGGCTGGACGAGCGTGCCGGGGCCGGCGGGGCCCCACGGGATGACGGTGTTCCTGCGGTCGCCGCACGTCGACTACTTCACCGATCCGCTCTTCCCGCTTCGCCGCGCCGGGCGAGCGGTGTTCGAGGACTTTCGCGGCCCTGACGTGGCCGGGGTGCAGGAGTACGAGCCCGGGGGGACGGAGGAGCAGCAGACGCTCAACTCGCTCGGGAACCTCGAGGTGGTGCCGCCGTACTCGCACGGCGGCGTCGACTATCCGTTCGGGCGGCTGCTGATCGGGATGACCGACGCGCTGGCGCCGGACGCGCGCTTCCTGGAGCTGCTGCGCGCGCAGGGCGTCCAGCCCTGGATCGTGCTCGATACCTCCTGGTTGACCGTGGGGCACGTGGACGAGACGCTGAGCTTCGTGGGCGTCGACTCGCCGCGGGGCTGGGCCGTGGTGGTGGCGGACGTGGGCCTGACGCTGGAGCTCTTCACCGGCTGGGCCGCCGCGGGCCACGGCGAGGCGGAGCTCTTCGTGGACAAGGAGTGGCTCGACCTCGAGGACCTCGCTTCCTTCCCGGCGACCACCACCGTCCAGGGCGTGCTCGACGATCCGGAGGTGATGGCGGCGAGCGCCGTGGCCGAGGTGGAGACGGCGGGACAGCTCGCCGTCCTGGAGCGCGAAACCGGCCTCGAGGAGGCGGACCTCATCCGAGTCCCCTCGCTCCACTACCGCACCCTCGGCGGGAGCGTCGCGTACCTGCCGGCCACGGCCAACCTGGCCGAGCTCGGGCGGGGGCACGTCGCCGTCGCCGATCCTCACGGCCCGGTGATCGACGGCGAAGACGCGCTGCGCGCGGCCATCGTAGCCGCCTTCGCGCCGCGGGGCATCACCGTGCACTTCGTGGAGGACTGGGACGGGTACCATCGCCTGAACGGCGACGTCCACTGCGGCAGCAACGTGGTGCGGGCGCGGCCCGCCGAGGAGGACTGGTGGACGGCGACCGACTGAGCGCCGCGCTGGCGGTACCGGGCGGCCGCGGCCCGCGGGCGGCGCTGATCGCGCTCGGGCTCGCCCTGACGCTGCCGGTCGCGGCCGCCCCGTCGTCGCCGCCTGCGCGCGAGCGGCGCGAGTCGCCCGCCGTCGCGGAGATCGCCGCCGCGCGCGCGCGCGATCCCGCTGCGTTCGCGCGGGTGGCAGCGGCGCGGCGGCGGCTCGCCGAGGGCGCCCCCGGCGGGCGCCGGGCGGCGGTGACCACCCTCGCGCTCCGGCGCCAGGCGGCTGCCGAGATCTGGCCGCTGATCGCGGCCGTCGAGGCGGCCACCCATGCGCCGGCGACCGCGGGGAACGAGGTCGAGGTCGAGCTCGGGCTGGTGGAGGCCCTCGGCGCGGTACGCGATCCGCGCGCGCGGCCCGCGCTCGAGGGCTGGCTCGCGCGCCACCGCGGCGACGCGCGCCGGACGCGGGCGGGGGCCGCGGCGCTCGGCCGCATCGGCGACGACGCGGCGGTGGCGGCGCTGCTCGATCTCGCCGCCCGCGACCCCGACGACCTCGCGCTGCTCGCGGGGCTCGGCGAGTGCCGCCGCCTCCCCGTGGCCCGGCACCTGGCGCAGCAGCTCGCGGCGGGGCCGGACCCGGCGCGCGCGCGCGTCGTGGTGCGCGCGCTCCGCGACGTCGCGGCCGCACGCGTCTGGCAGACCCCTGCCGTGCGGGCCTCGGGCGAGGGGGACGCCGTGCGGTCGCTCGCCGTCGATGCGCTGCTGGCGGCGGCCGTGCGCGCCGCGCCGCCGCTCCGCGACGACCTGGCCCAGGCGCTGCTGGCCGTCGACCACCCGGCGACGGCGGCGCGGCTCGCGGCGTCGCGCGCGGCGGGCGACGGCCCCGGCCGCGCCGCGCTCGACGCCCTCTCCGACGCCATGGCCCGGCTGTCGCGGCTCGCCCGGCGGTAGATGGCCGAGCGCCGAGGCGTGCCGCGCCGTGCGGCGGGGTGGTACCGTGCCCCCGTGAGCATCCGGCACGTCGCCTCGGTCACCGCCCTCGCGCTGGCGCCGGCCTGCGCCGCCGGCGGCGCCCGGTCGCCGTCCGGCGCGCCTCCCCCGGTCGTCGCGGTCGCATCGACCTGCGCGCCTTCCTTCGCGGCACCGCCCGACGTGCTCGCGGAAGGGTTCGCGGCGCCGCCGCCCCTGGCGGAGGCGGTGCTCGCCGCGGAGCGAGAGAAGCTCCGCGCCGAGGTCGCTTCGGCGTCGTTCGCGGCGCCTCCAGCGCGGCGAACGACGCCGGCCGACCCGCGCCGGATCACCTGGACCCGCGCGGAGCTCGTGGCGCGGGCCTGGGAGGCGGAGCCCGACGCGCCGACGGCCGGGCGGCGCGTGCGGGCCCCGGGTCCCGGCCAGCCGCGCGTCGTCGGCGCGCGGCTGGCGCCGTCCGGGGAGCTGGAGCTCTCCCTGGAGGCGACCGCGCCCCTCACCGGCGTGAGCGCGCGCTTCGGCGCCCTCCTCGCCGACGTGCCTTTCAGTCCCCCGCGCTGGCAGCCCGCGAGCTGGCCGCTGCGCGAGGGGGGCAGCTCGACGCTGGTCCTCCCGCTGCCGGAGCTGATGGCGCCCGACCGCGACGCGGCGGGGCTCGGCGCGCGGGGGCGCGGGGTGGTCGCCTGGCGCCTCGAGGCTTTCGATCCCTCCGTCGCGGAGCTCCGGATCTTGGACGGCCTGACGGCGTTCCGCTGCGATTCGCCGCCGTGCGCGCCCGGCGCTGCCTTCACCGCGCTCCCGACCGTGCGCCTCGGACCCGAGCTCGACCTCGTCGACGATGCGAGCGCGACCGTCACCGTCGTCACGGACGTCCCGACCATGGCGACCGTCCTGGTGCAGCCCGCCCGCGGCGAGCTCATGCGCTTCTCCGCCGCGACCCCCGCCCTCCGGCACGAGATCGAGCTCGTCGGCCTCGCCCCGGATACCCGTCACCGCTATCAGGTGCTCGTCGTCGATCGACGGGGCGAGGTCGGCGAGAGCGTGAGCGCGAGCTTCCGGACCGCGCGCGGGGCGACCGACCCGCGGCCCGTCTCCTTCGTCGTCCTCGGCAGCGCGCCCCTCGACTCCGCCCGGGTGCGCGCCGCCGAGGGGAGCGCCGCCCGCCGCGAGGGGGCCGAGCTCGTGTCCCGCGCGGTCACCGCCGACACCGATTTTCTGCTCGCCGTGGGCGGCTTGGCGGCGGGGCCCACCACCGAGCCCGACGTCTTCGTGGCGGAGCTCGAGGACTTCGCGCGGGCGCTCTTCCCCCACTGCGCGCACGTCCCTTGCTACGAGGTGCTCGGGGATCGCGAGGTCGTGGTGGAGGCCTGGGAGGCGGGCTGGGCGCTCGGACAGCGCGGCGCCGAGAGCGCAGAGGCGCTGTTCGCAGGGGCGGTGCAGAACCCCCGCAACGGCCCCCGGCCGGAACCCGGCGGGCCGCCGCTCGCGGAGGCGAGCTACTCGTTCGACCGCGGGCCCGTGCACGTGGCGGTGCTCCACACCGGCTACTTCTGGCGCTCGCACCCTGACCGCCTCGACCACCCGAAGGCGGCGCGGGGGCAGCGCGCTGGCTGGGTTCGCGACGCCGATCTCCGTTGGCTCGACGCCGATCTGACGGCCGCCGCCGCGCGCGGGGCGCGGCATGCCTTCGTCGTCACGGCCGTGCCGGCCTTCCCGAACGGCGGGCAGGTGGGGCAGGGGATGTACTGGGGCGGCGCCGTGCCCGAGGTGCTCGAGCGGCGCGCGGAGCTGCTGCGCCTGCTCGGTGCCCACCGGGTGCGCGCGCTCATCGCGGCGGGCGAGCCGAGCTACAGCCGCACGCGCGTGCACCCGGGGCTCGTGCCCGGGCTCGCGCGGCCGGTCTGGCAGATCGTCACCGGCGGCGCGGCGACCGCGCCGATCGCGCGCGCGCGCGACGTGCCGTGGGCGAACGACGTCGCCCGTTTCGATCTCCGGCCCCACCACGTGACCGTCGTCGTCGCCGGCGACCGGGTGATCGTGACCGCCACCTCGCGGGCCGGCGAGCCCATCGACCGGTTCGAGCTCGCGGCGCCGGGCTGACCGCGCGCTTTTCCGCGGGACGCCCCGTCCGGGAGCCGGCGCGGCCCGTTGCGCTTGCGGCGCGCCGCGATCTCTGCTGCCCTGCCCGCGAGGGATCGGACCGATCGGTCCCAGGAGGGTCACCATGAAGAGCGAGTCGATCACCGCCCGTCCGCGCCCGTCCGGTTTCGGAGCGCTGCTCATCGCGCTCGGCAGTTGCGCGCCGGCGCCGGCGCCGGCGCCCCCCCCCCCCCCCCCCCCCCCCCCCCCCCCCCCCCCCCCCCCCCGCGCCCCCC
>CAYVRP010000072.1:0-36189 GCA_964454025.1 uncultured Polyangiaceae bacterium | reverse complement strand
CGCCGCCGGTGGGGCTGGTGCCGCCCGTGTTGGTGGCGCCGCCGGTGTTGACGATGCCGCCGGTGGGGGCGGTGCCGCCGGTGTTGGTGGCGCCGCCGGTCCCCCCCGCGCCGCCGCTGCCGCCCGTGCTCGAGCAGGCCTCGACTTGCGGATCGAGGCCGCCGGCCACGTCGAGGCCGAAGAACTCCAGGATCGCGTCCTGCTCGTAGGGCATGGAGTGCGATCCGTTCTGCCCGGCCCAGGCCTCGAAGACGACGTACCCGCAGTCGTCCTCCCAGAACTGGCGGTTGTAGGTGGCGTTCGAGGTGGTGATCGAGTCGGTCGAGGTCGGCGCCGTCGCGAGGCCGAGGACGTTGGTCCACTCCTCGATGGCCTCGCCGAAGTTATTGTAGTTGATGGTCGCGTCCGCCGTGCCGTGGAAGATCTGGAGGCGCGGGCGAGGGCCGGAGTAGCCCGGGTACATGCCCCGGACCAGATCGCCCCACTCCGCGGCCGACTTGTTCGTCCTCCCCCCCGCGCAGTTGCCGCTCCACTGGTTGCTCTCGTCGTAGCCGTCCGCCCAGCAACCGGCGGGCACGCCTGCTCGCGCGGCGCCCGCCTGGAAGACGTCGGGGTACACGGCGAGCAGGGCCTGCGTCATCATCGCCCCCGAGGAGCCTCCCATCACGTAGACGCGGTCCGCGTCGGCGCCGTACTCCGAGATGACGTAGTCGACCATCTGCACGACGGCCTGCGTATCGCCGCCGCCGTCATGCGTCAGCGACCGGGAGGTGCCGACGTCCCAGCAGTTGCGTCCGGTCGCCTCCGGGAGGATGAGGATGAAGCCGTTGCGGTCGGCCGCCGACACCACGCCGGAGATGCTGCCGAAGTACCCCTCCGCGGGCGTCCCGCAGGAGTGACACCCGACCACGACCGGAGGCCTGTCCGCCAGCCTGTCCGGGACGTAGATGTACATGTTGACGTAGCTTGGCACCCCGCTCGCTCCCCAGGTGCCGCGGTCGACCGAGCGCAGGGACGCGGCGCGCGCCGGGGCGACCGAGAGCAGCGCCAGTGACAGGGAGGTGAGGGCGAGCGCCGGATGCAGGGGTCGGCTCATGGCAAGGTTCCTCGGGCACGCGAACGTCATCGATGACGGCCTAGCGCTCCGGTTCCCATCCGCGGCACACCCTGGACGCGACCTGCCTGCGAAGCGCGGAGGACGGACGAACCGTCCTCTCGCGGGCATGGTAGCGCCCGTTCGGGGCCCGGTCACGTCCCGGCGAGCCTCCTCCGCGTCGGGCGCCGCCCCGAGAGGCTCCGGGCCGCCGCGCCGACCGGGTCGGCAAAGCGCTTCAGCTCCCACGAAAGAGTCGCGACCCGGCCATTCACTCGCCCGCGGGCATCCCCCGAGCCCCGCTGCTCTTCGACGTCCGGTTCGAGCCCCCGATGACACCCCGCCCGCCCGCCACCCTCGCCGTCCTCGCCAACTTGCTGCTCTTCGCCTGCGGGGGCCACGACGACCATGCGACCTCCTCGCCGGAGGAGACGACGGGTGTCGGGGGCAGAGGACCCGGAACGGGCGGGGTTTCGGTCGGCAGCGGGGGGGGCGAGCCGATGACGGGTGGAGCTGCGCCGAGCACGGGCGGGGTCCCGGTCCCGAGCGGCGGGACCACGGCGGAGACGGGTGGAGCCGCGCCGAGCGCGGGCGGGTCCAGCCCCGAGAGCGGCGGCAGCGATCCGGGATCGGGCGGCTCGGCCGGCTCCGGCGGGGATCTGATCGGAGCGAGTGGCGGCGATCCGGCGCGGGGCGGGGCGGTCGGCACCGGTGGCAGTCAGCCGGCACAGGGCGGATCGTCCGGGAGCGGCGGCGACGCCGAGTCGGCCCAGGGTGGGTCCGCAGGCAGCGGCGGCGACGGGGGGGCGCCCGAGGACGGCGGCGCCACCGTCGGGGGTGGCGGCGCCGAGCCGGCGCTCGGCGGCGCGACCGGCACCGGCGGCGGCCAGGAGGATCCGGTCTGCGAGGTACCGCCCCCGAGCGAGCACCAGCCCAACCCGAGCGTGGGCGGCGGCGGATCGCCCTACGACGAGTCCGATCACTTCCTGCTCTTCGGGCTGGCCGAGGCCGACACCGCGCTCGACATCCTGGAGGCGGCCCACCAGTGTTTCGTCGAGGACTGGTGCTGGCGATCCCCGGGGCTCTCCGTTCACTCCGACGACGGCCCCTACTACAAGTTCAACGTCTACGCCGAGCCCAGCCTGAGCGCCGGCGGCTACATGCAGTACGACTACTCCGCTGGCATCGCCTACATCGAGGTGCTGGGGAGCCTGATCGACGACGCGGCGGTGACGGTCCACGAGTACGGCCACGCCCTCACGCTGACCGAGCACGGCTGGGTCGATCAGAAGAACACCGGCTTCTGGTGGGAGAGCGTCGCCAACTTCGTGGCCGACACGCTCCTGACCTCGCCTCTCTGCGAGGCCGCCCGGCGCGCTCACGGGCTGGAGCCGGGGCGGACCCTCATCGAGCTCGACACGGTCATCGGCCGCTCCTACTGGACCATCTGCATGAACCAGAACTACTACCAGGCGTGGCCGTTCTTCACCTATCTGACGAACAACCCGGACGGCTTCCCGGGGCTCGGCCGGATGGCGCTGCCGGACCTCTTCCGCAACCACCTCGGGAACAACGAGACGCCGCTGCACGTGCTCGAGCGGCTGGCGGCGCCGGTCACCGTGCCCACGATCCTGGGGCGCTACTGGGCGCGCATGGCCTACCTCGACATCGGGCACCCGCAGGCTCAGAGCGCGTTCTTCAACGCCCGTGGCAGGCTCGATTTCGACCACCTGACCCCGGTCGGCGACCAGACCTACGCGCCGGTCGCGGGCCGCGCGCCGCGGTACGGCGGCGCGAACATCGTCCCGCTCGACGTGACCGGCGAAGGCACCGTCAGCGTGCAGGTCACGAACCTCGGCAACGGGCGGCCCGAGAGCAACTTCGTCGCCACCCTCTCCATCCGCGCCGGGGACGGCGTGGTGCGCTACGTGGACCTGCCGGGTGGCGTCGGGCAGGCGACGGTGGGGAGCGATGAGGAGGTGAGCCTGGTGGTGGTGAACGCGCCGGACGAGCTCTACCTCTACGATCCCGAATTCATCGGCGCGGAACCCTCCTCGGATCCGGCGAACACGGCCCTCGAGTACGAGGTCCGGATCACCGGGGCGACTCCGGCCGGCTAGCGCGGCACCCGCGCGTCTCGGGGGAAGCCCGGCGGCGGCGGCGCTCGTCGCCGCGGCGCGATCAGCAGCCCTGGGTCAGGTACTTCCAGGCCGGGGTGCGCCCCTTGGTCACCAGAGGTGGCTCGACCGCCAGGATGTAGTCGACTCGGCGGTTCTCCTGCTCGTCCACCTCGTCGGCCGTGAGCTTCTTCAGGGCGGTTTCGCCGAACCCCTCGTATGCGATCGGGGTGCACAGGCCGCGCTTCATGAACCAGGCGGCGATGGCCCGGGCGCGGTCCCGCGACAGGGTCAGGTTGTGTCCGTCGCTCCCCCGGGTGTCGGTGTGACCGGCGATGAACAGGGTGATCTTGCCGAGCTGCTTGCCCTCGACCTTGGCGAGGACCTCCTGGATCTTGGCGTAGCTGTCCTCCAGGCTCGGCACCTCGCTCGGGCGGATGATGGCCTGGTCGGTGTCGAATTCCACCTCCTGGTGCTCGATCCTGACCGACCAGGGGATGAGGAAGACGCTCTGGTAGCCGCCGTCGTCGGCGGTGACGCGGATCTCGATCTTCTCGATCTCGTCGCGCGGGATGGGATCCCAGCGCATCTCCCGCCGGGGGCCGGCGAAGCGGAACGCCTTCTCCACCGTGGTCTCCCCGTCCTTGAGGGTGATCTTCATCTCGATCCGGCAGATGGGGCCGTCCATCTCCGCCTGTAGCCGCCCCTCCTCGATGCTCACGAGCTTGCGATCGATGTAAAGCCTCAGCTTCGCCTCGCTCTCGCGGCACTCGCCGGCGCCCTCCTCGTCCTGCAGGAGGGACTCCGACTCGGAACGGGGCGCGCTCGGGGGCTCGGCGGTCGCCTCCTCGGGCGGCGGCGACTCCAGCGGCTCCTCGGCGGCGGCCTCGGCCCGAGGCGCCGCGTCCTCGTGATCGGCGGGCGTGTTCGGTTCGGCGCCCGACGGTCGTGGCCCGCCGCAGCCTTGCGCGGCGAGGCCGGCGATCAGGGCGAGGCGGATGGCGGCAAGCTGCATCGGTGACTCCGTTTCCTGCGCGCTGTCACGGGCCCGGCCAGCGTAGGGAGGCCGAGGTGGATCCACAACCGGAGAACGCCGGGAGGCCGCCCCGCGCCCGGCGGTCCGGAGCCATCGACGCGGCCCGTGCGGCCGGGTGGCGCGCGTCGCCGAGCGGGCCCGCCGCGGCGGGCGCTGCCGGCCCCCGGCCGCCTCGCCCCGGGGTGCGCGCCTCCCCGCCCACGTCGGCGGCGGCGACAGCCTTCAGACGCGGCGCAGCACCAGCGCCGTGTTCACGCCACCGAAGGCGAAGTTCTGCACGGCCACGGTGCGGATCTCGGCGTCCGCCACCTCGCGCACGTGCCGGAGCATGGCGCAGTCCGGGTCCACCTCGTCGAGGTTGAGGGTCGGGATCAGGACGCCGCGCTTCATCATGTACAGGCAGAAGATGGTTTCCATCACCCCGCAGGTGCCCATCGTGTGGCCGACGTAGCTCTTGAGGCCCGTGACCCACGGCCGATCCCCGTAGAACGAGTGCATCGCCTGGGCCTCGATGACGTCCCCGAAGCGGGTCGCCGTGGCGTGGGCGCTCACCAGATCCACGTCCGACGGGGCGATCCCGGCGGCGTCGAAGGCGGTGCGCAGGGTGAGCTCGATGCCCGCGGTGCTGGGCAGGATCATGTCGCCGCCGTTGTTGCAGTTGGCGAAGCCTAGTACCTCGCCCAGGATCTCCGCGCCGCGCCGCCGGGCGAACTCGTACTCCTCCAGCATGACGGCGCCGGCGCCCTCGCCAATGACCAGGCCGTCGCGGCGCCGGTCGAAGGGGCGGGGGGTCCGCTCCGGCGTGGCGTTGAAGGCGTGGGAGGCGACCAGGAGCTGGTCGAAGACGGCGACGGTGGTGGTGTCGTACTCGTCGGCGCCGCCGCACAGCATGACGTCCGCCAAACCGAACTTGATCGCCTCGTAGCCAAAGCCGATCGACTGGCTGCTGGTCGTGCATGCCGTGCAGGAGGCGATGGTCCGACCCGTGATGGAGAACATGCGGGCGATGTTGGCCGCGGCCGTGTGCGTCATCGACTTGAGGTAGGCGGCGGCGTTCACGCGGAGCACGGCGGCCCGGTCCTCCGTGAACAGGGCCTGCAGCACCTCGCGCTGCACCGTCGGGCTGCCCTGAGTGGAGCCGAAGGCCAGCCCCATGCGGCCGCTGGCGCGGAATTCCGCGTCGAGGCCGGTCTGCTCGATGACCTCCTTGGCGACCTGGCACGCGTAGAACGCGACCGGGCCCATGGTCTTGGCGTACTTGCGCGGGAAGTCGTAGGCGATGTCGTAGGCGACGGTGCCGAACACCTTCGAGTTCAGCAGGCCCGCGAGGAGCTGGTCCTCCTTGAGCGACCTTACCCCCGAGCGGCCGGCCGTGAGATGGTCCATGATCTCGGCCTCCGTTCGCCCTACCGGCGTGATGGCAGACGCCGCCGTGATCACGACTCTCCGTTCCATGACGTCGATCGATCCCGGGTCGATTCGCTACGGCTCGTGCCGGAGCGCGACCTCCAGGAAGCCGGTGAGCTGGTCGATGGTGCGGTGCTCGAAGAGCTGCTTCTTCTGCTCGAGCGACAGGCGGAGGCCGTGGCGCGTCTCGAGGGTTTCGAGCATCTCGAGCGCGTCGATGCTGTCGAAGTCGTAGTGCTCGAAGAGGTTCTTGTCCCGATCCGGGTCCCGGATCTTGAACTTCTCCTCGAGGACCTGCAGAAGGACCTCTTCGATCTCGGCTCTCGTCATGCGGTACTCGAGGACGTCACCCCGCCCGGCGCCGCGACGCGCCCGAGTCGAGGCGGGGGGCCTCTGGCGTCCAGGGAAACACGCGGGACCATAGCCAACGCGGTCCGCGTCCGCCAGCGCACAGGGGCGGGACGGACCGCGGGAACACCGCCACCGAGCCTGGGATCGCGCTGGCGGCCGAACGTTCGTCCTGGTGTCGACTTGCTCGGGCGGGCTGCGCTCCGTGCTGGAGGGCAGGCGCACGCGGGGTGGGAACGTCGTCGCTCCATGCCGCAGGCGCTCGCGGGGCGGACGACGCCGCGGCCGGCTGCGCGGCGAGGCAGGGCGCGCGTTCCGGCGAACGGCGCGGTGCGGGGGGCCGCGATCCACCGCCGCGCAGCCTGCGGCGGCGGGCTCCTCGCTTCGTCGGGTGGGTTCGGAAGAGGGGGGCGCGGTGAAGCGGAGCCGGAAGCGAACGGGCCTCGCGAGCTCCACGGGCTGGTGCTGCTCGAGGTCGCCGCCGCCCGGTCCGCGACCGCGCGCTGCTCCGGCTACGGGCACCCGTTGTCCGCACGGCGCTCCTCGCCGTTCGGGTCGGGGCAACACTCACAGTGGGTCAGGTTGGCGAGGCGCCACTCGAGCCCCGCCGGCGCCTCGGAGCGCACGCCCGCCGGAGCGCCGCCGGTCGCCACCGGGCCCGCCACGGCGCCCGCCGCGGGGGCGTTCGTCGAGTCCATCGCAGCATCGTCCGGGCCGCCGAGGGCGAGCGAGGTGCCCAGGGCGGCGGAGCACGAGCGTGTCGGCGTGCCTGTCGCCGGTCATCTCCGGTCGGGGTCGGCGCGGCCAGGGGCGCCGCGCGGGGCGAGGTCGGCCGGGGCCCGGCGTCATCACCGCCTCACCACGCGATCGAGGCGGACTCGAGGGTCGAGGCGCGGCGCTGCGTGGAGGCCGAGAGGGTCTCCGGGCGATTCGGGGTCCCTCGGTTCCGGGGGGCGCAACCGGAGGCCTTGCTCCTCGCCGGGCGCCGGCGCGCGCGCCCGTGGGGCGGCCGGGGCGCCTGCGGCGCCGAGGGTTCACCCAGGCACGGGCGCCGCGACCTCCGCCCCTCCGGCCGCCGCTCGCGAACGCCGTCCTTCGCCGGCCCCGCCCGGACGATGTCCGGTCGACACGGCGAGGCTCCTTGGGTATGGCTCGTCCTCCGCGCTCGCGCGCCGCCCGCCCATGTCCCGCGTCATCGCGCCCCGTCTCGCCCCGTTCACGTTGGCCCTCGGCCTGGTTTCGGGGTGC
The DNA here is from genome assembly GCA_964454025.1 of uncultured Polyangiaceae bacterium. Lineage (GTDB taxonomy): Bacteria > Myxococcota_A > Polyangia > Polyangiales > Polyangiaceae > JAFGBI01. The sequence continues at coordinate 28,940 of CAYVRP010000072.1, read as the reverse complement.
ATCGAGGAGGAGCCGGCGCCGGTGGAGGCCGCCGACCTGGACCGGTCCGTCACCGTGGACCTCGGCGTGGTCCGATCGACGGTGTCCCCGGTCGCCTTCGGCATGCACACGTCGGTGTACGACAACGCGCTCCGGGATCCGCGCCTGCCCGATCAGCTCGCCGCGGCCGGGATCGCGCTCCTACGCTACCCGGGCGGGGGCTACTCGGACAACTACCACTGGTCGACCTACTCGATGACCCCCTGGGCCGACGGCAACCCCGGCTACCTGGCGGAGGGCAACGACTTCGGCGGCTTCGTGTCGGTGCTCGACGCGACCGGGACCCAGGCGATGATCACCGTCAACTACGGCTCGAACCTCGGCGGCGACGGGCCGGGGGAGCCGAAGGAGGCGGCGGCCTGGGTCGCCTACGCCAACGGCGACGTCGACGACGAGACCGTCATCGGCGAGGACGGCACCGGGGTCGACTGGATGACGGTGGCCCACTGGGCCCGCATGCGGGCCTCGGCGCCCCTCGCGACCGACGACGGCTACAATTTCTTGCGCATCGGGCGCGCGGAGCCGCTCCACATCCGCTACTTCGAGATCGGCAACGAGGTCTTCGGCAACGGGTACTACGGCCAGAACTACGAGCTGGACCTGCACCTCGCCTACACCGGCGACGACGAGGAGCGGATCGGCCACGAGGCGCTGAGCCCGACCACCTACGGCCGCGGGGTGGTCGCGTACGCCGAGGCGATGCGTGCCGTCGACCCGAGCATCGCCATCGGCGCCGTGCTCAACACGCCGCCCCGGGACTACGAGTGGGGCCCGGACTGGAACGAGCGGGTCCTGGCGGAGTGTGCCGACGTCATCGACTTCGTCGTCGTCCACTTCTACCGGGGCAGCGACGATCACAGCGTCATGCGCGCGCCCCACGGCGACATCGACGAGATCATGCGCGAGCTCGGCGATACCCTCGCCGAGGCGGCGGGCGACGACGCGGGCCGCATCGAGGTGGCCGTCACCGAGCTCGGGCCCAACACCGGGGACGTCTCGCCGGTGGCCGTCGGGATCTTCGCGGCCGAGGCCCACGCGACCTTCCTCGAGGAGGGGGCCTTCAACCTCGACTGGCTGGAGCTCCACAAGCCGAGCTTCATCGACGAGCGGACCGGGAGGACCGGGCCCGCCCACGACGGGATTCGCCTGGCCCGGCTGCTCGCGGGGCCCGGGGATCGCTACGTGCAGGCCGCATCCGGCACCCCGGGGGTGTACGTCCATGCCGCGATCCGGGAGGAGGGGACCTTGGGGCTCATGGTCGTCAACGTCAACGACGACGACGTCACGGCGCTCCCCGTCACCATCACCGGCGGCGCCATCGGTTCGGCGGGCACGCGGCGCACCTACCGGGTGGCCGAGGGTGACGACGCGGGGGCGGCCACGCTCGGCGAGGCGGAGCCCATCCACGGGATGGGCGGCGAGATCGAGATCGACGTCCGGTCGCGTTCCATCGATCTCTTCGAGCTCACGCTCGAGTGAGCCGCGGCGCGCGGGCCCCGGGCCGCCGCGCCGGCGCCAGCACAGGGAGGAACCGATGCAGATCAAGGCCTTTTTCGACTCCCGGACCAGCACGCTCACCTACGTCGTGTGGGATCCGGACAGCCGTGACGCCGTCGTGATCGATCCCGTCCTGGACTACGACGAGGCCGCGTCGGTCACCTTCACCGAGTCGGTCGACGCGGTCCTCGGCTTCGTCGCCGACCAGCGGCTCCGGCCGCACTGCGTGCTCGAAACCCACGCCCACGCCGATCACCTCTCGGGCTCCCAGCGCTTCAAGGAGGGCTGCCCCGCCGTCTCGATCGCCATCGGGCGCCGGATCACGCGGGTCCAGGCCACCTTCAAGGAGCTGTTCCACCTCGCCGAGGACTTCCCCACGGACGGAAGCCAGTTCGACCTGCTCCTCGACGAGGGGCGGCCCCTGCGCCTGGGCTCGCTCACCGTCGAAACCCGGTTCACGCCCGGCCACACCCCCGCGTGCGCGACTCACCGGATCGGCGACGCGCTCTTCACCGGCGACGCGCTGTTCATGCCCGACTCGGGCACCGGTCGCTGCGACTTCCCGGGCGGTAGCGCCGCGGACCTCTACGCTTCCATCACCCAGCGCATCTACGCCGAGCCCGACGCGACCCGCATCTTCGTCGGCCACGACTACCAGCCGGGCGGACGCGAGCTCCGCTACGAGACGACGGTGGGCGAGCAGAAGCGGCACAACGTGGCGCTGCGCGCCGACACCACGCGGGAGCAGTTCATCGCCTTCCGGGAGGCGCGCGACGCGACGCTCTCGGCGCCGAAGCTGCTCTTCCAGAGCATCCAGGTCAACATCGACGCGGGGCGTCTCCCTCGTCCCGAGGGGGCTCTCAGCTACCTCAAGATCCCGGTCAACGCCTTCTCGCGGCGGGCCGCGACGCCGGCGCCGCGGGTCGGCGACTGCGCCCCGGCGCCGCCGGAGCACGCCCAGGGCTGAGCGGCGTCCGCGCGGAGGGAGCGGCGCGTGACGACCGAGATCGCCCTGGTCTTGGCGGTGCTGGCGGCCCCCATCGTCCTGTTCGTCAGCGACCGGATCCGGGTGGATCTCGTGGCGCTGCTGGTGCTGCTGGCGGTCGCCTGGCTCGGCCTCGTGACCCCGGAGGAGGCGGTCGCCGGCTTCTCCAGCGGCGCCGTGCTCTCGATCATCGGGGTGATGATCCTGGCCTACGGGCTCGAGCGCTCCGGGGTCACAGGCCGCCTCGCGCGCCCGTTGCTGGCCCTGGCGGGGCGGAGCGAGCGCCGCCTGCTCGGGATCGTGATGGTGGCCGTGGGCTCCGTCTCCGCCTTCATGCAGAACGTCGGCGCCGCTGCGCTCTTCCTCCCCGTGCTGCTGCGCGCCTCGCGCGAGCGCCGGATCCCGGCGTCCCGCCTGCTCATGCCGGTCGGCTTCGCCACCATCCTTGGCGGCACCCTCACCCTGGTCGCCTCCGGTCCCCTGATCGTCCTCAACGATCTGCTGCGCCAGGCCGGGGAGCGGCCCTTCGGGCTGTTCTCGGTCACGCCGATCGGGGCGTTGCTGCTCGCGGGTGGGGTAGCGTACTTCCTCGTCGCCGGTCGCTGGGTGCTGCCGGACCGCGCGCCCGCGGAGGCGGCCGAGGACCCGCAGCGGCGACTCTGCGAAGCCTGGCGCGTCGCCGCCACGGTTCACGGCTGCGCCATCGACGACCGGAGCTCCCTGGTGGGCAAGACGGTCGAGGAGGCGCGGCTCTGGCCGGACTACGGGCTGAACCTGGTCGCGCTTCGCGCCGGCGGGGACGTCCAGGACGCCCCCTGGCGTCAGACCCGCTTCGCCGCCGGTCAGGAGCTCGCGCTCCTCGGTCGCCAGGGGGACTTCGAGCGCTTCGTCGCCGACTACGGGCTCCTGCGGTCGGAGCCGGCCGCGCGCTGGAGCGCGGCGCTCGCGGAGGGGCGCACGCACGGCTTCGCCGAGCTCGTCGTTCGTCCGCGCGCGGCGGTCGTCGGCCGCACGCTACGCGAGCTCGCGCTCCGCCGGCATCACCGGGTCGAGCCGCTGATCCTGCTGTCTGGCGACGGCGAGGAGAGCCGCGACTTCTCGGATGTCCCGCTCCGCCCGGGCAGCACGCTGCTCCTCTATGGCGCCTGGGACCGCCACCGCGAGCTCGGTCGGGATCCGAGCTTCCTGCTCGTGACGCCCATCGAGGCCGAGGCGGTCCAGGCCGGGAAGGGCACCGCGGCGCTGGTGGTCTTCGTGGCATCCATTGGGCTCGCCCTGAGCGGCCTGCCGCTGCCCATCTGCCTGCTGAGCGGCGCCGTGGCCATGGTGTTGCTCGGGATCGTGCCGCTCGACGCGGCCTACTGCGCGGTGGACTGGCGCACGGTGTTCCTGATCGCGGGGCTGATCCCCCTCGGCACCGCGATGGAGAAGACCGGCGCGGCCGCCCTGATCGCGCAGGGGCTCGGCGGCGCGGTCGTGGGCGGCTCGCCGCTGCTCGTGCTGCTGGCCGTCGCGGTCCTGACGACGCTATTCTCGCTCTTTCTGTCCAACGTCGCGGCGACGGTCCTGCTCGTCCCGCTGGCGCTGGTGATCGGGCGACAGACGGGCATCGACCCGCGCGCCCTGGCGCTCCTGGTCGCCGTCGCCGCGTCGAACTCCTTTGCCCTCCCGACTCACCAGGTGAACGCGCTGTTCATGGCGCCCGGAGGCTACCGGGGTCGCGACTACCTGGTGGCGGGAGGGGTGATGACCCTGATCTTCCTCGTGATCGCCGCGGGCGCGACCTACCTGCTCTTCGTCGCGCCCGCGGGGTGAGGCGGGCGGAGCCGTCGCCCCAGCTTCGAGGCATCGGCGAGATCGGCGGGCTCAGCGGGGGTGCTGCCAGCGCCGCTCGCCGCGCAGCGCCGCGCGGCGGCCGCCCCCACGGCGAGGGGCGCGATCCTCCGCGCGCTCCGCGGCGGCGCCATCGGCGACTCGGGCTCCGGCTCCGCGTGGCTGCCGTCCGCTCCCGCCGGGCTGCGGCGGGATCAGCAGCGGCGCGGCCATCAGCGCCGCCCCGGCCAGCAGGAGCGCCCAGGTCGCGGGTGACCGCGGCGTGCCCACGAAGCGACTCCAGCAACGAGCGATCCACTGGCGCTGCTCCACCAGGTGCAGCACGACCAGCGCCAGCAGGGTGACCCCGAGCCAGAGGTGCAGGTCCCCCCACTCGTGGCGGGTCCACCCGAGCCAGGTGCCGCCGCCACGAGGGGGCAGCACCAACGCGAGCAGCGTGCCCGAGCCGACCATGGCCGAGAAGACCAGGGCCGTCGTCACGTCCAGCCAGAAACGCCTGCGGCTCCGGCTCTCGCCCGCGTTGGGTGCGACCCTCTCCCGAGCCGCGGCGATCGTGGGCTCGCTGGGGCAGGGTGTCTCGTCCTGATCGTCGGCCGGCGCGGCCGCCGCTTCGGGTTCGGCAGCCGGTGGGAACGATTGCGCGCTGCTGTTCGTCATGATGCCCGGTTGGACGGCGCCGCCCCCCGTCGCCCTACGGAGGTGGTGTGGTTGCGGCACTCGGGCGGGGACCGTGCTATGGAGCGGGTGCGGACGGGGCCGCTCGCTCCGCCTGGCGTTGGATGGTCGTCTCGTCCCTCCCCATGGATCTCGCCTGAGGGCGCGCTCGCGGCGCTGCTCGCCGCGGCGCGCCTTGCTGGGTCGCCGATCCCTTCCGGTGCGCCCCGCCTCGGCGGGTCGCCCGCGCGTGCATGGGCGCGCCTCGCACGGCGCGCGGGAGGACTTCATGACCTACGAGCCGTCGACGCTGGGCTTCGGCCCCTTCTTTTCACGCCAGCTCGGACCCCGAGACGGACCGGACCCCGTCCCCGCCCGGGTCGCGGCCGAGCACCGCGGCGCCTACGAGGTGTGGTCCGGCGCCGGGGCCAGTCCCGCGCGGCTCGCCGGGCGGCTCCGGCGGGAGCTCGAGGGCGAGGCGCTGCCCGGCGTCGGCGACTGGGTCGTCCTCGCGGGCGCGCCCCGACCGGGCGAGCCCGCCGTCATCGACCGCGTGCTCGGGCGGCGCACGCTGTTCACGCGGGGCGCGGCGGGTCGCGCGGCGCGCGTGCAGGTGGTGGCGGCCAACGTCGATCTCGTGTTCGTGGTGTGCGGCCTCGACGAGGACTTCAACGTCCGCCGGCTCGAGCGCTACCTCGCTCGCGTCGGCGCCAGCGGTGCGGAGCCGGTCGTGATCCTCAGCAAGGCCGATCTCTGCGCCGACGTCGCTGCCCGAGTCGCGGAGGTCGAGCGCCGCCTCGGCGGGGTACCCGTCCTTCCGACCAGCGCGCTCGGCGGCGCGGGGCTCGCGGCGGTGCGCGCGCGCGTCCAGGCGGGCGCGACGGTCGCGCTGGTCGGCTCCTCCGGGGCCGGGAAATCGACCCTGGTGAACGCCCTGCTCGACGAGGAGCGGCTCCCGCCCGGGCCCGTTCGTGCGAGCGACGGTCGGGGCCAGCACGTCACTACCCATCGCCAGCTCGTCCTGCTGCCCGGGGGGGGCCTGCTGCTCGACACCCCGGGCATGCGCGAGCTCGCGCTGGCCGACGAGGACGGGCTCGACGTGGCCTTCGCGGACCTGACCACGATCGCCGCCCGCTGCCGATATCGCGATTGCCGTCACGAGGCGGAGCCCGGCTGTGCGGTGCGGGCGGCGGTGGAGTCGGGTGCGCTCGACCCCGGGCAAGTGGAGCACCACCAGCAGCTCGCGCGGGAGGCCCGGGCCTTCGAGCTCCGCCACGACCCGCGCCGGCGCCGGCGAGAGGCGCGCCGCTGGAATCAGCTCGCCGACGAGCTCGCGTGGCTGCGGCGCTGCAAGGGAGGGAAGGAATAGCGGGCCGCGTCACCAGAGGCCGGGCAGGAGGCGGGCGCGCGTGCGGCGGGTGAAGGCGTCGTACCCCGGGAGCTCCCGCCGCAGGGTTGCGTCCTCGAGGGCCGTGCGCAGCACGATCCAGGCGGCGGCGGCGAGGGCGGCGCCGAACGACCAAGCGGACCGGAGGACGAGCGGCGTGCCGAGCGCCCAGAGCAGGATCCCGAGGTAGCCGGGGTGGCGGAGATAACGGTACGGTCCGTCCTCGATGACCCGGTGTCCGACCTCGGTCTGGATCCGGACCGTGCCCTCGAAGTACGGGTTATGGCCCATCGCCCAGGCGGAGAGCACGAAACCCGACGCGACCACGACCACCCCCGCGAGCTCCGCCGCGGCGGGGAGGCTGCTCCCGCGCGCGCCCTGCTCGAGGCCGCCGACCACCGCGATGCTCGCCATCAGCGGCCAGAACGCGAGGTTCCACCCGAGATCCCACCGCTTCGTACCCGGTCCGATGCGCCGGCGCCGGGCCACGAGGCGCGGGTTGCGGCGGGCGACGTACCGGCTCTCCGCCAGCGCCCCGGCGAGGACGACGCCGGCGTGGAGCCAGCCGGCGGGCCACGTCGCCGACCGCGCCAGCAGGAAGGGGAGCAGGAGCCAGGCGGCGAGGACCGATAGGTTCCAGAGCCTGAACGGCAGCAGCCACCCCTCGCTCGGAGGCGGCGGGGGCGGGTTCGCGACGGACGGTGGGGTATTGGTCATCACACACGCCCCGCTTCCGCCCGGTGACCGCCGCCGATCCGACTCGCCGAGCGCTTGCGGGCGGTGCCCGCGGGATGGGTCGTCGAGGGCGCCCGCATCGGTCACCGCATAGCTCAGGTCGGCGCTGCCGGCACCCCTCGCCGACCGCGCGGTCGGCGGCTGACGGGTGACCGCGATCGACACGGGGCGACGGTGTGACGGCGCCGGCGCGTTGACCTCCGGCGCGGGCTCGGGGCCTTGAGCGAGCTGTGGTTTCGGGGTCTAGTGGGCGCATGCCCGACGCGCCGCGCTCTCGGTGCTCGAGCCGGCCGTGGCGCGTCGCCGTCTCACCGCTCGGCGACGTTGGCGACGCGGCGCGGAGCGCACCGGTCTGGCGGCCGCGCGGGGCCAGGTGGGGCGCGTGGTTCCTGTTGCTCCCCGCCTGTGGCGTACCGCCGGCGCCGGCGACCCCGGCGGTGCGCGCGAGCGGCGAGCGGGCGAGCGCGGCGCCGCCCGCTGCCCACCCACGCCGGGTGGACGCGGCGGCGACGGGGGCGTTGCTCGTCGCCCGTTCCTCGCGCGGACTGCCGCTGGAGGGGCTCCTGCTCCGGGTCTTCGTCGACGAGCGGGATCAGGGGACGCCACCGACCCTGGTCGGTGAGCTCGCGCCCGGTGAGCACGTCGTGCGGGTCGTCGACTTCCGCCAGCGCTACGCCGACTACTCCACCACCGTTCGCCTGAGGGCGGGCGAGCGGGCCGAGGTCCGCCCCGATCTCGTGGTGCTGCGCGGGCAGGTCGAGGTGGAGCTCGGGCGGAGCGCGGCGGGCGCCACGGTCCACCTCGTGACCGGTGACGTGCGCCGGAGCATCCCCCTGCTCCCCATCGTGATCGAGATGTCGCCTCAGGAGGACGGGGCGACGACCCTCATCGCGCGCCGCCCGGGCTGGCCCGACTTCGTCTATGAGATCGACTTCTCGGACGGCGTCGCCGAAAAGGAGGTCATCATCGAGTTCGAGCCGCGTTGACCGCGGGAACCGCACCGGCGGCGGCTGTTGCGCCCGGTGGCGAGCGAGTACACTCGGCCCGAGGCAGAGAGGAGGATCCCGTGAGGCTCGCCCCGACGTTCGCCGCGTTGCTCGGCGTGCTCGCCGCCGGTTGCGGCCAGGACTCGGACCCCGGGAGAGGTGGCGGCGACGCGGGCACGGGCGGCGTCGGGGCGACCGGTGGGACCGTCGCGGGCACGGGTGGTGCCGGCACGACCGGCGGCGCGGACACGGGGTCTGGCGGCGCTGACGCGAGCGGCGGGGCGCCGGCGCCGGGAGGTGACGGTCCGGTGGAGACGGGCGGCGCCGGGGCGACGCCGGGCCGCGGCGGCGCCGGCGCGGCGGGGGAGGGGAGCGGCGGGGACGAGGCGGGCGGCGACGGCAGCGGCGGCACCGCGCCGAGCGGGGGCGCGGCGGGGGCCGCGGCGAGCGGCGCGGCCGCGACCGGTGGAGGCGGCGCGGGCACGGGCGGTGTCGCGCCGAGCGGCGGCGCGGGGGGCGGCCTCGCCGGGGGCGGCGCCGGGGGTGAAGACCTCGAGCCGATCCCCACGGGGACGCCGGCCGAGGACGAGGTCCTCTTCAACGAAACCGTCCGGCTGCAGACCGTCGATGGGGTGGGTGCTGACGTCTATAACTTCCCCTTCGCGGGCGACCAGGGCTGGGACTGGGCGAGCGTCGCCTTTTCCCACGTCGAGCTCGACGTCGCCTACGTGCGCACGGCGCCGTGGTTCGCCTTCTGGGAGCCAGAGAACGACGACGCGGATCCCTGGCAGGTGACCTGGGACGCGTTCGGGACCGCCGACGCCATTCCGGCCTGGCACGATCTACCCTACGCGACGTACCTCACCGAGCAGGGGATCGAGGTCATGCCCGGCATCTGGGGCGTGGCCGACTGGATGATCGAGGGGGACCCGCCCCAGATCCCGCCGGAGGACTACCCGGAGCTCGGCGAGTCGATCGCCACCTACGTCCGCTGGCTCACGGACAACGGCGTCCCGGTGCCCGTCGCGGAGGTGCAGAACGAGCCGACCATCGCCGCGTCGATCCAGTACCCGTCCCCCGAGGCGCTGCGCGATGCGGCCCTCGCGCTGCTCGATCAGCTCGACGCGCAGGGGCTGGGGGACGTCCTGCTGCACGGCCCGAACGTGCACATGCCGGAGCCGACCGTCGAGTGGGCGCGTCCCTGGCTCGAGAACGAGCGCCTGCGCGCGCGCACCGCGGCCATCAGCTACCACACCTGGTGGCAGGACGACTTCGAGATCTACGATGGGATCCGCGCCCTCGGCGAGGAGTACGGGCTGCCGATCTGGGCCACCGAGGTCGGCTACTGCGCGCTCGCGGAGGGCTGCTTCGATGGGGCGAACTACCTCTTGCCGGAAACCTGGGGCACCGCGTGGGACTACGCCCTGAGCCACTACCGCGCGTTCGCGTGGAGCCACGCGAGCCGCAGCTACCACTGGACCCTGGTGGGCCATGATGCCGCCGTCGGCCCCACGGGGGAGCGGTATCCGTCGTATTTCGTGCTCCGCCACTTCACCAACCGCATCCCGCCGGGCGCGCGCATGCTCGAGGTCGCCGCTGGCGACGCGGAGCTGCTCCCGCTCGCGTTCCTGCACCCGAACGGCGACGTCGCGGTCCTGCTCATCAACCAGGGGACCAGTGAGAAGGCGCTCTCGCTCGTCTCGGTGGCGGGTCAGGGCTACTCGCCCGTGGATGCCTGGGCGACGACGGAGGCGGAGTACGACGGGACCGCCATCGTGGACGGAGCCGGCGAGCCAGGCCGGTTCGCGGTCGTCGTGGCCCCACGGAGCCTCGTGAGCGTGCTGCTCACCCGCGGTTGAGGGTGCTCGCCAGGGTTGTCGCGTCGGGGCGGACGGCTCCGCCGGCCGCGCGCCACGGCGGCCGCCGGCTTTACCCGCCGGCGCCCTTTGCGTAGCCTGGACCGATGCTCGAGCGGCTCGCGCCACCGCCGACCCGGTCGCTCGCCGAGCTCACGGAGGACATGCCCGGGCGGTGGCGCTCGCTGGCGGAGGTCGCGTGGCTGCTCGCGGCGCTGCTCGGTGTCGGCTGGCTCGAGGCGCTGCTCGGGCGCCTCCCGCTCGCCCCGGGCGCGCCCACCCTGCTCGGGTCCCTCGCGGCGGGGCTGCTGGTGGTGGCGGCCTACGCCCTGGTGCGGCCGTGGCGTCTCGCGCGGCGCGGTCGGCGCGCGGCCGCGATCGTGATCGGGATCGCGCTCGCCCCCGTCGCTGTGGCGACGGTGGTCGGGCCGATGGTCCGCGCGAGCGCACCCCCGCCGCGGATCGGCGTGGAGCTCGCCGACGGGCGCGCGGCCGACGGGCGCGCCGGCGCCGCGGTGGGCCGGATCCAGCCGGGGAGCCCCGCGGAGGGGCGGCTCTCGAGCGGGGATCTGGTGCTGGCGGTGAACGGCGAGCCGCTCGGGGCGGACGGCCCCGCGCGCGATCTGGTCGAGCGGGCGCGCGGGGGTGAGCGCATCCCGCCCGGCGACGCGCGCTTCACCGTGATCCGGGGCCGCGTGGAGCGCACGGTGGTGGTGCCCTTGCCGCCGCCGGCGGAGGTTTCGCGGCTCCGGGGGGCGCTGCTCGCCACGCTGGTCCGCGACGTCGCGCTGCTGCTGCTGCTCGCGGCCCTGGTCGTCGCCGACGGACAGGGGCCGCGTCACCTCGGCCTCGAGCGGCCTCACCTCGGAGAGGAGCTCCGGGCAGGGGTGCCGGCGCTCGTCGGTCTGATGCTGGCGCACTTCGTGGTGAGCGTCCTCGTCGTGCTGGGGGCGCTCGCGGTCGGGGGCGACGTGCTCGGGGCCGAGCTCGGCGCGCGGACCGAGGTCGTGGACACGCTCGTCGAGCGGCTCGTCCTCACGCTGCCGGTGGTCGTCGTCGCGAGCGTGACCGAGGAGATCGCGTTCCGCGGTTTCATGCTCCCGCGGCTGCGGGTGATCGCCGGGGGCTGGGCTCCGGCCCTCCTGCTCGGCGCGCTGTCCTTCGGGCTCGGTCACCTCTACGAGGGCACGCTCGCCACGGTGCAGACCGCCGGAATCGGGCTCGTGCTCGGCGTGATCTTCCTCTGGCGGCGGCGGCTCCCCGCCTGCATCGTGGCTCACGTCGGCTTCAACGCGCTGGCGCTCCTGCTCGCGCTCCTCGCGCTGGGGCTCGGGCTGTTCGACCAGGCCGAGGAGCTGCTGCGGCGCTGAGGGGCCTGGCCGCGCCGCGTCCGGTTTCCGTTGCGCTGCGCTCGTCCGAGAGCGTATCTTGGTGCGTTGGCGGATGCGAGCGAGCGGACGGGCAAGCGGTGGCGGGTCGACGCTTCTTGGTCGCGGGGCGGTTCTGACGCTGCTGGGCGTGCTCGGGGCCTGCGGCCGGGTCGGGTTCGAGCTGCTTCCGGCAGGTGCTGCCGGTGAGGGCGGCACCCGGCGGCAGGATGAAGCGTCCGGTGGCGCTGGCGGGGGCGGGGAGGGAGTCGCGGACGCAGGGCGAGCGAGCGGCGGCGGCTCGGCTGGCGGTGCTGCCGCGGGCGGCGACACCAGCGCGGGCGGCGAGGGTGCCAACGCGGGCGGCGAGGACCTCAAGGGCGGTGCCGGCGCGGGAGGAGGGGCTCTGGTTGGGGGCGCTGGCGTGGGCGGCGGGGCTCCGAGCGGGGGTGCCCGTGCGGGTGGCGCGGCAGGCGAAGCGAACGCCTCCGGGGGCGCGGGGGACGCTGGCGCCGCGGGGGGCGGCCAGGCGGGCGTCGCCGGGACGTCCGGCGGCGCTCCGTCCGGCGGCGGCGCGAGCCGGGGCGGCAGCGTCGCCGGGGGCGAGGCGGGCGCGGGCGGCGCAGCGCCGACGGCGCCCGCCCTGCGCATGACGCAGGACGCCGAGGAGGTCCCTTGCGGCGCGGTGCGCGATCTCGGTACGGGCGCGGTGGGCCTGGCGGCGCCGACGGTCCGCTTCGAGCTTCACAACGACGGTGGCACGGCGCTCCACCTGCTCGGGGACCCGCCGATCGCGATCACGACCGAGGATCGCGGCGAGGTCGCCGTGACGGCGTTCTCCGCGGCGACCATCGGCCCCGGCGAGAGCCGTCTCCTCGAGCTCTCGTTCACCCCCCACCGGACCGGCGCCCGCTTCGCGACCGTCACCGTCACGAGCGACGATCCGGAGCACCCGACCTGCACGCTCCACCTCGGCGGCTCCGGGCTGCCCGTCGCCGGCCCGGACATAGGTACCTGGGCTGAGACGTCCAATTTCACCACCGGGCGCTTCAACCTCGGCGTCGCCGTTCACGACCGCCACCTGTATGTCGTGGGTGGGGCCAACCAGGGGCTGTTCGGCCGGGAGGCGCTGGCGGACGTGCAGGTCGCCCTGCTGAACGGCGACGGCACGGTCGGCGCCTGGTCGAGCACCACGGGTCTGCCCGGACCCGTCGTCGACGCGGCGGTCTTCGCCTATGACGGGTTCCTCTTCGTCGCCGGGGGCGAGCTCGACACCGACGGTACCCCGACGGACGCCGTGTGGTCCGCGCCCCTCGCCGCCGACGGGACCGTCGGCGCCTGGTCGGGCACGACGAGCCTTCCCGAGCCGCGGGACGGGGCGACCGCCGTCGTGCACCACGACGTCGTGTATCTGGTCGGCGGCCGCAACGGATCTGGCGTCGCCGATCAGGTGCTCCTCGGCCGTCTCGCCCCGGGCGGCTCGGTCGGTCCCTGGGAGGTCACCACCCCCATGCTTCGGGAGCACGTGGACCTCGGCGCGGCCGTCGTGGACGAGCGGCTGTACGCGTTCGGGGGCTGGGACGGCGGGGGAGTGCTGGAGGCCGAGGTCGCCGCCATCGGTGCCGATGGCACGCTGGGCGCGTGGGCCTACACCACGCCGCTGCCGGGGGTGCGCTCCTCGGGGATGGGTTTCGCCTACGGCGATCATGTCTACCTGGTCAGCGGCGACGACGGCACGATCACCGGCATGCAGCGAGACGGCGTCTTCGCCGCGGTCGGTCCCGACGGCGCGCTGGGGGCCTGGGCCACGCTGGCCCACGAGTACGCAGGCGGGCGCACGGGGGCCGGGGTCGTCGTCTACGACGGCTGGATCTACGTGCTCGGGGGTTGGGACCAGCTCCTGACGAACCACGACGACGTGCAGGCCGCGCCGTTTCGCTGACGGTTCTCGTCCGCGGGTGGCCGGGCCAGGGGTGGCCGCCCGAAATCGCGAGGACGCGGGTGTCGAATTCCGGTAGATCGCCGCCGAAGGCCCTTCCTCGCGGGGCCCCGGAGGCGCCGCCATGAAACCCCGGAAAGCCCGTCACTCTGTCACCCCCGGCCTCGCTGTCCTCGCCATGGCCTGCACCACCCGCACGCCGGCGCCGTCGTCGCCCGTCCCCGTGAGCTCGGCGACGGCCGCGGCGGCCTCCGCCCAGGCGCCCGCGTCCTTGACCGCCGCGCCGGGCGTCGTCGCCAGCGGCCAGTACCGCGACCGCTTCTTCGAGCTGGGCAAGCCCGCCGCCGAGGTCGCCGCCAAGATCGACGCCGCCTACCAGCAGTTGTTCCACGGCGATCCCGCCAGCGAGGCCGTGATGTTCTCCGCCGGGAAGAACGAACGCGGTCCGCTCGCCTACGTCAAGGACATCGGGCACGACGACGTCCGCTCGGAGGGGATGTCCTACGGCATGATCATCGCGGTCGAGCTCGACCGGCGGCAGGACTTCGATGCCCTGTGGAACTGGGCCAAGACCTACATGTATCGCGATGACCCCGCCCACCCGGCGCACCGCTTCTACTCGTGGCAGCTTCGTCCGGACGGTACACCGATGGACGAGATGCCGGCGCCCGACGCCGAGGAGTACTTCGTCACCGCGCTCCTCTTCGCCTCCCACCGCTGGGGCGACGGCGCCGGGATCTACCAGTACGGGCGCGAGGCCCGGGAGCTGCTCGACGCGATGAAGAACCGCGCCGCCGTCACCGGCACGGTGAACCGCACCCGGCAGACGACGGGACTGGCGCTCTTCAACCTCGAGCACAAGATGGTCCGCTTCACCCCCGACCGCGGCAACTTCGCCACCAACGGGGATCACACCGATCCGTCGTACCATCTGCCCGCCTTCTACGAGCTCTGGGCGCTCTGGGGACCCGAGCCGGATCGCGCCTTCTGGGCGAACGCTGCGCGCGCGAGCCGCGACTTCTTCGTGAAGGCCGCGCACCCCAGGACGGGGCTCTGCCCGGACTACGCCAACTTCGACGGCACCCCGAAGGCCGCCTCCTGGGACGCGCACACGGCGGACTTCCGCTGGGACGCCTGGCGCACGGCGATGAACTGGGCGGTCGACGCCGTCTGGTGGGCCAAGGATCCCCGCGAGGTAGAGCTCAGCGATCGGCTGCTCGGCTTCTTCGATGCGCTCGGACCGACCTATCCGGCCACCTTCACGCTCGACGGTCAGCCCACCGGCAAGGATCCGTCGCTGGGGCTGGTCGCGACCAACGCCGTCGCCGCGCTCGCGGCCACGCACCCCAGCGCCTCCCGCTTCATCGAGCGGCTGTACGAGGCGAAGCCCCCCGTTGGACAGTGGCGCTACTACGATGGCCTGCTCTACCTGATGGCGATGCTGCACGTGAGCGGGAACTTCCGCGTCTACGGGCCGCCGGCCGCGACGGCTGGGGCGCCGCCCGCCGCTCCGGCGGCCAGTGCGGCGCCGCGGTGATGCGTGCCCGGGGAGCGCCCCCTTCCTCGGTGCCGGCCGCGATGGACGTTCTGTCCGGATCCGGCGCCACGAGGAACGGCTCGCTCGGGTGGGTGCGGGTGCCATGCGGCCCATTCGCGACCAGCCCGCTGGTGGGCTGCGACGACGTCGAGGACGCGCTCGTCGCCAGGCCCCGCGGCGGGCGCCGGCGGCGCCGACGGGGTCGTGGCGGGGGCGGCCGCCCAGGCGGCGGGCCGCGCCGGCGCGGAGCCGGGCGTGGCGGTCGGGACGGCGGGCGCGGTCAGGAGGCGCGGCCACCGGGGGAGCGCCGGCGGAGGGTTGCGTGGACGTGCAACCCTGCGAGGACGGCTACACCTGCGAGCAGCAGGCCGCCTGGGGGGAAGTGCGACGAGGCGTGGCCGCGGGGCCACTGCCGGGCAAGCCGCGGGACCTGCGACGTCGAGCTCGGCGGCCAGGGAGGCAGCCAGGCGGGCGAGCGCGAGGTCTTCACCGAGTACGCCTCGAAGGAGCCGCTCGCGGCCACGCCGCCGGTGCCGAAATTCACCCCGTCGTCCTCTTCGACCGCACCGAGGTCACGGCGAACAGCACGGTGACTTGGGAGGAGCTGGGCCTCGTCGCCGGCTCCGCGCTGGTGCGCGAGCCAGGGCTCGGCGAGGACGTCGGCGTGCTGCAGGACGGCTACACGGCGACCGTCCCGGCGCATGGCGTGGTGATGGTGAGGGTCACGGGGCAGTCGGCGCGCCTCGGGGACGGAGGCGTGTTCGGCCCCCTGCCTCGGCCAGTCCCGGCCGCCCTCGGGGGCATCGAGCCAGCCGGCGTCGCCGCGGCGGAGCGCCGCGCGCTCGGGGTGCGGCCGGCGCGCCCCGCCGCCGTCTGGGCAGGGCGCGGCGGTTCGCCCGGGCGGCGCCCGCGCGGCCCGGCTAGGACGGCCACGGGGGGGCGCGGCGGCACCCCCGGGTTCTTCTCGGCCAGGAGGCGGCATGACCTCGAGTGAGATCAAGGCAGCGGAGCTCGACGCGCAGCGGTTCATCGACGAGGAGGTCGCGCGCATCGCCGCCGCCGTCGGTGACGGGACGGCGGTGAACGCCCTCTCCGGCGGCGTCGACTCCTGCGTGGTCACCCTCCTCGGACACCGGGCACTCGGTGCCCGGCTCAAGACGTACATGATCGACAACGGGCTGATGCGTCAGGGGGAGCCCGAGCAGGTGGTCGAGCTCTTCGCGAGCCTCGGCGTGAAGGTGGAGCTCGTCGACGCACGCGACGAGTTCTTCCGGGCACTCGAGGGCATCACCGATCCGGAAGCCAAGCGTGAGGCGATCACCCAGACCTTCTACCGGCGGGTCTTCGCGCGGCTGGTGCGCGAGAGCGGCGCCAAGCACCTGCTCCAGGGCACGATCCTCACCGACATCGACGAGACGGTGGCGGGGATCAAGCGGCAGCACAACGTCTTCGAGCAGCTCGGCATCGATCCGCAGGAGGCGTTCGGCTACCGCATAATCGAGCCAGTGGTGAGGCTCCGCAAGGACGGCGTGCGCCTGGTGGCCCGCGCGCTCGCGCTGCCGCGGTCGATCTACGCCCGGCCGCCGTTCCCCGGCCCGGCCCGGGCCGCGCGCGTGATCGGCGCCGTCACGCGCGAGAAGATCGAGCTCGTGCGCAAGGCCACCGCCATCACCGAGGAGGTGCTGGCCTCGGTCGACGCGTTCCAGAACATGACCATCCTGCACGAGGACCGCGTGACCGGGATGCGCGACGGCCGACGCGAGTTCGGGCTGCAGCTCGAGGTGCGCTGCTGGGACAGCGTGGACGCCCGCACGGCCGAGCCCACGCCGCTGCCGTGGGCGACGCTCAAGACCCTGGCCCAGCGGCTCCTGGACGGCGTCCCGGGCGTGGTCAGCGTCACCTACCACATTGCCCCCAAGCCCCCGTCCACCATGGAGGTCGTGTAGGAACCGTGCGCCGCGGCCCCTTCGATCCCGACGCGCTCTCCGGGTTGACGCGCTTCGTGTTCGGCACCACCCGGCTCGGCGACGGCAGGCTCCCGCGCGCCGAGCGCGTGCGCATGGCGCGCGCCGCGATGGACACCGGTGTGTGGATGCACACCAGCGCGCAGTATGGCGACGCCCTGGAGGTGCTGCGGGCGGCCTTCGCCGAGGACCGGTCGCGCGTGCCCTCGCTCGTCGTCAAGCTCGGCCACGATAGCCTCGAGGAGCTGCGGCGCTGCGCGATCGACCACCTTGGCGCGCTCGGGGTGGAGCGCATCGATCTCGGCCAGCTCTGCCTCGGCGAGCCGCTCGCCGCCGAGCTCGCCGACGGGGGGCGCTGCTACGACGGCTTCCGGCGCCTGCGGGAGGAGGGGCTCGTGCGGGCGTTCGTCCTCGAGGTGTTCCCCTGGACGTCGGCGGCGCCCCTGCGGGCGCTCCGCGCGGGCTGGCTCGACGGCGTCATCGACGGCGTCATCTACTACTTCAACCCGCTGCAGCGCTTCGTCTCGAACCCGCTCTGGGAGCTGCTCCGCGAGCGCCAGGTGCCGACCATCGCGCTGCGCACGGTCGCCGGGGGTGACGTCCATGCGCTCCGGGACGTGCCCGGCGCCGCCTGGAGGCCCTACCTCCGGGAGCGCGCCGCCGAGGTGGCGCCGATCTTCGAGCGGTCGGGGGTCCCGGGCTGGGCGGAGTTCTGCCTGCGCTTCGCCTTCAGCTTCCCGGACGTGCGGGCGACGGTCGGCGCGACGAGCCGGCCCGAGCGCCTCGCGGAGCTCGTCCGCCGCGCGGAGGGACCGCTCGCGCCGCTGCCGGGTCCGATCCTCGACGCCCTGCTCGCGCTGCAGGAGCGCTGGTCGGACGAAACCGACGTGCGCGCCACGCCGTGGACGATGTGACGCGGGTCGCCCCGCGCGCCGCCGGGCGCCGCGCCGCGGGGTCACGGCGACGAGCAGCAGCGCAGGCCGATCCGCTCGTGCTCGCGCTGCCGCTGGTTGCGGCCGTCGTCGCCCGGTTCCCGTGAGGCCCGGCGCCACAGGGTTTCGACGAACTCGGGCGCCGACAGCTCGCCGCGCATCAGGCGCTGGTAGGCGGTGCGCGGTGCCGCCCGGTAAGGCAGGGCGCTCCCGTCCTCGCCGGCCTGGAGCGGGGGGAGATCGTCGAGGGCGGCGGCGACCGAAACCGGCGCGCCGCCGCCCTCGGCGGGGGCGCAGGGACCGGGCGGGAGCGGCGCCGGGGCGAGGGTGCGATAGCCGACGAGGATTACCCGCCGCCGGCGCTGCGGCACTCCGTGCTCCTCGGCGCACACGCGCAGGACGCGGAGCTCCCGCGCGACCCGGCCGAGCGCGGCGGCGATCTCGGTGAAGACGGCGCCCTGATCCATGTCGAGCAGCCCGGGGACGTTCTCGAACAGGAACGCGTCCGGCGCGATGGCCTCGACCAGGGCGCAGTAGTCGCGGAACAGGTCGTTGCGCGCGTCCGCGCGCGAGCGGCGGTTGCCGGCGGTGGAGAACCCCTGGCAGGGGGGGCCTCCGACCACCACCACCGGCCGGCGGCGGTGCCCGATCGTGGCCTGGCTGACGATGGCGGCGCGGACGCGCGGGTCGCGGACGTCCCCGAGTACGACGCGGGGGCAGAGGTTGTTCGCGTAGGTGGCGAGCGCGTGGGCATCGACGTCCGCCGCCACCAGGCTCCGCCACCCGGCCCACCGAAACCCGCGCGAGAGCCCGCCCGCGCCCGCGAAGAGGGCCACGAGGTGGCCCGGGCTCCCGAGCGCGCGCGCGAGCGCGAAGGCGAGCAGCGGGGGCACCGCGTTGCCGATTTGCCGCGCGACGGCCGAGCGCGGCCCGGAGAACACGAACCCGTCCGGGAAGCTCTGGAGTCGCGCCGCCTCCCGGAACGACAGGGTGCGGTCCTGCGCGGGGTCGTAGTGCAGGTGTCGGCCGTTGCCCGGTCGCGTGAAATAGGTCGAGATCGTGTGCGCGGGCTCGTTGGCCCGGAGCCGGCCGTAGTAGCTCGATCGGCTGCCCTCGCCGCGGGCGGCGCTCTGCCGGATCTGCCGCAGGCGCCGCGAGGGGAACGCCTCCGGCACCTGCCGCCAGTTGCCGCCCGGCGGCACCGCGCGCGCCAGCTCGAGGTCGAGCGCGCTCATCGCGGCGGCGACGTGGTTCGGGATCATGCCCAGAGCTCGGCCGCGAGGTGCGCCGCCCGCGCGGCGGGGTCGAGCTTGGGGAAGGCCTCGAGGACGCAGGCGAGCTCCTCCCGCGTGACGCCATGGGCGCGCGCGACCGCGACCTCGAGCCGCGGCCCGGCCTGCTCGTCGCGGAGGCGCGCGGCGACCCGAGTGCGCAGGGTCGCGCGCCAGCGGTCGTCGTCGAAGCACGCGCTCGCCACGGCGCAGGAGCGGAGCACGCCCAGCGACACGTGAGCGGTGGCGAGGCGGGCACGGACCTGGAGCTCGAGCACGAACCCGTTGAGGATCGCCATCAGGAGCTCGAGATCGCCGGGGCGACCCGCGCCGAAGCAGGCGACCCCGAGCGAATTGCCGGTGACGTCGCCGGGGGGCACCAGGGCCACGTGCATCCGCCGGCGCTGGGTGGGCCGCGAGACGTCGCGCCAGGCCAGGCGCGCCGCGCGCACGGTGGCGGGGAGCGGGCGCCGCCGCGGGTCGACGCGCTCGGGCGCGGAGCGGGTGATCCGGAAAGGCTGCACGTGGCGCCCCCGGAGCAGCGGGACGCCGTCGGGGCCGTCGGTGAGGTCGGCGGCGATCCGCGTCTCGTCGAGCTCGCGGCCGAGCCACAGCCGGCGCGCGGGATCCGCCTCCAGCGCCGAGAGCGGCGGGTGTCGCGCGCGCCAGCCGGCGACCAGCGCCGCGTGGGCGGCGGAGACGCCGAGCGCGAGCGGGACGCTCGGATCGTCCGTGACCGACAGGTCGCGGGCATCTCCGACGCCGAGGTCGCGGCCGCGGCGGCGCAGGCGGAGGCCGCGCGTGGGCTCGCCGGCCACCGCCGTGAGCGTGACGAAGGGTTGATCGACCCCGGCGAAGAGGCGCGCCTCCGCCGGGTAGACGTCGAGCTCGGTGACCGAGAGCCGCGTGAAGAGCTCGGCCCGGAACGGCGCCGAGGCCTGATCGGAGAAGATCGCGGCGGGCAGCACCAGCGCGACGACGCCGCCCGGGCGGACCACCGTCGCGGCCGCGAGCGCGCCGGCGCGGGCGAGGTTGACGGCGGCTCCCATCATCGCCTTGCCGGCCGCGCTCGCCGCGCCCGGGAAGGTCCGCGCGAGCCCGGCCGCGTAGGCCCGGAGGCGCGCCCGATGCGCGCGCGCGGCGGTCCCGGAGAGGCCGTCGCGCGCGTCGGGCTTGAGCAGCTCCCAGGGGGGGTTGGTGACGACGACGTCGAGGCGCCCGCGGAGCGCGGCAGCCAGCGTGAAGGCGTCCCCCGCCTCGGCGGTCACCGTGACGGCGGCGCCGCGCCCGCGGGATCCCAGCGCCTCGATGACGGCCGTCCGGGCGGCCTGGACCGCGGCGGGATCCCGATCCCAGAGCCAGATCCGCCGTAACCGCTCGAGCGCGCCGGCGCGGGCGGCCTCTCGCAGCCAGGCGACCACGAGGCGCCCGTCACCGCAGAACGGGTCCCCGACGGACACCGGCGCGCGACCGGCGGCCACCGCGCCCGCAGCCAGCCGCTCCGCGATGACCGCGGGCGTGTAGTACGCGCCGGCGAGCCGCCGCTCGAGGTCGCGCCGCGTGCTGGCACGCCCGGCGAGCTCGACGTGATCCATCGCCGCCCCGCGCCGTCGCGGTCGCTCAACGCGGCGCGGCGACCTTGGTGAAGTCGAGGTCCCCGAAGTCCTCCATCGGATCGACCAGGGGCCGGGCGTACTCGAAGTAGGCGGGGGTGACGAAGTTGCCCGCCGCGTTGATGAAGTCGGCGCGCATGGGCTTGGGGGTCCCGGCGACATCGAGCAGCGGCACGGTGCCGAGGGTGGTGCGGTACGGCCCCTCCGGGCGGAGCAGGTTCACCATGACGCCCGTGACCCCGGCCGTGGCGAGCCGCACCGCCGCGCGCCCGCAGCGGTACGCCTCCTCCGCGTCGAGCCGGCTCCGGCGATCGGAGGCCGCCATCTGCAGCGACTGGACCACCTGGAATTCGCCGCGCACCCCCAGGCGATCGCTGAGCATCCGGTGGATCACCATCGCCACGCTCGCGCCGCCCATGGCGCCGAACTCCACGTTCTGGAAGGGGTCCCGGGTGGTGGAGCCCGACACGGGGCGCCCGTCGGCGTAGCGCAGTCCCTCGCCCACCACGATGGAGCAGAAGTTGTGACGCCGGATCGTGTCGTCCACGTCCGCCAGGCAGCGCTCCGGATCGAAGGGGCGCTCCGGGAAATAGATGAGGTGCGGGGGATCGGCCTCGTGGCGCTTCGCCAGGGAGCCAGCGGCCGGGAGCCACCCCGCCTCGCGCCCGACCGTCTGGAAGATGGTGAACTTGTCGACGCGCTGCATGTCGCGCGCCAGGATCCCGCCCTGGGCGATCGAGCGCGCGACGTACTGGGCGGCGCTCGGGTAGCCGGGGGTGTGATCGGTGCCGTTCAGATCGTTGTCGACGGTCTTCGGCACCCCGACGCCGCGCAGGGCGTACCCCTTCGCCCGGCACGTCTCCTCCACCCGGTGGATGGTATCCATGGTGTCGTTGCCGCCGATGAGGAACAGGTAGCGGACGTCGTAGCGCTCGAGCTGCTCGAGGACGCGCGGCAGCTCCTCGTCGCGGAGTTTGTGTCGGGTCGAGCCGAGCGCGGAGGACGGCGTCGCCCGGACGCGTTCGAGCGTCGCGCGGCTCTGGGCGCCCAGATCGACGAGGAGGTCTTGCATGAACCCCTCGATGCCGAAGCGCATCCCGTAGACGTTGCGGACGTTCTCGGCCTCGAGGCAGGCGTCGATCACCCCGACCAGGCTCGCGTTGATGACGGCGGTGGGTCCGCCAGACTGTCCGACGATCGCGTTGCCCTTCATGCTCTGAATCGCTCCTCCCGCTTGGAGTCCGGCCTGCCTGGGCCGGAACGCCGCTGATTAGCAGATGGAGCGCGGCCACGAAACCCGGGCGCAGGGTGGACGCGCGCGTGGACCGGGCCGCGCGGCCCGCCGCTCGAGGGTGCCGCGGAGGCGGGCCGTGGGGTCGGCCGCCGCCCCCGCCGCCTTCGGGCCGCTGACTATGGCGTCCAAGTGAGGGGGCCGGCGTCGAGCGAGATCTCGTAGTACCCGTGGTCGTCCCAGGCGATGGCCTGGCCATTCTGGGACAACGTGCCGCCATCGACCGTCACGCGCAGGCACTTGTTGGGCGGGAAGTTGGCGGGAAGATCCCAGGTCCACGAGTCGCCGGACCCCGAGAACGCCTTCTGCGCGATCCAGTAGGCCCCGATGTTGATCACGCTGTCCACCCAGGAACCACTGGAGATGGCCTGCTGGACCGCGGAGGTGAACGACTCGAAGGCGATGGGCTGGTAGGCGCCATCGGTGCCGCCGGTGAAGCCGTGGATGCAGTAGACCTTCCACTTGCCGGCCGTGGTGCCCATCGAGCCCGGGATGTACGAGGGGATCCAGGCGGGATTGGTGCTGTCCTTGGGACCGATGTCCCCGCCGGAGACGCTGCGGATGATGAGGAACTTCGACGCGCTGCTCTGGCAGGCGCTGTCGCCGTTGGGCGCGGCCATGGTGTAGGCGGTGACGCCGAAGTGCTGCTGGATGAAGCTCTGCGCCGCGTCCACGTCAGAGGTGCCGCAGGTGTGGTTCTGCGTGTGGTTGCCGAGCTCGTGTCCGTCCTCGTAGGCCGTCTGCCAGATGGCGTCGGCCGCCTCGGGCTTGCCGGTCTGCAGGTAGAAGGTGAAGCGCACGCCCAGGGCGTTCATCTGCTCGTAGTGGGAAATCTGCGAGGAGTTGGCGTCGTCGAAGCTGTAGGAGACGGCGCTGTTGAAGCCCGCCCAGTCGAGCACCTTGAGGTTCGCGGCGGAGCCCGAGGGTCGCGGCTTGCCACCGGAGCCGGCGGGAGGCAGGTCGCAGTCGTAGGTGACGCCACCGGCGGTGCCGCCGGAGCCGGCGGTACCGCCCGTGGGCGGAGCGCCGCCAGAACCCGCGACCCCGCCTGTGGGCGGAACGCCGCCGGAGCCGGCGGTGCCGCCCGTGGGCGAAACGCCGCCCGTGCCGCCCGTGGGCCAGAAGCCGCCGGAGCCGGCGGTGCCGCCCGTGGGCGGAGCGCCGCCAGAACCCGCGACCCCGCCCGTGGGCGGAACGCCACCAGTCCCCGCGACGCCGCCCGTAGGCGGAACGCCACCAGAACCCGCGACGCCACCCGTGGGCGAGAAACCGCCGGTGCCCGCGCTGCCGCCCGTGGGCTGGACACCACCAGAACCGGCGACGCCCCCGGTGGGCAGGACGCCGCCGGTGCCGGGCACACCCCCGGTGGGCAGGACGCCGCCGGTGCCGGGCGTACCCCCGGTGGGCAGGACGCCGCCGGTGCCGGGCGTGCCGCCCGAGCCCGTCATGCCGCTCGCGGCCGCCCCGCCGGTGCCCGATCCACCGGTCGGCAGAGCTCCACCGGAGCCGAGGTCCGAGGTCGAGGTGCGGGCCGGGTCCGCATCCCCGCAACCGGCCAGTGCGAGAATGGCAATAAAAACCGGGTACTTTCGCATGGATGGCTCTCCGGGTGACGGGTGTCCCGACGCTACCCGCGGTGGGGATCGGTCGTCCCGCACGCCTGCCGCCACCGAGTCTGACATGGCGGAGCGGGGTCGTCGTCGCATTTGCGGCGGGCGGGATCTCTCATTCGCCGCCCTCGTCCGCGCCTGCGGTTCCGGGTCGATCCAGTGGTGCGCGCGTGCGCGCCTGTTCGTACCGCGGCCGGGAGCCGCGGCGGTGTCAGCTCTGGACCCGCTCCCGTGGTCGGTCACCCTGCGAGCGTGTGCTCGACGAGGATCTTCACCCCCAGGGCGATCAGCACCAGCCCGCCGAAGACCGTCAGGCGCGCCCCGAGCAGGTGCCCGACGCGGCGCCCGAGCAGCAGCCCCGCTCCGCTCAGCACCGCGGTGGTGGTCCCGATCACGGCTACCGAGACGAGCAGCGGCACGCCGAGCAGCGGGAGGGTGACGCCCGCCGCGAGCGCGTCGATGCTGGTCGCCAGGGCGAGCCAGCATAGGGTCCCGGTCGCGAAGGGATCGTTGCCCTCGGCCGCGCCCGGATCGTCCTGCGAGCGCGCCTCGACGAGCATGTGGGCGCCGATGCCGAGGAGGAGCCCGAACGCGATCCAGTGGTCCCAGGTGGTGACGACGCGGCTCAGCGCCTGCCCGAGGAGCCACCCGATGAGCGGCATCGTCGCCTGCGCGCCGCCGAAGGCCAGCGTGACGCGGGCGACGTCGCGCGCGCGGACGCACCTCGCCGTCAGCCCGCAGGTCGCGGCGGCGGCCGTGGCGTCCATCGCCAGCGCGACGGCGAGCGCGAAGAGCTCGAGTGACATCACGGTTCAGCGCTCGGGCCGGGATCGGCGGCGGTTCCGGGCCCCGGCGAGCAGGAGCACGGCGAAGAGGACAGCGGCGCCCTGCGCGTCGTGCGTCCGCCCGGCGGCGGTTTGGCAGCAGCCGGCCGCGTCGTCGTCGCGCGGTCGGGCCGGCGCCGTGCGCGTCGTCCCCGCGGTGCCGGCTGCGAGCGCGCCTGCCTCGCCGGCGCCGGGCTCGCCGCCGCCACCTGCCGCGAGTCCACCCCCACCACCGGCCGTGCGGGCGCCGCTGCCGGCTGCGCCCGCCGCACCCCCCGCGCCGCCCCGTCCGGGCGGCGGCGTCCCCTCGCGCCAGGGCTCGGCGCCGGCGGCCTCGAAGGCCTGCGCGGCCAGCCCCGCGTAGGGGGCCAGGCAGGAGTAGTAGTCGATGGCCAAGGGACTGGTGCAGCTCGTGCCGCCCAGGCGGGAGGAGACGCCCATCACCGCGCCGCGCGCCGAGAGGCTGGGCCCGCCGCTGTCGCCGAAACAGGCCGCGGACTCGAGGGCGAACTGCAGCGGCGGAACCTCGCCGGCAAACTCCTCCGAGATCCCCTCGCCGAGGTCGGTGACGCGCACTTCCTCTCGGCGGAACCGGCCCATGTCGCCGGCGAGGCCGGTGCCTCCGTACCCCACCACCGTCACCAGCTCGCCCCGGTGCATGCTCTCGTCGAGGCGTACGGGGGCGATGGGGAGCTCGAGGCTGCGGTCGAGCACCACGAAGGCGATGTCGTTCATGCACGGCGTGTACGACAGCGTCGAGAAGATCTCGCGCCCGCGCGCGGCGGGCTCGACTTGCTCGGTGCCGCAGCGCCTGTCTTCGCCGCCGCCCCCCCCGGCGCCGACCGGGCTCAAGTCGCCGCAGGAACCCGGGAAGATCAGGATCTCGTCGGGCTCGGCGAGGCGGTGGACCACCCCGGCGCCGGGATCCAGCTCGACCAGCGCACCGTCCCTCGTGCAGCCGAACGAGCCCTCCGAGGTGCTCGAGAGGCAGTGGAACGCGGTGACGATGAGGTTCGGCGCGATCAGCGTGGCGGTGCAGCGGCCCGACGTGTAGGGAAGGGGAGGGGCGTAGCGGATCAGCACCACGGCGTCGTCCTCGGGCCCGGAGGGGACGCCCCCGACGATCCTCGCGACCGCCGCCCCCGCCACCGGGGCCTCGCTCTCCGGCCCGCACCCGGTCGCGACGAGCGCGCCCAGCAGAGCGGTCAGCGCGCGGCGCGCCGCGCTCGCCCGCGCCGGAGCGGCTGCGGCGCATGGGGTCAGAAGCCGGTGATGCCGCATGCCTCGAGGCCCTGCTCGGCTGGGAACCCGCCCGTCGTGGCGTCGTAGCGCATCTGGTCATAGGCGAAATCGAAGCCGGCGTCGTCGGCGACGCACCAGACGCTCGCCCGGGCCGCGCGGGCGCCGGTGCTGATGTCCCAGTCCGGGGGGCCGAGGGTGCCGGTGATCCCCAGGCGGGTGCCCGAGGTGACGGCCAGGGTGGCCAGCACTTCCGAAATGTCGCCCGGCCCTACCTCGTACTGGAACGGGGAGCTGGGGTCGACCAGCCGCCGCATGCCACGCACGGCGTCGCTGCCGGTCAGGGGCGTGACGTTGCCCGCGGCGGCGATCGAGTACATCAGGAAGTAGGCCGCGTCGTAGAAGTTCTCCTGCGACGTGGGGTCCGAGGCGCCCAGGTACTCGGCACCGAACCGCGAGAGGTAGCCGTCGAGGGCGGTGCGGTCTTCGGCCCCCGCGAAGTTGACCCCCGCCATGCGCTGCTGCAGGCCCGGGTAGTCGTTGGCCGCGCGGAGGAGCTCGGTGCGATAGGAGAGGTAGTGGCCGAGGACGTAGAACCGGGGCCGGGTCGCCCCGAGCGACTCCAGGGGCTGCAGCAGCCGGGTCACGAACTCGCCGCCCGTGAGCGCCACCACCACGTGCGGCTGGAGCTCCTGCAGGGCCGCCACCGCGCTCGAGTAGTCCGCGTCCGGCCCGGAGAGCTCGTAGGGGATGAGCAGGGGGAGGAAATTGCCGTTCGCGCGGTTCGCCGCCGTGCCCGCACCGTTCAGCGTGAGGTTTCCCTCCACGTACTCTGCGATATCCGTGAACGTCGCGATGTCCGAGTACACGAGGGCGAGCCGCAGCGGCTCCTCGAGCGCGAGCTTCGCCTCGGTGGCCTCGGTCAGCGCGACGAAGGCGGGGGCGAGGTCGAGCGCGCTCCCCAGCATGTGCCAGAGCATCCCCTGCGTGTCCACCCGCTCCACCTCGCTGTCGGACGAGAGCGGGTTGAGGAGGAAGGGAGCGTCCTGCTGGTGCTCGTCCTCGAGCAGCGAGGTGGCAAGCTTCAGGTCGCTCTTGCTCAGGGCGGCGAGGATGGCCGGCACCTTCAGGGTGTTCACCAGGTGGTCGAGGCTCGGCCGGAGGTGATCGGCGTTGCCCGGGGTGGTCGACGCGAAGACGGAGTTGCAGACCACGCCGACGAAGGTGCGGAGCGACCCGCCGGGGCCCCCCGAGAGCCCGCCGATCTTGCGCGAGAGCTCGGTGAGGGCAAGCTCGTAGCTCAAGATCTGCGCGTCGCCGGCGACGGCCGTGTTGCCGTAGGCCCCGACCAGGATGGGGCTTGGCACCTTGAGGTTGTCGGGCAAGAGGACGCGCGGGCACTCCGACGTCTTGAGGCCGATGCAGCCGCCGTCGCGGCAGAGGTAGGGCTCGTTCCAGTGCTGGTCCATGCAGTCCGCGTTGGTCACGCAGGACGGGCCGCCCCCCCCGGCGCCGCCGGTGGTCGCGCCGCCGCTGGACGCGCCGCCGCCCGCGGCGCCGCCGCTGGACGCGCCGCCGGGCTCGCCGTCGCCGCCCGCTGCACCGCCGTCCCCGGGCGGCTCGTCGGGCGCTCCGGGCTCGACGCACATCCCGTCGCTGCAGCGCCGCCCGGCGAGCCTCCCCGTGCAGTCGGCGTCGGTCGTGCACTGATCCGGCGCCAGCTCGTAGAGGGCGGAGCAGCCCGCGGCGGCGGCCACGAGCGCGGCGCCGAACCAGGGGCGCGCGTCAGCGGGCGATCGTCCCCTCGGGGTGCTCGGTGCGGTGGGCATCGCTGGAGCGGCGACGGCGGGGCGGACCAGCCTCGTGAACGAGCCTACCACGGTCGCCGCGGCGAGACAGGATCGCCGGCGCGAGCCGCCGCGGGTTCCCGGGGCCGTGGTGAAAAAAGGGGGCGGCCCCGCGGTGGGGAACGCGGGGCCGCCGGAGCCAGGGGGAACCGAGGAGGCGAGGGGGAGCTAGGACGCCAGCCGCTGGCTCACCGGCACTTGTCCCAGGATGCATTGTACGCGTAGAGCGCCTTCTGCACGCCCGCGACCACGCAGCACTGGCCAATCTTCGCCTTCAGCGGGTCGTAGACGTAGCCTGTCGGCGCGTCCCAGCAGATGCCGATGGGGGTCGGCTGGGTCGAGACGGTGGAGTCGGTCGGGTCGATGATGGCGCGCGAGTCGGCCACGCGGAAGTTGATCCAGGGGTTGGTGTTGTAGTCGCCGCCCCCGGTGAAGAGCGCCATCTGGCACTCGACCGCGGACGGGTTCGCCCCCACGACCTCGAAGGAGAAGTCGAGCTGGCCACAGCCGTCCGCCTGGGCCGCGGTCGGCATGGCGAGGGAGTGGGCGAAGTTCTGGCACTTGAGGTTGTTGATGTCGGACGCGAGGCGGCGCCAGCCGGCGACGAGCCGGGAAGCGAACGCGGGGCCGTTCCAGTAGGTCACCCCGGGCGCGAAGTAGCTCTCTGTCTGCATTGCGAGGATGGCGCGGATGGTGGGGCAGTTGCTGGCGCCGCAGGCGCTCTCGCCCTGGGCGCTCAGCTTGAGCACCTCGGTGGTATAGACGCTGCCCTCCCACCAGCAGGCCCACTCGTTGCAGACCTGGTGGCGGGTATCGACGGTGAGCCAGCCTGGCGCGAAGTCGTTGAGCCCGTCCCAGCGCTGGAGCTCGCGGCCGATGGCGACGGCCAGGGCCGCCGCCATCTCCTGGATGCCCTCGTCGGGCTGGCAGGTGAGCCCCTGACCGACCACACCGACATCGGTTTCCTCCGCTTCGACGGCACAGCCCGTGGCCAAGATGACGGTCAAGCTGGCGATGATGGCGGTGGTGATCCTCATTTCGTCCTCCCGGCGTTGCCAGGGGCTCACCACTGCAGCGGGCGTGCCAGCGCCGTTTCGCATCGAGACACTCCGCGTCTCGCGCTGGCGCGCGGCGCGTCGGTCCGAATCCGGCGGTGATCCCGCGGCGAGCGAGCGCGGCGCCGCTCCGCGCACCTCGGCGCCTCGGTGGGCTCAGGTGCGAGCCGCGCCGGTCGCCCTTGCGCAACACGGACGTGTTGCGCAGTCGCCTTGCGCGATTTGTGCAGTCGCCGGTAGCGCGGTGCACGCCGTCCGCGCGGCCTCCGCGCACCGCGCCCCGGCGGCGCCGCGACGAAGGTAGTGGCGCCGCGGGTCGCCCGGCGTGCGCGGGGAGGTCGCGGGGGCGGCTCGGTTTCGACCGGGGGCGTCGCCCGGGGCGCGGCGGCGACCGAAAGTGGACGCTTGCTGCCCTTCGTGCATCACTTGAGTCTCGAGCGGTCCGAGGACCCAGGTCCGAGGGCCGATGTGGGTATACC
>CAYVRP010000071.1:0-36431 GCA_964454025.1 uncultured Polyangiaceae bacterium | reverse complement strand
GGGGGGGGGGGGGGGGGGGGGGGGGGGGGGGGGGGGGGGGGGGGGGGCGGGGGGGCCGGCCCGCGGCCGGGGGGGCCGTGCTATGGTTCCGCCCCGTGGCGAAGACACCGACCTCGTCCCACCCGTCCAGCGAGATCACGGTCGCGCGGGCGTTGAGCCACCTGGCGACCGCCGGCGCGCGCGGGCAGGCGTATCTGGTCGTCATCGCGGGGGCTCGCATCGGACAGAACGTCCTCGTCGCGGACCGCGACGTGGAGATTGGCCGCGGCATCAACTGCGCGCTCCAGCTCGACGCGGACAGCGTGAGCCGCCAGCACGCCCGGGTGCGCTGGAACGGCGCCGCGCACGAGGTGGTGGACCTCAACTCTACCAACGGCACCTACGTGAACGAGCGCCGCGTTTCCGGCGCGTTCCTGAGCGACGGCGATCGCCTCCAGGTCGGGCACGTGATCCTGAAGTACATCGCGGGCAACAACGTCGAGGCGGAGTACCACCGGGAGGTCCAGCGACTGGTGAAGTTCGACGGGCTCACGGGGGCGGCCAACCGGGCCCACTTCGACGAAACCCTGGCCGACACCCTCCTTCGCACCCGCTCGCGCGCGGCTCCCGTCAGCCTCATCGTGCTCGATCTGGACCACTTCAAGCGGGTGAACGACACCTACGGGCACACGGCCGGGGACGCGGTGCTGCGGCAGGCGGCCGCCGTCGTCCAGGGCGTGGTCGAGGGCGCGGCGCTGTTCGCGCGCACGGGGGGGGAGGAGTTCGCGGTGATCCTGCCCGGCGTGACGCTCGACGCGGCGCGCGCCCTCGCGGAGCGGATACGCGCCGCCATCGCGGCCGCCGAGATCACGTTCGAGGGCCGGCGCATCCCGATGACCGTGAGCCTCGGGGTCGCCGAGCGCCCGGCGGGGAGCGCCGAGAGCGCGGAGGAGTTCTTCCGTCGCGCCGACGAGCGTCTTTACGAGGCCAAGAACGCGGGGCGCAACTGCGTTCGGTGACGCCGGCGCCGCGGGCGGCGCCTAGCGCCGACGCGGGCGCCGAGGAGCCCGCCGCGGCGGGGTGGCGGGGGGCTGCACCGACGGCTTCCGGGCGGCTGGGGCGGGCGCCGGCGCCGCGACCTTCCTCGCGGTCCCGCGCGCCCTGGCGGGCCTGGCGGGGGCCGCCGGCGCGGGCTTGGCCGCCGGCGCGGAGGCCGCGCGCCCGCGCGGGCTGCGCCCTGCCGGCGCCGCGGGCGGCGTGGTCTTGGCGCCGCGGAGGCGCTTGCCCAGCAGGTCCGCGGCGAGCTGCGCGGCGCGGTCCGTGCGCTCCCAGGTGAACTCCTTGCGGCCGAAGTGGCCGTAGGCCGCCGTGTTCCGGTAGATGGGGCGCAGCAGGTCGAGCTGCTCGATCACGGCCTTGGGGCGCATGTCGAAGGCGCTCATGACGTACCGGGTCAGCCGCTCCTCGTCCACCACGCCGGTGCCGAAGGTGTTGACCAGGACGCTGACGGGCTGCGCCACGCCGATGGCGTAGGCGAGCTGCACCTCGCACCGCCGCGCGAGCTTGGCGGCGACGATGTTCTTGGCGATGTACCGCGCGTAGTAGGCCGCGGAGCGGTCGCCCTTCGACGGGTCCTTGCCGCTGAACGCGCCGCCCCCGTGGTGTCCCATGCCGCCGTAGGTGTCGACGATGATCTTGCGCCCGGTGAGGCCCGAGTCGCCGAACGGGCCGCCGATGACGAAGCGGCCGGTCGGGTTGACGTAGAACTTGGTGTCGACGAGCAAGCTCTTCTTGAGGACTCGCTTGATGATCGTCTCCACCACCTCTTCCGTGATCTCCTGATGGGTGACCTCCGGAGAGTGCTGGGTCGACACGACCACGGCGTCGATCCGCCTCGGCACGCCGTCCTCGTATTCGATGGTGACCTGGCTCTTGCTGTCAGGCCTCGCCCAGGGCAGCTTGCCGGCCTTGCGCAGGCGCGCCATCTCCCGGAGCAGGGCGTGGGAGTACATGATCGGCGCCGGCATGAGCTCGGGCGTCTCATCGCAGGCGTAGCCGAACATCATGCCCTGGTCGCCGGCGCCCTGCTCCTTGAACAGGCCCGCACCCTCGGTCACGCCCTGTGAGATGTCGGGCGACTGCGGCTCGATGGCGACCTGGATGCCGCAGGTGGTGGCGTCGAAGCCCATCTCCGAGCTCGTGTACCCGATGTCCCGGATGACCCCGCGGGCGATGGGCCCGAAGTCGAGGTGGGCCTGGGTCGTGATCTCGCCAGCGATGATCACGAAGCCCGTCTTGCAGAGCGTCTCGCACGCGACGCGGCTCCGGGGATCCTGCGCGATCGCCGCGTCGAGCACGGCGTCGGAGATCTGGTCGCACATCTTGTCGGGGTGGCCTTCGCTGACGGATTCGGACGTGAAGAGGTGACGGCTCATGGCTGGCTCCCGGTCTGGTTCGGGTTCGGGCTCGCCCCGGGCCCGCGGTCGCGCGGGCCGCTCCGGCGCGGCGAGAGTGCGCGACCCTAGCCGACCGAGCCCGCCGATGGGAAGGGGCGATTTCGGCGCCCAGGCGGGCAGGCCGCCCCTGCCCCGCCCGCGCGCGGGTCACTGACGGAGCGCGCGCTCAGGCGCGCGGCGCGCGAAGCTTGGTGAGCAGCCCGTCGATGGTCCGGATCAGGACGGCCGTGTCGGAGGGCTTCGTGAGGTAGACGTCGGCGCCCGCGTCGTAGCCGCGGAGGGCGTCGATCCGCGCGTCCTTGCCGGTGACCATGACGATGGGGACGCGGGCGTAGCGCGGATCGGCGCGCAGGGCGCGGGTCAGCTCGTAGCCGTCCATGCCCGGCATCATCACGTCGGTGGAGACGGCGTCGAAGACCTCGCGGCGCGCGAGCGCGAGTGCCTCGAGGCCGTCCCGGGCGGCGCGGACCTCGAAGCCCGCGTCGGCCAGCTCGCGCAGGATGGTTTCGCGGATGACGTCGCTGTCTTCGGCGACGAGGATGCGCGCCCGGGCGCTGGCCCGGGGGAGCGCGCGCGGCGCCAGGGCGCCGGCGGGCGCCGGTCGCTGGGCGCGCGCGGCGACGTCGGCCAGGTCCACCACCAGCAGCACCCGGTCTCCGATCAGGGTGGCGCCGGCGGCGCAGGGGACCGCGGTGAGCAGCGGCCCGAGCGACTTGATCACGACCTCGTGCCGACCGAGCACCTGGCGGACGAGAAGCCCGAGCCGCTGCGCGCCCACCTCGACGATCACCACGCTCGCGTCCCCGAGCTCGCCGATGCCGCCGGCGTCGCCGAGCCCGAGCAGGCCCGCCAGGTCGAGCACCGGGATCAGCGCCTCTCCCACCCGCAGGAAGGCGCCCTCGCCCACCGCCTCGAAGGAGCTCGGCGCCGGCTGCGCGCTCACGACGGCGTCCAGGGGCAGGGCCACCAGCTCGCTGCCCACCCGGGCGGCCAGCACCTGCGTGATGGCCAGCGTGAGCGGCAGCCGGAGCTCCACGGCGGTGCCCTCGCCGACGCGCGACCGCAGGTGGATCGAGCCCTTCAGCCGGACCAGCGCGTCGTGCACGACGTCCATGCCCACGCCCCGCCCGGACACGTCCGAGACCTGGGCCGCGGTCGAGAACCCGGGGCGGAAGATGAGGCCGAACGCCTCCTGTTCGGTGAGCGAGGCCGCCTCGGCGGGTCGGAGCAGCCCCTTCTCGACCGCCTTCGCCGCCAGCTTCGCCGCGTCGAGGCCGGCCCCGTCGTCCTCGATCGTCACCAGGATCTGGCCGCCCCGCTGGGCCGCGGCGAGGCGTACGGTCCCCGCCCGCGGCTTGCCCGCGAGCTGGCGCCGGTCCGGCGCCTCGATCCCGTGATCCACGGCGTTGCGGACCAGGTGCAGGAGCGGATCCTCGAGCCGCTCCACCAGGACCTTGTCGAGCTCCGTCTCGGCGCCCAGAAGCTCGACCCGGACCTCCTTGCCCAGCCGGTTCGCGAGCTCGCGCACCGTGCGTTGGTACTTGGTGAAGAGCCGCGCGATGGGCACCATGCGAAGCTTCATCACCTGGTCGCGGAGCTCCGACACGGCCAGCGTGAGGCCGCTGAGGCCGCTGTCCAGGTCCTCGAACGACTCGCGCAGCACACGCTCGATTCGCTGCAGGTCCTCCAGCGCGCCGGCCGCGGGCCCCCGCCGCTCGGCGCCGGGGACGCCGGCCGGGCCGAGGGCGGCCGCGAGCTTCTGCCGGGTCTGGCCGATCTCCCTGAGCAGTCCCGCCTGCTGGTCGATCGCCCCCGCGAGCCGGCCGCGGGCGAGCACGCTCTCGCCGACCAGGTTCAGCAGCAGGTCCACCTTGCCGAAGTCGATGCGGAGGGTGGACGCGGGGGCGGCCGGGTTCGCCGCGGACAGGGCGGCGGCGGCCTCGGGCGCGCCGGGCGGCACCGGCGCGGCCGCGGGGGGCGCGGGCGGAGCCGCCGCCGCCCGCCCCGGGTCCTGCAGGCGCCGCACCAGATCGCGGACGTCGACGTCGATGGGCTGGCGCGCGCGGGCTCGCTCGACGATGGCGCGCAGGACGTCCAGCGTCTCCAGCAGCACGTCCACCAGCTGGCGATCGACCTGGCGCTGCCCGTCGCGGAGCTCGCCGACCCGATCCTCCGCCAGGTGCGCCACACGGTTCATCTTCTTGAGCCCCGCGAAGGCGCTCGACCCCTTCAGCGTGTGCAGATCGCGGAAGACCTCGTTGACGAGCTCGCGGTCCTGGCTCCGCTCCTCGAGCACCAGGAGACGCTGCCCGAGCCCGTCCAGCCGCTCGACGCACTCGTCGAGGAAGGCGGCGATCATGTCGTCGTCGAGGGGCGGCACCCAGGCCGTCTCGGCGGGATCCTCCCCTGCCTCCAGGACCGCCGCGCCGGTCGGCGGCGGCGGCGCGCTGCTGGCGGGGGCTGCGGGGCAGGGCGCGGCACCGGCGAGGGGGACCGCCGCAGGCTCCGGCGCCACGGCGCGGAGCGCCTCCGCCTGGGCGATCAGCGCCGCCTCGTCGACGCGCGCGCCCGAGGCGTCGCCGTGGCCCAGCGCCTCGCACGCGGCTTCGAGCGCGGCGAGCGCCGCCTCGACCCGGCCCCGGGGCGCCGCGGCCGCGCCCGCCGCGGCGCGCGCCAGCGCGGCGACGCCGGAGATGCCCAGCAGCGCCGCGTCCACGGCCATCGGGATCAGCGCCGCGGCGAGCTCCCGGGCCCGCTCGTCGCGCTCGAGATCCAGCCCGAGCCGCGCGGCGCTCAGGCGCGGCGCCGCGAGCGCCAGGAACAGCTCGAACGGCTCGCCGGGGCTCGCGGTCACGGCGCCGAAGCTAGCGCAGCGCGCGTCCGGGGTGTAGGGTCGGCGCCGAGGCCGTGGGGAGGCTGCTAGCGCCGGCGCCGCGCGGCGCGCTCGCGAGCGGGGACCGGCGTCCGCGCGAGCGTGACCCGCAGCACCTCGTCGTCGCGGATCACGGTGAGCTTCACCGGCTCGCCGACGTCGCCGCTCAGCGCCGCGTGCACCCCCGCGGCGTCGAGCGCCCGCACGTCGACCCCGTCGATGAGCAGGATCTGGTCGCCGGGCTCGAGCCCCGCCTCGGCCGCGGCGAGCCCCGCGGGCGCCTCGTCGATGCGCAGGGAGCCGTCGGGCGCGCGGGCGAGGATGGCGCCGATGGTTCCCGGGGGCGGCCTGCAGGCGCCCAGCGCGACGGCGCCGGCGAGGAACGGCGCCAGGCGTCCGCGCGCTCCGCCGCGACGGCAGCGACGGGAGGGCGCGTTCAAGATCGGTAGCCCGCGTTCACGTCGACGTACCCGTGACCGAGGTCGCTCGTGAGGTACCGCGCCTGGCCGGGGCCGTCGCCGAGGACGAGCT
Organism: uncultured Polyangiaceae bacterium; assembly: GCA_964454025.1. Classification (GTDB taxonomy): domain Bacteria; phylum Myxococcota_A; class Polyangia; order Polyangiales; family Polyangiaceae; genus JAFGBI01. The sequence continues at coordinate 30,593 of CAYVRP010000071.1, read as the reverse complement.
CGATGGCGTACGTCTCGGCCCGCATCGCCGCCGACGCCCGTGCCTCCGCCTCCGGCCCGAGCGGCAGCCCGCGCTCGAGGATGGTCACGCCACCGATGGCGAGCACCGCCTGCGCGGGATCGAACCGGACGCCAGCGCGCCCCGCGGCCGCCAGGATGCGCCCCCAGTTCGAGTCCTGCCCGAAGAGGGCGGTCTTGACCAGGAGCGAGGTCGCCACGGTCCGCGCGACGACGCGCGCCTCCGCGTCGGTGGGCAGACCGCGCACGCTCAGCTCGGCGACGTGGCCGGCCCCCTCGCCGTCACGCACCATCGAGCGCGCGAGGGTGTCGCACACCTCGGTGAGCGCCGCGAGGAGGGCATCGGCGGGCGGCGCGATGCCGGACGCTCCGGAGGCGAGCGCGAGGACGCTGTCGTTGGTGCTGGTGTCGCCGTCGACTGTCGCCGCGTTGAAGGTGGCGTCGCAGGCGGCGAGCAGCGCGCTGGCGAGCGGTGCGCGCTCGACCACTGCGTCGGTGAGGAGGAACACGAGCATCGTCGACTGCGGTGGCCCCACGTCGGGGTGGATCATCCCCGCGCCCTTGGCCACGCCGAGCACGGCGGCGCCGGCGGCGTGCGCCGTGGCCACCTTCGGCCAGCGATCGGTGGTCATGATGGCACGCGAGAACGGCTCGACGCTGGCGCCGAGCGCGGCGACGAGCGCGGGCACCGCGCCGACGATCTTCGCGGTGGGCAGCGGCGCCCCGATGACGCCCGGCGACGCGGGGAGCACCTCCTCGGCGTCGACGCCGAGGGCGCTCGCGACCGCGGCGGTCGTCTCCAGGGTGGCGGCGAGCCCGGGCTCGCCCGTGCAGGCGTTGGCGTTCCCGCTGTTGACCAGGACTGCCCGCGCGCGCCCCCGGGCGACCCGGCGCTCGGCGACGGTGACCGGCGCGGCGCGCACCAGGTTGCGGGTGAACGCGCCCGCGACCGCCGCCGGCGCGTCGGCGACGATGAGCCCGAGATCGAGGGCGCCCGCCTGCCGCTTGATGCCGGCAGGCACGCCCGCGAAGCGGAAGCCGCGAGGGGGGGGGACGGTGTTGGACATGGTTCCTCTCCAGGGACCGGGGACGCCGGGTCGGTGTCTCCGGGGCGCCGCGCCCGGTCACGGCCGCGGGCGCCGCATGGTACCGCAGCGTTTCCGGACCGCACGGCGCGGCGCCACCGCGCGCTCCGCCCCGCCCCTCGCCCGACCCCGCGCGCCGCGAAAAATCGCGCGAGTGCGGGCGCTTGACTCGTCTCTGCGGCGGCGTATCCTCTCGGCCCCCTCGCCACCTTAGCTCAGTCGGTAGAGCAACGGTTTCGTAAACCGTAGGTCTCCAGTTCGAGTCTGGAAGGTGGCTCGAAAAAGGCGCTTGGCCTCGCGGATGGTGCGAGAGACAGGGACCAGGGGCGGTCCCTGACCGCCGACGGGACGACGACATCCGAGACGGCGCGGCACCGGATCCGACGCTCGGCCAGGCAGCGCTCGGTCGTCCTCGCGTCCGCGTGGTCCAGCAAGTCCCGGATCCCGTCCGTCGGGCACGCCGGCGTCGCGGCACGGGCGCGCGAAGCCGCGGCGGAGGCGGTGAGAGTCCACCGGCGCGCGGTGTTCGGTTTCCGACCACACTCCCTGCTCGCGAGGCGTCGCGGCGCGGCGGCGCACCCGTGCCCCAGCGCCCTCATCCAAGACCTGGAGGCCGACGGCGCGCACACGGGCGGCGTGGCGGGGAACACGAATCACCTCTTGGCCACGACAGGGATGAACGCCAGACCGGGGCCGAGGGGGAACCCCCGCCCGTCGATCGTCGGTCCCCCACCGGCGCCGACCGGGCGATCACGAAATGACCGGCGTGCACCAGGCCCGGTACTTGGGATTCCGGCCGCGCACCACAGCGAAGAACAGCGAGCGCAGCTCGATGGTGACCGGGCCCATCTGGCCGGTGCCCACGGGGCGATGGTCCACGCGGGTGACCGCCGTGATCTGGGCGGCCGTTCCGGTCAGGAAGATCTCGTCGGCCAGGAAGAGCTCGCCTCGCTCCACCGGGCGCTCTTCCACCGGCAGTCCCAGCTCGTCCTTGACCAGAGTGAGCAGCGATCGGCGGGTGATGCCCTCGAGCACGCTTTGGTTGAGCGAGGGCGTGACCACGGTACCCCGGCGCACGAGGAAGATGTTCTCGCCCGTTCCCTCGCTCACCATGCCAGCCGAGTTGAGCAGGATGGCCTCATCGAAACCGGCCAACTCGGCGTCGCTCTTGGCCAGCGCGCTGTTGATGTAGCTGCCCGTGATCTTGCCCCGCGGGGGGAGCACGTTGTCATCGGGCCGCTTCCAGGAAGACACCGTGCAATGGGCGCCCTCGGCCTTGTCGATGTACAGGCCAAAAGGCACGGCCACCGCGGCCACCGTCGGGTGTAGGCCGTGCAATCGGACCCCGACCACCTCGTCGTCGTAGAAGGCCAGGGCGCGGACGTAGCAGTCTTCTCGCAGACCCTCGTCCCGCAGCAAGGCCAAGATACCGTCAACGGTGCCTTGCTCGTTCAAGGGGAGTTCCATGCGCAGCAGGCGTGCGGACTCGTGAAAGCGGCGCACGTGATCGGGCAGGCGGAACAGGAACAGCTTGCGCTCTTCCTGGTTCCAGTAGCCGCGGATCCCGGCGAACACCCCGGTGCCGTAGTTGAGGCCGTGGGCGAGCAGTCCCAGCCGGGCCTGCGCGTAGGGCACCACTTGGCCTCGGAAAAATGCCAAGCGCGGAAGGGTCATCGTTGGTTTCCTCAGATCCAATTGCCAAACCACTTCTTGGGCGGACTGTGCTATTCTGCCGTGTTTCTCTAGGCTGCGCTGGTCGAGGCGAGCCTGCAATGGCCACTTCAAGGAATGTGGACTGATTGGACATGATCCATGCTGAAGCCAGAGCTGTCCTCGCTGGTGCAGGCGCTGGGCTCGTGGAAGGCGGGCCAGGGGGCGCTCTACCAACGCCTCTCCGCGCGCCTGCAAGCCGCCATCGACAAGGGTGAGATCCTGCCCGGCAGCAACCTGCCGCCCGAGCGCAAGCTGGCCGAGCGCCTAGGCATCAGCCGGACCACCGTGGTCTTGGCCTACCGGAAATTGCGTGAAGGCGGGCGCGTGGAGAGCCGGCAGGGCAGCGGAACCTGGGTTCGTCGCCGCGGGCGCGATCAGCGTCCCAGCCCGCAGGAGAGCGATGCCAGCGCGGCCTTTCGGCGCAACGTGGTCTTCCGCAGCCTGCTCGAACAGGACGACGACACCATCGGCTTCGTAGGGGCCCATTTGCCCCCGCTGCCCATGGTGCAAGAGGCCTTTCGGGAGGTCGCGAGCAAGCCGTGGACGGAGATCGTGGGGGAAAGCGGGTACTCGCCCATGGGTTGGCTGGCGCTGCGCCAGGGGCTCGCGCGGCAGCTCACGCGTTGCGGGGTCAGGACCACGGCGGAACAGCTGCTCATCACCAGCGGGGCACAGCAGGCCATCAGCCTGGTGGCCGGCATGCTGGTCCCGCGCGGCGAGAGTGTGGTGGTCGAAGATCCCACGTACATCGGCGCCATCGACGTGTTCTCGGCGGCCGGCGCCCGCATCCTGACTGTGCCGGCGGGGGCCGAGGGCATGGAACCCGCCCGCTGGCAGCGAACCTTGGAGGCGCGGCCGCGTCTGCTCTATCTCGTCCCCACCTTCCATAACCCCACCGGGACCACGCTGCCCGAGCGCGCCCGTCGCGAGTTGGTCGCCCTCTCATCCGAGCTGCAGATCCCGGTGCTCGAAGATCTGGCCTTGGCCGGGCTGTCGCTGGTGCGCGAGAGCCCGCCGCCACTCGCGGCCTTGGCCAAGGAGGCGCCGGTGCTCACCATCGGATCGCTCAGCAAGCTCTTCTGGTCGGGGTTGCGCCTGGGCTGGATTCGCGGTCCCCAGGATCTGATCGCGCGCCTGAGCCGCTGGAAGGCGCTGGCCGATCTGGGCAGCCCCTGGCACACGCAAGCCATGGCGTTGCGCTTGCTGGCCGAGACCGAAACCGCGGAGAGAGAGCGGCGGCGTGACAGCGCGACCAAGCTCGCGCTGCTCACCGGGCTGTTGCAGCAGCACTTGCCCGGCTGGACCTGGCGCAAGCCCGAGGGGGGCCTGCTGTTGTGGGCGCGGTTACCCGCCGGCGACGCCAACGAGCTGGCCCAGGTGGCGCGACGGCACGGCGTGGCCATCGTCCCCGGCTCGACCAACTCGCCCGAGCACCGCTTCGCCGACCACGTGCGCTTGCCCTTCGTGGCCGAGGCCGCGGTCATGGAGCAAGGCATCACCCGCCTGGCCCGCGCCTGGCAGGAGTACCAGCAAGCCCTTGGCCCGCGGGGCGGGCGATTTGAGGTGATCGTGTAGGAGCGGAACCGGGTCGTCCCTGGGGGTCTGGACCCGCGCCCGTGCACGGGTGTGTTTGCCGGGCGAGCGGGAGGCGTCGGGGGCGTGGCGCGGTGCGGCGCACCTACTTCTCCAGCGGCAGCCCGAGCTCCTGGCGGATGAGGTCGAGATCGAGCGTCGCGCTCAGGGCGTTCGGCGGGGGGTGCCGTTCTTCGAAGCTGCGCAGCAGATCCTCGACCTGGTGGCGTCCGCGCTCGGTGCGCATCGCCTCGCGGGGCGTGAGGCCGCCGAGGGCGGGCACGTGCGCGTCGGGCCAGGCGCGGGAGGCGGCCTCGGGGAGGCCGGCGAGCTCGGCCCGCAGCGCGGCGAGGGTTTCGGGATCGAGGTCCTCCTCGCGCAGGGGGCCACCAGGTCGCCCGGTTGGCTCGGGCCCGGCGCCCTTGGCGCCGGCGTTCCAGCCGGCGTCGGGCGACCACCGCGCGAGGCGGCTGAGGTCGAGCTCGTCGGACTCGCCGCGCTCCACGAGCGGACTGAGCTCGGCCTCCAGCGTGGTCGCGAACCGCTCCCGCCGCTCCCGAGAATTCGTCTTCAGCACGAAGGTGCCGGGTTGCTGCCGAGGGAACGTGACCTCGGCCACGTCGATGGGGCCCCCGCCGGGGAGCAGCTCCCGGTCGGCGTCCACTCGGTGCAGGTCGAGGTCCGCCAGCGAGTCGAGATCGCCGTCCGGATCGTCGAGCTGTCCGCCTCCGCGCGCCTCGAAGCCGAGATCGAGCAGTCGATCCAGGATGGTGCCCAGATCCGCCGTCGCGAAGCGATAGGTCAGCTCACAGAGGACCATGGGGTCCCCGTCCGTGTTCGCGAGGCGCTGCGGTGCACGTAGCGCCTCGAGCTCCGCGCTGACGGCGTCGTCATAGAGCGCGAGGATCTCGTCGCCGAGCTCGCGCAGGACGTCGTCGGCCAGCGGGGGATCGAGCCCGTCGTCGCCGAGCGCATCCCAGAGCCGCGAGCGCCAGGTGGCCGGGAGCGGGAAGGGGCCCATCGCGTCCATGATGGTGATCCCCTCCCAGGGGAGCAGGCGCGCGCAGACGATGCGCCAGGGCGCGGCCGACAGCGACAGACTGCGATCGTGCACGAAGGTCCTCCGATCCCGCAGCAGATCGCGCAGCTCGACCCCGAGCGACGGTACGACGCGCTCGATCTGGAAGAACGACAGCGGGCTGTCGAGGGCGGCCCGGACGAACGCCAGGAGCCGCCTGCCGCCGGGGGTGGCCGTGGGGGCCACGCGAGCCAGCCACTCGTCGGCGAGTGGCCGCTCTTCGCCCGGCGCCAGCCAGTCGTAGAACACCCAGCTCTCCACCAGCGCGAGCCAGCTCTCGTCTCCCCAGAGCCCCGGCTCCGGCGGGCGGGAGTACCGGGCGTAGGCGGCGGCAATGACCGCCTTCGGGTGCCGGGCCGTCATGAAATCCCCGAGCGCGCGCTGCGCCAGGTTCCAGAGGTCGTGCGCCTCCGTCCAGGCCGGCGGCATGTCCACCTGCTGCTTGTGCCCGCAGCACTGCCCCAGACGGAGTCCGGAGCCGCAAGGGCAGGGCAGAAGCCAGGGATCGACGGGGCGCTTGGGCATGGTGCGGTTTCCTGGTGACGTCGTCAGGGTCAGAGAAGGGAGAGGAGCTCGGCCTCCGTGAGGCCGCCCAGGGTCGGATCGAAGAGGCTTTCGGCCAGGGCGCGCTTCCGCGCCTGGAGCTCGAGCACGCGCTCCTCGATGGTGCCCGCCACGACGAGCTTCCAGGCCATCACCGGTCGCGTCCGCCCGATGCGGTGCGCGCGGTCGATGGCCTGCGCCTCCACCGCCGGGTTCCACCACGGATCGAGCAGGAAGACGTCGTCGGCGGCGGTCAGGTTGAGCCCCGTCCCTCCCGCCTTGAGGCTGATCAAGAAGACGCCGACCGTCGGCTCCTCCTGGAACCTGCGCACCTGCTCCTCGCGATCGCGGGTGGATCCGTCCAGGTAGGCGAGCGCGTGGCCGCTGCCCTCGAGCCGCTTGCGCAACAGCTCGAGCAGTGCGGTGAACTGGGAGAAGACCAGCGCCTTGCGGCCGCTGCCCCGGAGCGCCTCCAGGCGGTCGAGGAGCAGATCCACCTTGACGCTCCCCTCGCTGGTCCGCCGCGGATCGAGCAGGCCCGGGTGGCAGGCGAGCTGCCGGAGTCGCGTCACCGCCGTGAGGAGGAGCGCGCCCCGCCGATCCACCGGCGCGAGCTCGACCTTGCGCAGGAAATGCTCGCGGAGGTCCTGGTAGGCGGCGCGCTCCTCGGGCGACGGCTCCAGCAGGATTCGGTGCTCGAGCCGGGGCGGCAGCTCGGGGGCGCCCTCGGCCTTGGTGCGCCGGAGCAGCAGCGGGCGGACCAGGCGGAGCAGCAGCTCCACCCCCGCCGCTCGCCCCGCCGCGTCGCGCCAGCGCAGGACCCGACGGAAGGCGGGCCAGGTCAGCATCCCGGGGTTGAGGAACTCGACCAGGGACCAGAGCTCGCCGAGGTGGTTCTCGAGCGGCGTGCCGCTCAGCGCCAGGCGATGGGAGGCCGCGAGCCTCCGCGTCGCCCGGGCCGTCTTCGAGCGCGGGTTCTTGATCGCCTGCGCCTCGTCCAGGACGACCGTGTCGAACCGGACTCCGGCGAGCCAATCGACGTCGCGCAGCAGCGTGCCGTAGCTGGTGAGGACCAGGGAGGCCCCGTCGAGCCCGCTCACGTCCCGAGCGCGCTCGGGTCCCGCGTGCACGACCACCCGCAGCCCGGGGACGAAGCGGGCGATCTCGCGCGTCCAGTTGCCGAGGAGGCTGGTCGGCGCGACGACGAGCGTCGGCGCCGCGCCCGCGTCGACGCTGCTCACATGCGCCAGGAGCTGTACCGTCTTGCCGAGGCCCATCTCGTCGCACAGGGCACCACCGCGCCGCTCGGCGCGCCGGGAGCGGAGCCACGCGAGCCCCTGGCGCTGATAGGGCCGGAGCTCACCCACGAAGGCGGGGCTCGGCTCGGCCTCGGCGAGAGGCCCGCGCGAGGGCACGCTCGCCCAGCGCGCCAGGATCGCGACGTCGTCGGCGCTCCTCGCCTCCACCGCGGGGTCCGTGGCGCGGTCGCCCTCCGGCGCCTCGGCCGCGGTCAGCAACAGGGCGACGGCCTCCGCGCGCGCGCCGCCGAGCTCGACCACGCCTTCGGGCCCGGCCGTGCCGGGTACCGCCGCCGCGACCAACCCCCACCGCTCGAGCCAGGCCTGCGGCAGGACGCCGACGTCGCCGTTCCCCAGGCGCACGAAACGCCGCCCCTGTCGGATCGCCGCCAGCAGCCGGCAGGCGTCGAGCCCGATGTCACCGAAGTGCGCGTCGCCCTCGAGCCAGGACGCCCCGGGCCGCGCCACCAGCCGCAGCGAGGCGGTGGTGCCGCGACGGTACCGCATCGCCTCGCCCTCGACGGTCCATCCTGCGTCGAGCAGCTTGCTCACGAGCGGCTCGGCCTTGCCCGCCGGGATCCGCGCCAACGGCAGCCACTCCACGTGACGGAGCTCGGCGGGTGCGTCCGCCCGCTCGGCGCCCTCGCCGAGCTCTTCCACCCGCCTCGCCAGGCCCGCGCGCAAGGGGAGGCCGAGGTCCATGAGGTCTCGGAGCGCCCGGCGCTCGACGGCGGCATCGCGGCGGAACCAGCCCCCCTCGTGGTGGACGGGATCGCCCACCATGCCGAGGGGAACGGGCGCGCTGCCGTAGGTCGTCCCCGCCAGCACCGCGATCCCGGATCCCATCGCGTCGGGAGCGAGCCGCACGATCGGGCTCCCTCCCGGCTGCTCGATCTCCTCCGCTCGGGGTGGCGGCAGGTCGCAGCGAGGTGGGGGCGGCTCGGGCTCGATCCAGTCTCCCGCCGGGGGTTGCTCCAGGAACCGCCAGGGCAGGCGCCCGAGCCGCTCCGCCGGCAGCTCGGCGAACCCCACCAGCCCCCCCTGGCGGCGGGCCGCGTGCAAGCTCGCCCAGAGGTGCCGGCAGGCCATCGCGCGGGGTCCGGGATCGCAGGTGCAGTAGGCGAGCAGGGTCTCCTCGGCGCAGAGGAGGTAGGCATCGAAGCCGCCCCGGAAGCGCTCGTAGACGCGGGCGTGCAGCCGCTCGGCGCTGCACTCGAGGACCTCGACGCACCCGTCGTCGTCGTCCCGCTCGGCGCGCGCGCGCTCGTAGGCCGCTCGCCGTTGCTCCGTTGAGCCCAGCAAACGGGAAGCCAACGTGGCGTGCGGCACCAGCATCCGTGCGGCCCGCCGCCGCTCCGTCTCGGCCCGCGCCCGCCGGCGCGCCCGGTCCCGGGCTTGCCGCGCCTCGGCGCGCCGGTGCTCGCGGCGCTGCTGCTGGCTCTTCTTGCTCACCGCCCATTCATCTCAGGTTCGCCGACGAACCGCCAGGGCGCTCGTGCGAGGGGTGGCGCCGGGAGCCGCTGTCCCAGACGGGAAATCCTCTGTCCCCGGCGGCCAGGATCCAGTCCCGGGCCTCCAGGCTTCCAGCCCCGACGGGAGGGACCCCGGCCCAGGCTCGCGCCGCCGAACAGCGACCCCGGGGCGGGCATTTCCGGCGGCCGAGATCATCAGCGCGGGTGCGGAGCGCTGGCCGCTGGCGAAGGGGCCGCGAGGAGGTTCGATTCGATGACCCGGGGCGACCGGTGAGCGACGATGCCCTGCACGAACTCCGGACGCACGAGCTTGGCGCGGGCGACCAGGTGTGTGGCTTGCTCGCGGCGCACGTAGAGCCCCCCGAGGGGAAGTTCAGAGAAGCGCGAGAAGGTGAGCCGTCCCTCGAGCTCCGGCCGGGAGGACCGACCAGCCGCCAGACGCGGCACGACGGCAAGGCCCAGCGCTCGGGCGAGCGCATCTCGGCGCTCGCTGCTCGAGGATCCATCGCGCGCCCGAGCGAAGACGTCGAACGCGAGGAACCCGTCGGGGGGGGCGCGATTACCGGACGCCGTGCACGGCATGGCACCACCAGCGAAGAGCATGAGATCGGGGAACAGTGCCCCGGCGATCGCGTCCGCACTGGGTTTCCAGTCACCGACGGAGCGGCGTTTCTTGCCCTTCGAGCGCGCCAAGCTCCAGGTACGCCCCGCGGCTCTGCGCCCGGAGTCCACCGTCAGCGTCGATCGAGAGGCCGGGGTGGGCGCCATCGGCCTTTCCCGCGACGACGATCTCACTCTCGAGAAAGGCGTCCACCTCCGCAGGTGCCAGGACCTCGTCCTCCCGCGGCTCGCCCCGTCCGAGCCAGAGCCGATGCGGGGTGTGGGTGGTGCGGAAAGGAGGGTTCACGTTCCGCCTCTCTGACGCGCGAAATCGCTCGATCTCTACCCGGCCGGCGGACTCGACGGACACCCCATGGTCCTCGAGCGCCGGCGCCCAATCGAGCCACTTCGGGTCGGCTGCCTCGAGGGCAGGGGCTCCGGCGGCGCGGCCGACAGGGCGATGGACTCCCGATCCGAGCGATCGAAGCGAGGCAGACGCGCTTCTTCCGGAAAGACGTCGAAGCCACGCTCGGCGTGGTCTTCGATCGTCACTTCATCGCAGCGAGCGCGGGTGACCCGGTCCTGCAAGACCTACTTCACGCAGTCCTTCTCTGGCTGGTTGCCACGCCGCGGACTCGTCTTCGGCTGAGATCCCCGGAGGATCAGGCGGCGATCGTCGAAGGCGACTGGGTGCCGTCCTCCACTTCTGACCCTCGCCCCGCCGGTCACGCTGCCCCCTGGCGTACCGCGTCGCGAGGCCGAGCAGGAACGGTCCGCGGCGCGAGCCCGCGGCGCGAGGGTTCCAGGAAGCGGCGGAAGTCGTCCCCCTGGCCGTCGAGGAGAACGCAGCGGAGGTGAAGGACGAGCTCGGAGCGTTCTCGCCTCCAACGTATCCCAGGACCGTCGAGGTGAAGGCCGAGGAGGTTGCGCACCGCGCCTCGACCAAGCCGGATGCCGCGGCGCGAAAGGCCGCCGAAGGCGACGAGCGCTCCCTTCCCTTCGACCTGGCGTCCCAGGTTCCCCACGACGTCGATGGACGGCTTGCGGCGTGCGACGGGCAGCCCCCCGCCTTCACGCGTCATCACGCGGGGCGCGAGGCTGCAGCTCGAGAGCTCACGCCGCGCGACGGAGTCCGATCACGGGCCGGAGTCCGGCCGCGGTACCGCTCGACGTGGAGCTCGACGACCGTGCCGACTTCGACAGGGAGCTTCACGCCACGGGGGGGGGGGGGATCCCTGCGCCGCGAAGCCAGGCTCGCTGCGGGGCCCCCTCGCGGTCGAAGTAGAGCCGCGGGGGGCCCAGGGCATCAGCCACGGCCCGGTCAGGCCACGCAGCGCCGGCTCGAGCGCTCGCCTCCGAGCACCCCGTCCTCGCTCCGCGCGGGGCGCGTGGCACGGGGGCACGCCACCGCCGCGCTCCCGCCTTCCGGACGGGGGGCGGGATCCTCTGAACCAACGGCCGGCCACGTCGCCGAGCCGCGGCGGCCGCGATCGCCGCGCAGAAGCCGGGGATCCGTGTCGCGACGGAGCGGATCACGAGGGTCCGATCCCGGCGCCCGCGCCGCCAGGAAATGCGCGGCCACCGGCCACGAAATGAGCGATCAAGACGTTTACAAACAGACAATCTAGTCTCGTGTGAATCCTATGGGACGGGGGTGCAGTTCTCCACACCCGCGACCGCTCTCCCCTGCGGTGGGAAGCGGGGGAGTGCCCCCGCTTCTCCCTATTTTTCGCCTCATGGCTCCCCATGTCGGCCGCCGGCGTCACCGCTGCGCGCGGACCTTTGAACCGCAAGCGGACGCCGATTTTCGGCAGACACTGCCTTTCATCTAAGATAGACTGAACGAGTCTCAAAGCCGGAGATTGGAAATGAAGTGGGTTGGGTCTCGGGTCGTGCGCGCGTTCCCCTGGGTTCTCGTCTCCTCGCTGCTCGGCGTGGGCGGCTGCACCAGCGATCCCGCGGGAGGGAATGAGCCCGGGGGAGGGTGCCTCCCTGGCCAGCTCGAGTGCGGCGACACGTGCGTGGATCCGCGTGTGGATCCGGGCAACTGCGGGGCCTGCGGTCACGCCTGTTCGACGGGGATGACCTGCCAGGACTCGCAGTGCCAGTGCCAGGCAGGGCTGACCGCCTGCGGGGCAGGCTGCACGAACACCAACGAGGACGGCAACAACTGCGGGGCCTGCGGCGTCGTCTGCGTCGCCCCGGAGGTCTGCTCGATGGGCACCTGCGCTGGCGCCTGCGCTGGGGGCCTGACCGCCTGCGGCACGAGCTGCGTCGACACCAGCAGCAGCCTCCAGCATTGCGGCGGATGTGGCATCGCCTGCGCCGCCGCCCAGGTCTGCAGCGCCGGCACCTGTCAGTGCGCGGTGGCGGGGCAGGTCCACTGCGGCGACGGGTGTGTTGACGTGCAGAGCAACACGGCGCACTGCGGCGCCTGCGGCAACGCCTGCGCTGCCGGTCAGAGCTGCACCAATGGAACGTGCACCGGCGGCAGCGCCGGCAGCGGCGGCGCGGGCACCGGCGGCGCCACGAGCGGCGGTGCCACGAGCGGCGGCGCCACGAGCGGCGGCGCCACGACCGGCGGTGCCACGACCGGCGGCGCCACGAGCGGCGGCGCCACGAGCGGCGGCGGGACCACGACCGGTGGCGGCGGGGCCACGAGCGGTGGGGCCGAGCCCGCTGGCGGTGGAACCACGAGCGGCGGCGCCGGCGCCGAGCCCGGCGGCGGAACCGACACCGGCGGCGCCACGACCGGCGGCGCTACGACCGGCGGCGCTACGACCGGTGGCACGACGAACCCCGACTGCGACACCACGTTGCCCGTGCTGGACAACCCCGCCCCTGCGGCAGACTACGTGGAGCAGGTCGGCGGTGTGTCTTTCGACATGGTCTACATCCCGGGCGGCACCTTCACGCTGGGGTGCGAAACCAGCAGCTGCGATCCGGACACCAGCCCCGTGCCCGGCGTGTCGGTCAGCAGTTATCACATGATGAAGAACGAAGTGTCGGCCGCGTTGAGGGAGGCCGTGACCGGCGAAGCCGTGTCGGGCTTCGGCAGCGGCAACTGGTATGACTGCATCAGACTCGCCTGCGAGCTGAGTCGTCAGACCGGCAGGCCATATCGGATGCAGACGGAGGCCGAGTTCGAATACGCGGCGAAGAACTACCTTGGCAAGTTGGCGCAGATCGACGGCAGCGAGGAGTGGGCATACAACTCCTGGAGCACGAGCCATTCGACCGACCTCACCGATCCCGTGGGGCCGGCCAGCGGCAAGCACACGCAGAAGACGCGGCGCGACAAGGCGACCGGCGACAACATCACCGGGCGCCTGATCCGATCCATCGACGGCATTGGCCCCAGCTGTCGCCTGGTCGTCTCGAACGAGATGGACTACCCGCCGGACTACGTTCCGCCGTGCCAGATCTGCCCCCCGCACGGCGAGGAGCCGGAGAACTCCTACCGCGACCCGCGCTGGATCACCGGCAGCGACATGCACTGGGTCGCGGGCGCGGAGCTCGGGTTCGGCACCATGGATCTCAGGGTCTGGGAGGACGGGACCGCCAAGCAGGGCAACACGGACGGCCAGTGGTTCACCTCCAACAACATCGCCTTCGTGTTCGTCCCGAACTCAGGCACCAGGACGACGTACCAGTACATCTTCCTCGACGACACACAAGGGTCGCTGCTCTCCGACGCGGGCTTCGGGTTCGGGGGCGGGGGCTTCATCGGCAGGATCGCGAAGGAGCCAGGGGACAGCGTCGCCAAGCCGACCATCCCCAACCTGCAGAGCGGCGCGGACCTCGCCGCCGCGGCCGGACCCAACTTCAAGATGATCGACATGGCCAACATCCCGGAGTCGGCCAAGGGGCAGGATCCGCGGCTGCTCGACGGGGTGGGCCAGGGATGGTTCCAGAACAACATCAACGCCGGTGGCACGCACAACTACCGGAAGGACGTGGACCCCGACGAGTTCCGGTTCGTCGTCATCGATGGCGGTAGAGCGGTCATGCTCGCCAACGGCAACTGGTTCACGGTCAACGACATGTTCCTCCGGATCACGCACCCGGACGGGTACACGTGCGACTACCTGTATGCCGTCTCGAGCGATGGCGGGACCTTCTATCACAACTCCTACCAGGGGTATGAGCGCGCCGACTTCAGGATGTTCCAGATCTACTCCAACACGAGCGGCGACTACCCCCCCACCTGCATCGGGAATAGCTGCAGCGAGGAGATCCCGAAGGGACAGGCGGCCTCGTTCTACTCCACCCAGGAGGTCGGCCAGTCGACGTTCGTACCCGCGCGGTGCCCGGCGAGCGGCTGCTACTAGACAGCTCTGTCGACCTGGCGCGAGGGCAGGGGCGCCGTCGCGGTCCCCCGGCCGAACCTCGCGGGCGCGGCGCGCGGCGCCGGGCGGCCCCGCGCGCCACCGCCGGGCCTGGCGAACCGGGCTTCGCAGCAGTCCACTCACGACCGCGCCTCCGCGCTCGCCGCCAGCGGGAGCCAGTGGGCGGTGCGTCGGGTCACGGCGTGCCTGCAGGCGAGGCTCGCGGCCGCGAGGACGAGCAGGGGGATGGCGAGATCGCGCGCCGAAGGCATCCGGTCCACCGCGGGGCGACGCCAGAAACGCGCCGGCTCCGCTCCGCGCGGCTGGCTCGGGAGCCCGCGTCGCTCGCCGTTCCCGGGCGCCGGGGAGCGGCCCCGCCGTGGCCCCAGCGCCGCAGCGGCGCGCCCGCGGTCGTCGACCCGCGGCTCCCGGTGACCCGGCGCGATCGCTCGGGGGCTTGCGGTCCCGCGTTGGCCCACCCATGAATGCGGCCGTGCACCGGCCGGTCCTCGTAATCCAGCACGCGCCCTGGGAGACACCGGGGCTCATCGACGTGGCGCTCGGCGAGCTGCCGACCCTGCGGCGCACGGTGCTCGACGACCCCACGGCCGCGCTGCCGCCGGTGAGCGAGCTCGGCGGCGTGGTGGTGATGGGCGGACCCCAGGACGCGGACGACGACGAGCGGCACCCGGGCCTCCCCCTCGAGCGGCGGATCCTCGCCGCGGCGGTGAGCGCGGACGTGCCCGTGCTCGGCGTCTGCCTCGGGATGCAGCTGCTCGCGCTCGCCCTCGGCGCACGCCTGCACCGGCGCCACGGCGTGGAGATCGGCTTCGCGCCGGTCGAGCTCACGGACGCTGGCGTCGCCGCTCCGGTGCTCGGGGCGCTGGCGGGCGCGTCGCGAGCCCCCGTGGTCCTCCACTGGCACTCGGACGCCGTGGAGCTCCCCGCCGGCGCCCCCCTGCTCGGCTCGACCCCCGCGACCCCCGTGCAGGCGTTCCGCATCGGCTCCGCGCTGGGCACTCAGTTCCACCCCGAGGCCGACCGCGCGCTGCTCGCCGCGTGGCTCGCGGCGCCGCGGATGAGCGCGGAGCTCGCGCCCCCGGACGTGGCGCGCCTCCGGCGCGATGGCGACCGGTACCTGCCGGCCTTGCTCGCGCCGGCGCTGCGCGGCCTCGATCGCTTCGCGGCGGCGGTCCGGGAACGGCGCGGCTGATCTTCGCGGGCACCGCGCGCCGCTGCCGACCGGGCTCACCCGACGCTGGTGGAGCTCGTCCGCCTCGGTTTCCGTACCGCCGTCGCGCTCCCGGCGCCACCGCCGTCACCATCCGGAGCAGCGATCACCGGAGGACGTGGCCCGTTCACGCGGTGGCGGTAGCGCAGCGACGCACGCTCCCGTTCGCCCTCTTGCCGGAGCTGCACGAAGTAGCGTGCGATCTGGCTCGCCGGCGGATCCTCCTCGATTCGTGTGCGCGAGGACGCACGGCCCGCTCCGCTGGCGCATCCAGCGCCCCGACTGCTCGCCGCCAGTGGCGCCGGCCAGCACCTCTTGCACCCGAGCCTCGAGGCGCGCCAGGCTCTCGCCGAGCTCCCGCGCCGCGGGCGAGGCCGGGATCGGCTCTGGCTCGTCCGGGGCGACGAGCCTGACACCCTCGAGCCGGCGGCCCGAGCGCGCCTCGACGACGCGCGCGGCGGGGGCCACGACGAGCCGGGTGCTCCGCAGGGGGGGCGCCGCCGCGGGCGACCGTGCCCTCGCGCCGGGCCGCGGCCATGCCCAGGACGGTGACGCCGAGCCGTGGCTCGCCCGCCTCGACCGCCTGCCGTGGCCGGGCCGGAGGGCGCGGACGGCCGCGACTCGCGCGATCCTCCACGATCGGCGCGCGCGCGGATTCCGCGCTTGCCGCCGGTCGGCGTGGACCGCGAAGATCCGCGGCGGCGAGCCATGGACGTGCCGCGAGCCAGGCGCTCTCCCGTGAACGACGACGGGAACCCCGAGGCGACGACGGGGCGCCCGCCGGCGACGAGCGCGCCGGTGGAGCGGGGTCGGGTCCCCGGGGCGCCCGAGCGCTTCCTCAACTTCGCGGCCTTCGCGGTCGAGAACCTCTCGGACGGCGCCTACCTCATCACCAAGGAGGGCATCATCGTCTACGTCAACGAGGCGGCGTGCCAGATGATGGGCTACACGCGCGAGGAGATGGTCGGGATGAGCATGATGAAGGTCAACCCGACCCTCACCCAGGAGATCTGGGACGCCATCTGGATCGTCACCGAGCGGGAGAAGAAGCAGACGATCGAGACCGAGCACCTGACCAAGGACGGCCGCCGCATCCCGCTGGAGGTGCTGGCGAACTACCTCGAGTTCGACGGCGCCGCGTACAGCTGCGCGTTCACGCGCGACATCACCGAGCGGCGCATGATCGAGCGGCGGCTCCGCCAGTCCGAGAAGATGGAGGCCATCGGGCAGCTCGCGGGGGGCATCGCGCACGACTTCAACAACCAGCTCGCGGGCATCGTCGGGTACGCGGAGCTGCTGCGCAGCGCGCTCGCGGATCAGCCGGCGCTCGCCGGCTACGCCGAGGCGATCCTCCGGGCCGCCCATCGCTCGAGCGATCTCACGCGGCAACTGCTCGCCTTCTCGCGGCGGGGCAAGTACCTCTCGGCCCCGGTCGACCTCCACCAGATCCTCGGCGAGGTGGTGCTGATGCTCGAACGGAGCATCGACAAGCGAATCGTCATCCGAACGCGGCTCTCGGCGGAGTGCGCCGTGGTGCAGGGCGATCCCTCGCAGCTCGAGAACGCCCTCCTGAACCTCGCCATCAACGCCCGCGACGCCATGCCCGACGGCGGGCTGCTCGTCCTGTCCACGGAGGTGGTGGCGCTCGACGAGGACTTCTGCGGGGAGAGCCCCTTCCAGCTCGTCCCGGGGCCCCACGTGAAGGTGGTCGTCGCCGACACCGGTGTGGGCATGGACGAGGCGATCCAGGCCCGCCTCTTCGAACCGTTCTTCACCACCAAGGAGGCGGGGCGCGGCACCGGGATGGGGCTGGCGGCGGTGTACGGCACGGTGAAGAGCCACCAGGGCGCCGTCACCGTCCACAGCGAGCCGAACCGAGGGACGCGAGTCACCCTGTACTTTCCGCTGGCGCAATCGCCGGCGGAGCCCGACGGCCACGCCGAGGTGGCGGCGCCGGCGACGCCGCTGGCCGCCCGGGTGCTCCTGGTCGACGACGAGGCGCCGGTGCGCGAGATGACGGCGCGGATGCTCACGGACCTCGGCTGTCGGGTCACCGCCGCGGCCGATGGGGAGGAGGCGGTCGCGATCTTCGAGCGCGCGCACCAGGACCTCGATCTCGTGATCCTGGATCTCGTCATGCCGAAGCTGGGGGGGCGGGAGACCTTCCTCCGGCTGCGGCGGATCGAGCCGAACGTCGCGGTCCTGCTCTTGTCGGGGTACAGCGTCGAGGGCGAGGTCCAGTCCATCCTGGATCTTGGCGCGCGGGGGTTCATCGAGAAGCCGTTCTGCGCAGCCGAGCTCGCCTCCGCTCTCGCGGCCGTGCTGCGTGACGCCGGGGCGCGGGGAGCCGGGCTGCGGCAGCGGCGGGCGCCGTCGCGGGCCCGCGACCGGTCACGGATGCCCGAGGGGCGGCGGCCTCGCGGTCGGCGCGCGGCCCGGGGTATGCTGCGCGCCCGCGCCCATGACCTACGCCCCGTCGTTGCGGTTCATCAGCCTGTTCGTTCCGAGCCTGGCCGAGGCCGTCCCCCGCTACCGGGCACTGCTCGGGGTGGAGCCGAGCGAGCGGACGGGCGCTGCCCCGGCGCCGCACCCGTTCGCGAGCCGGGGGCCCGTCGTGTTCCAGCTCGGCGAGGTGGCGCTCGCCCTCTACCAGTGCGATGGCCGCACCACGCACCCCGGCGACGTCGGCTTCGGGCTCGAAGCGCCCGTCGAGGCGGCCGCCGCGCGGATCCGCGAGCAGGGCGGGCGCGTCTTCTGGGGGCCGCGCGCGCTCGGCGACCCGGAGCGGCGGATGGCCGTCGGGATGCTCCCCGACCGGCATTTCTTCGAGATCGTCGCGGGCGCGGACGCGGCGCACCTGGAGGGTGGAAACCCGTGACGCGCGGGACCCGGCGCGCGCTGCTCGGCGCGGGCGCGATCCTCGCGCTGGGGGGCGTCGCGGTGGGGGGCGTCGCGGTGCGGGGGGCGGCGCTCCGGGCCCGCTCCTCGCCGTCCGCCGCTCCTTCGGTGTCCGCGTCGGCGAAGCCGGCCGCCGAGGAGCGCTGCGACGAGCACGGCTGGTGCCGGCCGCCGCCGCTCCGCGGGTCGCGCCCCGGAGACGGCGGGGAATACCTCGCCAGCGTGTGGGCCGCCGCCCCCGACGACGTGCACGCCGTGAGCCTCTCGGGGACGCATTTCCACTTCGACGGGGTGCGCTGGTCCGGGCGCCCCACCGGGCTGCGAATCTTGCGGCATGTGCACGGGGCGGCGGCGGACGCCGTCTGGCTGGTGGGCGAGCAGACGGCGCTCCTCTACGACGGGCAGCGGCTCCGTCATTTCCCGGTGCCCGTGGCGGGGGAGCTGTACGGCGTGTACGCCGTGGCGCGGGACGACGTCTGGGCCGTGAGCAACGCCGGCCAGACGGCGCACTTCGACGGCTCCGGGTGGTCGGCGGTGACGACGCCGTTTCGCGGCTGGCTGCTCGCCGTGTGGGGCGCCAGATCGAACGACGTGTGGGCCGTCGGCGGCGGCGAGGACGGCACCAACACCGGGACCGCGCTGCACTGGACCGGTCAGGCCTGGACGGCGGTCGCGCTGCCCCGGTGGACCAACCTCGAGGCGCTGGCGGGCACCGCGAGCGACGACGTGTGGGCCGCGGGGAGCTGGGGGACGCTGCTGCACTGGGACGGCGCGCGCTGGACGGAGGCCGCCTCGCCGGCCTCCCGCGGCCTGAACGGGCTCTGGGCGCGGGCGCGTGACGACGTGTGGGCCGTCGGCGAGGACGGCGTGGTGCTGCGCTTCGACGGCCAGCGCTGGGCGGGCGCCAAGCCGGACTGGCGCTGGCTTCGCGGCGTCACGGGGACGCCGTCGCAGGAGCTCTTCGCCGTGGGCGCTCACGGGCTCGTGCTCCACTTCCGGGGCGAGGGGCTCCGCCTCCAGCCGCCGCTGCCGCCGTGGCGACCGCTCTCACCCGCCGCGCCGGAAGCGACCGCGGCGCCTGCCGCGATGGACCCCGAGTACGAGGCCGCGCTCCGCCGCGCCCGCCAGCTCCTGGCCGAGGGCCGGATCGAGGCGGCGAGCGGGGCCTTCATCGCGGCGTCGGGCAAGGACCAGGTGATCAACGTGCGGCCGATCGTCGAGCGGGCCCACATGCTGCTGACGCGCGGTGAAGGGACGTCCGTCCCCTTCACGCTCGACGAGCTCGCGGGCGAGCTCGAGGCAGGAACCGTGAACGGCGACGCCGAGCTCGAGGCCCAGGCTTGGTACAACCTCTCCCTGCTGTATGCGCGGCGGGGTGAGGCGGAGCGCGAGCGCGCTGCGCTCGGTCGCTCGCTGCTCCGGCGCGAGCAGCCGAGCGTCCGCGCCAAGCTCGGCGCCCGCTCCGCGTGCGTGGCGGAGGTCCACGCGGCCGGCGGCCCCCAGGTGGTCACGGGCTGGGTCGGCGTCTGCCGCGCGCTCGGCCGCTGTCCGGAGGGCGAGACGACCACCGCCGCGGCCGCCCGCGAGCTCGTGGCCCAGACCTGCGCGCTCCCTGTCGACGCCGCGGATGGGAGCCGCGGCTGCGAGGGGGACGGCCCCTGGGAGTCGACCTTCGCTCACGATCCGAGCGCCTCGCAGCGGTCCTTCATCGCGGCCCTCGGCGGCGACCGCTTCTTCGTCGCCAGCCTCCGGGTCGAAGGCGCGCCGCTCCGCTGCCGCGGGTCCGCCACCCCGCGCTTCGGCCTGAGCGGCGCGCTGGTGACCGTGCCGACCGCCCACGAGCGGCTCCGGGCCGCGCCCGGCCGCGTGCTCCCGCAGGAGAGCGCCTACGAGGGGGTCTGCCTCGAGCTGCCCGCCGCGACGACCACCGCGGTGTTCGAGCTCGACACGGCGAAGGCGCTCGGGGCCGTCACCGTGGTGGATCACCACGGCGTCACCGTCACGCTCGACGCGGAGCGGTCCCGCCTCGCGCTCGAAGGCGGCGGCTGCGACGGCTGTAGCGTGCCCCTCGACGGGGCCGCTCGGCTCTCGTGCAAGTAGGAGCCCGGCCGCCCCCGCGACACCGGGCGGGGGGCCCGGTCCCCCTCGCTCAGGGCTGCTTCGGCGCCAGGTGCAGGAGCACATGCGCCCCGGCCACGTCCTCCTCGTGGCGGACGTCCGCGAAGGCGCGGACCGCCCCGGGCAGGGACCGCCGCGACTTCGGCCCGGAGAGGAGGCGCCAGAGCGGGCGCTGCTCCCGGCGGAGCGCCTGCTCGATCGTCGTGGCGTCCCGGAAACACCGGACCTCGCAGTGCGCGCGCACGAAGGCCCCATCGCCGACACGCGTGCGGTGGTGGCGCCGGAGGTAGAACTCGAGCGGCTCGCATCCGTAGCGGTCGGAGAAGAGCAGCTCCCGACGCCCCGCCGGGGCGGCGGCGAGGTCGCGCTCGCGCGCCGCGCGGAGGCGGGCGAGGGCGGCGGGCATCTCCGAGTGCTCGACCCAGGCTCGCTTGCGCGTGTGCAGGCCCCAGCCGAAGCCGACCTGCGGCCAGCCGACGACCAGCAGGACGGCGGCGACCGCGAGCCCCCGGAGCCAGCGCGCGCGCAGCCCGAGGAGCGCGTCGATGGCGACGCCGGCGAGCGGGAAGAGGTAGGCGAGGAAGAAGACGTTGACGCGGAAGGCGCTCCACGGCCAGCGCCCGAGCAGGTTGAAGAGCAGGGTGACCGCGAGCGGGCCGAGCAGGAGGGCGAGCGCGGCGTGGCGGCGGCGGCCGAGGAGCCACGCCACGCCACCGGCGACGAGCGCTGCCCAGAGCCAGTAGTTCGCCGAGGACCAGGCGGCGACCGCCGCCGGGTGGAGCGCCGGAGGCGGCAGCCACTCGTCCCGCGGCGCGCCCGGCATGGCGGCGATGCTCACCGTCTTGCGGAGGATCCAGCTCGCGTGGTCGAGGGCGCCAGCGCCCGCGACGGGCCGGTAGAAGGCGTCGTACTTCCGCCCCCAGAAGGCGGCCTCGTCCGGCGCGTCGATCTGGGAGCTGACGGTGGCGTAGACCAGCCCGACGAAGCCGAGGCAGAAGGCGGCGCCCCCGGCGGCGACCGCGAGCCCCCGCCGGTCGCGCGCGCGCGATCGGTCGAGGAGCGCGAGCCCGAACGGCACGACGTAGGCGAAGACCGCGTTGTAGGCGAAGAGAAAGGCGGGCGGCGCCGCCAGCACCAGCGCGAGGAGCCAACGCCGCGACCGCGTGCGCCAGTAGGAGAGGCCGATCCCGAGCAGGGTCAGGTGCAGCGCCACCTCGACCGAGTACGGCTTGAACTCGCGGGAGAAGTCCACGAGGACCGGGCTCGTCGCCACCAGGCCGAGCAGCACCAGGGTGGTGGTCCGGTGCACGAAGAGGATCCGGCCCACCCAGAGCGCGAGGAAGAGCACCGCGATCCCGGCCAGGTAGGACGGCAGGCGCAGGGCGCGCTCGTCGACCGCCGAGAGCTCGGTCAGCCACCGCGTCCCCGCCATGAGGCCGACGGGGCGAAACTCGAGCCTCGTGAGCGGGCGCTCGAGCAGGTTCCGCGCCCAGGCCGCCTCGTCGCCCCAGAGCGCGATCGGGTTCGACCAGTACCGCACGGACCGCAGCGCGATCCCGAGCGCGATCAGCGCCCCCGCCACGAGCCAGAACGCGCGCGCTCGGCGCGGGTGCGGCGGGTCGGTCGCAGGGCTCGGGGCAGGGGGGCGCGAGGACAACCGGATCGAGCATCCCACAGGCGGCGCCGAAGGCGCTCCCCATCCGGCCCGGCCCACCGGATCCGCCGGGAATCACGGGAGTCTCGCGCTCGGCCGCCGCGGGCCTCGTTCGCGCCCCGGCGTCGGCGGTCCTGCACACCCACGGCGGACACCGGGGAGGGCGAGGGGGCCAACCTCCAGGACCGGATGCGCCGCGCGCCGCCCGACTCGACACTCAGCGGCGGTTGCGCGGCCGCTCAGGCGTGTTCCGGCAGGGGCGCCGCCTCGCTGGCGGTGAGGGCGGCGGACTCCTCGCGCGCGTGATAGCTCCAGCCGGTGACGAGCCCGAGGAGGAACCAGATCAAGGCGCCCGCGCCCACGAGGAACACCGTGTCGCCGACCATGCGCAGCCAGCGCAGCGTCTGGAGCCACGGCTGCTGGAGGAACTCCGCGGAGCGGGCGTACCAGAGCCCCGTCTCGACGCTGGCGTAGCCCTGCGCGAGCCCGCCCGGGAGCAGGCTGAGGAGGACCATGAGCCCGAGCCCGACGTTCATGCCCCAGAAGGCGATCGCGAGCGGTCGCTCCCGCCAGGCCCGCTGTCCCGAGAGCACCCGCGCCACCAGGAGCACGAGCCCGATGGAAAGCAGCCCGTACACCCCGAAGAGCGCGGTGTGGGCGTGCACCGGCGTCGTGTTCAGCCCCTGGAGGTAGTAGAGCGAGATGGGGGGGTTGATGAGGAAGCCGAAGAGCCCGGCGCCGACCAGATTCCAGAACGCGACGCCGACGAAGCAGGTGATCGCCCAGCGGTAGCGCTGCATCCAGGCGGCGGCGCGCTGCATGCGCCAGGTGTTCCAGGCCTCCCAGCCCACCACCACCAGGGGCACCACCTCGAGGGCGCTGAAGCTCGCGCCGACGGCCATGATCGGGGTCGGGGTGCCGCTGAAGTACAGGTGGTGGAAGGTGCCGGGGATCCCGGCCACGAGGAAGAGGCTCGCGGAGGCCAGCACCGCCGCGCCCGCCAGCCGCGCCCGGACGAGCCCGAGGTGGACGAAGAGGAAGGAGAGCGCCGCCGTGGCGAACACCTCGAAGAATCCCTCGACCCAGAGGTGCACCACCCACCAGCGCCAGTATTCCATCACCGTCAGGTGGGTGCGCGCCGAGTAGAACAGCCCGGCGCCGTACATCAGCCCGATGGCGACCGTGCTGGCGACGAACAGGCGGATCACGGTCGAGGCCGCGCCGCCACGCCGCCACGCCGGCGAGAGGGCGCGCACCATCAGGAAGAGCCAGAGCAGCAGACCCCCGAAGAGCGCGAGCTGGAAGCCGCGGCCGAGGTCGACGTACTCGTAGCCCTGGTGGCCGATCCAGAACCCCGCGTCGAGGCCCAGGCGCTGCTGGATGCTGAGCCACTCCCCGCTCAGGCTGCCGAGGACCACCACCACCAGCGCGCCGAGGAGGGTGAGGACCCCGGCCCGCTGCCCGCGCGGCTCCTGCCCCCCGATGAGGGGCGCCAGGAAGAGCCCGGCGGCGAGGAACGCGGTGGCGATCCAGAACATCCCGAGCTGGACGTGCCAGGTGCGCGCGACCGCGTAGGGGATCCACTCGCCGAGGGGGATCCCGAAGAACGCCTGGCCCTCCACCGTGTAGTGCGCGGTGAGGGCGCCGAGCAGCACCTGCAGGCCGAACAGGCCGGCGACCGCGCCCAGGTAATAGGCGACGGCGCGCATCGATGGGGTGAGCGTCGCGTGCAGGAGCGGATCCTCGCGCGGCGGCTCCGCGCGATCGTCGGGCTGGTCGCGGAAGGCGCGCCGCCAGACCAGGGCCGCGACCCCGGCGAGGAGCAGCACCACGCTGACGATCGACCACAGGACGTTGGCGGCGGTGGGGCGGTTGCCGACCAGGGGCTCGTGGGGCCAGTTGTTGGTGTAGCTCACGTGGGTGCCCGGGCGCTCGGCGGCGGCGGCCCACGCGGTCCAGAAGAAGAAAGCGTTCAGCTGCTGGCGCCGCCTCGCGTCGGGCACCGGGCGGCGGGACAGGGCGTAGTCCTCACGGAGCCCGTCCAGGCCCGGATCCCCGCCGAAGAGGGCGTCGTAGTGCTTGCTCACCTCGGCGACGGCCCGGGCCCGGGCCTCCGACACCGTGAGCGTGCCGGTGGCGGAGTCGTAGCCGTTGGCGCGGAGCTCGCGCCGGACGCGATCGGCGACGACCGCGGCTCCGGCGTCGGCGTCGAGCCCCGCGGGCGCGGGGGTCTGGGCGCCGAGGGCGACGGCCTCGCGGTGGAGCCAGTCCGCGGACCAGTCCGGGGCCTGGTACGCCCCGTGTCCCCAGACGGAGCCCACCTGCTGGCCGCCGATCGACTGCCAAACCTGCTGGCCGTCAAGGATGTCGTCGCGGGTGAAGAGGAGGCGGCCGTCGGCGGTGACGACCCGCTCCGGGATCGGCGGCGCCTGCCGATAGACCTCGACGCCGAGACCCCCGAGGAGCAGGAACGCGCCCGTCACGCAGGCGGCGAGCAAGACCCAGAGGCGACGGTGGGTGGGCATCAGGCACCTCCCTCGAGGACGCGGGGAGCGAGCAGGTGGCTCTCGAGCTCGGCGTGCCCCATCACGTCGGCCTCGAGCTGCCCGCCGCGCAGGAGCGCCGCTCGCCAGCGGGTGCAGGCGACCGCCGGGGGCACGAAGTCCTGGGCCGGCTCGCGGAGCCCTCGCCGGCTCCGGCCGCGCTCGTCGTGCTCCGCCGCCGGATCGAGGTCACGCTCGGCGCGGGCCTCTCGCAGCGAGCGATCCCCGCCACGGCAGCAGTCGAGGTGGAGCTGGCGGAAGACCCGGCTGGCCGCCGGCCGGGCCAGCGCCAGATCGGAGAGGGACTGATCGGGGTGCAACATGACCCGCCCTGAAGCAATTCCCGATCCACATCCAGAACGACCGGAATGATTGGGAAAAATCAATCGGTAGTCGATCCGGTAACGGGAGCTGTCATCGGGAGAACAACCGGGTTATCGATCGAATGACATGCCCGAAGGCCTCCTCGTCGTCCTCGCCGACGCGGCCCGGGACCTCACCGCGAGCCTGAGCGCTCCCGATCGCCACCAGCGGCTGCTGCAAGCGGTGCGGCGCGTGGTCCCCTGCGACGCGGCCTGCCTGCTCGGGCTCGAGGGCGACGCGCTGGTGCCGCTGGCGGGCCACGGGCTCCTGCCCGCGGCGCTCGCGCGGAGCTACTCGCGCGCGGAGCACCCGCGGCTCGACGCCGTGCTCCGCTCGCCGCTCCCGGTGCGGTTCCCCGCCGACAGCCCCTTGCCCGATCCGTTCGACGGCGCCCTGCTGGTCGATCCCGGCGGCGACCACCGCATCCACGCCTGCCTCGGCTGCGCGCTCTACCACGAGGAGACGCCGGTGGGTGCGCTGGTGATCGATGCGCTCGCCCCCGACGCCTTCGACGGGCTCGATCCGGAGCTGCTCCGGGTGCTGGCGGGGATCGCGGCCGCGGCGCTGCGCACGGCTCGCCTCATCGATGCCCTCGAGACCACGGTCGCACGCCAGTCGCAGGATCTGCGGGACCGGGCGCGCGAGGCGCGCTCCCGGGGGTTCCTCGGGGTGAGCGCCGCGGCCCGGCGCGTGCTCGACGAGGTGGCGCTGGTGGCGACCACGCCCTTCCCCGTCCTCATCGTCGGTGAGACGGGGGTGGGCAAGGAGCTGGTCGCCGCCCAGGTGCACGCCCGGAGCGAGCGCTGCGACCGACCACTGGTCGCCGTCAACTGCGCCGCGCTGCCCCACGAGCTCGCCGAGAGCGAGCTCTTCGGGCACGTCCGGGGCGCGTTCACCGGGGCCACCGCGGAGCGCGCAGGGAAGTTCGAGCTCGCCGACCGCGCGACGCTCTTCCTGGACGAGATCGGGGAGCTGCCGCTCGCGCTCCAGCCCAAGCTCCTGCGGGTCCTCCAGCAGGGGGAGGTGCAACGGGTGGGGGCGGACCGCGCCTTGCGGGTCGACGTGCGGATCGTCGCGGCGACCAACCGCAACCTGGTGGCCGAGGTGGAGGCCGGTCGCTTCCGCGCGGATCTCTATCACCGGCTCGCGGCCTACCCGCTGGTCGTACCCCCGCTCCGGGACCGGCTCGAGGATCTGCCGGTCCTGGCCGACCACCTGCTCGGCTTGCACCAGCGGCGGTTGGGCGCTCCCGAGGCGATGCTGCGCGGGGACGGGCTCGCGCTGCTGCGCGAGTACCCCTGGCCCGGCAACGTCCGCGAGCTGGACAACGTGCTCGGCCGGGCGCTGCTGCGTGCGGTCCGCGATGGTCGCCGGCGCGGTCGCGTCGAGATCGGCGCGGAGCACCTGCGCCTGGACTTGCCCGTGGCCCCGGCGAGCGGCGGTCGCGCGTCCGCGCCGGTGACCGGGGGCACCCTCGCCGAGCAGGTCGAGGAGTTCCGGCGGCGCCGGATCACGGAGGCGGTCGCGATTCACGACGGAAACTGGGCGGCGGCCGCGCGATCGCTGGGGCTGCATCGCGCCAACCTGCACGCGCTGGCGAAGCGGCTCGGGCTCAAGAGCTGAGCGCGGCGTGGACGGCGCGGAGCGGCGTGGCTCACCGGACGCGGCCTCATCCGGCGCCGCCGCGGGTTCTCGAAAACCGTCTGGTGGTGACGCAGGGCGAGAAGCGGCTCACCCCCCGGGCGGAAAGTTCCATGTAGATCCCGGGGGCGCGGCCGGCGGGCGGCCGTTCTGGCTTGATCGGGGTCTACCGAGGTGGGATTAGCCTATTGGATCCGTCGATGGGCGGACGGTCACTCGTAGCTGACCCACGGTGACGTTTCTTCTCCCTTCTGGTGAGCGCTCGATGGCAAGCACCGCTCGGTCCCTCGTCACTTCCTGCGTCCTGCTCCTCGTCGCGAGCTGCACCGGCGATCCTGCTCCCGGCGATGAGGAAGACGCCGACGGCACCCGAGTGCCCGCCTGTCCGCTCGGCACGGTGGAGTGCGCGGGTGGGTGCGTGGATCTGCAGCAGAGCGCCGCCAACTGCGGCGCGTGCGGCGCCGCCTGCCCGGCTGGCGCCTCCTGCGTGGCTGGCGCCTGCGCCTGTCAGGACGGGCTCGACCTGTGCGGCGCCGCCTGCGTGAACCTCCAGGGCGACGGCGCGAACTGCGGCGCCTGCGGCGCCGCCTGCCCGGCGGGGGCCTCCTGCGTGGCTGGCGCCTGCGCCTGTCAGGACGGGCTCGACCTGTGCGGCGCCGCCTGCGTGAACCTCCAGGGCGACGGCGCGAACTGCGGCGCTTGCGGCGCGGTCTGCGTCTCCCCCTCGGTCTGCTCGGCCGGCCTCTGCTCCGCGACCGGGTGCACGATCGCCGGGCAGACCCAGTGTGGCTCGAGCTGCGTGGATCTCGCCAGCGATCCGGCCAACTGCGGCGCCTGCGGGACGGCGTGCGGGGCGGGCCAGTCCTGCGTCAGCGGCGTCTGCGGCTGCCCCGCGACGGCCACCGCCTGCTCCGGCGCCTGCGTCGACACCGCGACGGACAACGCCAACTGCGGCGCCTGCGGCGTCACCTGCACCGGCGGCCAGAGCTGCCGGGCGGGCGCGTGCGCCTGCGCCGCGGGGCAGACGGTTTGCGGCGGCGTCTGCACCGACCTGGCAACGGACCCCGGCAACTGCGGCGCCTGCGGCGTCGGCTGCTCTGCGGGCGAAGCTTGCCAGGCCGGCACCTGCATCGGGGGTACCGGCGGGAGCCCCGGCACCGGCGGGACGGGGCCGGGGACGGGCTCGGGAGTGAGCTTCTCGCCACCGAGCGGCACCTTCGAGGGCACCGTCTCGGTCACCCTCGCGGTGGCGGACCCGGGGGCGGAGATCCGCTTCACGCTGGACGGGACGCTGCCGACCGCCACCTCCGAGCTCTACACGGGCGCGCCGCTCGCCCTCGGCGCGTCGGCGCAGATCATCGCGACGGCGTTCGTGGACGGCGTCGCGGTCACCCGCCCGGCGGCGGCGGTCTACGTCCAGCGGGCGATCGACGTGACCGTGGATCTGCCGTTGCTCGTCCTCGACAGCTACGGCGCCGGGCTGCCGGAGGGCGAGGGGGAGAGCTCCGGCTGGGGGATGCCGACGACCACGGACCGCCCGTTCCTGGACGCGGCGCTCCTGGTCTATGCAGACGCGGGCGCCACCCTGAGCGGCACCCCGACCCTGGCGACTCGCGCGGGCTTCCACCTCCGGGGCAACTCCTCGGCGATGTTCCCGAAGCCGCCGTACCGCCTCGAGCTGCGCGACGTCTTCGGCGAGGACGCCAAGCACGAGATGCTGGGGATGCCGGCGGACGGCGACTGGGTGCTGCGCAACCCGTACGCCGACAAGGCCCTCGTCCGGGACGCGTTCTTCTACGGGCTGGCCGCGGACCTCGGCTTCAAGGCGCCGCGGTTCGCCTTCTGCGAGCTCTACCGCAACGGGGGGCCAGGGCCCCTGGACGCGGAGGACTACCTCGGCGTCTACCTCCTGGTCGAGACCATCGAGAACAGCGACGAGCGCGTCAGCCTCCAGCAGCTCAAGGAGACGGACGTCGCGCTGCCCGCGATCAGCGGCGGCTACATCTTCAAGTTCGAGTGGCAGGCGGTGGAGGAGCCCGAGGTCGAGTGCCTCTCGGCGAGCCACTGCTGGGCCGATCTCGAGGTGGTCGACCCTGTCCCGCTCAACGCGGAGCAAGAGGCCTGGCTGGAGCAGCACCTCTCGGGTTTCGCGGACGCCCTCTTCGGCGACAGCTTCGGCGATCCGAGCGCCGGCTACGCGCCCTACATCGACGTCGGGTCCTTCGTGGATCAGGTCATCCTCAACGAGCTCGGGCGCGAGATGGACGCCTACATCCGCAGCCAGCACTTCTACAAGGACCGGGACGGCAAGATCTTCGCTGGACCGATCTGGGATCGGGATCTGACGTTCGGCGTGGGCGGGTCCTTCGAGAACGACCAGATCGAGGGCTGGCAGTACGAGCAGACGGCGCGCGGCGGCGGCGGCACGGGGTTCCCGGGGATGGCGATGAGCCCGGGCAACGACTGGTTCCCGCGGCTGATGCAGGATCCGGGGTTCGTCGCCACCCTCGTCGCGCGCTGGAAGGAGCTGCGGCAGGGGCAGCTCTCGGACGCCGCGCTCGACGCCCGCGTCGATCGCCTGACGGCGCCCCTCGCCGCGGCCGCCGCCCGCAACTTCGCCAAGTGGGACATCCTGACCGACGAGATGGTGCCCGCCAACATGTTCCACACCAGCACCGAGGACACCTGGGAGGGGCAGGTGGCCTCGATGCGGAGCTGGATGCACCAGCGGGTCGCCTGGCTCGACACTCAGTGGCAGTAGCCGGCGCGGGGTGACGGATCGCGAGGACCGGAGGCCGGCACCACCTGTGCTCGGGCGGATCTCGGTCACGTCCTGATCGTGCGACGGGCCAGCGTTCCTCGAGCGCTCACGCTGATCCTCGGCTGCGGTGACAGCGGCGCCGAGGATCCGGGGCCGAGCAGCACGGACGACCGCGGGGCGCACCGCGCCCCGGGCGCTCAGTACGGTTCGGGAGACTCCGTCGGGGCAGGCAAGCGCGGCGCGGGGGCGGCCGGAAGCGGCGCGGCGCTGGCGGCGGGCGCTCCCTCCATGGGGTCGTCGGCGGTGGCGACGGCACGAGCGCTGGTCCCGGTGGCGGTGTCCCCGCGCACCGCGCCTCCCGCGGCCGGTGCGGCGCCCGCCCCGGTTTCGGCGGCCGCCTGGGTGACGACGCGCAGCGTGACGTCAGCCTCGGCGAGGTTTCCCCGCTCGGAGAAGCGCAGGGTGTCTCCGTCGATCGGGCCCACGAGCAGCGGATCCCCGTCGGCGCCCGCGAGCTCGAGGTCGCGCAGGGACAGCGGGCGACCCGTGGAGTCGTCGAGGGTGCAGGGGAGCCAGGAGGCGTCGGTCGCGTTCACGCCGAGCGCGACGCTGCCGGGCTTGCCGTAGAGCGATCGCGTCCCACAGCCGAGCTCGGCGACGCACCAGCCGCCGCCGCTCACGAAGCGCACCAGGCGCGCCTCGAGCCGACAGCGCGTGCCGACCGGGAGCCGGGCCTCCGGCGCCGCGGCCTCGACCACGAGCTCTCGGGCGAGGGGGCTCGCGTCGTAGGTGGCGGGTCCGTGGATGGGCGCCGTCGGGTGGTCATCGCGCCGGTGACCGAAGCGCTCGAGGCGGATCGTCGCCGTCCCGAGCGGGACCGCCAGGCCCCCATCCGCGCCGGACTGGAAGACGACCTCCTCCTCGTCGACCGGGGAGAAGAGCTCGAGGTGGTAGAGGAGCTCCGCTTGGAGCCCGGCTCCCGCCTCGGCCGCCGAACCCGCGTCGAGGGTGGGCGCGGCTGTGCTCGGCCGCGCTGGCGCGGCTCCACCGGGGGCTCCGGCGCCCGTCGCGCTCGGGGCCGCCTCCGTTGCCGGCGTGAGCGCGCTCACCCACTCGTTGAGCCGGAGCTTGCCCGCGGGCAGCGCGATCTCGACGTTGCCGCAGCGGAGCGCGGGGCGGCCGGGGCCGGTCGGCGAGGAGACGTTGACGGTGAGCACGCAGGGCTGGCCGGCGAGGTCCGACGGGGTCGCGTCGAGCACCCTGCCGGCCCACTCGATCCGCGCGCTCGTGCCCCCGCGCGGCTCGGGACGCGGGGCTCCGGGCGCGGTCGGGAGGCGCGGGTGGGTCGTATCTTGCACGAGGAACTCGGGGATCGCGGCCCGTCGCGCCCGCTTCTTCTCCGCCAGCGAGAGCATCGTGGCGGCCACGACTCCCGCCATCGCCAGCGCGCAGCCCACGCCGCCGAGCGACGTGCGACGCCGGGGGCGCAGCCCCGCCGGGAGCTCGAAGTCCTCGCTGGGGAGCGCCGGCGTGCTCGCGGAGGTGCCGGCGGCGGGCGAAACCGTGGGGGCGGGCGGCGGGCGTCGCGGCGGCGCCGGGGGCGCGCCGGTGACCGCGAACGCAGGTGGCGTTGGTGGCGCGGCCCCGCCCGGCGCCGCCGCGCCGGCGCGCGAGGGGA
>CAYVRP010000070.1:0-36467 GCA_964454025.1 uncultured Polyangiaceae bacterium | reverse complement strand
CGGGTGGGGCGGGCGGCGCGCGCGCTCCTCGGCGCCCTGCTGCTCGGGGCCGTGTTCGTGACCGCGCTGGTCGGTGGCCTGCTGCTGCACGTGGGGACGCCGCTGGCGCGGCGCGTGCTGGCCAGGGTGCTGAGCGAGGGGCTCAGCGCCCTCTTCATCGGCCAGGTCACGGTGAGCCACCTCGACGCCGTCGGGCCCAACCAGCTCGCGGCGCGCGGCGTCGTGGTGCGCGACCCGGAGGGCGTGGTGGTGCTCGAGATCGGGCGCCTGCGCGTCAACGCCCGCGCCGTCGAGCTCGCCCGGCGCGCCTGGCTCGGCACCGGCAAGCAGACGCTGGTGATCGATCACGTGCGCGCCGACGAGGTCACCTGCGCCGTGCTCACGGACGCGCAGTCGGGCTCGCCATCCATCGCCCGCGCCTTCCAGCCGACGCCGAGCTCGCGGTCGAGCGAGCCGCGCGCGACCGGGGAGCGGGAGATCCGGGTGTGGCTCCCCCACGTCGAGATCGGGCGCGGGTCCGCGCGCGGGGTCTTCCCCGGCCTGGCCGCCGTCGAGGCGGACGTCTCCCACGTCATCGGCTCGGTGCTGGCGACCCGCCGCGGCGCGGCCGTGGACGTCGAGCGCTTCGGCACGGTGGTCCGGGGACTGGGCAAGGGGGAGTCGCGCGGCACCGGGGAGCTGCACGGGCGCGCGCCCGGTCGCCTGTGGTCGAGCTTCGACGGGTTCGTCGGTGACGTAGGCGTCTCCGCCTGGGCCGAGCTCCGCGGCCAGATCCTCGAGGCGCGCGTCGACCTGCCGCGGGCGGCGCCCGACGCCGTCCGGGCCGTCTGGGCGGCGTGGCCCTTCTGGGAGGACGCCCGGGTCCACGTGGTCGCGCGGGGCGAACTCCCGTCGCTCGCGGCGCAGGCGGAGGTGGACGTCGGCCCCACCCGCTGGCGCGCGGACGGCCCCCTGCGGCTCGCCGGCGACGTCGGCGTCCGCGCGGACCTCGAGGCGCAGCATCTCGATCTGCGTTCTCTCGTGCCGGCCTCGCCGCCGACGGACATCGGCGCCAGCGCGCAGCTCGTCCTGTTCGAGGGTGACGAGGGGCTGACCGTGAAGATCAACGGCATCACCACGCCGGCCACGGTGGGGGGCGTCGAGGTGCCGGCGACCGACGTCGCCGGGGCGCTGGTGGCCGGGGTCTTCGGCGGCAAGGCGACCCTGCACGAGCGCGGCATCCCGGTGAAGGTGGACCTCGGGATCGGGCGCGACGGGGCCGTGGACCTGTCGCTGCACGCGCGGACGTTCCGGCTCCAGCGGGCGCCGCGGATCGCGGCGCTCACCACGGCCGACGGTTTCGCCGACGTGAAGGTGACCGGGCGGATCGTCGACGCGAAGCTCGACGCCACCTTGGACGGGAGCATCGACGCCTTCTCGTTCGGGGAGCTCGCCGCGCGGCGCGCGCGCGTGAGCGGGCGCGTCCGCGGCCCGCTCGCGGAGCCCGCGCGGCTCGAGGTGGACCTCCGGGTGGACGCGAGCGGGGTCCGCTCCGCGCAGGCCGCCTTCGAGCGGGTCGACCTCGGCGTGTCGGGGCCCGTCGCCCGGCCGCGGGTGCGCGCGCGGCTGACCGACCCGCGCGGTCCGAGCTTCGAGCTCGACGGCACGGTGGAGCCCTTCGCCGCGCGCGCGGCGGGCCTCCGCGTCGCCGTCTCGCGCGGCGGGGTGCGCGTCGAGGGCAAGGTCGACCGGGTCGCGATCGGCCCGGGGACGGTGAGCGTCGCCGGGCTCGAGCTCCGCGGCGCCGGCGGGAGCCTCGCGCTCGACGCGGCGATCGACGCCCGGCACGCCGTGATCCGGTCGCGCGGGCAGGGCGTGGACCTGGCGGAGGTGGCGCGGGTCCTCGGGTTGCCGCCGGGGCTGGTGAGCGGGAGGGTCGCGGCGGCGGACGTCGACGTGGTCCTCCACGACCAGCCGACGCGGCCTTCGCGCGGTCGCGTCGTCCTCGACCTGGTCGACGTGGACGTGCTCGGGCTGAGCGACGCGCGACTACGCGTCGAGGGCACGCTGGAGCACGACGAGCTCGACGGGCACGGGGCGCTGGCGGTCCCCGCGCTCGGGGAGGCGACGCTCGACGTCGGCCTGCGGCTCGGCGGCGCCCCGCTCGCCGCCGAGGCCTGGTCCGAGGCGACGGGCGCGACCGAGCTCCGCCTGGGCGGGGTGGAGCTGGCGGAGGTCGCCGCCTGGCTCGAGCCGTGGTTGGGCGGGCTCGGGTTCGCCGGGCGCGCGAGCGGCGCGCTGCGGCTCTCGCGGGACGACGCCTCGGCGATGCCGGACATCGACGTGGCGGTGACCACCGAGGGGCTCGCGGTGCGGCGCGGCGCCCGGGAGTACCGCGGCGTCGATCTCGGCGCCATGGTGCTGGTGGACGGCGGCACCGGGGAGGCCGAGCTCTCCGTGAACGTGGGCGCCGCGGACGGGATCCTGGCGAACGGTCGCGCCGCCGTGGAGCTCGACCTGCCCGCGCTCATGGCCGAGCCCGCGCGCGCGGCCGAGCTCTTGCTCGCCTCGCGCGCGCGGGCGACGGTGCGCGTGCCCTCGCGCTCGCTCACGGCGCTGCCGGAGCTGGTGCCGCCGCTCGGGGTCGAGGGGGCGGTGGAGGCGCGGATCGAGGCCACCGGCACCGTGGGGGATCCCCTGCTGGTGGTGGGGCTCACCGCGCGGCAGCTCCGCGCGCTCGAGGGGCCCTTCCAGGTGCCGCTGGACGGGTCGGCGACCGTGACCCTCCGCCCGCGCACCGGCGCGGTGGGCGCCAACGCGGACGTCCGCTACGAGGGCAACCGCATCGTGTACGCCACGGCGGAGGGGGCGCTGCCGCTCGCGGCGGCGCTCGCGGAGGGGCCGCGGGCGCTCGCCGGGTGGACCGGCGCGGCCACCGCGCGTTTCTTCAACCTGCCGCTCGGTATCCTGCCCTACGTCACCGATCTCGGCCTCCAGGGAGCGGTGCGGGGGGTGGCGGCGATCGAGCGCGCGGAGGGCGATCCGCAGCTCCGCGCCGGGCTCGACGTGCAGCAGCTCGCGGTCAACGGCGTGGCCGTGGGCGCGGCGAGCATGCGGCTCGCACCGACCACCGAGCAGGCGGAGCTCTACCTCTCGCTCGACGAGGGCGCCCGGGTCGCGGGGGTCGACGGCAGCCCGGAGCGCCCGCCCCTCGCCGCGGGGGTCCGCGCCGGGCTGCGGTGGCGTGACGGGATCCCGTCGCTCGATCCCGCGGTGCCCATCCACGTTCACGCGCAGGCCGACGCCCTCGAGGCGCGCGCGCTCACGCCGGCGGTGCGCGGCGTCTTGACCGAGCTCTCCGGACGCGTCGACGGGATGGTGCACGTCACGCTGCGCGCGGAGGAGGCGGCGGCGACCGCGGGTGCCGCGGTCGCGATTGCGCCTCCGCCGGACGTCGCGGTCGCGAGCGGCGCGATCCCCGCCGCGGCGCCGCCGCCAGCCGAGCTCACCGCCGCCAGCGCGCCGCCGCCGGCCCCTGCCGAGCCGGCCGTCACCTGGCGCGCGGAGGTCGAGGGCGCCCTGGGGCTCGACGGCGGCGTCGTCCAGCTCGCGGGGCTCGGGCTCCGCGTCACCGACCTCACCCTCGACGCGCGGGCCACCATCGACGGGCAGCAGACGATCATCCACGTGACCCGGATCGAGGGCCAGGCCCGCAGCGCCACCCCCAACGTGAAGGGCTGGGCCGAGCTGCACCTGGACCGGGCGGGGCTCGCGGGGGGCAAGGGCGCGCTCGCCGCGACCCAGATGCCGGTCCCGATCGGCGGCGTCTCGCTGGCCACGGTGACCGGGCAGAGCACCTTCGAGCTCCACCGGATGCCGGCGGCGATGGAGGTCGAGGTGCTCTTCGAGCGCATGGAGGCGAGCGTGCCGCTCTCGGCGACGCGCTCCGTGCTCGACACCGAGGACCACCCCGACATCACGGTCGCGCAGCCGCTCCGCGAGCGGCGCGCGGCGGTCGACGAGGGGGCGACGCCCTGGCACCTGGTGTTCGACCTCGGCGCCGCGACGCGGCTCGTGCAGAGCGACATCGTGCTCCCGCTGAGCGGGCGCCCCGAGATCCTCCTCGGCGCGGAGACGGCGCTCGGCGGTTACGTGGATCTCGAGCCGGGGGGACGCCTGCCGATCCTCGGCAAGACCTTCCGCGTCGAGAGCGGACGGGTCTGGTTCGATCCCGAGGAGCCCGCGAACCCGAGCCTGAACGTGGTCGCGAGCTGGCAGGCCAACGAGGCGACCGTGTTCCTGCGCATCCTGGGGCGCTGGGAGAGCCCGAAGCTCAAGCTCGAGAGCGAGCCCCCGTACTCCGAGGATCAGATCTTCGTGCTCCTGCTCGGCGGCTCGCTCGACGACGCGCGCGCCTCCCAGGAGGGGACCCAGCTGCAGGCCGCCTACGGCGCGGCGCAGGTGCTCGGGATGGGACAGCTCTTCGCCGGGACCGCGCTCTCCGACATCGAGGTGAGCCCGGACACCGAGGAGGGAGCGACCCGGTACCGGGCCTCCTATCGCTTGAGCGATCGGGTCCGGCTGGAGGGGATCTACCAGCCCGAGGCCCGGACCGCGGCGGGGCCGAGCGATCAGGCGGACAGCTCGAGCGGAACGCTCGACGAAGCGCGGCGGCGCGACTCCTTCGCGGCCGCCGTGGAGCTCGGCCTCGGCGCGGGCTGGTTCTTGCGCACCGAGGCGGGCAACGCGAGCGCCGAGGCCGACGTGCTGTGGCAGTACCGGTACTGAGCCTCGCCCTCGGCCCTGATGGCCGGTCGAGGCGGAGCCCGCCACCTCTTGCGCGAGGGTCGTCCGGGGTGGAAGAGTGACGGTACCGGGCGTCGTTCGGTCGGGGGAGGGCCCGCGCGCGAGGAGATCCCTTGTACTTCGACTGGCAGACCTGGTGGACGCTGCGCGACGCGGCGGCCGAGGACGGGCTCCGTCGCTGCGCCTACTTCGCCGCGACCCAGGCGCTCCTGCTCACCGCTCGGGGTGTCGCTGCGATCGGCCGGGGCCTCGACGACCTCCTGGTGCCGGCGTACTCCCGGGTCGAGGTGCGGCAGCCGGTGTTCATCTACGCCTCGCCCCGCAGCGGCACCACCTACCTGCACCGCCTGATGAGCCTCGATGAGGCGCGCTTCACCCACGTCAAGCTCTACCAGACCATCCTGCAGAGCCTGACGTTGACGCGCGCGGTCGAGGCCGTCGGGGCGCTCGATCCCTGGCTCGGCGGGCGGCTCGGGCGGCTGGTCGACGCGATCGACGCGCGCTGCTTCGGCGGCTGGCGTGACGTGCACCCGATGGGGCTCCGGCAGGCGGAGGAGGACGAGATGTACTTCGTCTTCTCGCTGCTCAGCCCCGGCGCCGTGCTCTTCTACCCCTGGCTCGGCGCGCTCGAGCGCGCGTTCTGGCTGGACCGGGTGGAGCCCGCCGCGCGCCGCGCGGTCATGGAGGATTTCCGGAGCGGCATCCAGCGGCACCTGCACGCGGCCGGCGGCGGGCGGAT
Organism: uncultured Polyangiaceae bacterium; assembly: GCA_964454025.1. GTDB lineage: Bacteria > Myxococcota_A > Polyangia > Polyangiales > Polyangiaceae > JAFGBI01. Next base: position 30,943 of record CAYVRP010000070.1, on the reverse strand, counting down.
CTTCCTCGACAAGTCGGTGCTGCTGCCGGGGCGCATCGAGGCCATGCTCGAGACGTTTCCGGACGCGCGCTTCATCTATCTGGTGCGCAACCCCTGCGAGGCGATCCCGTCCTTCGTCAGCATGTTCTCCTCCGTCTGGCGCGCGCTCTGGCCCGACCAGCCGAAGGCGACGCCCGAGACGCGGGCGCTCGCCCAGCTCGCCATCGAGTACTACCGGAGCGGGCTCGCGGTGCGGAGTCGTCTGAGCGCGGAGCGTTTCTTCATCCTGCGCTACGAGGACCTCGTGGCCGCGCCGCGGCGGCAGGTGGAGCGGATCTACGCCCACTTCGGCTGGGAGATCGGGGACGAGTTCGCGGCCCGCCTGGACGAGCAGGCGGGCGAGATGCGGAGCTATCGACCCCGCCACCGGTACGCGCTGGAGGAGTACGGGCTGACGCGCGGCGAGCTCCGGGCCGCGCTGGCGGAGGTGTTCGACGAGTTCGGCTTCGATCCCGAGCTAGCCGAGCCCGAGCCAGGCGAGGAGCCGTGGGCCGAGCACCAGCAGGCCGACCCCGGCGGCGCCGAGTGAGCTCGCGAGCACCGCGCCCGCGGCCAGATCCTTGGCCGCGCCGAGGCCGGGGTGGGGCTCGCGCGTGACGCAGTCGGCCAGGCGCTCGAGCGCGGCGTTGTGCGCCTCGGCGGTCCACACGGCTGCCACCGCGAGCAGCAGCAGGCCAAGCTCGCTCGCCGTGCACCCGAGCAGCAGGGCGGCGACCCCGACGGCGGCGGTGGCCGCGGCGTGGATGCGCGCGTTGTGCTCGCTGTGGACGAGCAGGACGAGGCCCTGGACGGCGGGGACGAAGGCGCGGGCGCGGGCGCGGAGGGAGAAGGGGCGAGGGGCGCTCATTCCGGGAGCGTAGCCGCGCGCCGTCCGAGCGGCGCGCTTCCGCTCCGGTGTCGCGGCTCCTAGGCTGGGCGGCGTGCGACCGCCGCTCCGCGTGCCCGGCTCCCGACTGGTCCCGGGGCCGCTCGTCCTCGACCGCGAGGCGGCGCACTACGTCGCGCGCGTCCACCGCCGGCGATGTGGGGATCGCCTCCTCCTGTTCGATCCTGAGGCGCGGGTGGAGGCCGACGCGACGGTGACGGCGCTCGGGCGCGAGGTCCGCGTCGAGGTCGCGGCGCCGCGCCCGTCCTCCGGACCGGGCGCGCTCCCGGTCACGGTGCTGCAGGCCGTCGGCAAGGGGGACAAGCTCAGCCGCGTGGTGCGCGACGCCACCACGCTCGGCGCGGCCCGGGTGGTCGCGGTCCAGACCGCACGCTCGGTGTCGAACGGGGCGGAGCGGGCGCCCCGGCGCCAGGAGCGGTGGCGGGGCGTGGCGGTGCAGGCGGCCAGGCAGTGCGGTCGCGGCGATTTGCCCGAGCTGCAAGGCCCCTGGCCGCTCGACGAGGCGCTCGAGCGCGCCGTCACGGATCGCGGAGTCCACATCGGTCTCGATCCCGGCGGCGGTCCGCTGCTGCCGGCGCTCGCCACCTGGCGCCCGCCGCTGCCCCTCGTGCTCGCGGTCGGGCCGGAGGGCGGCTTCACCGCGGAGGAGCTCGAGCGGCTGCGCTCGCGGGGGTTCTCGCTCGCGCGACTCGGCGCCTACACCCTGCGCACCGAGGTCGCGGCGGCCGCCGCGCTCGGCGCCGTGGCGATGTTGTTCGAGGGAAGACGCTCTCCCTGATCGGAGCCTCGCTCCGGTCGGTCGGCGGGGTGCGAAGTGGGTGGCCGCGAGCGTCCCCGCGGCGCCCAGTGGTGTTCCTACGCCCACGCCCGCGCGGCGCGGCGCCCGCACCCGGCCTGCCCCGAGGTCGCCACGAGGGCCGAAACCCAGGCCTCCAGCGCGCGGCACGCGCCGTGCTGTGGCGAGGCGCATGCTGGCTGCCCTGCTCCCGGTCGCGCTCGCCTTCGGGATCTTCGTGCTCACGCTCCGGATCAAACGCCCGGCCTCCGCGAGCGAACGCTTGCGACCCACCGGGTGTTCGGGTCAGGCTTAGGGCACCGCGCCGGATCCGCCGGCGTCCGGCTTTCTGAACGGCCGCGCCATGAACTCCGATGAACCCGTCGCCGCCGAGCTGGTCGCGGGCAAGTACCAGCTGCAGCGGCTGCTCGGTCGGGGCGGGATGGGGTCGGTCTGGGAGGGGGTTCACGTCTCCCTCGGCACCCGCGTGGCGGTCAAATTCATCGAGGCCGAGTACGCCGACAGCCCCGAGGCGCGCTCCCGGTTCCAGAACGAGGCCCGCGCCGCCGCGACCCTGCAGAGCAAGCACGTGGTCCAGGTCTACGACCACGGACTGATGCCGGATGGGCGCCCCTACATCGTGATGGAGTTTCTGGCGGGGGAGCCGCTCGACGCGCGTCTGGAGCGCCAGGGGCGCCTCAAGCCCGCGGAAACCGTGCGCATCGTGCAGCAGATCGCGCGCGCGCTCGGCAAGGCGCACCGCGCCGGCATCGTCCACCGTGACCTCAAGCCCGAGAACGTGTTCCTGGTGTGGGACGACGAGGAGCAGACGGACGTCGCGAAGGTCGTCGATTTCGGCATCGCCAAGTTCACCTCGCCCAACATGGGGGTTTCGTCGTCCACGCGGACGGGGTCGGTGCTGGGCACGCCGTACTTCATGAGCCCGGAGCAGGCGAGGGGCCTGCGAACCGTCGACTTCCGCACGGATCTCTGGGCGCTCGGGGTCATCACCTACCGCTGCCTGGTGGGGGCGCTGCCCTTCACGGGCGAGGCCGTCGGGGACCTGCTGGTCAAGATCTGCACCGCGCCGCTCCCGGTCCCCTCCCATTTCGTACCCGAGCTCCCGCCTGCGTTCGACGCCTGGTTCGCCCGGGCGCTCGCGCGGGAGCCCGAGGGGCGCTTCCAGAGCGCCCAGGAGCTCACTGACGCGCTCGGGGCCGCCCTCGGCGCGCCGCGTGCAGAGCAGATCTCCTCGCTCGAGCTCGTCGCCGGGGGCAACGCCGTGCTGGCCGGGGCCGGGGCGCCCGCCCCGGCGGGCCTGCCGACCCCCGCGGGCGGGATCGGGTATCTCACGCCGCCGGGGCAACAATCGGGCGGCTACGCGGCGGTGTCCGGGGGCGTGGACGCGGGTCCGACGTCGCCCGTCCCGTTCCAGTCCGGCCTGGCCGGGACGCAGCCACGGTTCGTCGCCGACGTCCAGACCGCCGCGCCCTTCATGCAGACCCCACCCGCGGGCGTCCCTCGCCAGGGCAGGGCGGGGATGATCGCGCTCATCGGGGCGCTGGGGGTGCTGGTGCTGGGCGTGGGCGTCACGGCGCTGTTCTTCCTGCTCCGCGGCACGCCGGGGCTCGCCGAGCGAGAGCCGACCATCGAGTCGGCCCTCGCCGCATCTACCGAACCGCCGGCGCCGCCCAGCGTCGTGCCCGCGTCGCCTTCGAGCCCGGCACCGGAGCCGGCCGCCTCGGCGCTGGCGAGCGCCGCGCCTCCGGCGAGCGCCTCCGCGGAGCAGCCGCGTGCCGTCACGGCCGGCAGTCAGCCCGTCCGCCCGTCGGTGCGGCCGCCGACCGGGGCGCGCCCGAGCGCGAGCCCCGCCGCGCCGGTGGCCGCGCCCCCCGTGCGCCCCCGACCCCGCCCCGTCACCGACGTCGGCTACTGATTCGAGGCGGCCTGATCCGAGTCCATCCGGCGGATCGCGCTCACCTCGGCGCCTCGCGCCGCGGCCCGGCGCCTGAGCGTGAAGAGCCTGGTGGCCGCGATATTTCTTGACCCGGCGCGCAGCCTGCTCCTAGCTCTTCTCCATGCGATCTCTGCCCGATCCGCGCGTCGCGTGGCTCTCGCTCCTGTTGGCCTCCACGGCCTTGCCGGTGACCGTCGCGGTCCCGTCGGTCGCTCGCGCCCAGAGCGCCGCCGCCAAGAGCACGGCCCGCGATCTGGCGATCGAGGGCATCGAGGCCTACGGCGAGGGCAAGTACGCCGAGGCGCTGGACAAGCTCGAGCGCGCGCAGACACTCTACGACGCTCACGTCCACCTCGTGTACATCGCGCGGTGCCAGACCGCGCTCGGCCGACTCGTGGAGGCGGCGGAGAGCTACCGCGCCCTGGCGCGCAAGCCGCTCCCGCCCGACGCCTCCGAGGCGGTGCGCAAGGCCCAGGAGGAGGGCGCGGCCGAGCTCGCGGCGCTCGAGCCGCGCGTGCCGCGCCTGCGCATCGACGTCACCCCGGCCGGGTTGAAGGACCTGCGCCTGAGCATCAACGGGCAGGCCGTCTCGGCCGCCATCGTGGGCGTCGAGCGCCCGACCAACCCGGGCGAGGTGCTGGTGCGGGTCGGGGCCGCCGGCTACCGGACGGGGGAGGCGAAGGTCACCCTCGCCGAGGGGGCAAGGGAGGCCATCACGATCACCCTCGCGGAGGGCGGCGGCGGGCCGCCCGGGGTCGAGGGGGAGGCCCCCGGCGTCCCCGTCGCGCCGGCGGAGGGGGCCGAGGCCGGGCCCGCGGCGAGCGGGGAGGAGGTCGCCCCTCCGGTGCAGCGACCCGTCAGCTTCGTCATCGAGCCGCGCCTGGCCGCGGTCGCGCCCTTCGGGCAGGTCGGCGACGGTCCGCTGGGGCAGGTCGTGCGCGGGGGTGGCGGGCTCGAGGTCCGGTTCGGCGTGCACTTCCTGCGGCGCTTCACCGGTCTGGTCATGATCGCGGGCTACGGGCTGGCCCCCGACTCGGGCTTCGAGCGATCGTTCGCCTTCGAGGGCTTCGACGACCCGACCACCGACGGCTTCGACGAGGCGGACGCCATCGAGAGCGGCCGCACGGGGAACGTCGGCCTCGCGGACGGTGGCGTCGGCTTCATGGTGAGCTCCCCGCACCGGCAGTACGGCTGGTTCGCCGAGGTGGACCTGCTCGCCGAGGCGATGGCGGGCTCGACCGAGATCGCGATCCGCGACATCTACCGCGACATCGACCAGAACCCCGAGGGACTCGAGTTCAGCGACTGCCGCGTGGACACCGCCCTCAGCGGGGGTGCGCTGCGCCTGAGCGGGGGCGGGGTCATCCCGACCGCCAAGTTCCTTCAGCTCGCGCCCTTCGTGTCCGTGTCGCTCGGGCACTACGGCAGCGTGACGTTGAGCGGAGACTGCGAGCAGCGGCAGTCCTGGACCAACGACACCCTGCACGGCTGGCTCGGCATCGGCGTGGGCGGGCAGTTCCTCATCGCCGAGTGATCCGCCGTCGCGGCGTCGCGCCGCACCCGAGAGCGAGGGCGGGCGCTTCCTCCAGAAGAACTGCGCCGGCCGACCGGGCGTCCTGATCCGGAATCGGATCTGAACGCATCATCATGTGAGGGGGAGGGATCCAGCCGTATCCACCGTGGATTCGGCCATTTCCCTCCCCCAACGCATTGTTGACAGCGGCCGAGCAAGCCCGTAGAGCTGGGCCAGTAAGTGGGAAAAAGTGGGATCTGGTGTAGCTAGTTCCCAATCAGTGGCATCGAGCATGTTCCGCGGCCAGTACCAGCACAGCATCGACGCCAAGGGTCGCGTCAGCGTGCCTGTGCGCTTCCGCGAGGCGCTGCTCCCCGAAGGCCGGAGCCAGTTCATCATCGCCCCCGACCTGTTCGACCCCTGCCTGCACCTGTTCCCGCTGCCCGCGTGGGAGGAGCTCGAGCGCAAGATCGCGGCGCTGCCCAGCCTGGACTCCCACGTCGTCCGCTTCCGCCGGCTGTACGTGTCCGCGGCCTGCGAGTGCGAGCTCGATCGGGTAGGCAGGATGCTCGTCCCGCCGCACCTGCGCGAGCGCGCCGCGCTGGTACGGGACGTGCTCTTCGCCGGGACCGTCTCCCGCGTGGAGCTCTGGGCGCGGGAGCGCTGGGACGCGGCGGTGTCGATGTCACCGGCGGAGCTCACGGAGTTCAAGCAGGCGGTGAGGGAGCAGATCCGGATATGACGCTACCAGCCATGGCGCTCGAGCCCGTCGTCCCCTACTCGCACGTGACCGTCCTGCGGTCCGAGGTGGTGCGGTCGCTCGACCCTGCGCCCGGCGAGGTCGTGGTCGACTGCACGCTCGGGGGCGGCGGGCACGCCGAGGCCGTGCTCGAGGCGTTTCCGGGCGTGCGCCTGGTGGGTTTCGATCGCGACCCGGCGGCCATCGCCGCCGCGACGGCGCGGCTCGCGCGCTTCGGGGAGCGCGTCCTGCTGCTGCGCTCCGCCTTCTCGCGAGTGGCGGCCCGGCTCCTCGAGCGCGGCGAGGGCCCGGTGGCAGCGCTGATCGCGGACCTGGGGCTGAGCTCCACCCAGCTCGACGATCCGGCCCGGGGCATGAGCTTCCGCGCGGAGGGTCCCCTCGACATGCGCATGGACCCGGACGCCGAGGTGACCGCGCTCGACCTGATCCAGCGGCTCGGCCAGGACGAGCTCGCCGATCTCATCTACCAGCTGGGGGAGGAGAAGCGCTCGCGCCGCATCGCGAGCTGCATCCGGCAGGCCTGCCGCGCGGGGGAGCTCCGCACGACGCTCGATCTCCGGCGCGCCATCGTCCGCGCGGTGGGCCCGCGTCGCGTCGGGGGCATCGATCCGGCCACGCGGACGTTCCAGGCGCTGCGCATCGCCGTCAACGCCGAGCTCGAGGAGCTCGAGGCGCTGCTGGCGGCCGCCCCCGGCCTGCTGCGCCCGGGCGGGGTGGCGGTGGTGGTGAGCTTCCACTCGCTGGAGGACCGGCTCGTGAAGCGGGCCTTCTGTCGCCGCGAGGTCTGGCAGCGGCTGACGCCGAAGCCGCTGGTCGCGACGCCGGCCGAGCAGGCGGAGAACCCCCGCTCGCGCAGCGCGAAGCTGCGGGCCGCGAGCCGCCTCTGAGGGGATCCCGGTGCGATCGCGCTCGTTTCTCGCCTTGTGGACGCTGGCGGTGGTGGCCGCGACGAGCGCGTTCGTCTTCTCGCTGGCCCTCCGGGTGCGCTCGATCGAGCTCGGCTACGAGCTCGGGCAGTCGCACGCGCGGGTGGCGAGGCTGCGCGAGGTCAAGCGCGTGCTCGAGCTCGAGCTGGCGAGCTACAAGACCCCCGAGCGCGTGGACTTCGTGGCGCGCTCGCTCCTCGGCATGAGCGAGCCCAGCCCGGACCGCGTCCTCTCGGCGGGGCCGCGGCCCGAGGCGGAGGTGGACGCCGAAGAGGCGCCGGTGGCGGGCGGTCCCGGTGACGTGTCCGACGAGCCGGCGGCGGCGGCCGCGGTGGCTCGTCGCGGGGAGGCGTCCGAGCCATGAACGGCGCGCAGCGCGGGGGCCAGGACGGCCGCTGGATCCGGCTCCGGATGGGCATCCTGTGCGGGCTGCTCGCGGTGGGGCTCGGCATCCTGGTCGCCTCCGGGCACGAGCTCATGATCGGGGACGGAGCGACGTGGCGGGAGCTGGCGGAGCAGCAGCGCCAGCGCCGGCTGCACGTCGTCCCCAAGCGGGGCACGATCTACGACCGTAACGGGAGCGCGCTCGCCATCACGGTGGAGGTCCCCAGCGTCTCGCTCGACGCCGTCGAGCTCCTGCGCGGCGTCGCCGGACACGAGGTGCCGGGCGTGGCGCGCGACGCGGCGAACGCCATCGGTCAGGCGCTCTCGCTGGATCCGGCCGCCGTCGAGCGGAAGATCCTGGAGAAGCGCCGCTTCGCGTGGCTCAAGCGCCGGATCTCGGCCGAGGAGGCGGCCGCCGTCCGCGCGCTGGGCGCCGCGCGGGGCCCGGGCCAACGTCGGATCTCGGGCCTGCTGGTGGAGGGCGAGGGGCAGCGCTTCTACCCGCGCCGCGGGCTCGCCGGGCCGCTGCTCGGGTTCGTCGCCCCGGACGGCGAGGGCAAGGATGGGCTCGAGCTCGGGCTCGACGACAACCTCCAGGGGCACGTGGAGCTGCTGCGCGGGCTCCGGGACCGGTCCGGTCGGCTCCTGCTCGCCGACGGCGTGCAGGACGATCGCGCTCTGGCGGGGCACGACGTCTACCTGACCATCGACCAGGGCATCCAGTTCACGGCCGAGCGGGAGCTCGCCGCCGCGGCGCGCACCTTCGAGGCCGCGGGCGGCTCGGTGATCGTCGTCGATCCTTACACGGGTGAGCTCCTCGCGATGGCGAACTGGCCCGGCTACAACCCCAACGACTACCGCACGAGCGAGCCCGAGGCGCGTCGCAACCGAGCCATCGCCGACACCTTCGAGCCCGGCTCCTCGGTCAAGATCTTCACCATCGCGACCGGCCTCGCGCACGGGGTGATCGGCCCTACCCAGCAGCTCTACTGCGAGAAGGGGGCGATGCAGGTCGACAACGTCACCATCCGCGACACGCACCCGTCCGAGTGGCTCAAGATCGCGGACGTGCTCGCCATCTCGTCCAACATCTGCGCGGCCAAGGTGGGGCTCGGGCTCGGCGGTAGCAAGCTCTACGAGGGCTTCCGCCGCTTCGGCTTCGGCGAGGCGGCGGGGCTCGCCTCGCCGGGGGAGGCGACGGGGACGCTGCGCCCCCGGGGGCGCCCGTGGGTCCAGGTCGAGACGGCGTCGGCCGCGTTCGGGCAGGGGATCGGGGTCACCAACCTGCAGATGGCGATGGCGGTGGCGGCGATCGCGAACGGCGGCGAGCTGATGGAGCCGATCCTGGTCCGGCGCGTCACCACGGCGACGGGCGAGGTGGTGCGCGAGGGGACGCCGCGCGTGCGGCGCCGCGCCATCTCGACCCGCGTCGCCCGCACCATGGCCGAGCTCCTAGTCGCCGTCACCGAGGGGGATGGCACCGGCACCGAGGCGGCGATCGAGGGCTACCGGGTGGCGGGCAAGACCGCCACGGCGCAGAAGACCGACCCGCGCACGGGCCAGTACTCCCTCGACGACTACATCGCCTCGTTCGTGGGCTTCGTGCCCGCCGAGAAGCCGGTGGTGGCGATCGCGGTGATGATCGACTCGCCCCGCATCGCTCACGCGGGCGGCAACGTCGCGGCGCCGGTCTTCCGCCGCGGCGGCGCCATGGCGCTCACCTACTTCGGCCTCACGCCGCGCGGGACGCGGCCCGCGCCGGTGGCGGAGCTGGCCCAGGCGCCCGATCCCGCGCAGGCCACCTACGAGGCGCTGCGGCGCGCCGAGGGGAGGCCGCCGCCCGTGCAGGAGGTGGTCGCCGCGGGCCGCGTGGGCGAGGGGCAGGTCCGCCTCCCCGACCTGACGGGGTGGACGGTGCGGGAGGCCGTGCGCCGCGCGAACGAGCTCGGGGTCCGCCCCGAGGTGGTGGGAACGGGGCTCCTGTGGCGGCAGACGCCCGCCCCCGGGGCGGTGATCTCGAAGGGTGAAAAGCTGACTTTGGTCTTCGAACCTGCCACATAGAAATCATGTCGCCGCCCCTCCGAACGCCGCCGAGCCTGGCCGAGATCGCCGCGGCGTTGGCCCGGTTTGGCGCCGTGGTGAGCGGTCCGCCGGACGCTGGCGCGACGCGGGTGCGGGACGTTCGGCAGGACTCGCGGGAGGTCGGCCCGGGCGACCTCTTCGCCGCTCGCCCGGGCAGCGCGACCAGCGGGGTCGCCTTCGTCGGCGACGCGGTGGCCCGGGGGGCCGCGGCGGTCATGCTCGAGCGGGGCGCGGCGCCGGTCGACGTCGGGGTGCCGCTGCTCGTCGTCGACTCGGTGCGCGCGGCGCTCGGGTTCGCGGCCGAGGTGGTGCACGGACACCCGTCGCGGGCGCTCGCGGGCGTCGCGATCACCGGGACCAACGGCAAGACGACCACGGCCTGGCTGGTGGAGCACGCGGTGCGTGGCGCCGGCGGCCGCGCCGCGCGGCTGGGCACGCTCGGCTTCGCGCTCGACGGGGAGGTCCAGGACTCGCCGCTGACGACGCCGGAGCCCGACGCGGTGTCACGGTTCCTCGCGCGGGCCCGCGACGCCGGGGCGACGCACTTCGTGATGGAGGCCTCGAGCCACGCCCTGGCGCAGCGCCGCGTCGATGCCCTGGCCTTCGCGGTCGCGGCGTTCAGCAACCTGACCCAGGACCACCTCGACTATCACCGCACGATGGCCGAGTACGCGGCGGCCAAGGCGCGGCTGTTCGTGGAGCTCTCGCCCGCCGTCTCCGCCGTCAACGTCGACGACGACTTTGGCCAGGAGCTCGCCGCGCGGGCGCACGGCCGGGTGCTTCGCGTCAGCCGCCGCGCCGGGGCGGACGTCTTCCCCGAACACCACGCGGCGGACGCGACGGGGACGCGGGCGCGGGTGGTGCTCCCGAGCGGCCCGGTGGAGCTGGTTTCGCCGCTGGTCGGCGCGCACAACCTCGACAACCTGCTGCTCGCGCTCGCCATCGTGGAGGCGCTCGGCCTCCCGGCGGACCGCGCGGCGCGCGCGCTCGCCGACGCCCCGCCGGTGCCCGGCCGCCTGGAGCGCTGCGACGGCGCGGACGACGACGTCGTGGTGCTCGTCGACTACGCGCACACCCCGGACGCGCTGGAGCGGGCGCTCGCCGCCGTCCGCCCCCTGACCCGGGGGGACCTGCGCTGCGTCTTCGGGTGCGGCGGCGACCGCGACCCCACCAAGCGGCCCCGGATGGGCGACGCCGTGGGCCGCGGCGCGCCCTGGGCCCTGATCACCAACGACAACCCACGCACGGAGGACCCGCGGCGGATCGCCGACGCCATCGAGCCCGGCCTCCGCGCGCACGGCATCCCCTACGAGGTCGTCCTCGACCGCGCGGAGGCGATCGAGCGCGCGGTGCTGGGCGCGGCGCCGGGGGACGTCGTGCTCGTCGCCGGCAAGGGGCACGAGCCCTACCAGATCTTCGGCACCGTCAGGCGCCCCTTCGACGATCGCGACCAGGCGCGGCGCGCGCTCGCCCGGCGCCGGGAGCAGGTGAGGCGCTGATGGCGACGCCGATCCCCGCCAACCGCGCCCCCTTCACCGCCGCGGAGGTGGCCGCGCTCACCGGCGGCTCGCTCCGGACCGGGGTCGCGACCCAGGTCCGAGGGGTCGCGACCGACACCCGCGCCGCGGTCGAGGGCCAGCTCTTCGTCGCCCTGGTCGGGGAGCGCTTCGACGGTCACGCCTTCGTGGCGGAGGCGGTCCGGCGCGGGGCCCCGGGCGTCGTCGTCTCCCGACCCGTCCCGGTGCCGGACCGCGCCTTCGTGGTGCAGGTCCCCGACACCCTCGCCGCCCTGGGCGCGCTGGCGCACGCGCACCGCGTCCGCTGGGGCGGGCGGGTCGTTGCGGTCGGGGGCTCGGCGGGGAAGACGACCACGCGCGCGGTGATCAGCGCGCTCCTGGAGGCGGCGATCGGCGACCAGGTGGCCTACCAGCGCGGGAACCTCAACAACCTCGTCGGGGTCCCGATGGTGCTCCTCGCCGCCGCCGCGCCGGCGCGCGTGGCCGTGGTGGAGGTAGGGACCAACGCGATCGGCGAGATCGAGCGCCTGGCCCGGATCGCCGCTGCGGACGTGGCCGTGCTGACGCTGATCGACCTCGAGCACACCGCGGGGCTCGGCGGGATCGAGGCCATCGAGCGCGAGGAGGCGGCGATCTACGCGGGGCTCGGGCCGGCGGGGGTGGCGGTGGGCAACGTCGACGACGGGCGCGTTCGGCGGCAGCTCGCGGCCTGCGGGGCGGGGCGGCGCGTCGGCTACGGGACGAGCGAGGAGGCGAGCTATCGCGTGCTCGGGCGGCAGCCCGTGGGCGCCCGCGCGGCGCGTCTGCGCCTGCAGCGCCCGACCGGCGATCCCCTGGAGGTGGAGACCGCGCTGCTCGGCCTCCCCGGCGCGCTCGCGGTGGCCGGGGGCCTGGCGGCGGCGGAGGCGGCGCTCGGGCGGCCGCTCACGGCGGCCGAGGTCGCGGCGGGGCTCGCCGGCGCCGCCGCCCGCGAGCCCGGTCGGCTCGTGCCGCTGGAGCTCGGGGACGGCACCCTCGTGCTCGACGACACCTACAACGCGAACCCCGGTAGCGTCACCAGCTCCATCGGCGTGGCGCGAGAGCTCGCGCGGGACCGCGGCGCGCGGCTGGTGCTGGTGCTCGGCGAGATGCGCGAGCTCGGCGCGCTCTCCGTCCCGGAGCACCGCCGGCTCGGCGCGGCGCTGCACGAGGTCGCGCCGGCGCTCGTGGTCGGGGTCGTCGGCGCCGCGGCGGAGCTGGTGCGCGCCGCCGCCGCCGCCGGGGTCGCCGCCGAGTTCGCCGCCGACGTGGGGGCGGCGTCGGCGCTGCTCCGGGAGGGCGTCCGGGCGGGGGACGTGGTGCTGGTGAAGGGCTCGCGCGGCGTCGGCGCCGAGCGGCTGGTCGAGGGGCTCGTGGGGGCGCACGGAGGCGTCGGATGATCTACGAGCTCTTGTACCCGTTGAGCCGGGAATTCGGCTGGGCGAGCGCGCTCAACGTGCTCCGCTACACGCCGTTTCGCGCCATCCTCGCCATCATCACCGCGATGCTCATGAGCTTCCTGGTGGCGCCCTGGTTCATCAGTCGGCTCCGCGGCAAGCAGATCAGCCAGATCATCCGCGAGGAGGGCCCGGCGACGCACCTCGCCAAGGCCGGGACGCCGACCATGGGCGGGTCACTGATCCTGATCAGCGCGCTGGTGCCGACCATGCTGTGGGCGGACGTGAACAACGTGCTCGTGCTCAGCGCGGCGCTCGTCACCGCCGGCTACGGGCTGGTCGGCTACCTCGACGACCGCCTCAAGATCCAGGGGCTCAACACGCGCGGCCTGCCGGGGCGCTACAAGCTCCTGCTCCAAGTCCTGATCGGGGGCGTCGTCCTCGGCTACCTCTTCTTCAGCGAGGAGGGGCTACCGAAGGAGTGGCTCGAGATCCGCGGGCGCCTCAGCCTGCCCTACGTGGCTTTCGCCAAGCACCCGGTGAGCCTGCCACCCTGGCTGTACCTCGTCTTCGCCTTGTTCGTGGTGGTCGGCACCAGCAACGCCGTCAACCTCACCGATGGGCTCGACGGGCTCGCCATCGGTCCGGTCATGGTTTCGGCGAGCGTGTACTCGATCTGGGCCTACGTCGCGGGGCTCGTCGCCTTCGGGCAGCCCGTGGCCCGGTACCTCGACATCCCCGGCTTCTACGAGATGAGCGAGCTCGCGGTCTTCGGCGCCGCGCTGATCGGGGCCGGGGTGGGCTTCCTCTGGTACAACACCTACCCGGCCCAGGTGTTCATGGGGGACGTCGGCTCGCTCGCGCTCGGGGGGGGGCTCGGCATGATGGCCGTCCTCACCAAGAACGAGCTCCTGAGCGTGCTGGTCGGGGGGGTGTTCTTCGTCGAGGCCCTGAGCGTCATCACCCAGGTCGCCTCATACAAGCTCTTCCGTAAGCGGATCTTCCTGATGGCGCCGATCCACCACCACTTCGAGAAGCAGGGGTGGGCGGAGCCGAAGATCATCGTGCGCTTCTGGATCGTGTCCGTTCTCTTGGCCCTGGTGGGGCTGGCGTCGTTGAAGCTCCGGTGAGGCAGCGTGGAGCTCTCGGGCAAACGGGTGGTGGTGGTCGGGCTGGGCCAGAGCGGCGTCGCGGCGGCCCGGCTGTGCCGCGCCCACGGCGCGCGGGTGGTGGCGACCGACGCGGCGCCCCTCGGCTCCCTCTCGGCCGACGCGCGCGCCCTGGACGCGGAGCTCTTCGCCGGCTCTCACGCCGGGGTTCCGTTCACGCCCGCGGACCTCGTCGTCGTCTCGCCCGGCGTGCCGCCGCTGCCGGAGCTCGAGGCCGCCGCCGCGGCGGGCGTCCCGGTGGTGGGCGAGCTCGAGCTCGCCGCCCGGTTCGTCACGGCGCCGATCCTGTGCGTGGGGGGGACCAACGGCAAGAGCACGACCACGGTCCTGCTCGGCGGGATGCTGCAGGCGGCCTTCGCGCGGGTCTTCGTCGGCGGCAACCTCGGGACGCCCCTGGCGCAGGCCGTCGGGGAGCCATGGGATCGCGTGGTGGTCGAGGTCTCGAGCTTCCAGCTGGAGCGGGCGCCGCGGTTCCGGCCGCGCGTCAGCGTGCTCCTGAACGTGACCGACGATCACCTGGATCGGTACCCGGACACCGCGGCCTACGCGCGCGCCAAGGGGAACGCCTTCGTCAATCAGACGCCCGAGGACTTCGCCGTCATTCCCCACGGCGACCCCACCTGCCTCGCGCAGGCCATGCGGGGCGGCGCGCGGCGCGTCACCTTCGGCGCCGGGGGGGACTACGACCTGGGGGAGCGCGAGATCCTGGAGCGGGCGACCGGCGAGCGGTACTCGCTTCGGGGGACGGCGCTCCTCGGCGCGCACAACGAGCTGAACGCGGCGGCGGCGATCGCCGCGGCGCGGGCGGCGGGGGCGGGACCGGCGGCGGTGCGGCAGGGCCTCGCTGGCTTCCGGCCGCTGCCGCACCGGATGGCCCTGGTCGCCGAGGTGGACGGCGTCCGCTACTACGACGACTCCAAGGGCACCAACGTGGGGGCCGCCGTCACCGCGCTGCGCGGGCTCCCCGAGGCCCGGGTGGTGCTGATCGCCGGCGGCCGCGACAAGCTCGGCGCCTACGACGAGCTCGCGGCGGCCCTCGCCGCGCGCGGGCGCGCCGCGGTGCTGATCGGAGAGGCCGCCGACCGGATCGCGGCGGCGGTGGGGGACGTGGTGCCCGTCGCCCGGGCCGGGGACATGGAGGCGGCGGTCACGACCGCATCGAGGTTCGCCCGGCCGGGCGACGCCGTCCTCTTGAGCCCGGCCTGCTCGAGCTTCGACATGTTCAAGAGCTACGCTGACCGCGGCGAGCGCTTCGCGGCGGCGGTGCGTGCCCTGGCGACCGCGCGGGGCGCCGCGTCGACTGGGGAGGGGCCGTGAGCGCGCTCGCCGCCACGCTGCGCGGGCTCTTCGCCCGCACCAACCGCACCGGCCCGGTCGACGTCGTGCTGGCGGCGCTGGTCATCGCGCTGATCGGGTTCGGCGTGGTCATGGTCTACAGCGCGAGCGTCATCGAGGCCACCACCGACTTCGGTGACCCGGAGTTCTACCTGAAGCGGCAGGTCGTCTACGCGGCGGTCGCGCTGGCGGTGATGGCGCTCGTCTCGCGCGTCGACTACCACAAGCTCCGGCCGTTCACCTACCCCGGCCTCGCGGTCGTCGTCGTCCTGCTCACGCTGAGCGTGCTCGGGTTCGGGCACACGGGGGGCGGCGCCGCCCGGTGGCTCGCGTTCGGCCCCGTGCACGTGCAGCCGTCGGAGCTGGCGAAGCTCGTCCTCATCCTCTGGCTCGGCTACTCGCTCGACAAGAAGCAGGGCAAGGTCAAGACCTTCTGGGTCGGCGTGCTGCCGCACCTGCTCATCGCGGGCGTGCTGATGATCCTCTGCCTGAAGCAGCCCGATTTCGGCGGCGCTTTCGTCTTGCTCGCGCTGACCTTCACCATGCTCTTCGTGGCCGGAGCCCGCCTGCACTGGCTCGTGCTGGTCAGCATGCTCGGCTCGCTCTCGGGCTACTGGCTGGTGCGGTTCCGTGCCTACCGCTGGGACCGCATCATGGCCTGGCGGGACATGGGCGAGCACCGCCAGGATCTGGCCTACCAGCCCTTCCAGTCGGTGATGAGCTTCGGCTCCGGGGAACTCACCGGGCTCGGGCTCGGCAAGGGGCTGCAGGTGCTCTACCTCCCGGAGGCGCACACCGACTTCATCTCCGCCATCATCGGCGAGGAGCTCGGCTTCATCGGGATCCTCGCGCTCTGCACCGCCTACCTCGTCATCGTCGCGCGCGGCGTGCGCACGGCGCTGCTCGCGGAGGACGACTACGGATCCCACGTCGCCTTCGGGATCTCGGTGCTGTTCGGGCTCCAGGCCCTGCTCAACATGGGGGTCGCGATGTCGATCCTGCCGACCAAGGGGCTGACGCTGCCCTTCGTCAGCTACGGCGGTTCCTCGCTCCTGGTGAGCGCGGCCGCGATGGGGATCCTGCTCAACATCTCGCGCGGGCGCGTCGCCGCCCGGAGCCGGGCCGGGGCCCCGCTCCGGGGCTCGGAGGCGAGCGCGGTGGTGGCGACCGCCGCCGGGTTCGGCGCCGTCGGACCGGGGGTGGGCGCGTCGCGCGCGGCCCGGGAGCGGCGGGCGCGGGGCGCCGAGGCCGAAGGAGCGGCATGACGGGACCCACGATCCTCTTCGCGGGTGGCGGGACGGGCGGCCACGTCTACCCGCTGCTGGCGGTCGCCGACGCGCTCGCGCGGATCGCGCCCGAGGTCCGGCCGGTCTTCGTGGGGACGGAGCGGGGCCTCGAGGCGCGCGTGGTCCCCGAGCGGGGCTACGAGCTCGTGCGGGTCGAGGTCGCGCCCCTCCGCGGCGGCGGGGTCGCTGGCGCCGTGCGTGGGGTGGGCAAGGCGGCGGCCAGCCTGCCCGCGGCACTCCGGCTGATCCGGGAGCGCCGCCCCCGCGCCATCTTCTCCGTCGGTGGTTACGCCGCCGGGCCGGTCTCGCTGGCGGCGCGGGTGCTGGGGACGCCGCTCGGGCTGCTGGAGCCGAACGCCGTCATCGGGCTCGCCAACCAGCTGGTGGCGCCGTTCGTGAGCCGCGCGTACACGGCCTTCGCCGAGGCCGAGCGCCACTTCCGAGCGAGCGTCGTGCGCCGAACCGGGGTGCCCATCCGCGACGGCTTCGCTCCCCGTCCCTTCGAGCGCACCACCAAGCAGCTCGCCGTGTTGGTGCTCGGAGGGAGCCAGGGGGCACGGGCTCTGAACGAGGCGGTGCCGCGCGCGCTCGCCAGCGCGCGGACCCCGGTGCGGGTGGTCCACCAGTGCGGGCGGATCCACGAGGCCGAGACGCGCGCGCGGTACGCCGCCCTGGGGGCCGGGGATCGGGCCACGGTGGTCGCGTACATCGACGACATGCCGGCTGCGCTCGGGGCCGCTCACCTGGTGGTGAGCCGCGCGGGGGCGAGCGCCGTCAGCGAGATCTGCGCGGTCGGCCGCCCGAGCCTGCTCGTGCCATACCCCTTCGCGGCCGCGGACCACCAGCGGCACAACGCCGCGGCGCTCGCGCGGGCGGGCGCCGCGCTCACCCTCGCGAGCGACGACGCGTCGCCGGAGCGCCTCGCCGCCGAGATCGACCGGCTCGCGAGCGATCCGGGCCGCCTGCCCGCCATGGCCGAGGCGGCGCGCGCGCTCGGTCGGCCGCAGGCGGCCGAGGTCATCGCGCGGGATCTGCTCGCGCTCGCCGGGCTCGGCGCCGGGGGCAGGGCCGCGGCGGCCGGGGAGGGGCGCTGATGTTCCGCGGGCGCGTTCGCCACGTGCACTTCGTCGGCGTCGGCGGCATCGGCATGAGCGGGCTGGCCGAGATCCTGCGCGCGATGGACTTCGACGTCTCGGGCTCGGACCTGCGCGAGGGGGAGAACACGCGGCGCCTCCACCGGCTCGGGGTCAGGATCGACGTCGGGCACCGGGCGGAGAACGTGCACGGGGCGGACGTCGTCGTCTACTCGAGCGCGATCCGCGACGACAATCCGGAGCTCGTCGCGGCTGGCGCGCTCGGGGTGCCGGTGATCCGGCGCGCCGAGATGCTCGCCGAGCTGATGCGGGTCAAGTACGCGGTGCTGATCGCCGGCTCCCACGGCAAGACGACGACGACGTCGCTGGTGGCGACGGTGCTCCGCGCCGCGGGGTTCGATCCCACGGTGGTGGTCGGCGGCCGCATGGCGGCCCTCGGGAGCAACGCCCGCCTCGGCGCCGGCGATCTCCTGGTGGCCGAGGCCGACGAGAGCGACGGGTCGTTCCTGCAGCTCACGCCGACCATCGCGGCGGTGACCAACATCGATCCGGAGCACCTCGCCCACTACCGGACCTACGCGGCGCTGAAGGACGCCTTCCTCGCCTTCCTGGAGCGGGTGCCCTTCTACGGGCTCGCCGTCCTGTGCCTCGATCACCCCACCGTGCAGGAGCTCTTGCCGCGCGTCCGGCGCCGCACGGCGACCTACGGGCTGAGCCCGCAGGCGGACTACTCGGCCCGGCAGCTCCGGTTCGACGGGCTCTCGGCGAGCTTCGTGGCGCTCCGGCGCGGGCAGCCGATGGGGGAGTTCTCGGTGCGCATGCCCGGGCGCCACAACGTCCTCAACACCCTGGCGGTGATCGCGATCGCCGACGAGCTGGCCGTGCCGCTCGACCTGCTCCAGGAGTCGCTGGCGACGTTCACCGGCGTCGCTCGCCGCTTCACCGTGGTCGGGGTGGAGGGGGGCGTGACCCTCGTTGACGACTACGGGCACCACCCCGCCGAGATCGAGGCGACCCTGGCGGCGGCCCGGCAGGCCTACGCGGGGCGGGTGCTGGTCGCGTTCCAGCCGCACCGCTACACGCGCACCCAGCTCCTGTTCGAGGACTTCACGCGCGCCTTCAACGACGCGGACGATCTCGTCGTCACCGACGTCTACGCGGCCGGGGAGCCGTTCATTCCCGGGGCGACGGGCGAGGCGCTCGCCCGGTCGATCGCGCGCCACGGGCACCGCCGGGTCCGCTACCTCGCCGACCGCGCGGCGATCGTCGACCACCTGGCGTCGAGCGCGCGCCCGGGCGACGTCGTCATCGCCCTGGGCGCCGGGGACGTGAACCGCCTGCTCCCGGACGTGCGGCGGGCGCTCGCGGCGGGGCGCGGGGTCGGAGCCGGGGAGGGGGCCGGGTGACCGCGCCGCGACCGGGGCATCGTCCGGGTGCCGTCGTCGAGGCGCCCCCCGAGCGCACGGAGCTCGCGGACAGCCCCGCGCCGCCCCGCGCGGCGCGCGCGAGGGCCACGGGGCGGGGCGCGGCGGCGCCGGTCTGGCTGTTGCGTCTGGGTTCGGGGCTCAAGCTCGTCGCCGGGCTCGGGCTGGTGGTCGGCGTCTCGGTCGGCGTGGCCTGGGGGGCGCAGCACTACGCCTCCACGACGCCCCGGTTCGCCATCACGAGGCTCGACGTCGTCGGCAACCGCCGGCTACCCGACGAGCTCGTCGCCCGTCGCGCGGGGGTGGCGATGGGGGACAACCTCTTCGTGCTCGACGTCGCGGCGGCGGAGCAGGCGCTGCTCGCCGACCCCTGGATCGAGGCGGTACGGGTGTCGCGCGAGCTGCCGAACACGCTGCGGATCGAGCTGGTCGAGCGCGAGGCGGCGGCGATCGCGGTGCTGGGCGTCGAGTCGTGGCTCATCACCGCGGAAGGGGTCCCGTTCAAACGGGTCGCGGAGGGGGATCCCTACGACCTGCCGCA
Source organism: uncultured Polyangiaceae bacterium (assembly GCA_964454025.1). Taxonomy (GTDB): domain Bacteria; phylum Myxococcota_A; class Polyangia; order Polyangiales; family Polyangiaceae; genus JAFGBI01. The sequence goes on along the minus strand of CAYVRP010000070.1, from coordinate 11,840 downwards.
CCTCACCGGGGTCACGCCGGAGGCCCTCGCCCACGACCGAGACGGCGCGGTGGCGCGCCTGCGGACCGGGATCGAGGTCCTGCGCCACTACGCCCGCACGGCGCCGAGCCGCGTCTACGTCGCGCAGGAGGTACACCTGGACGAGGACGGGCGGGTGGTCCTGACCGTGGGCAAGGAGGGGATGACCCTCCACCTCGGCCACGGGCAGTACCGCCGGCGGCTCCAGATGGCGGAGCGGATCATCGCCCAGCTCGGCCAGCGGGGGCGGACGCCCGGGATCCTGTTCCTCGACAACGAGGCCCACCCGGAGCGGGTGGTGGCCAGGATGCGTTGACCTGCGGGAGCGCCAAGGGAGCCAGATGATAGTGAAAATTTGGCCCGGATCCGGGGTGCATGGCAGCGTCGGGCCCGCTCTCCGGGAGGCCCGCCGGAGGGGCGTTGCGGAGAGGAGCCAGTGAGCACGATGAGCTACCAGGGGAGTCCCGAGTCCGCGATCGTGGTCGGCCTGGACCTCGGTACCACCAAGGTGACCGCGGTCGTCGGCGAGGTCGACGCGGAGGGGATCACGATCCTCGGTGTCGGCAACGTCCCCTGTCGCGGCCTGCGCAAGGGTGTCGTCAGCAACATCGAGTACACCGTGCGCTCGATCCGGGAGGCCATCGACGCCGCCCAGACGATGGCCGGGGTCGAGATCACCACGGTGTACGCGGGGGTGGCGGGCAGCCACATCCGGAGCCACACCTCCGACGGCGTCTGCGCCATCAGCGGGCGCGAGGTGACGCGGGCGGATCTCGAGCGGGTGCTGGAGGGCGCGCGCGCGATCCCCGTGGACGCGGATCGCATGATCCTGCACGCCCTGCCGCGCGAGTACATCGTCGACAACCAGGACGGCATCCGCGATCCGATCGGGATGAGCGGGGTGCGCCTGCAGGTACGGGTGAACCTGGTCACCGCCGCGACCTCGCCGGTGCAGAACGTGATTCGCAGCATCGAGCGCTGTGGGCTCTCGGTGGCGGACGTCGTCCTCGAGCCGCTGGCCAGCGCCGAGGCGATCCTGAGCGAGGACGAGAAGGAGATCGGCGTCGCGGTCGTCGACATCGGCGGTGGGACGACCGACCTGATGATCTACGCGGACGGCGGGATCTGTCACACCAGCGTGGTCCCCGCGGGCGGCAACAACATCTCCAGCGACGTCGCGGCGGGCCTGCGCACCCCGATGGCCGAGGCCGAGCGCCTCAAGCGGCAGCTCGGGTGCGCGCTCGGACGGATGATCGCCGACGACGAGGAGATGGAGGTGCCCGGCGTCGGTGGGCACCCGCCGCGGCGAGCCGCGCGGCGGCTCCTCAGCGACATCATCGAGCCCCGCGTGGAGGAGATCTTCAGCGAGGTGCGGCGGCGCGTGGAGGAGACGGGGATGCTCGAGCAGATCAGCTCGGGCTGCGTGCTCACCGGCGGTGCGGCACTGATGGAGGGCATGGTGGAGTGCGCCGAGGAGGTGCTCGGCATGCCCGTCCGACTCGGGTTTCCCGTGGGCGTCCGGGGCATCGTGCAGCTCGTGCAGGGGCCGCAGTACGCCACGGGTGTGGGCCTGGTCCGCTACGGCGCGCAGCAGCTCCTCGACCACCAGCTCCGACAGGGGACGGTGCCGATCACGCGGCCCACCGCCGAGGCGCCGCCGGAGCGCGAGGCCCGCAAGGGCAAGCGATTCTTGGACTGGCTTCGCGACGCCTTCTAGTCGTCGAAGTTGGCCCCGCTCGAGAAGAACACGGACAAGGAACACCAAGCGCAGGACCGGAGAGCCGGGAGCACCCCAGGGGAAGAGGCAGCCCCGCTCACGACTCGAGGGCCGGTGCGGCGACCGCAGGACGGTCGCACCCCCGGGAGGCAAGGACGATGAGTTTCTCCATCGAGTTCGCGGAAGAGGCGCAGTCCCCGTACCAGGCGCGGATCAAGGTCATCGGCGTGGGCGGCTCCGGCGGCAACGCCATCAACACCATGATCCACTTCGGGCTCGAGGGGGTCGAGTTCATCTCGGTGAACACCGACGCGCAGGCCCTGAACGCGAACCTGGCGCCGGAGAAGGTCGCCATCGGGGCCAGCGTCACCCGCGGGCTGGGCGCCGGGGCGGACGCGGAGCGCGGGCGCAAGAGCGCGCTGGAGGACGTCAACCGCCTCAAGGAGCTGGTTCGCGGCGCGGACATGGTCTTCGTCACCGCCGGCATGGGCGGCGGCACGGGCACCGGCGCCGCGCCGGTGATCGCGCAGCTCGCCCGCGAGGAGGGGGCACTGACGGTCGGCGTCGTCACCAAGCCCTTCCCGTTCGAGGGGCGGCTGCGCCGGCGGCGCGCCGAGCAGGGGATCGTGACTCTGAGCGAGCAGGTGGACACGCTGATCACCATCCCGAACGAGAAGCTGCTCCACCTCGCCGACGACGACCTGACCATGGTGGAGGCCTTCCGCAAGGCGGACGAGGTGCTCTACCAGGCCGTGAAGGGCATCAGCGATCTCATCACCCAGGACGGGATCGTGAACGTCGACTTCGCGGACGTGCGCACCGTCATGTGCAACATGGGCCGGGCGTTGATGGGGACCGGCATGGCGAAGGGCGAGGGGCGGGCGCGCATCGCCGCCGAGCACGCCATTTCCTCCCCCCTGCTCGACGACGTCTCCGTCCACGGCGCCACCGGCGTGCTCATCAACATCGTCGGCGGCCCGGACATGAAGATGCGCGAGATCCAGGACGCGGCCTCCCACGTCCAGGAGCAGGCGCACGAGGACGCGAACATCATCTTCGGCGCCAGCATCGACGAGACGATGACCGACGCGATCAAGGTGACCGTCATCGCCACCGGCTTCGCCGCGGCGGAGGCGGAGGTGCCGGTCGAGGTCGTGGCCGAGGCGCGCCGCGCGCCGGAGCGCGCCGCGCCGCGGGAGGCGGCGGCGGCGCCCCGCTCCGGGGCGCGGCCGGCGCTGAGCCTGCGGGAGCCGATCCCGGTCCCCGCGTTGCGCAAGGCGGTGACGTTTGCCGCCGCAGCCTCGGCGCCGCCGGCGCCGGAGGTGCGCAGCCGGATCACCTTCCCGGCGGTGCCGGACGGTGACGACTGGGACACGCCCGCCTTCCAGCGGCGCTCGCAGCAGCAAGGCTGAGCGGCCGCGCGACGAGAGTTCCGGCGCAGCCCGCACGGTGCGCCGCATTCGAACCTGGAATCCTCCCTGCGTAGCGTGAACTGCTGCCCCGCGGCGAAGAGCCGCGGGGCAGCACCTATTTCGGGAGCCCGGCGTCAGGCGGCGCGGCGGACGGTGCCCACGCGTGCGGCGAGGTGGTCGAGCAGGGCCGCCGTCTCCTCCCAGCCGATGCAGGCGTCCGTGATCGAGACCCCGTACTCGAGCGGGCAGCCGGGCGCCCAGCGCTGGTTCCCCTCCACCAGGTTGCTCTCCACGAGCAGCCCGAGGATGGTTTCGTTCCCGGCGACGAACTGCTCGACCACGTCCCGGCACACGATCCCCTGCCGGCGGTGGTCCTTGCTCGAATTGCCGTGCGAGGAGTCGACCATTACCGGGCGCGCCAGGGCCGGCGCGGCCTCGCGGGCGCGGCGCGCGGCCTGCTCCACGTCCTCGCGGTAGTAGTTGGGGCGCGCGCCGCCGCGCAGCACCACGTGACAGTCCGGGTTGCCCGAGGTCTTGACCACCGACGCCCGGCCGGCGGCGTCGATGCCCAGGAAACTGTGGGGCTGTCCGGCGGCGATGATCGCGTTCACGGCCGCGTCGAGGCACCCGTCGGTCCCGTTCTTGAACCCGACCGGCATGCTGAGGCCGCTGGCCATCTCGCGGTGGGTCTGGCTCTCGGTGGTGCGCGCGCCGATGGAGGCCCAGGCCAGTAGATCGCCGACGTACTGCGGCGTGAACGGATCGAGCGCCTCGCTCGCGCAGGGGACGCCGAGGCGGGTGATCTCCAGTAGGATCTCGCGCGCCGTGTGCAGGCCGAGCGCGATGTCGCAGGTTCCGTCCCGCTTGGGGTCGTTGATCAGGCCCTTCCAGCCGACGTTGGTCCGGGGCTTCTCGAAGTAGGTACGCATCAGGATCAGCAAGCTCTTGCCGTACCGCTCGCGCAGCGGGGCCAGGCGGCGGGCGTACTCGACCGCGCTCGCGCGATCATGGATGGAGCAGGGGCCGACGACGACGACCAGGCGGCGGTGGTCCCGGCCGTGGAGGACGTCGCGGAGCTCGTCGCGGGTGCCGGCGACGAGCCGCTCGATCGGGTCGGTCCGGGGGAGGGCCTCCTGCAGCGCGCGGGGGGTGGGGAGCTCCTGGAAGGCGAGGACGTGGGTGTTCTCGACGGGGGAGGACATGGCGGGGTTCCTGGGTGAAGAAGGCTCGAGGATGGAAAATGCAGAAGAGCCCCGGGCGGGGTGCCCGGGGCTCGCGGTTCGTCACGGTGGGTCGGTGTTCGGCTACGCGTGCGACTGGGGGCCCCGGGCTCCGCCCTGGTACCAGTAGTACGCGAAGAAGAACGCGCGCGACCGCATCGGGACGAGAGGCTAGCTCGCCCCGAGCTCACGCGCAAGCCGCGGGCGGCCGCGCCTCTCAGCCGCTGGCGCCGGCGGCCCCACCGGGGCCGCTCGTGCCCGCGGCCGCTGGCGCGTCGGCCGTCGGGGCCGCGCCGCCACCCGCGGCCCCGGGAGCGCCTGCGCCGCCGGGGTCCCCGGTCATGGCGCCGAACCCGCCGCCACCCGCTGGCTCGCACGCCGGCTCGCAGCTGCTCCAGCGGCCGTCGACGCAGGTCCGCTCGGCGTCGCAGTAGGGCTGGCAGCTCTCGGTGTCGCCGTCCGCGCAGATGGCGTCGCTGGAGGCCCCGTTCGTGGCACCGCCGCTGGCGGCGGCGTCGTCGTCGGAGGTGCAGGCGACGGGGCCGAGGGTCATGCAGGCAGAGAGCAGGGCGAGGCGGAGCGAGCGCGTCATGGGACGCCGAGTCTACCGCGGGCCGCGGCCTCGACAACGACGAAGCCACGGGCCGTGCCGTCCGGGCGGGTGCGCGCCGCCCGGCGGCGCGATCCTGACGCTCCGTTGACGGAGCCTGGTGACCTCGCGACGCCTGCGGCAGGATTCGACCATGGACGCGCAAGAGCTCCGAGAGGTCCTCGAGTTCGCCGTGGAGGCGGCGCAGCTCGCCGGGGCCTTCACGCTGGGTCATTTCCAGGCGGACACCCCCCTCGAGTTGAAGGCCGACGACTCCCCGGTGACGGCGGCCGATCGCGGCGCGGAGGAGCTCCTCCGCGAGCGCATCCAGCGCGCGTTCCCTCGCCACGGCATCCTCGGCGAAGAGCACGGCGAGGTGGCCGGCACCGATCCGGCGCGCTGGATCCTCGATCCCATCGATGGCACCGTGTCCTTCGTCTGCGGTGTGCCGCTCTACGCCGTGCTGGTCGGGTTCGAGTGGGAGGGGGAGATGCTCGCCGGCGTGATCCACCTGCCCGCGCTGCGCGAGACGCTCTGGGCCGGGCGCGGCCTGGGTTGCACCTGGAACGGGCGCCGCGCGCGGGTGTCCACGGTGACGCGCCTCGCCGATGCGCGGGTGGTGCACGGCGGGGTCGCCTGGCTCGAACGCTGCGGGCGCGGTGCGGCGCTCGGGCGCCTGCTCGCGGGCGCCAAGCTGGATCGCGGCTGGTGCGACGCCTACGGCTACGCGCTGGTGGCGACGGGCCGGGCCGAGGTGGCGCTCGACCCGGTGATGAAGATCTGGGACACGGCGGCCCTGCTGCCGGTGCTGCTCGAGGCCGGGGGGGCGCTCACCGACTGGAACGGCCGCCGCACGCACCGCGCGCCCGAGGTGGTCGCCACCAACGGCGCGCTCCACGCCGAGGTGCTCGCGCGACTCCGGGAGCCGGCGGGCGGGTGAGGGCGCGCGGCGGCCGGGCGCGGTCGCGGCCGGTCGCTGGCGGCGACCGCCTCACTCGTCGGTGAGGAAGAGGCGGTAGAGCCCGAGCGACAGCCCCATGAACACCAGCGGTCCGGCGACCCAGAGCGGCCGGAGCGGCAGCTCGGGGAGCGCGTCCCCGTAGGCGCTGTAGATCAGGGCGAGCCCGGCGATCACGATCCCGGTGACGACCAGCCCCGCGGGTAGCAAGAGCCGCTCGCGCAGCGTTCCGACCGCCTCCCGTTCGGCCCGGCTGCGCGCCTGCGCCGCGCGCGCCTGCCGCGCGAGCTGGTCCAGCCCCCGATGGAAGTGCTCGCGCTGGGGGTCCGGCGCGTCTCGCGGCGGGGCGGCGCGCGGGGCGCGCGCGGGGGCGCCCGCGAGACGCGCCGGGCGCTCCGGGGCGCTCGTGCCCGCCGGGGGCGGCGGCGCGTCCCGCGGCGGGGGGGCCCGCTGCGGCGCGGCGGGCTCGCGGGCCACCAGGGGCGCCGGGTCGACCAGCTGGGTGAAGCGCTCGACGACGGCCAAGGTGTCCTTCGTGCCGCGACTGGGGGGCTCGGCGGGCAGGGGCGCGACCGGCTCCGGCCGGGGGCGGAGGCCCGGGATCGGCGCCAGAGCGGGGACGGCCGCCGCGGTCGCCTGCTCCGGGCGCGGGTCAGGTCGCTCCGTGGCGGCCACCGCCGGGGACTCGAGCTGCAGCGTCCGCGCGTAGGCGAGGGCGCCGGTGGCGGGCGGCCGGTCGCCGGCGCCGGTCGCGGCCGCGCGGAGGGCCTTGCGGAGCTCGGCGTAGAAGTCGGCGATGGTGAGGTAGCGGTCGCGCGGGTCGACGGCGAGCGCCTTGAGGAAGACCGCCTCCACGGCGTCGGAGACGGTCATCCCGAGGGACCGCGGCGTCGGGCGCACCGCCGGATCGAGGGCGGCGCCGAGCATCGCCGCGTGATCGCCGTCGATCGGCGGGCGACCGAGGATCGCCTCGAGCATGGTGAGCGCGAGCCCCCAGACGTCGGTCCAGGGACCGGTCTGCCCGAACCGCTTGGGCGCCCACTGTTCGGGCGCGGCGTAGCTCGGCGTGAACGCGGGCAGCATCCCGCCCTGCAGTGAGGTCTTGCCCACGATCGCCGTGGCCGCGCTCTTCACCTTCGCGATTCCGAAGTCGAGCACCTTCGGGATTCGCTTACCGTCGATGGTCGCGATGAACAGGTTCGCGGGCTTGAGATCGCGGTGCAGGACCGAGAGCGTACCGTCGGCGGCGGCGAAGGAGTGGGCCTGGTGGAGCCCCTCCGCGGCGGGCATCAAGAGCCTGGTCAGCTCGTCGAGCGAGAAGGGGCCGCGCCCGTCTCTCATCCGCTGCTCCAGCAGCTCCTCGAGCGTGGCCCCCTCTAGCCACTCCATCGCGAGGTAGGGCACGAACGCGACGCTCGCGCCCTCCAGCGTCCCCGCGTGCAGGGGGCGGACGACGGTGGGGATGCGCGCGGAGAGGCGGAACAGCACCTCCGCCTCCGCGCGGAATTGCTCGAGGAAGGCGGCCTGGTGCGCGCCCGAGAGCGAGCTCGGGACCTTGAGGCACTTGAGCGCGACGGGGGCGCGAAACGCCGTGTGGTACGCCCGGTAGACGACGGCGAAGCCCCCCTCGGCGACGGCCCGCTCCACCCGGAAGGTGCCGGCCTGCACCGACCCTTCGATACGGAAGGGATCCTGGTCGGACATCGCCAGCGCTCATGGTACCCGAGCCCCTCCGGGGGCCGCAGGGGGGTCCGCGCGGTGCGCGCCGTCCGCCCGGCGCGGCAAGGGCGTCCCGCCCGGCCCGGCGCGTGGGCCGGACAGCGTCGCGTCCCGGCGCTGGCGCGCGGAGCCCTGTTCGAGGTGCCTGACCTGTGCGATGACGTCCCGACGGAGGAGCGCGCGCGTTGTCGGACGTTCATCACGCCATCGGCCTCACCATGCACCAGCCGCCGGGCAACCTCCTCCGGCTGCACAACTCCGCGGAGCGCTGGGAGGCGCGCCAGATCCTCTGGGCCTACGCGCGGGTGCCCCAGATGCTGCGTCGGCACGGGGAGCAGGCCCGGTTGCACCTGATGTTCAGCGGCACCCTGCTCAAGCAGCTCGAGGACCCGGCCACGGCGGACACCTTCGGCGACGTGGTAGACGTCCCGCGCATGCTGGAGGAGTACCGCACGGCGCCCGGGATCGAGTTCCTCGGCTCGGGGCTGTTCCACCCGGTCTACCCGCTCATCCCCGAGGCGGACTGGCCCGCGCAGACCGGCTGGTGGCAAGGCCTCGGGCGCAAGCTGCTCGGTCGCGACTGGTTCCCCGGGTTCTGTCCGCCCGAGATCGGGTTCTGTCAGGAGATGATCCCGCATCTGGTGGAGGCGGGGTACCGCTACGTGCTGGTCGACTGCCTCTACATCAAGCCACGGCGCGACATGCGCTGGCACGAGATGCGCTTCCAGCCTTTCTGGTGCAGCCACGAGGGCAAGCGCATCATCGTGGTGCCCGTCGAGCGCGAGCTCTCGAACGCGCAGTACAGCGGGACCGAGCTGTCGTGGTTCGAGTCCGAGGTCAGGCAGCGCACGCAGCACTGCGACTTTCCGGCCCTGGTGACCACCTGGTCGGACGGCGAGAACGGGGGCTGGTTCCGTATGCCGGAGTGGGAGCACGGCTTCTTCGGGGTCTTCTACAACCCCCTGATGGAGCGCGCGCGGGCGGGGGAGCTCGCCTTCTCGCCGACCAGCATCAACGAGTATCTGGACCGCCACGAGCCGCGCGAGGAGGTCGACGTGCACCGCGGCGCGTGGAACACCGGGCACCACTGGGGCGGTGACTTCACGCAGTGGACGGGCTCCCTCCTGCAGAAGCGCGGCTTCGACGAGATCCGCAGCGCCAGCGCCTTCTACCACCGCACCAAGCGGGACTGGGAGCGCGCGGCCCCGTTGATGAGCGAGCCCGAGGCCGCGCGGGAGCTCATCCACCAGGCCTACGACCGGCTCCTCAACGCCGAGACGAGCTGCAACTTCTTCTGGGGCTCGAGCTGGGTCCACCGCGCGTTCGACGAGATCGAGCAGTGCTACTTCCTCCTGGACCAGGCGCGGAAGATGATGCCGAAGGAGGCGCTGGCGGAGGGCGGCGGTCCGGCGGGGTCCGAGGACCCCAGGTGAGTCGGGCCGCGGTGCCCACCGCGGTCGCGGACATCGACTGGGCCCGGTGGGCGCCGCGGGAGCGGGCCACGCTCGTCTTCGTGGTAGAGCACGGCCGCGTCCTGCTCATCAGGAAGAAGCGCGGGCTCGGCGCCGGCAAGATCAACGGCCCGGGCGGCCGGATCGACCCGGGCGAGTCGCCGCTCGCGTGCGCGATCCGAGAGGTCGAGGAGGAGCTGTGCGTGACGCCGCGGGGGCTCTCGGTGCGGGGAGAGCTCGCCTTCCAGTTCGTCGACGGGTACTCGCTCTACGTCTACGTGTTCACCGCCAGCGGGCACGAGGGGGAGCCGACCGAGACGCCGGAGGCGAGCCCGCTCTGGGTGCCGGTCGGGGCGGTGCCCTACGGGCAGATGTGGGCGGATGACGCCCTGTGGCTGCCGCGCTTGCTCGCCGGCGAGCCGTTCGGGGGGCGGTTCGTCTTCGACGGCGACGTGATGCTCGACCACCGGGTCTGGACCCTCGGCGGGGGGGCGCTTCGGGCGCTGGCGAGTTCGGTATTGCTGCCTGGACTCAGATGAGAGATGATGAAGGCCGAGGAGCGGGGCATGACCTCGGGGTTCGCAGATCTCAGCCGGGAGGAGCTCGAGGCGAGGCTCCAGGCGGCCGAGGCGCGGATCGCGGAGTGCGAGCGGACGCGGGTGCTGGTGGGCGCCGACCCCGAGCCGCGGGGGACGTACCCCGCCGCGATGCTCTCCCCGCAGGCGCAGCAGGCGCAGAAGCTCGAGAGCCTGGGGTCCCTGGCGGGCGGGATCGCCCACGACTTCAACAACCTGCTCTGCGGGATCCTCGGGGGTGTCGAGCTGGCGATGGACGAGCTCGACGCGGAGCACCCGGCGCGAGGGGCACTCGCGATCGTGCAGCGCACCGCGCGGGAGGCCACGGAGCTCTGCCGGCAGCTGCTCGCCTACTCCGGTCGGGGGCGCTTCGTCCTCGAGCCGGTCGATCTGTCCGAGCTGATCGGGTCCGTGCAGAAGCTCCTGGCGGTCACCGCCCGCAAGAACGTCAACCTTCGCATGGAGCTGGCGCAGGGGCTGCCGGCCGTCATCGGGGACGCCTCGCAGCTCTGTCACGTCGTCATCAACCTGGTCGCGAACGCCTCCGAGGCGATCGGCGCGGCGGCGGGCACCGTCACCGTCTGCACGGGCCGGATGACCTGTGACGACGCCTACCTCCGTACGACCTACCTCGACGACGTGCTGCGGCCCGGGGAATACGTGTTCGTCGAGGTTGCGGACAACGGGTGCGGGATGGATCCGTCCACCCGGGAGCGCATCTTCGATCCCTTCTTCAGCACCAAGTTCGTCGGGCGTGGGCTGGGGCTGGCCGCCGTGCAGGGGATCGTCCGCAGCCACGCCGGCGCGATCAAGGTGTACAGCGAGGTCGGCTCGGGCACGACGATCAAGGTGCTGTTCCCCGCGAGCGCGGAGGCGGCGACCGAGCGGCGGCCGGCGCCCGCGGTGCCAGGGTGGCGCGGGCAGGGCCTCGTGCTGCTGGTCGACGACGAGCCCGTGGTGCGGGCGGTCGGGACGCGTATCCTCGAGCGGCTCGGCTTCGAGGTGGTCACCGCGGTGGACGGGCTCGAGGCGCTGGACGTGTTCGAGCGCGTCCGGGATCGCGTCGTGCTGGTCATCCTCGACATGACGATGCCCAACCTCGGCGGAGTGGCGACCTTTCGGGAGCTTCGTGCGCGCGACCCGGGCGTGCGCGTGGTGCTGACGAGCGGCTACAACGAGCAGGAGGCGACCAGCCATTTCAACGGCAAGGGGTTGGCGGCGTTCGTGCAGAAGCCGTTCCAGCTCGAGTCGCTGCGGTCCACGCTCGAGCGGGTCCTCGCGGGTCGCGACCCCTGACCGCCAGCGCCCGCGGAGCCCCGCTCCGGGGTACGGTCCACGGTACGTTGGAGGCGTGGCGGGTCAGCCTGCGCGCCGGAGTCCGCTCGGATGGCGTGGCCCTGCTGGCTCGCGGTGCGGCCCGGCTGCACGTTCGGCAGCGAGCCTGTATCATGGATCGTCGTGACGGGATCGCGGCTGAAGCCCGCCGCCATCGACCTCAAGGCGGTGGTCCTCACCCCGGAGGAGGGGTTCGTCCTGTCTCGCCTCGACGGTCCGGTCGACGCCGACCAGATCGCTGGGCTCACGGGGCTGGCGCCGGACCGGGTGGCCGCCGTCGTGGCTCGGCTGCTCGAGGTCGGCGCCCTGGTCCCAGACGCTGGCGCGACGGGCGTCGCGCTGCCGTCGCTTCCGCCCGGGGCGCCCTTCGCGTCGCAGCCGCCGGGCGCGGGGCTCGATCCGCTCGCCGGGGCCGCCGGGTTCGACGCGGCGCCCGTCGAGCCTCCAGCGGTGAGGGTGCCCGCCGCCGCGCGGCCGGTCGAGCGCGCTCGCCCCGCGAGGGTCGCTTCGGCGCCGCTGCGGGCCGAGCCGGCGCCGGATGAGCTCCTCGAGTCGCTCCTGCCGCCCGCTTCCGGTCGGCTGCGGCTTCCGCCAGGGTTGCCGCCGCTGTTCGATCCGGGCCCCGAGCCCGCCGAGCCGGTGGCGCCTGTCCCGGCGCCGCCTGCTGCGGTCGGATCTCGCCCCGATTCGGCCGCGCCCCGGCCCTGGGCGCCCTCGGCGCCGGCGACGTCCGTCCGCTACGGCCGCGTCGTGGCGGCAACCGCGGAGCCTCCGGGAGGAGTGACGCCGTGCGTCGGCGAGGGGCTGCCGGAGGGGGTCACGCCATACGTCGGCGAGGGGCTGCCG
>CAYVRP010000069.1:0-36702 GCA_964454025.1 uncultured Polyangiaceae bacterium | reverse complement strand
CGGCGCGCCGGGCGCCTGCCCCCAACCCGGTGGGGCCGCCGGGTACCCGACCGCCACCGGCTCCGCGCCGCTGGTCGCCGGGAGCGGCCCGCCGCAGGTCACGCAGAACTTGCTCGCCGGATTGTTGGCGGCGCCGCACCTCGGGCACGCAATCATCGACCACCTCCGAACGGAACCGGACCCTGCCCGCGCCGCACCCGGGCGGGCGGCGCCAGCATAGCCCCTCCGCCGTGGAGCGCGAAGCCCGTGTTCGCGCGGCGCCAGCTCGACCGCCTCGGGGCGGACGCACGGAGGCGACGACACGCCGGCCACCGCTCGTTACCTGGGGGACCTCGGCGAGCGCGTCGAGCCGAGCGGCCACTCGGCGGATGCTGGCGGGCGGAGGTGGGGCCGGGCTCGCCCGGCGCCGGAGCTCAGCGATCCTTGACGTCCTTGATGCGCGCGGCCTTGCCGGACAGATCACGCAGGAAGAAGAGACGGGCCCGACGGACCACGCCGCGCGACACCAGCTCGACCTTCTCGATGCGGGGCGAGTGGGTGACGAAGATGCGCTCGACCCCCACGTTGAAGCTCACCTTGCGCACGGTGAAGGTGCCGCGCGTCCCGGCCCGGTGCCGCTTGATCACCGTGCCCCGGAAGACCTGCACCCGCTGCTTGTCGCCCTCGACGATCTTGTAGTGGACCGCCACCGTATCGCCGACGCGGAAATCCGGCAGATCGCTGCGGAACTGGCTCTTCTCGAGGCCGGCGAGGATCGGGGAGATGTTGGACATGGTGGGCGGCTCCGTGACGTCGACCTGGCCAGCTTCCCACCGCTCGCCGAGGGAGCTGGCGACCGGCCGCCGGCGTCGGAGCGGGGGAGATACCGGGCTCGATGGGGCTCGGCATTATGCACCGGCGCCCCGCCCCGTCAATCACCAGAAGCGGCGCGCATGCGCCGCTCGGCGCCGCGCCTCCTTGACTTCGAGGCCGAGGAGGGCTAATCCCGCGAGCCCTCCTAGCCACGGTGGGACGAGCCTCGCGGCGGACGTTCCGCGCGGGGCAGAGCCCGGCGGTCTTGACCGCGGGGGGAGAGGCCAGCGGTCGTGCCCTTCGCGAGCGGAACCACCACCGACCCGATCGGCGAGATCGCCTGGCCATCCCGAAGAGCGACACAGGAGCCCTCGCCATGAACCCATACCCCGGCGTCATCGGTCGCAAGGTCGGGATGACGCAGATCTTCAACAACGACGGCCTCGTCATCCCCTGCACGGTCGTCGAGGCTAGGCCCGTGGTGGTGGCGAAGCGCACCGAGGCCAAGGACGGCTACGACGCGCTGGTGCTCGGCCTGGGCGACCGCGCGGAGCGGCACACCTCCAAGCCGTTGGCTGGCTTCTACAAGAAGCAGAACGTGGCGGCGCGCCGCACGCTCCGCGAGCTCCGCTGCACGGCGGAGTACGCCGCGAAGTTCGAGGTGGGTCAGCCGCTGCGCCTCGACGAGGTCTTCGTCGAGGGGCAGCTCGTGGACGTGCAGGGCGTCTCGAAGGGGCGCGGCTTCTCCGGCGTGATGCGGCGGCACAACTTCAAGGGACAGTCGCAGACGCACGGCACCCACGAGTACGAGCGCCACGGCGGCGCCATCGGCACCAACATGACGCCGGGCCGCACGCTGCCGGGTATGAAGATGCCCGGGCAGCACGGCAACCGCACGGCGAGCGTGCTGAGCCAGCGCATCATCAAGGTGATCGCCGAGGAGAACCTGATCCTCATCCGGGGTGGGATCCCCGGCGCCCGCAACGCGCTGGGCGTGGTGCGCGGCTCGGTGAAGCGGCAGGGCGGGCGGCCCAAGGCCTAGCTCGCCCGCGGCCGGGGCGGCGCCGGCTCGCCGCGCCGGCCGGGGCCGTCGCCGGGGGTGGGTGGTGGCGTTCGAGCGCGTGCTCCGAGACTGGCTCGACGAGCGGACCCTGGCGAAGGAGCCCGACCTGCTGGTCGTCGACAAGCCCGCCCGCCTGCCGGTGCACGGCGGCGACGTGGCCCTCGGCGAGGATCTCGTCGGGCGGCTCACCGCCTGGCTCCGCGCGTCGGGCGAGCCCACCTACCTCGGCGTCCACCAGCGCCTCGATCGGGCGGCCTCCGGCGTGATCCTCTTCACCCGCTCGTCGCGCCACAACGCGGAGGTCGCGCGGGCCTTCGCGGAGCACACGGTCGAGCGCGTGTACGTCGCCGCCGTCAGTGGTCGGCCCCTGCCGGACACGGGCGAGCTGGTCCATCGCCTCGCGGTCGAGAAGGGGCGGCCGACCCGCGTGGTGGACCGCGGGGCGCGGCTCGCCCGCGCCCGCTACCGGGTGCTCGCCCGCCGCGAGGATCGGGCACTGGTCGAGCTCCGGCCGGCGACTGGTCGCACGCACCAGCTCCGGGCCCAGCTCGCCGCAGCGGGCGCGCCGATCGCGGGCGACGTCCTCTACGGAGGCGCCCCCGCGACGCGGCTCATGCTGCATGCGACCACCCTCGGGGTGCTGGGGCGCAGGTTCGTCTCGCCCGCCCCGCCCGCGCTCGGGGCCTGGCTCGACGGGCGCGACGGCGAGCTCGGAGCGACGGCGGAACTCGCGCGAGCGCTGGCGGAGGCGGCGTGGCTCCGGGCCCCGCTCGCCCGGGTGACGGATGCGTACCGCCTGGTCAACGGCGCCGGCGACGGGCTGCCCGGGATCGTGGTCGATCGCTACGGCGACCACGCGGTGCTGGCGCTCGAGGGCGACGCGGCGCTCGCGCGCGAGGCGGAGCTCGTCGCTGGGGTGCGCGGGCTCGACGCGGCGAGCGTGCACGGCCGCCGCCACGTCCGCGCCGATCTGCGCCGGGTGGACGTGGGCGCGCTCGCCCCGCGCGGCGCGGCCGCGGGGGTGGGGCCGGCGGGGCCGCTGATCGTCAACGAGCGGGGGCTGCGCCTCGCGGTGCGGCTCGACGGCGGCCTCTCCACCGGGCTCTTCGTCGATCAGCGCGAGAACCGCGCGCTGGTGCGGCGCCTCGCCGCAGGGGGGCGCTTCCTGAACCTCTTCGCGTACACCGGCTCGTTCACCGTGGCGGCGGCCGCCGGCGGCGCGCGCGCGACCGTCAGCGTCGACGTCTCCCGGGCCGCGCTCACCCGCGCCCGGGAGAACCTGGTCATCAACGGGCTCGACGGGCCCGCACACGCCTTGGTGAAGGACGACGTCGTCGTCTGGCTCCGGCGCGCTCGACGCCGCGAGGAGCGCTTCGATCTGATCGTGCTGGACCCGCCGAGCTTCGGCTCGGCGCGCGGCCGCGCCGGATTCACCGTGTCCCGCGATCTGGTGCCGGTGGCGGCCGCGGCGCTCGCCCTGCTCGCCCCGGGGGGCCGGTTGCTCGCGGTGACCAACCACCGCCGGACCTCGCCGGAGCGCCTCCGCCGGGCCCTGCACGAGGCCGCGCGCGCCGCCGGTCGCGAGGTCACCGCGCTCAGGGATCTGCCGTCTGGACTCGACTGCCCGCCGGGTCCCGAGGGGCCGAGCCCCAGCAAGAGCGCGCTCGTCACCGTGCGTTGATCGTGCGCCGCGGCGCCGCTGGCACGCGGGACGTCAGCGCGCGCCGTCGCCGAGGAACGGCACGAAGCGGACGCCAAGGAGGCGTTCGACCCGGAAGGCGTCCGTCCCCCGCCCCGCCCGCAGACGGGTCCAGCGCTCGAGGTCCTGGCCGAGCGACTGGGGCCCCACGGGGATGACGAGCCGGCCCCCGACGGCGAGCTGGTCGAGCAGGGGCTGCGGGACCCGCTCGGGCGCCGCGGTGACCAGGATGACGTCGAAGGGCGCCGCCTCGGGCCAGCCGTGGTACCCGTCGCCCACGCGCAGGGCGACGCGGTCTTCCGGGTACCCCGCGCGGCGGAGGTTCTGCTCGCCGAAGCGCGCGATCGGCGCCAGGTACTCGATGCTGTAGGTCCTGCCGCAGAGCTCGGCGAGGATCGCCGCCTGATAGCCGCTGCCGGTGCCGATCTCGAGGCAACGGTCGGTCGCGCGAGGCGCCGCCGCCTCCGTCATGGTGGCGACGACGAAAGGCTGGCTGATCGTCTGACCGTGGCCGATGGACAGCGGACGATCGGCGTAGGCCTCCGCCTGGGACGCGGCCGGCACGAACTCATGGCGGGGCACGCGGCGCATCGCGGCCAGGACCCGCGGGTCCCGGATCCCCTCGGCGACCAGTGCCCGATCCACCAACGCATCGCGCTCCGCCTGCCGCTCCGCAGCAGCGATCGGGCGCGGAGCCGCGGGATCGATCGGAACGGCGTCGGCGGAGGCGGTCGTCGCGACCTCCTGCCGCGAGCAGGCCGCCGCGAGCGCGGCGAGCCCGACGGAACCCCAAGGTGGCCGCACCCGCCAAGGATGCCTCACCGCCGGCGGGATGTCAGGGCGCCCCCGGGCGCTCTCGAGGCGGCGGGGACCCGAGCCCGCGGGGGCTCTCGTCAGCGGCCGCCCGCGCAGCGGGGACTCACCCCGGTGCGTCCCCGAGCCCGAGCACCATGGCCGCGATGGTCGCGTCGGCGACGAAGTGGGCCACGATGGGGGCGAGCAGGCCACCCGCCGCGCGCCGGAGCAGGCCGAGCAGGACGGCCCCGGCGCCCGCCCGCCCGACGCCCAGCCCCCCGCTCGGCACGCCGTGGGCGTGCGCCACGCCGAAGGACACCGCCTGCAGGCCGAGCGCGAGGGCGGGGCCGAGCGCGGCCTCGAGCCCTCGCTGGAAGACGCCGCGCCAGACGATCTCCTCGAGCGTCGCGTTGACCACCGCGAACAAGACGCCGCCGAGGATCAGCGCGCCGAGCGGGAGGGAGGGCACGTAGGCCTGCACGACGCCGGAGAGATCGGGGCGCGCCACGGCGAGCCAGCCGAGCAGACCGAGCGGCGTGACCCCGCCGACGCCGAGGGTTGCCAGCGTCGGCAGGCGCCCGCGCGGTCCGAGCTCCGGCGGCGGGATCACCCCCCGCGACGACCAGGCCGTCGCCGCGTGCAGCCCGAGCGCCACTGCCATCGCCAGCTGCCAGAGCAGCCCGGGGGCCATGGCGACGAGCAGCGCGCTCGCGAGGACCGGGATCGCGCGGAGCGGGCGGGGCGGCGCGCGCCGGACGACCCACGCGATGACGCTCGCCCCGGCCGCGAGGGACAGGGGCACCCAGGCGCTCCTCGTGGATCCGAAGACGGAGGCGGCGCCGAGGAGCGCGAGCGCGACGATCGCGAGCCCGCCTGCGGCCCCGGCGGGCGGGCGGGCGGCCGGGGCCTCGGGGCGTGGCGACACCGCGGTTTCGATACCATCCTCGGGTCGGCGGGGACAGGAGCGCGATCCGGCTCTCCGCGCCCCGGCGCGGCGCCCGCTCGCCGTTCACCCCTCGGCGCCGAGGATGGTGTCGATCCGCGTCAGCTCCTCCGGCGTCAAGGGGGCGCTCGAGGCGGCGGCGGCGCAGTCCTTCACCTGGGCGAGACGGCTCGCGCCGATCAGGGCCGAGGTGACGGCGGGCAGCCGGAGGACCCAGGCGAGCGCGAGCTGCGCGAGCGACTGCCCCCGCTCTCGGGCGAGGGCGTGGAGAGCGCGCACCTTCACCAGGAGCGCGTCGGTCAGGTCGCTCGGGCGGAGGAAGGGGCTCGGCCCGGCCGCGCGCGAGTCGGGCGGGATGCCGTCGAGGTAGCGGTCGGTGAGCAGGCCGCGCGCGAGGGGAGAGAACGCGATACAGCCGACACCCTCCGCGGCCAGCGTCGGCAGGAGCTCCGCCTCCACGCGGCGGTCGAGCATGCTGTAGGGGGGCTGGTGGAGGACGCACGGCGCCCCGAGCTCACGCAGGATCGCGACCGCCCGGCGTGTGTCCGCGGCCCCGTAGTTGGAGATCCCGGCGTAGAGGGCCTTGCCGCTCCGCACCGCGTGCGCGAGCGCGCCCATCGTCTCCTCGAGCGGCGTCTCCGGATCGGGCCGGTGGTGATAGAAGACGTCCACGTAGTCGAGCCCCAGCCGGCGCAGGCTCTGGTCCAGGCTCGCGAGCAGGTACTTGCGGCTGCCGTGGTTGCCGTAGGGTCCGGGCCACATGTCGTAGCCCGCCTTGGTCGAGACGATGAGCTCGTCCCGGTAGGCGCCGAGATCGCTCCGGAGCACGCGTCCCAGCGTCTCCTCCGCGGAGCCCGGCGGCGGGCCGTAGTTGTTGGCGAGATCGAAGTGGGTGATGCCGAGATCGAAGGCGCCGAGGAGTATCTCGCGCGCCGCCGCGAGCGGCGACTGGCCACCGAAGTTGTGCCAGAGCCCGAGCGAGACGCGCGGCAGCAGCAGGCCGCTGCGCCCGCAGCGCTGGTAGGTCATGGTGCGGTAGCGGTCCGCCGCGGCCTCGTGCGTCATGGTGCGGACCCACGCGTAGCGCGATCCCCGCCGGCTGGCGAGGTGCGGCGGCGCCAGCCGCCGGACCCCGGATGCTCGAGCGGGGCCGAGCCGACCGCGCGCGGCCGCGGCGGCGCCCGGGCGCGGGGCGCCGCTCGCGCGCGGCGGCGTCGCGTGCTAGCGGTCGCGAGGTGGCGAGGCGGAACAACCCGTACCAGGGCGACTCCCGCACTCGCCAGGCGCGGGCGCTCGGGTACCCGGCGCGGAGCGTGTTCAAGCTGCAGGAGATCGATCGGCGGGTGGCCCTGCTCCGGCCGGGGCTCCGCGTCCTCGATCTCGGCGCCGCGCCGGGATCGTGGACGCTCTACGCGGCCGAGCGGGTCGGGACCGGCGGACGAGTGGTCGCGGTCGATCTCCACCCCATCACCGTCCGGCTGCCGGAGCACGTCACCCCGCTGGTCGGCGACGCGCTCGCGCTCGAGGACGCCGAGCTCGCCGCGCGGGGGCCGTTCGACGTGGTGCTGAGCGACATGGCGCCGAGCACCAGCGGCGCCAAGGAGCAGGATCAGGCCCGGAGCGCGGAGCTGTTCCTGCGCGCGCTCGCCGTGGCCGATCTCGTCGGCAAGCTCGGCTCGGCGTTCGTCGGCAAGCTCTTCATGGGGCCGGACTTCGCGGCGGCGCGCGCTGTCGTCGCCGACCGGTACCGCGAGTGCCGCGTGATCCGCCCGGAGGGGACGCGGCAGCGGAGCGCCGAGGTCTTCCTCGTCGGGCTCGGGCGCGGGGGTCACCGAAAGTTGGCCGGCCCCGTGGCCTCACGGTAGTAGCCTGACCGAGCTCCCTTGCCTCTTCGTCCGTCTCTCACCGCGCTCGGCGTGGCGGCGACGCTCGTCCTGGCCGGATGCTCGCTCGCTCGCGGTCAGGAGGAGCTCCGGGAGGCGTGGGCCGCCCTCGCCGGCGCGCGGCCCGGCGCCGGGGCTCTCGGCCCCGCCGGCGCTCGGGCGGGCGACGCCGAGCGGCGCGACGCCGAGGTCACCGCCACGCCCGCCGCGTCCGCGCCGGGCGCGCCCCTGGCGATCGCGGCCGCGCGACGCCCGCGGCCAGCCCGAGACGGGATCGACCTCGGAACCGCCGATCCCGGGCGCTGGCCCGAGCCCTCGGCGGAGGATGTCGTCGACGTCGCCGAACCGGAGGCTGCGCGCGCGGCCGAGCCCGCCGAGCGCGCCGCGCTCGATCCCGCGCGGGCGCTGGCGGCCCTCGCGCCGCAGACGTTCGTGCTCGCGGCGCCCCGGCCGGGCGCCGCGCGGCTCGGCTTCCTCCGGATCGGCGCCATCGTGTCCCGCTCGGCCGAGCCGGTGGGCTTCCAGGGCTGCGCGCAGGGCTGGTACGCGATCGAGCCCGAGGGATACGTGTGCGTCGGCTCGTCGGCGACGCTGGACCTCGACCACCCGCTGATCGAGGCCGCGCGCCGGAGGCCCGACCGGGACGCGCCGCTGCCCTACCGCTACGCGCTCGCGGCGTCCCCGACGCCCGTCTTCTACGTGAAGGTGCCGACGGTCATGGAGCAGCGCGCGGAGGAGCCGGGCCTCGAGCGCCACCTCGCCGCGGACGACGCCGGCGCCTGGCGCGACGTCGAGCTCGGCGCCGTCCCGGCGCTGCTTCGGGACGGGCGTCGTTCGCCCACCGTGCGACGGCTCTCGTACCCCGGCCCCACCGTGTCGCTCGGTCGCGCCCGGACCAAGAGCGGCTTCGCGTTGCTCGAGTTCTTCGAGGCCGAGGGGCGGCGCTGGGCCATCAACGCGGAGCTGGAGGTGATGGCGCTCGACCGACTCCGGCCCGTGACCGCGAGCGCCTTCCGTGGGCTCCCGCTCGACGACGACCTCACGCTCCCGGTCGCCTTCGTCCATGGGCGCACCGAGCGCCTGTACGGCGGCGACCCGGCGCGCGGCCTGACGGCGGGCCGCTGGCTCGAGTTCCGCGAGGCCGTCCCGCTCACTGGCCGGGAGGCGCGGAGCGCCGGCGCGCGCTTCCTCGAGACTCGTCGCGGGGAGTGGGTGAAGGACGAGCGGCTGATCCAAGTCCCTCCTCTCCGCCGGCGGCCCGCGTGGGCGACCGAGGGCCGGACCTGGATCGACGTCTCCATTCTGCGGCAGACGCTGGTCGCCTACGAGGGAACGAAGCCCGTCTACGTCACGCTGGTTTCCACGGGTATCGACGGGCTCGGCGATCCGGAGAAGACGAAATCGACCGTCCGCGGGCAGTTCCTCATCCACACCAAGCACGTATCGGTCACCATGGATGGCGAGGAGGTCGGCGACGAGTTCGACCTGCGCGACGTGCCGTGGGTGCAGTACTTCACCGCCGGGTACGCCCTGCACGCGGCCTACTGGCACGACGGGTTCGGGACGCCACGGAGCCACGGCTGCATCAACCTCTCCCCGATCGACGCGGCCTGGCTCTTCGAGTGGACGGATCCGCCGGTCCCGCAGCGCTGGCACGGCGCGCTCTCCCTGCGGGAGGGCACGCTGATCCACGTGCACCCGTAGGGTGCGGTCCGCGAGCGCGCGTCACCGCGCGAGCCGCGAGGCGTAGTCGTGCAGGGGCAGCGCGGTGCGCGCGAGCAGGCGCTGGTGCACCTCGAGCACCGGGGTGACGACACGCTTTCCCAGCCGCAGCCGGTACTCGCCGGGGTTTCTGACGGCGGTCGCGGAGAGGTCCCACGCGCCCCCGATCGTCTCGCGCAGCACCTCGCCGAGGTACGCGCCGAGGAGGGTCGCGACCCGCACGAGCCAGGGGTCCGCCCGCGCCGGTGGCGCGGCGGGTGGAGCGACCAGCCCCAGGTAGGCCTCGACGGACGCGAGGCTCGCCATCGACCCGTCGAGGGGTCCGGCCGCGTGGCGGCGGCACCACTCCGACACCACGGAGCGGGACATCGCGCGGCCGAGCCGGGACAGCAGCGCGGTGGGGGGCCAGACCGCAGGAGCCCAGGGGGTCGGCGGCGTCGCGGCCGGCAGCACGTGCAGCGACCAGGCGTCCTCGCCGGGGTGGGCGTGCTTCAGATCGCCGGCCGCGCCGAGCTCGAGGGGGCGCCCGGCGCGCAGGCGCGCCGCCACCATGGCGAAGGGGCTGAAGCGGCGCTCGGCGCTGACCACGGCCGCCGTCCCGAGCTCGGCGACGCTGCCCTCCCAGCGCCCCCCGAAGGTCTGACAGATGACCTGGCCCAGGTACGAGCCGAGCAGCAGCGTGATCGGGAAGTCGTCGAGGTCGTCGTCGAGGTGGCGTGCGGGGTCGTAGACGAGATCCATGCCCGCGCGGAGGCGCTGCACGCTCCACAGTGACAGATCGTAGGGGGCGAAGTGCGCCCAGATCGGGTCCTCGGTGAGGGCCTGCGCGGCGAGCGCACCTATCGCCGAGAAGCTCTCGTCCGCGCCCGCTTCGACCACGCGCGTGAGGCGGTCGCGACAGGCCCGCTCGAACGCGCTCTGCGCGAAGCGGTGGTCGCCGTTGATGAGCGCGATCTCCTCGGGTGGCCAGAGGCCGCGCGCCGCCTCGTCGTCGCCGACGCCGCCCCTCGCCTCGGCCCCGGGGGCGGGGAGCTCGATCCGGGCCGCGCGCAGCGACGACTCCAGCGCCCTGGCCTCGGTCGGCGCGCACTCGAACAGGCGGAGCCACGCCTGCTGGGCGTCGTGGACGCGCTGCAGGCGCGCGGAGGCGACGGCCACCGCGGCGAGGGCGTCCGGTGACCGCGGATCCAGCCCGAGCGCGCGCTGCGCCAGGCCGATCGCCCGCTCCGCGTCGCCGAGGTGGGCCTGCACGCAGGCCCGCAGGGCCTGCACCAGCCCCGGGTGCGGACCCCCGCGGGTCTTCAGGCCGTCGAGCGCCTGATCCGCCTCCGACACGAGCAGGAGGTCACCGTGCGCCCGCGCCGCGCGGATCGCGGCCCAGGCGACGGTCAGGCGCACCAGCGGGCGCTCGGCGTCGATCTCCGCCGCCCGCCGCGCCTCGGTGAGCGCCGTCATGGGGTATCCGATCTCGATCAGCAGGCGGGCCGCCCCGGCGCGGACGTCCGCGTCGAGGTTGGGGGCGGATACCAGCGTGGTGAGCGCGGCGTGCGCCTCGGTGACGCGCCCCGCGCCGGCGAGCGCCCGCGCGCGTAGCAGGGCCTGCTCCGGTTCCTCGCCGGGCGCGTTCGCCCCGAGCAGGGCGAGGGCGTCCGCGTACCGTCCCGCGTCGAGCAGCGTCGTGACCTCGAACAGCGAGGGGCGGCTGGCGGAGGCCGCGGCGTCCGGCGGCGGGAAGTCGGATCGCACGCGGTGTCGCGCGGACCCCGCCGCCTGCTGGTCGCTCCCCCGCGCGCGGTCGGTGGCCCGCCCGAGGACGTCGCCGCTGGCCCTGTCCGCGCGCTGCGCGTCGCGGTCGGCGGCGGAGGGCTCGCTCGGCGCCCGCGCCCGGCGCGGCGGGCCGCTCGCGGCGGGGCGACGCCCGGTGCGCTCGGACGGCGCGCGTGAGAAGACGAATTCGGCGCGCCGGGGGGCCTCGGAGTAGCGGGTCACGATCGGCCCGGCCTCGTCGCCGTCCACCGTGATCATGGCGCGCGGGTCGCGGGGCGCCGCGGCGGCGCCGCGGTGGAAGGGCGCGTCGTTCGGTCGCGGCTCGTCGGGCCCGTCGATGCGCGGGATGGCCGGGGCGCGGGGGATCGCCGGCGCGACGTACCGCTGCACGCGCTCGATGAGCGGATCCGCCGGCGCCGAGCGCTCACCGAGCGCGCCGCCCACGCCGGGTTCGGTCGAGATGTGGGGGCTCGCGGTCGCGCGCGGCGTAGACTCCTCGAGCGCCGCGTCGCGCGCCGCTTCGGCGAGCGCCAGGGGATTGCTGGGCGGTTCGGTGGGCGACAGCGCGGTCGGTCGGTCCTCCGCTCCACCCTCGCGGCGCGCGCCCGGCGCCTCGGTCCGCACCGGGCCGGAGCCCGCGGCCGCACGCGCCTCGTCGCGGCGGTCCGGAGCGAGCTCTCCCGCTGCCGGCAAGGCCGGGTGGGGCGTGCCCGGACGCTCGTCGGGGCGCGCTTGGTCCCGCAGGACCTCCGGCGGCGAGCGCCAAGCCGACGTCTTCGTCGCCTCGCCGTCCAGGGCGGGGGCCAAGGGTGCGTTCCAGGGTGCCTCGACGCCGGCCTGGGGCGTCGCCCCGTCGCTCTCGGGCCGCGGCGGCCAGCGACTCGCCTGGGGCGGCGGCAGCGTCGACCGCGTCTCGGTCCAGCCTGGAGCGCGCGGGATCTCGAGCGGCCGACCCACGCCGGGCAGGCTCGAGCGGACGCGCGGGTCCTCGATCGGAAGGCGCGCGGCGCCGGCCGGTGGCGTCTGGGCGTGCAGGGGGGCGCGGCGCCCCTCGTCGGCGCTCGGAGCGAGGGGACCCGGCGGGGCAGGGGGCTGGAGGCCCCGCGCGGTGGGGGGCTCGGACCCCCTCCGCATCGGCGGCGCCGGCACGGGCACGATGCTCGGGACCCTCGCCGGCTGCAATGCTGGTGAGGGCTCGGGCGCCGCGACGGGCGTCGCGGCCGGGGGGGGCCGCGCCCCGGGTGGCACGGTCCGGGTCAGGATCCCCGTCTCCGCGGCGTCCAGCATGTACCGGGCCTGGGGAAAGTAGTGCACCTGGCGCAAGAGGTCGCGGAGACGGTCCGCGACGCCGCGGACGTCCAGGCGACCCCGGAGGTAGAGCAGGCGGGTGGTCAGGTAGGTGACCGCGTGGTCCAGGCCCTGGCGCTGGCCGAGCGCGGCGAGGAGTTGCTGGGCGTCGTCGAGCTTCCGCTCGTCGAGCAGCCTGTCGACGGCGATCACGTCGGGGTGCTGCAGCGGCCCGATATCTGACATCCGACGGACCCCGAGGCGGCGTCGCTTCCCCGGCGCTCGAACCTCCGGAGGAGTATCGTACCTCACGACCGCGGTCGCCGAGAAGCCGCGGAGGATCCGCGGCGCCGGGCGATGACCGAGGGCCGTCCCCGGCCGACGCGCTACCGGTCCCGAGCTCGGGGAGTCGCCACCAAGTGGGCGGAAACCTTCGCCTCCTTACCCACTCGATTGTCTGGGATTCGGTCCCCATCTCCGATCGACAAGCCGGCGCCGTCCCGCGGCACGATGTCGTGCGCCGCCAGCGACACCGGGAACGGGCGGACCGTCTCCAGCAGGAGGCGGGTCGGGATGGCGCCGGGCGTCGCGGGCACCGGGTACTCGAACGTCATCCGGAGCCGGACCCCCAGCTCGACCTCGTAGCCGTGCACGAGCAGCGTGCCCACGCCGTCGAGCTCCACGGCGCGGGTTTCACGCGGCCCCGCGCCCGTGGTCCCCGCCGTCCCCGGCGGCGCCCCCGGACCCCCCGCCCGCGGCGGGACGGCCTCGCGCAGGACCGCGCGGCCCTCGTGCGCCGCGGTGGCCGAGGGATCATGCACCTCGCGGAGCGCGAACCGGGCCCACCGGTGCCGGTCGCGCGCCGCCTCCGGGCGGCTCGGTCCGACGTCGAGCCAGCTCTGCGCTCGCGCGCTCGCCTCCCGATTCTCGGCGCCGTCCTGGTCGAGGACCCGGACGCTCGCCAGATCGACCTCGACGTTCCCGCGGGTCGCGGCCAGATCCATCAGGTCCACGTCGAGCGAACCCCGCGCGACCCGGAACGCGCCGTTGATGCGCGCCCCGCGGGCGGGCAGCTCGAACTGGACCTCCCCTCCCGCCCCGATCGTGAACGACTGGCGCGCCGTGGGGCGGTCGACGGGCAGCGGCGCGGCGGGCCACGGCGCGGTGCGGCGCGGCGCGGGCGGCTCGCGCCGGGAGCAGCCCGCGAGCAGGCACCCCCCCAGGATGGCGGCGAGGATGGGGACATTCCGCGCGCGGATCACGGCACCCCTCGTAGTACGCGAGCCGGCGTCCGCGCCAGAAAAGGGGCGGCCTGCGCAGTGAACGGCGCCGGCTCGAGGCTGGTTGCCGGCCTCCGTCCGGGATATGAAGTGACGTCGGCGGGCGCGTCCCCCTCGGGGGTCCACGGACGCCGCCGTCGCCCGGAGGATCGCCGTGAACGTCTCCGCCACCACCCAGCCGCTCAAGTACCGTCGGACCAAGATCGTGGCGACCCTCGGACCGGCCTCCACGAGCGCCGAGGCGATCGAGGGGCTGATGGTCGCTGGGGTCAACGTGTTCCGGCTGAACATGTCGCACGGAACCCACGCCGAGCACCGGGCGCGACACGAAACCGTGCGCGCGGTCGCCGCGCGGCTCGGTGTGCACGTGGCCGTGCTCGCCGACCTCTGCGGACCCAAGATCCGCGTGGGCACCTTCCCGGGCGGGTGCGTGGACCTGGTGACGGGCGATCTCGTCACCGTCACCTCGCGGGCCGTGGAGGGGGACGCGCGGCTGATCCCCTCCCAGTACGAGGCCCTCCCTCGGGACGTGAAGGTCGGCGACCGCATCCTGCTCGACGACGGCAACCTCGAGCTGCGCGTCGAGGGCGTGGACGGCACCGAGATCGCCTGCCGCG
The DNA here is from genome assembly GCA_964454025.1 of uncultured Polyangiaceae bacterium. Lineage (GTDB taxonomy): Bacteria > Myxococcota_A > Polyangia > Polyangiales > Polyangiaceae > JAFGBI01. The sequence goes on along the minus strand of CAYVRP010000069.1, from coordinate 22,854 downwards.
TGGTCACGGGCGGGGTCCTGCGGGACAAGAAGGGGATGAACCTGCCGGGGGTCGCCGTCTCCGCGCCGGCGCTCACACCCAAGGACGAGGCCGACGCCCGCTTCGCCGCCGAGCTCGGCGTGGACTTCATCGCCCTGTCCTTCGTGCGCTGGCCCACGGACGTGGCGGCGCTGCGGGAGCGGCTCCGGGCGAGCGGTCGTGTGCTGCCCATCGTCGCCAAGATCGAGAAGCCCGAGGCGCTGGAGAACATCGAAGCGATCGTCGACGCCGCGGACGCGATCATGGTCGCGCGGGGCGATCTGGGCGTCGAGCTCCCGCCGGAGTCGGTGCCGAACGTCCAGGAGGAGCTCGTGGACTTGGCTCGCGCGCGCCGCAAGCCGGTCATCGTCGCGACGCAGATGCTCGAGAGCATGCTGGACCACCCCCGCCCGACGCGCGCCGAGGTGACCGACGTGGCGAACGCGGTGCGGAGCGGCGCCGACGCGGTGATGCTATCCGGAGAGACGGCCGCCGGTCGCTACCCGGTCGAGGCCGTCCGCATGATGGACCTGGTGGTGCGGCAGACGGAGAGCTACCTGTTCTTTCACGGCGCGTTCGGGAGCATCGACAGCTACACGCCGACGGGGGTGACCGTGGCACCGCCGATCCCCGTCGAGGTGGCCGTCGCCAACGCCACCGCGCTGCTCTCGCGCGAGCTGCTGGTGCGCGGCATCTTCGTGCTCTGCTGCGGCCGCACGCTCGCCGTGATGGCCGCGGCGCGCCCCGCCGCCCCGATCATCGCCGTGGGCTCCCGCCCCGAGGATCACGCGCGCGCCTGCCTGACCTGGGGCGCCATTCCGGTGCGGGCCACGGGGACCGAGGCGGCCGGCACCAGTATCGAGGCGGTGCAGCGCCTCGCCCGCGCGCTCTCCCTCGCCGGGCGCGGCGAGCCGGTGCTCGTCGTACGTGGCTTCGACGACGAGGCCGGCGCGATGATGCCTAGCGTCACCGTGGTGCGGGTGACCTAATCAGTCGACCGGCACCGGTCGGGTCTTCATGCCGTTGCCGAGCTCCACCGGCGCGATCCCCTCCTGCGGATCGGGGAGCCGCGGCGCCGCGCGGCCGAAGCGGTAGCGCCGTTCGGCGTGGACGCCCTGCCCGCGCCCGCGGATCTCCGCCACCACCCGCACGTCCTCGGTGGGGATCGAGTCCACGGCCAGCACCCACTGCTGGCGCTGATGCTCCCCGTTCGGCACTCGCGCCCGGTCGGGGCCGGAGACGAGCCGGACCCCTCCGGGCAAGATCAGCGTGAGCTCGACCGGCGCCCCGTCCCGCGCCGTGCGGCGGATGTCCGCGGTCACGGTGATGTTCGAACCGGGCTGCGGATGCTCGGGGCCCGTCACCTCGAGGACGAGCGGCGCGGGGCGCCGCATCGCCACCGGTGTCGCGGTCCGCGTCGTCTCCGGCTCCGCGCGGACGGCCGCGGTCGCGGTTCCAGCGGGCTCGGTCGGCTGACCCGCGCAAGCGAGGCCGACGCAGACGGCCACGGCCGCTGCGGCCGCGGGCCTCCGGCGGCGCCGGGGCGCAGCCGGCGATGGGGGATGGTTCGACGCGTGAGCGTAGGGCTGGTTCATGGTGGCCTCAGTCGCAGAGGGGACGGGGCGCGTCGTAGGGGTAGTGAGTGTCCGGGCTGGTGACCCCGTCGATGACCGACGCCGTCGCGCCGGCGCAGACGAGCGCGTCGAGGAAGTCGGCGAACATCGGCGTCGGCGTCGCGGTCACGGAGACGTTCACCTGGTCACAGCCATAGGTGCCGCCCGGTTCCCAGACCGTACGCGTGTAGCCGCGACCGTAGGGGGCCGTCGTCATCCGCGGGCTCTCGAGCGCCGCGAAGAGCGCGGGCGCGCCGAGCTCCGCGTTCAGGTCCCAGAGCATCGCCGAGATCTCGTCCTCGATCATCTTCTGGTAGACACCCCCGCTCGGCACCGGGCGCTTCCAGGGGTAGCCGCCCGAGAACTCGCGGGCGCCGACGTCCGACCAGAAGAAGGTGCCCTCCTGCTTGTCGTAGAAGCGCGGCTCGTCGCGCAGGATGGCCGAGTAGGCCGTGGCCCACCCCTCCGACCAGGCCTGACCCGGGTACGTCGGCGTGCCGAGGCAGTGGCGTCCGCCCTCGCCCGGTGAGACGCCGAAGGTCGCCATCGCCCAGTGACCGATCTCGTGGAGCGTCACGGCGTCGGACCAGTAGGACTGGTCCTCGGCCACGGCGGGGATCCAGATCTGGCTGTCGAAGACCTGATCCCCGACGTAGTCGCCGAGCGACGAGAAGCAGGCGCCGCAGCTCCAGGCCGTGTTCATCCGGAACCACGCCACCAGCGAGCGCGGCTCTCCCGTGAAGTCCGACGCGGCGCGCAGGTACGCGGACCGCAGGTTGCTGAAGACGCGGATCGCGCCGCTGCCCGCGTCCTCCGTCACCGTCACGGTGCTCCCCGACGGCGTCGCGGTCGGATCGATGCTGAAGGACCAGATGGTCGCGAGCATGCCGTCCACGGCGTAGATGGACTGCTCCCCGTCGCCGACGTCCGGCAGCGCCACCGCCACGCCGGGCCCGGTCTTGGCGGCGTCAGGCTGGAAGAGCGCCACCACGATGGGCTCCGCCGTGTCCGGCGGGTCGGGGATGTTGATGCTGAAGGCGCCGTCCTCCGCCGTGGTGACGGCATCGACCAGCTCCTCGCCGGCCTTCGCCATCAGCAACAACCCCGCGGCGGGCAGCGCCCGCGGCGCGCCGAAATCGGTGTAGCTCGCGTTGACGGAGCGGGCCTCGTAGCGGAGGACTCCCTCGTAGACCCGCGTGGCGCGGTTGCTCACGCAGAAGGCGCCCAGCGCCGTGTCACGGCACCCGTTGCCGCAGTCCGTGTACCGCGGGGTCCCCGTGGAGTCGCACTCGCTCAGGGTCCGGTCGTCGGCGCAGGTGGCGGCGCCCGGGGTGCAGCCGCTCGGCAGGGGGGTGCAGGTGGCGCGACCGGAGGCGGTCGAGCAGGTGGTTCCCAACGGGCACTCCGACTCGACGATGCTCGGGAGCGCGTCGTTGGTCGGGACGGCGCAGGCGCGGAGCAGGCCGGCGGAGACGCACTCGCCCGTCACCGGCACGTCGCCGCAGGGGTCAACGGCCGGCTCGCTGCCGCCGGTCCCCACGGCGGGGGTACCGCCCGAGCCCTCGGCGCCGCCTTCCCCGCCGGCGCCGCCGCTCCCGGTCGCCGGACCGTAGCCGCAGTCCTCGCAGTCGGTGCCGGGCGTGCACAGGAACGGCTCGTCGCAGTACCCGTCCCGCGCGAAGTCGCACGAATTCTCGCAGGTGTCCGGCGTGTCGCCGATGCCGACCATGTCGGGGGCGTCCGCGCAGTCGGTGCAGTCGGTCCCGTCCGTGCAGAGGTACGGCTCGTCGCAGGCGCCGTCGTTGGCGTAGGTGCACGTGTCGTTGCAGCTCGGGTCGGCGCCGCCCGAGGCGTTGGCGCCGGCGGCGCCGCCCGCGCCGGCCGCGGGCGCGTCATCGCCGGCGCTCCCGGCGCGCGACTCGCCCGGCTCTCCGCCCTCGCCCCCGTCGTCGTTCACCTCCGGCGACTCCTCCGGTGGGGGCGTGTTGTCGATGATGCACCCGGGTCCGAGGAGCAGCAGCGCGGTGAGGCCGAGCGGCGGCAACCCCACGCGGGGCCTGCCCGGGGCTCGGAGCCTCCTTCTCGCCCCCGGACCACGAGCCGCGCACGACGTCTTGCTCATCGTCTCACCTCTGCCTCACGTCATACGTCACCTCGCGCAGTCTTCTCTCCCCGGTTCGGCGGGTCAAGGACGGTGCCGGCCCGCTGCTCGGCGGCGGCCCGGGCCAGCGGGCAGCCGCCTGAGGGGGCGCGCTGGCGCCCTGCGCGGCGCGTCACGATCCGTCACCGTCGCGCGAAGGACGGGTGAGGCGTTCCACGCCGCGCCGGAGCACGCACCGGTGGCGTGAGGCGTCGGTCGCGTCGCGAGGTGACGCGGCGGGAGGCACCACCATGTCGAGTCCGCGTCGGCGGGCTCTGCGCGACCGCGCGCGCGCGCGGCGGGGCAGGGCCCAGTGGGTGATGCTCGCTTCGGCGAGCCTGTCGTTGGTTTCGCTGCTCCTGGCGCCGCGCCGCGCGGCGGCGGAGTCGACGCCCCCGCCCGCCCCGGTGTGGCTGGGCACCGTCGAGTCGGGGGTGCAGGCGCTCGTCTACCCGCCGCAGGATCGCGGCGCGCCGCGCCCGGTGACCGTGATGCTGCACGGCATGTGCGACGAGCCGGAGCGAGAGTGTCCCTACTTCGCCGAGGTCGTTACCCGCTCCGGGTGGCTGATCTGCCCGCGCGCCGAGACGCGATGCCCGGGCGGGGGATCCATCTGGGGCTACCAGCGGCGGCACCACACCGTCGAGCGCGCCATCGAGCTCGCGCACGCCGCGTTTCCGGGGGAGCTGGACGAGACGCGCGGGCGGACGCTGATCGGCTTCTCGCTCGGCGCCCTCTTCGGCCTGGATCTGGGCCACCAGGGCGCGGGCCGTTACCCGCGGCTGCTGCTCATCGGCGCCAAGGTCGAGCCCTACGCGTCGCTGCTCCGGCGGGCGGGCGTCGAGCGGGTGATCTTCGCGGCGGGTGACCGGGACATGATGAGCGCCCACATGCGGGAGCAGGCGCGGCGCCTCGACCGTCAGGGGGTTTCGACGCAGTTCGTGAGCCTCGGGGCCGTGGGGCACTGGTTCCCAGAGGATCTCGCGTCCCGGCTCGCGGCGATGCTCACCTGGCTCGACGGCGTCGAGTAGACGCCGGACGGTAGCCCCCCGGGGCGGTGGTCGCCGCCGGCTCCTCGCCGTCGCGGGCGGACGGCGCGCCAAACCAGCGGCTGCGCTGGGCGGGCGGCAAGGCCGCGAGCGCGGGAGCAATCAGATGCTCCCAGGTGCACAGGTCCATGCCGTATAGCTCGGCGACGCGCTCGTCGAGCGCCCGCTCGACGGCGGCGCCGGCCCCGGCGTCGAGCATCGGGGCGCGTGGGGGTCGCCCCCGCGAAGGACCCCGTGGCGTGAGGAGCGCCGCGAGCCGGGGGCGCGCCGCGGCGAGCGTCGCCAGCGGCGGGAGGGGCAGCTCGCGGACGTTCCCGAGCGTGAGCTGGGGGTGCAGCGCCTTCCCCGAGGTCCAGCGGAACCAGGCGTAGGTCGTGAGGACGGCGCTCGAGAGCACGGCCGCCAGCGTCGCCTCGTCCACCTGCGCCCGCGCCGCGGCGGTGAGGTGCAGGACGTAGACCGACTGGAGCACGGGGTAGGGCTGCTCGCTCGCCGCCGCGACGATCCCGCCCCCGGTCTTGACGACCAGCAGGCGCGGCACCGGCTCCACGGTCTTTCGCTTGCGGAGCGCGGACACGGGCGCCTGGTGACGCGGCGTCCCGACGGTGCCGCGCCGGATGTCCTCGCCGGCCAGGATCGGGAGGTGCCCGGCGATGCGGCGGGCGCCCGGATCGAGGCGCGGCAGCCGCGACTTGCCGAGCTCCTCTCCGCGCGTCAGCCCGGCCGAGCCCGGCAGCAGCAGATCACCGAGGCGGAGCCCACCCGCCTCGACCCGGGCGCGGTAGCCGCGCGGCCCGAACCAGTCGCGCGGCGCCGCCATCGCCCACGGCTCGCCGCTGTCCGGGCAGAGCCACGCGCGCGGCAGCGCGGCATGCCGCGCGGGGCGCCCCCCGCGCCAGCGCTCGACGACGACCGCCGGGGGGCACCGCGCCGGGCGTTTCACCCCGACGACGCCCACCACCGACACCGCGACCCGCCGGGCGCCCGCGCCCGGGGCGCCCGGGAAGACGGCACCGACCGCGACGAGCCTCGTGATCGAGAGCGCCCTGACCACAGCCCGGCGCGTCGCGGCGAGCTCGTCGCGCGCGAGCAGGGCGTCGGGGACCAGGAAGACGTGGGTCCCGCCGGGGCGGAGCAGAGCGCCCACCGTGCGCTCGTAGAAGAGCTGGAACAGATCCGGTTGGCCCCCCGCGGCGAGGGCGTACGCGCCGCGGAGCAGCCGGCGCTCGAGCGGCGCGAGGCGCGCGCTGGCGCCGAACGGCGGGTTGCCGAGGACGAAGTCGAAGCCCCCTCCCGCGAGCACCTCCCCGAACCCGTCGGGCCCGGCCGGGTCCCACGGCCGCAGGCGCTGTCGCTCCGCCGCCGCCGCCCCGACGCCGTCGAGCATCCCCGGCGTGAGGAGCATGTTCCCGCATCGCAACCGGAGCGGCTCGGGGGATCCCGCGCCACCACGCCGCGTGTCCGGCGGGTCGAGGCGGCGTCGCGCCGCGGCAATGGCGTCGGGATCGAGGTCGACTCCGTGGAGGACCTCGCGCGCGAGGCGGCGTCGGGTCTCGATCGAGGGCAGAGCGTCGCCGACCGCCCGCGCCCGCGCGGTGAGGTACTCGAGGATCACGTCCCGCGCCGCCGCCAGGAAGGCCCCGTCACCGCACGCCGGATCCAGGATCCGCAGGCCCATCACCTCGGCGGGCTCTCGCCAGCCGTGGCCCGCGAGGGCACGCGGCGCCGCGAGCGTCCGCCGGTCGGGCACCGGCCCGCGCCAGAGCCAGCGTCCCACGGACGCGGTGACGAGGTGGCGTGCCACCGCCGCGGGCGTGTAGTGTGCCGCGCCTCCCTTCGCCGCGGGCCCCCCGGCGTCCAGTCGGCGGGGGTGGCGATCGTCGGGCACGCGGCCGATCCTCGCGCGGCCCGGGCGCGGCGCGCCAGCCCCGAGTCCGGCGAGGGGCCGCGCGCCGGGCCCTTCCGTGCCGTCTCAGGCGTCGCCGGACGGGGGGTCGGCGGCGGCCAGCACGTCTGCCACCACGGCCGTGGGCCAGAGCAGCGCGTCGAGCGCGACCACGGCCAGGGGCGCCCACCGCGGCACGCCGGCGACGGCCGGGCGGCGGAGTCGCTTCACCAGCAGCACCAAGGCGACGGTGAGCCCGAGCGCCAAGTAGGCGAGCGGCTGCCCAAGGCGCACGAACGCCAGGCAGACGACCGAAGAGAGGGCGACGCTCAGGAGGAGCTGCATCGCCAGCTGTTCCGCCGAGGGGGGATCGAACATTGGGGGGTCAATCGGGGTGTGAGTCCAGATCTGTCCCGGCGCAACCGCTCGACCTGCATTTTCCACCCCGCGGGGCTCGCCCCGCGGGGCTCGGCGCCCTCGCCCGGGGCTCGGCGCCCTCACCCGGGGCTCGGTGCCCTCGCCCGGAGCGCGGCGCCTCGGACGCGGCCCGGCGTTTCGCCACGGCTCAGGGAGTCCGATCGCGGCAGACCGCGCGCGCGCCGGAGTAGGTCCCGATGAGCGTCGCCCCGAGGAGGATCTTGCACTCCTCGTCCGTCTCGCAGCCCGGATCGACGCACAGATCGTTGACGCAGGCCCGGAGCGGGTTGCTCGCGGTGGCGCACTCGGCGTCGTGGGAGCAGCGGACCTCGCACTCTGCCGGGTCGACCCGCGTGTTGCAGACGGCGAGGTAGCCGTCCTCGTAGACCAGGGACTCGCGGTCGGTCGCGCACCCCGTCTCCACGCACTCGCGCGCCCGGCACGCGCAGAAGGCAGGGCAGTCGAGGTCGGTTTCGCACTCGGGCTCGATGCAGGCCCCCTCCTCGCAGCGGGCGTCGGGATCCAAGCCGTCGCCGTCACCCTCGCCCTCGACCTAGCGGCCGCCGCCGCACAGGCGCGTGGGTGCGCAGCAGTCGGTGCTGTCGGTGCGGGCAGAAATGGCCACGCACCGGTTCTCGTCGCAGTTGAAGGTCGCGCCGCTGCACACGCAGTCGGGACCGGCCACGCACGCGCAGTAAGTCGCGCAGGTGAGCGGATCGCCGTCGCACTGCACCTGGCATTCGTCGCCGAGCGCGCTGCGCGTCCAGGACGTCTCACAGCAGTCCTCGGGGACGGTGCACTCGACGGACCGGCAGTGGCCGTCCTCGCCGGCGAAGGCGCTCTCGCTGCCGAAGCAGTCGAGGCCGGCTGCGTCCCCGCAGTAGGCCGCGCACCCGGTCGGGCCGGAGTCGCACGGCTCCCGGTAGGAGTCGTACGCGGCGTTGCGCACCCACGCCGTGGCGCAGCACTCCGCCGCGGAATCACCCCGGATCACCGCGCACTCGCGGTCGTTGGCCGCGAGGTTCGTGTCCGCGCGGCGGCAGGCGCCGGCGAAGCCGGCGAGCCCGCACGGTCCGCTGTCCGCTTGCAGCTCTCGCCCTGCCGGCTGCGCACCGACGGGCGGTTCGACGCGTCGTCCTCCTTGTTGCACGCGGTCAGCGCGACCGCGGCGGCGATGGCCCCGAGAGCGCACGGGATCGAGCGCAGGAACGTCCTGGTGCCCGCCTTGGCGTCGACCCCCGAAGTCCAACCCGCGCACGTCGAACGTGGGCGGGGGCCTCGATCGCAGGCAAGGCGAGCCCCACGCCCGCAGGGGCAGGTGCGTTGGCACCGGTGGGGGTCGCGGGACGGCGGCCGCCGTCACCAGCAGGGGAGATGGACTGGGATGGCCGACGCGTGGGCGTCTCTCTCCGCCCAGCGCGCGAACGATGTCGCAGGGCCGGCCGGCCGTTGTCGAGGGCTGAGCGACGGCGCGGGTGCCAACCCGGCGGGCTGGCTATCATGCGGGAGCTGGCCCGCGGCGCTCGCGCCGCCGGGCGGAGGACGCATGGCCCTGGAGGAATTCGTCACCGCGCGCGTGGGGCGCTCTGTCGACGGGCGCTATCGCCTCGTCCGCGCGGTCGGGGCGGGCGGGATGGCCGCCGTCTACGAGGCGCACGGCCCGGCTGGTGAGGTGGTGGCCGTGAAGATCCTGCACCCCGAGATGAGCGTCCGCCGCGACGTGCGGGAGCGCTTCCTTCGCGAGGGGCAGGCCGCCAACCGCGTGCAGCATCCGGGTGCCGTGCAGGTCTTCGGGCAAGGCACCAGCGGGGACGACTGCGTGTACCTCGTGATGGAGCTGCTGCGCGGCGAGACGCTGGCAGACCGCCTGGCGCGCCATGGGGTCATTCCGCTCCCGGAGCTGCTCCGCGTCCTCGACGAGGTGCTCGATGTGCTCGCCGCGGCGCACGCGCAGGGCATCGTGCACCGCGACATCAAGCCGGACAACCTCTTCATCACCGAGGACGGACGGGTGAAGGTGCTCGACTTCGGCCTCGCGCGGTTGCTCGACGCATTGCCCGGCGACCAGCGCACGCGCTCGGGTCTCGCCCTGGGGACGTTCCCCTACATGGCGCCGGAGCAGGCGCTCGGTCGGCGCGCCGAGATCGACGGGCGGGCAGACCTCTTCTCCCTGGGCGCGAGCGCGTTCCGCATCCTCGCGCGGCGACGCGTGCACGAGGCGGAGAGCGAGGCGGAGCTGCTGATCGCGATGGCGTCGAAGCCCGCGCCTCCGCTAGCGTCCGTCACCACTGGCGTCCCGGAGGGGGTCTGCCGCGTCGTGGACCTGGCGCTCGCCTTCGCGAAGGAGGCCCGTTACCCGGACGCTCGCACCATGCAGGGTGACGTGCGCGCCCTGCTGCGCGGCGAGCCGCCGCCCTACGCGACGAGCCGCGCTGCGGCGCGGAGCGAGCCCACTTGCGTCGGGGGCGCCGTCGCCGCCGTCCCGCCGCCGGCGAGCCTGGTGTCCCCGCCCTCGTTCGGTGGCGCTCCCGGCGAGGCGACCTTCGCTGGCCCCAACCGATCCCAGCCCGCGGTCGCGTCGGTCGCGATCGGCGCGGCCTCTTCGGTGGGGCCCGCGTCGGCGGGGCTCGGGCTCGTGACCGGCGGCGCGCCGGGGAACGGCGGTGGGGGAGCCGCCACGGCGCCCGGCGCGGTGACGGTCGAGCCGCGCGACGGGGGGTCGGCGGCGCGCGCGACGGCGGAGGCCGCGACTCCCGCACGCCGTCGTGTCGGCCCCGGGGTGCTGGCGTTCTTCGCGCTGGCCGGGCTCGTGCTCGTCGGGGTCACGGTCGCGACGGTCGCGCTCCGCTGGCGCAACGCGAGCGCTGACGCTGCCCGCCCCGAGCTGCCCGCCGTCCCGGCCGCGGAGCGGACACGCCGGGGCTCGTTCGCGGTCGACCCCTCGCCGCCCGTGTCGGCACCTCTCCCGCCGGCGTTCGCCCCCGCCGCGGCCGCGGGGTTCGCGTCGGTGGCGCCCGCGTCGGGTCGCCCACCCCGCACCGGGCGTGCTGCGGCCGGCGCGAGCGCGGTCGCCTCGGCCAGCGACGCACCACCCGCGCCGGTTTCGGCGCTCCCCGCCGGTTCGCGCGCGCCGCCGCCGGTGTCCCCGTCGGCGGTGCCGCGCTCCGCGCCGCTGACCGCCTCGGCGGCCCCCCCGGCGGCGTCTACGAGGCGGTCGGGCAGCTGGGGCACGTCCGGCGGCGTGGGGGTGCGGACGGGTCGAGGCGCTGGGCGCTCGAGCCGTCCGCGCGGCGACTGATCGCGGCCGCTCCCGGCGCGTCGCCTCGGCCCGCGACCGTCTCTCGCCGCGCGCGCCGCCCCGGGCAGGACGCGCGCGCACCGGGTGCGCCTTGACGCATGACGCGGTAGAAGGTAGCGCCAATCGGAGCGGCGCCGCGGCTCCTGCCCGAACCATGAAGCCACCGGGAGAGAAAGAACGGTCGGGCCGCCCCGACCCCGCGCGCCTGCGCGAGATCTCCCGCGAGATCGGGGAGCAGTACCCCGTCGTTCACGACGGCGACCGCGTCGTGATCGCCGTGGTCCATCCCCGCCTCGCGTACCTGTCGTGGCACCTCGCTCCGGCCTCGGTCGACACGCTCGGCGCCGACCTCGGTCCTCGCTTCGCCGGGGCTCGCTGCCAGGTGCGGGTCTACGACGTGACGGACCTGCTCTTCGACGGCACCAACGCGCACGCGACCTTCGAGCTCTCGGTCGCGGCGCCGAGCGGCCGGCAGTACTGGCCCGTGCCGGTCACCGACCGGAACCTGCTCGCGGAGGTCGGCTTCGTCCTCGCGGACGGCACCTTCCTGCCGCTCGCCCGCTCCTCGGACCGCTGGTTCGATCGGGATCGCCCGAGCCGCCGCTTCGAGCTCGGGGGGCTGCTCGTCTCGAGCGCGTTCCGGCTCGTGTACCCCGTCGAGAGCGTCCTGGACGCGCCCGTCTTCGAGCGCCTCGGCGCTGCGCTCCCGCGGCTCGAGGGCTCCCGGCCGCTCCGGGTCGCGGTCGTGGACGTCGGGCTCGGACCAGCCCTCACCGGCATGGTGCGCCAGGTCGGCGGGGAGATCGGCAAGCTCAACGCCGCGGTGAGCCTCTTCGTCGACGACTCCGCGGTGGACCTCGGCGCGGATCTCGTCCAGGTCGCGCTCGCGCGCGGTGACCGGCTCCTCGGCGCGCTCGCCGCCGCGCACGCGCGCGAGCCGTTCGATCTGGTCCACTGCCACGAGTGGTACTCGGTCCCGGTGGCGCTCCGCGCCCGTGAGCTCGGGGTGCCCGTGGTGCTGTCCCTCCACTCCACCGAGCCGGAGCGGGCGCACGGCGGCCCGCCCACCGACCTCTCCCGGGCGATCTGCGACTGGGAGCGGCGGGGGGTCGCCGCGGCGAGCCTCGTCGTCGTCCCTCGCGCGGCGACTCGCCAGCAGGTGATCGCGCTCTATGCGGCGGAGCCGGGCCGCGTGCTCACGGTCCCCGATCTCGGCGACGGCGGCGCCCTGCCCGCCCTCGATCCCGCCCGCGCGAAGGGGGCGCTCGGCATCGACGCGAGCGCTCCGGTCGTGCTCTTCGCGGGGGAGATCGCGCATGCGTCAGGCGCCGACCTGCTGGCGGAGGCCGTCCCGACCGTGTGTCGCGATCACGCGACCGTGCGCTTCGTCTTCGCCGGGGAGGGCCCCCTGCGCGGCGAGATCGCCGCGCAGCTCGCCGCCGCGGGCGTGGGTGAGCGCTGCCACTTCCTGGGGGACGTGCCCGCCGAGCGCTTCGAGTCGGTGCTGGTCGCGAGCGACTTCGTCGTCATCCCGGCGCGCACCTGGCAGGACGGGGGGCTGGCGGAGCGCTGCATCGCCCGCGGCAAGCCCGTGCTGACGACCCGGCAGGCGAACCTCGGCTGCGTACGTCACGGGGAGAACGGCCTGGTGACCTACGACAACCCCGGGTCGATCGTGTGGGGAGTGAGGGAGCTCCTCGCCGGCCCTTTAGGCGATAGCGAGCGGTGGCGGTGGGCGCTGACGCGCGCCGGCCGCCGCCCCACGCTCGACCGGGTCACGGTCGAGCATCTCCTCGCGTACGAGACGGTCGCCGGTCCTGGCGGGAGGGCCACCCTTGGCTGAGCGGTATCTCGCGCTCGTGCTCCACGCGCATCTGCCGTTCGTGCGCCACCCGGAGCACGACCAGTTCCTCGAGGAGCGCTGGCTGTTCGAGGCGTTGACGGAGACGTACCTGCCGCTCGTGCGCGTGTTCGAGCGCCTCGGCCGCGAGCGGGTACCGGCGCGGGTGACGCTCTCCATCTCCCCGACGCTCCTGGCGATGCTGGAGGACCCGCTGCTGCAAGAGCGGTACGACGACCACCTGGGCCGCCTGCTCAAGCTCGTCGATCGAGAGCTCGACCGGACGCGATCCCAGCCCGAGTTCCATCGGCTCGCGGTGCTGTACCGGCGCCTGTTCGAGGACGCCCGCGCGGACTTCGCCGCCCACGGTGGGCGGCTCGCTCGTCCGCTCGGGGAGCTGCACCGTCAGGGCGTCATCGAGCTCAGCTCGACGGCCGCGACGCACGCCATCCTGCCGCTCATCATGGCGCAGCCGCGCGCCGTCGAGGCGCAGCTGTCCACCGGGTTCGATTACTTCGAGGCGGTGTTCGGCTTCCGGCCGGACGGGATGTGGCTGCCCGAGTGCGCCTACGTGCCGGGTCTCGACGCCGTCCTGCGGCGGCACGGGATCCGCCACTTCATCGTGGAGTCACACGGCATCGATCACGCCAGCGTGGCGCCGCTCGCCGGGGTGTTCGCCCCTCTCTTCACGCCGTCGGGGGTGGCCGCCTTCGGCCGAGACCAGGCGAGCACCCGTGAGGTCTGGTCCGCGCAGCACGGCTTCCCCGGCGACCCGGACTACCGCGAGTTCTATCGGGACATCGGCTTCGATCTCGACCCGGGCTACATCCGGAGCGTCCTCGGCGGCGACGTCCGGGCGATGACCGGCATCAAGTACCACCGCATCACCGGTCCGACGAGCTGGAAGGAACCCTACGACCCCGACGCGGCGCGCCGGAAAGCGGACCTTCACGCCGCGCTGTTCCTGGAGCGCCGCGCCGCGCACCTCGAGTACCTCGCCTCGGTCACCGACGTGGCGCCGATCGTCGTCGCGCCCTTCGACGCGGAGCTCTTCGGGCACTGGTGGTTCGAGGGTCCGCTGTGGCTCGACCTCTTCCTGCGCAAGGCCGCGTTCGATCAGCAGACCTTTCGCCTCACGACGCTGGGGGCCTACCTCGATCGCCACCCCGTCCACCAGTCCGGGCAGCCCGGCACCTCGACCTGGGGGAACGCGGGCTATTTCGACACCTGGCTCAACGCCCGGACCGACTGGATTTTCGAGCACCTCGTCGGCTGCGCCCACCGGATGGAGCGGCTGGTCGCCGTCCACGGGGCGGGCGCCGTCACGCCGCTGGTCAAGCGCGCGCTCGATCAGTGCCTCCGTGAGCTCCTGCTCGCGCAGGGCTCCGACTGGCCGTTCATCATCTCGAACGGCACCAGCGCGCAGTACGCCGAGCGACGCGTCCGTGACCACGTGAGCCGGTTCCACTGGCTGGCGACCGCCCTCGAAGCGGGCTGCATCGACGAGGAGAAGCTCGGCGCCATCGAGTACCTCGACAACCTCTTCCCGGGCGCGGACTACCGGAGCTTCGCACTCCCGGCGGCGAGCGCGGCCTGAGGGCGCGTGGCGAGCGGGGGGGGCGGGGCGGATCCGGCGACCTTCTCCCCGTCGCCCGCGGTCGTGCCCGCTGGCCACCGGAGGAGGTCGCTCATGGCGGGGAGCGCCCTCGCACCTGCGGCGTGAAGCTCCGCCCCGAGCTCGTCGATCAGGCGCTCGCGCGTCGCCGGACGGAGCCGGAGGGAGACGGGCGCGTCGGCCACGCGATTGCGGACCAGGAGCGGGGCCTGGCAGCGCACCGTGCCGTCGCGGCGATCATAGACCGTCAGGCGCGCCGCCAGGATCCCGGGGATCCACTCGGAGCGGAGCGAGCCGATTCGGCGGGTGATCCTGGGCTCCGCGTAGGCGGAGAGCTCGAACTCGGCGACGTAGGGGCGGGCACGGAGCCACGCGATCCGGGCGCGCGCGCGCTCGATCTCGCTCGACGACAGCGCCCCGGCACTTCCGCGCGCCCCCTGCACCGCGTGCCCGACGAGCTCGTCCCGCAGCGGCTCGAGCTCGTCGCGCCCGACCGCGCGCCGCACCGAGAGCGGGACGAGCTGACGTTGGTCGGCGCGCCGGTCGCTGACGCGGACGAGCACCGTGGGATCACCGCCGGCGGCGCGCAGGAGAGGGTCGGGACAGCGCTCCGCCGAGCGCGTGCTCGCGGCCGGACGCGCTCGTTCGAGCTCTCTCGTCAGGACGGCGAGCTCGAAGCGGGCGCGCCGGAGCAGCTCCTCGCGAGTCCTGGCAGCGGGGGCGGTCGGGACTTGCTCCCCCGCGTCGCGCCGCGCGAGGGGCGAACGCTCGCACCCGGCGCCGCCGCCGATGACGGCCAGCGCGAGAGCGACGGTGCCGGGCAACCGGAGCGACGCCACGGGACCGGTGTACCGGGGAGCCCCGTGCCTGGCCCAGAAACCCGGTGCCGCCCGGGCACCTGCCGCGACCTCCGCCGGGGTGGCGCCGCGGGCCGGGCCTCGCGCCGCCCACTCCGGGGACCGCGCGGTCCCCCCCGGACGCCGCCGGGGACCATTCCAGGCCTTCCGGCCCCCGCGGGTCCTCGCTACTCTCCGGGCCTGGCAACCGGGGTGAGGTCGAACGTGACGAACAGAGAGACGTGGATGGTGGGGATCGGGGCGGCGCTCCTCTGCGCGGCGTGCGGCTCGCGTCCGGCAGCGATGGACGTCTGCCGCAAGCTGGAGGCCGCCGGCGTGGCGTCGGGATGCAAGGAGACGGCACCGACCGGCGTGTACTCGGCCGCCAAGCAGGTGGCCGAGTTCGAGGTGGCAGGGCTCACCGGCCTCAAGGGCCGCGCGCTCACCTTCGCCCAGTCGGCCACGTACGACAACACGGTCCGCTCGTACACCGAGCTCGGGTCGCGCAGCGCGGATCACCGCGCTGGCAACCGCAAGCGACTCGTCTTCGTCACCCTCCCGGAGCAGGCCTCGGCCGAGATCGCCGAGAAGGCCGAGAAGGTCCTCAACGAGCTCTGAGCCTCCGCGGCTCGAGCGCGCGCACCGCGCATGTACCTTGCCAGCACCCACCTCGCGGCGGCCGTGGTCGTCGTGGTCGTCGCGTGCTCCGACCCGGCGGCGGCGCCGGTCGTCCCCGGCGGCGTGGGCGGTGGAGCAGGAGCTGCCTCGGGCGGTGGTCCCGGCGCCGGCGGCCAACCGGGGACCGGGGGCGCGGCGGCGCAGCCGGTCACGCCGATGGCGACCGGGGACGCGTACAGCTTCGCGTTCGCTGCGGTAAGCTTCACCGTGAACGCGGCGACGGGGGCGCGGGTCACGTCTCTCTCGGTCGGGGGGACCGAGCTGCTCGCCGGCGCGGCCATCAACGCGACCAACTACGGGTCGACCTTCTGGACCAGCCCGCAGAGCGCCTGGGGCTGGCCCCCACCCGCCGCCATCGACTCGAGCCCGTACGCGGCGTCCATCGACGGTGACACGGTCGTGATGGTCGGCGACAGCGACCCCGCGCTCGGTCTGGCGGTGGACAAGGCCTTCGCCGCTGACGCGGCTACCGGCTGGATCCGGCTCTCCTACACGGTGAGGAACACGGGCGCGGCGACCGCCAGCGTCGCGCCCTGGGAGATCACGCGCGTACCGACCGGGGGGATCGCCTTCTTCCCGCTCGGACCCGGCGGCGTCGCCAGCAACAGCACCCTGACCGTCAGCCAGCTCGGGGGCGCGCTGTGGTTCGATTCAGCCACGCAGGGGGCTCAGGACCAGAAGCTGTTCGCTGACGGCGCCGGCGGCTGGTCCGCTCACGCGGCGCAGGGCTACCTGTTCGTGAAGCGCTTCCCGGACCTCCCCGCCGGCGCCGCGGCCAGCGGGGAGGCGGAGATCGAGATCTACTCGGGAGCCGGCTACGTCGAGCTCGAGGTGCAGGGGGCACTGACCAGCCTCGCCGGTGGGGCCTCCTTCAGCTACGTCACCGAGTGGAAGGTAGTGCCGATCCCGGCCGAGGTGCCGGTGGAGGCTGGCAGCGCTGCGCTCATGGCGTTGGCGGCCGAGGTCGCGACCGGGTGACGCGCGGTGGACGTGGACGTGCCCTCTCGGACGTGAGAGAGTCCCGCCGTGTCGACGGGTGAGCACCGGCGGCCGACGGGGTTCTGTCTACGCATCGGATCGCGTTCGGTCCGGCTGCACACCGGGTCCATCCTCGTGGGCCGGGGGCTCTCGTCCGACGTCGTCCTCGACGACAGCCAGGTTTCGCGCCAGCACGCGCGCCTCGACGTCAGCGAGGACGCCGTGTCCGTGGGCGATCTCGGCAGCGTCAACGGCTCCTACCTCGACGACCAGCCGCTCCCGCGGAATCCCACCCCGGTGCCGGTCGGGGCGCGACTCCGGTTCGGTCACACGTCGCTCGAGCTGGTCCTCGAGCCGCCCGCGCCGTCCAGTGCCCGAGTCCAGCGGGCGCTCCAGCTCCAGGGCGAGCCGCCGCTCGTGGTGGGCGAGGAGGACATCCCGACTCGCCGCTACCAGGCGCTGGACGTCGCCGGCGCCGGGGCGGAGCTGGAGTACGCCGCCGGTCGTCCCGACCAGGCGGAGCGCTTGCTCGCCGGATACCTCGCGAACGTCCTCGACGAGCTGACTTCGCGGCGTCCGCTCCCGGAGCAGACGATCTTCGAGGCGGCGCGGCTCGCGCTGCGGCTCGCGGCCAAGACCGGCAAGGCGCGCTGGTTCGACTTCGCGGGCGACATGCTCCAGCACGCCGAGGGCCTACCCCGCGCGGAGATGGTCGCCGAGCTCAACGAGGTCGGCCCCGGGCTCGCCTTCGATCGCGCCCGGCTCGTTCGATACGTGGAGGATCGGACACGTCGTGGAGGCGAGGGAGCGCGCCGCCTGCTCACGGGACTCTCTGCGCTCGCGGCGAAGGAGCCGGTCGTCGGAGGGCACTGACCGGCCCACCAGCACTGCCGCGAGCAGGTCGGCGACGCGTCACGCTCGAGAGCCGAGCTGCCCGACTCTACGGCTTTCCTGGCTGAAACGGCGGCGTGCGCCCACCGTTGGAAGAGGGGCACGCGGCTCGGTGGGGGGGGATTGGGGGAAGGGGACGTCCCACCGAGCTGCGTGCGAACACTGCGGCGTCGAACGAGCGGACTGGGGCTCGGCGTCGACGCCGCCCGGCGTCTAGCACCTCTCGTGCCAGACCCGGAGCGATCGATTCCGTCCAGTTCGGGCGCTGCCCGGCGAGGCCGATTTCACATCTGCGATCTAGCGCCGCAGGAGCGCAACGCCGGGCCGCTCCTTACCGCCCCGTCGGCCTCCGGGGCGAAGTCCGCTCCCTCCACGAACGCTCCCGCGCCGCGGCGTTCGGCCCCGGGTGCGGCTCACATCAAGCCGAGCCGGCGGCGCAGGCGGACCGCCGGCTCGCTGACCCAGAAGCGGAGCAGATCCTCCGCGATCCGCATCCCCGCGGCGGACTCGGCGCCGCTTCGCCCCGACAGATCGCCCTCCAGCCGGCGCAGGATCTCGATGGCGCCGGGAAGGTCATCGGCCACCACCACTGCCGCGCGCGCGGCCGTCACCTGCGCCCGGTGCATCCACTCGCCGAGGCCCCGCGCGGCGCCGCTCGCGAGCGCAGAGGCGCGCTCCTCCAGCGAACGCCGGGTTCGCCTCGCGAGCAGACGGGCGATCCGGCGCCCGAGCTCGGCGACCGCGCCCGGGTCGAGGTGTGTCGGAGGGGTCACACCCACCGCGGAGGCCGCGCCCCAGACGAACAGCTCGATCTCGTCGGCGGACATCCGGTGAATGGCCGGGACGCGACGAGAGACGCTCGCCATGACCCGCGCCAGCAGGAATACTCGTTGCGGTTCGGGGAGCCCCGCGACGAAGGACGGTACGACCAGGCTCACGGGGTCCGTCAGCTCGACTCCGATCGTGCCGGGGTTGGCCGGGTGCTCGAAGAGCTGGTGATCCGCGACGCCGAAGATCGCGGCCACGCGATCGCTCACGGTCCGGAGCGGATGCCCCGAGCGCGTGGGGATCCGGTCTCGCGGGGTCAACCCGTAGCGGCCGAGGTCCGGCGGGTTGAGCTTGGGCAAGAGGTCTCCGGTGAGCACGAGCACGTCGGTGATCGGGTCGCTGCCTTCGGTTGGCGAGAGCGCTTCGATCTCCTCCGGCGCCATCGAGCCGGGCGGCGCGAGCCCCGCCCGGCACGGGATCGCCGCCAGCCGCGCGCGGTCGGACTCCGTCGCGGCGCCGATGGCGACGAGCGGCGCGAGCGCCAGCGTGGCGTCGGCCGGTCGCTGCATCTTGGCCAGGAGCGCCGCCAGCCCCCGCCAGGCGGCGGCGCGGGTGACCTGGACCTCGAGCACCCGTCGCGTGGCGTCGGCCGCGGCGGCGAGATCGCCGGCGTGCTCGAGGCGCAGTGCCCGCGCCAGGTGCAGCTCGGGGTCGTCCGGACGAACCGTGAGCCCGCGCTCGAGCGCGCGGAGCGCCTCGTCGTTCTGGCGGAGCTCGTCCGCGAGGACCTGGCTCAGCTCGAGCTCGACCTGCGCCACCGTCTCCGCAGAGACGCCGGGCCCGGCGAGGAAGCTCTCGAGCGCGTGCACGTAGCCGCGCCAGGCGGGAGGGTGCCCGCGCTGCTTCTGTTCCAGGAGCAGGCTCTTGTACTCCGCGGCCGCGCGGCCGCTCAGCCCCAGCACCGCGATGGCGGCCTCGAGCTCTTGCTGCGCCTGCGGGTAGTTGCCGCGCGCGCGCGCGATCTGCGCCACGGTCACCCGCGCGTCGGCGACCTCTCCGCCATCGGTGCTGGTGGCGATCAGGCGTTGGGCGGTTTCGGTGGCGGCGTCGTGCCGCCGCGCCCTGCCCTGGATCGAGAGCAGCCGCTGCAACGCGGCGCGGTGGTCCGGGCGCTCCGCCAGCACCGAGTTGACGTAGGCGAGCGCGCGGTCCGGCTCCCGGAGCTGTTCGTCGTGGATGGCCGCGAGCTTCAGGCGTATGTCGACCCGTGCCTCGGCGTCGGTCGACTGCGCGAGCGCCTGGGCCAGGCAGCGGGTCGCCGGCTCCCACTGCCCATCGCGCACGTACAGGTCGGCCTCGCCGAGCAGCGCGCGGACGTGACCCGGGGACTCCGCGAGGACCCGCTCGTAGGCGGCGAGCGCGGCCGGGAGATCGCGCCGGTGCGCGGCCTGGAGCTCGGCGACCGCGATCCAGAGGTCTTCGCGCCGCTCCCGGTGACGGGCGCGCTGCGCGGCGTGCGAGAGAGTATCGATCAGGCCTCCGACGTCGTTGGCCGCGAGCAGCAGCTCCTCGAGCTGACGGGCCGCCACCGGGTGCTCCGGGTCCAGCTCGAGCGCGCGGCGGAGCCCGGCGACCGCGCGGGGTACGTCGTTGCCGGCCCGCGCCAAGGCCGCGGCCTTCACCAGCAGGCTGGCCGCGGTGGTCGAGTCGGTGAGCACCCGCTGCGCGTGCCCCGCGGCCTCCTCGAGCAAGCGGGCGTCCGTGTGCCGTTCCGCGATTCGTGCCAGGCCGAGCGCGGCCCCGTGGTCCTCGGGGTCCTGGGTGAGGGCCTCCCGATAGAGGGCGAGCGCCGCCGCCGGATCGCCGAGCTCCAGCGCCTCGCCGAGGCGGGTCCGGTGCGCGGCCGCCGCGGCGCCCTCGCCGACGAGAGTGGCGAGCTGCGTGTCGACCTGGGCCAGCAGCCGTCGATCCCCCGTCGCGATCCCGATCTCCTCGAGCGCGATCAGCGCCGGGACGTTGTCCGGGTCGAGCTTCAGGATGGCCGCGTAGGTTCCGCGGAGGGTTTCCAGGTCGACCCCGAGGTGATCGCGCTGGAGGCGGGCCAGGCGATGCAGCGCCGCGACGCGGGCTCCCACGTCGGCGAGGACCCCGTCGAGCGAGGCGCACACCATCGCGGTGCGGTCCCAGATCCGCTCGCGCACGTAGAGGGCCTCGAGCGCGAGCAGCGCCCCCAGGTGGCGCGGGTCTCGGGCCAGCACCGCCTCGAAGCACCGGATGGCGCCGCGCGCGTCGTTGAGCTCATCCCGCCGGATGACGGCCTCGCGGCAGAGCGGCGCGATCGCGATGCCCGGCGCGGGGGCGCCCGCGGCGGCGGCGCCGAGGGCGTCGGCGAGGCGCGGCGCCTGCCGCGCGGAGGCGAGCAGGCGGGTGCGTCCGTCCAGCGCCGGGCGATACTGCGGATCTTCGGCCAGCGCGCGCTCGTAGCTCGCGAGGGCCTTCGCCTCGTCGTGCAACGGTCCCTCCAGGATCTCGCCGATCCGCGTCGCCGTGCACGCGCGCTCCGCCTTCGACTCCAGCAGGGGGATCCCTTGCTCCAGGACCGTGACCAGCTCGGCCCACTTGCCCGCGGCCTCCAGGCCGCGCTCGAGCGCGCGCCGCGCCGGCGCGTGGGTGGGCTGGGCCTCGCCCGCCTCGCGGTAGAGCGCGAGCGCCTCCTCCGGGTGCCCGAGCCTTCGCTCCGCGAGCTCGGCCATCTTCATGCGCAGGGCGGCCGCGGCGGCGCCGGGCGGGGTCGCCTTGAGCTCGCGGCGATAGGTTTCGAGCAGCTCCTCCCAGCGGCCGTGGCGCTCATAGAGCCGCGCGAGGCTGGACAGCGCCGGGAGGTGGCGCGGCACCAGCGCGAGCACCCGCTTGAGCCGCTCGAGCGCGCCGTCGAGATCGTCGAGGTGCTCGGCCAGCACGTCGCCGGCACGGTGCAGCAGGTCGGCTTGCCGATCCTTGTCACCGGTCAGGGCCGCCTCGGTTTCCAGCGCCGTGACCAGCTCGCGCCAGGCCTGGGCGCGCTCGGCCGCGCGCTGCCAGGCCAGGATGGCGCCGCGGTGCTTGGCGTCGTCCTGGAGCACGCGGCGGTAGGCCTCGATGGCGCGCGCCGGGGCGCGCAGGGCGTCCTCCTGATAGAGGCCGATCGCGAACAGGTGCGCGATGCGCGTCTCGGCGTCGGGCGCGAGGTCGACGGCGCGCTCGTGCAGCTCGACGAGCTCTCGGAACCGGGAGTGCTGCTCGAGCAGCCGCGCCAGGCCGCGGAACGCCACCGCGTGGTTGGGCAGGACGCCGAGCGCCCGCGAGTAGTGCTCGATCGCCGCCTCGGGGCGGGCCAGTCGCTGCTCGTAGAGATCGGCGATGGTCACGTGCCACGCGGCGCGCCGCCCCGCGTCACGGGTCGCGTCCGCCGCCGCCGTCAAGGTCCCGATGAGCGGCTCCCACTCGCTGCGCTGCCGGTATAGCCGCTCCAGCGCGGTCACCGTCGGCAGGTGGCCGGGGTCGGTGGCCAGCGCGCGCCGGTACCAGTCGATGGCGGCGTCGGGCGCGTCGAGCTTTCGCTCGTGGATCTCGGCGATGGTGTGGAGCAAGACCACCTGCTCGCTCGGGGACGCGGCGAGCTGCGCCAGCCGCTCCAGGACGCGCACCAGCCCGTCGTGCCGTCGCCCGAGCTCGTAGGCGCGGGCGAGCTCGCCGAGGATCATGGCGTCGTCAGGCGTCGCGACGACCGCGCGCTCGAGCGCGGCCGTCGCAGCGTCGAGGGATCCGAGGTGATCGGCGTGCACGCGCGCGATCCGGTACCAGGCGAGCGCGCGGACCGACGCGCTCTCCGTCTGCGACGCCTCGAGCTCGAGCGCCTCCACCAGCTTCTGCCAGCGGCGTTGCCGGTGGTCGAGCTCCTTGAGCGCCCAGAGCGCCCCTGGAGCCCGGGGATCCTGGGCGAGCGCGGCCTGATAGAGCTCAGTGGCCCGCGCCGGGTCGTCCTGGCGCGCCTCAGCGAGCCGTGCTCGCTCGGCGAGCAGCGCGGCCCGCTGGCGACCGTCAGTGACGCTCGAGACGCGGACGTCCAAGGTGTGATCGAGGGCGTCCCAGGCCTCGTCGACCGTCTGCAGCAGCGCCAGCGACTCGACGACCAGGGGATCGCCGGGGGCGAGCCCGACTGCCTGCGTCAGCGCCGCCAGGGCGGCCTTGCGCCCGTGCAGGTGGTGCTCGAGCACGAGCGCCTTCTCGTGGAGGAGCCACGCTCGGCGGAGCGGGTCCGGGGTGGCGCGCGCCTCGGCGTCGTAGTGGGCGAGGGCCGCCTGGTAGTTGCCCTGCGCGAGGAGCACGCGGCGCGCCCCGCGGATCGACGGCAGGTGCTCGGGCAAGGCGGCGAGGGCCTTCGCGTAGTGGTCCGAGGCCTGCGCCAGGTCGCGGAGCGGATCTTCCCACAGGCGCGCGCACTCGTAGTGGAGACGACCGAGACGCGCCCGCTCGGGGTGGTCGGCGAGCGCGCGTTCGAAATGCGCCAGCAACGCCCGCGCGCGGTCCTCGAGGTTCTCGGCGGCCGCCCCGACCACGAGCCACCCCTCGAGCGTCGGTGGCGGCTCGGAGCGGGTAAGCGGGAGGTTCGCGACCGCGGCGGTGGCGGGAGACGCCGCAGATGGTGCGGGCGCGATGGGGCTCGGCGGTCGTGGTGCACGCGGCGGGCGCGGCGGCGGCGGCGCCACGGGCATCGGCGGCGCGCTGACCGGGAGCGGAGGGACGAGCGGGCTCGCGGCGGCCGGGGCGGGCGGTGGGGGCGGTCGCG
>CAYVRP010000068.1:0-36879 GCA_964454025.1 uncultured Polyangiaceae bacterium | reverse complement strand
TCAGGAGATCTTCGCCGTCCTATGAGGCTGAAAAATGAGGGGACGATTCAGCCCGTTGGCAAAGCGAAGTGCCTTCGCCAAAAAAGCAGTCTCCTGAACCTACGCTCAAACCCGCGGCGAATGGAACCGGATACTTGGACATCATTGCTAGGAGTTGAGGTCGATCGGCCGACTTCAGGAGCGATTCGTGTGCTGCAATGAGCTCACTGGGTTGACAAGACCCCCGCATCTTGTAGCAGCGGTTCCCGTTACATTCGACTCCCACGAGATATGAGCCTTTAGGACAAGAAACACGTGGGTCAGTACTATTGACGTTGGAGTAGGCGGTCCACGTCGTGGCCTGTGCGGCTGCCAGTCCCGCGAGGAGCGCGCCGCATCCAAGCGCTCCCAGCAGATGCAGTCGTCGTTGTGCAATATTTGCGAATGTGTTACTCATCTTCATGTCTTCCTATTTGTAAGCGGTATGTCCCTCCGACTTCTCGGGTTGCGCCGGATCGCAGAGGCGGACCGCAGGTCGCGGAGTTCGAGTGGCGTGCTTCTCGTCGTGCGACGGCAAGAATGGGCAGCGCGCCGCCCGGGGATGAACATGACCGCCCCCTCCGTATCCGGGCGCCGTGGCTTCCCCGGCGGTCCACCGCCACTCCCCGAAACGCGCACGCGCAAGGCCTTGGTCCTTGCCGGGGCCCCACCTTTCGCCATCGTTACCCCTCGCCCACCCATCCGTCCTTCCCTACCCATCACCCCCCCGCCGCCCTCCGCGCCGCGTGACGCATTGGACGCCGAGTGCCGCTCACTATTCAGCGGGCGAAGGAAAAAGTGAAGATGGGTTTGGTGAACAATCTAATGCTCACGTCGCGTCATCGCCCGATCGGATGAGGCGGCGCGGTCGGACGTGAGCGACGGGCCACGCGTCGCGGACTCAGTCGCGAGGCCCCGTCGCTCCCGCCGTTGCCAAGATCACGCTGCGTCATCACCCGATCGGGTGAGGCTCGGCCCCGCAAAGTCGCGCCGCGTGCTCGACCGGGTGCGTGGAGGGGTTGCGGGCCGCGGACGTGAGCGGGTATTAACCAGGCTCCGGTGATGGGTTCGGCTTTGGACGCGCGGCGAGCGGCCGCGTGGAGGTGGCGGGGACCCGCGAGAGAAGAGGTAGCGGATGACGAGCGCGGCGATCGGTAGGCGGCTGGGGTTCTTGGTGCTCATGGCGGGGCTCCTCGCCGGGTGCAAGAAGGAGAACCGGGTCAACGTCAACACCTGCGAGGAGGGGCTGATCAACGAGGGGCAGGAGTGCGACGCGGCGGTGGCGTGCGCCTGCGGCTCGGAGGGGATCTGCTTCGACGGGCTCTGCCGCAAGCAGTGCGAGAGCGACGCGGCGTGCAGCGGGGGCGGGCTCTGCATCAAGGACTCGGCGGGCAACGGCGCCTGCATGTTCCTGTCCGAGCAGCAGTGCGGCCCCGAGCAGCCCTGCTCGAACCCGCGGCTGGTCTGCGGCGACGACGGGATGTGCCGGCTGCCGTGCAACGAGTCGAACCCCTGCCGCAGCAACGACCAGCAGTGCCTGTTCGGGGCCTGCTACGGCAAGAATGAGCCGGACGCCTACTGGACCTGCGAGGGGCAGGACCCGCGCAAGAAGGGGTACCGCTGCAACGGGGCGGTACTCGAGGCCTGTAACCTCACCGGCCTCGGGTGGCAGCCGCTCTTCGCCTGCGCCTCGTCGGGCCTCTGCGACGAGGGGCTTCCCGACGGGACCTGCGCCCCGGCCCGGTGCGAGGCGGGCGAGAATCGCTGCGTCGGGTCCGAGCTGCAGGCCTGCGAGGACGATCTGACGGGCTGGCGGGTAGAGGACAACTGCGCCTCGTCGGCGCTCTGCGCGCTCGGGCTGGCGGCCGCCGATCCGGCTTGCGTGCTCCCCACCTGCACGGCGGGGACCTACGCCTGCGAGGGGGTCCGGCTGCAGGTCTGCAACGCGGAGCTCACCGGCTGGGAGCTGGTGGACGTCTGCGAGAGCACGGCGCTCTGCACCGGGGGCATCGGCGACCACCAATGCCAGAACGCGACCTGCCTGCCGGGCACGGTGAGCTGCAAGGGGAGCAACCTCGAGCGCTGCCGCAGCGACGGGACCGGGACGGAGACCCTGGACACCTGCGGCTCGGTGGGGCTCTGCCTGGAGAGCCTGGCGCTCGATCTGACGGCCGACGAGCTCGAGTGCGCGCAGAACTGCACGCCGGGCGAGCACGTCTGCGACGGCACCAAGCTGATGGTCTGCAACACCACGGGCGTGGAGCTCAGCCTGGTGGACGACTGCGCCACCGAGGGGCTCTGCGCCGACGCGCTGGAGACGGGCACCTGCGCCGAACCCTGCGCGCCCGGGAGCGGCGTCTGCGACGGCGCGGTGCTGAGCCTCTGCAACGCCGATCGCACCGGCTACGACGAGGCCCAGACCTGCACCAGCGCCGCGCTGTGCCTGCCCGGGGACAACGCCAAGTGCCTCGCCGGCGGCCCCGCGCTGATCGACGACGTGGAGGACGGGGATCTGGACCTCATCGCCCAGGACGGGCGAGCTGGGTTCTGGTTCGCAGCGGTCGAGGCCGCGACCGACGGGCTCGTCTCGGTGGTCGAGACGCCGGATCGCCCGGGCAGCCTCTACGCCATTCGCTACCAGGGGTCGAACTTCGTCGAGTGGGGCAGCGAGCTTCTGGCCACCTTCAGCCCGGACCTCACCAGCACCTACGACGCCAGCGACTACGCCGGGATCCAGTTCTGGGCGCGGCGGGCGACCGCCGGCAAGCAGGCCCGGGTCATCCTGGTGGATCGCTTCTCGGTGCCGGAATTCGGGGACTGCGACGAGGCCGGCGGCACCTGCTTCGGCTACTTTGGGGCCGACTTCGAGCTGGCGCAGACCTGGCGGCTCTACCAGTTCACCTGGGAGCAGCTCGCACAGGGGTTCTCGCCGGAGCACACCGACCAGGTGGACGTCACCGAGCTGGTGCGCGTGGGCTTCAAGTTCGACGTCGAGCAGGACCTGGACGTCTACGTCGACGACCTCGCCTTCCTCCCGCGGCAGATCGCCGGCACCTGCACCGCCGGCACCCTCCGCTGCAGCGGCCCGTCGCTCGAGCGCTGCGTCGCCGCGGGCGATGGGTGGGAGCTCGTGGACAACTGCGTCACCGAGCGGGCGTGCGACGAGGGGCTGGAGCCTGGCCTCTGCCCCCAGGCCTGCACGCCCGGGGACGGCCAGTGTCGGGGCCGGGAGCTCTGGCGCTGCGACGCCAGCGGCGCTGGCTACGTCGAGGAAGAAACCTGCGCGAGCCCCACCTATTGCATCCCGGGTGCTCACGGGCGCTGCAACGCGCCCGCCGCAGGCGTGATCGACGACTTCGAGCGCGGGACGACGGCCCTCTGGGGGGGCACGACGGAGCTCGGGATCCTGCAGCACGACGGACGCATCGGCCCCTGGTTCACGTTCGGCGCGGCGGAGATCGGCCTGGTCGAGAGCAGCGCGGCGAGCACGGGCGCCTTCTCGAGCCTCAGCGTCACCGTGCCCGAGTCGGGCAGCAGTACCGTGAGCGGGGCGGGCTTCTCGTTTCGTCTCGGCATGCGGGGCGAACAGCCCTACGACGCCAGCGCCTACGCCGGCGTCTACCTCATCGCGCGCTCGTCCACGAGCAGCGCGCTGCGGCTCAACCTGACCGACGGCCCCGCCATGCCGGCGGACGGCTGCACCGGCGCGGGCTGCACGTACCAATCGGTGTTTTCGGATTGGTTCACGCCTACCGGCGAGTGGCGGAGCTATAAGTGGGATTTCTCCGATTTCACCCGCGACGCGGCGGCGCCGGCGGCGCTCCCGGACGCGCCGGAGACGACCGACCTGCGCCAATTGGGCTTCGCCTTCGACTCCAACACCCCCGCCGAGCGCAGCCTCGAGATCGACGAGATCGGGCTCTATCCCGCCAGCGTCGCCGGCGCCTGCACCACCGGCGGCTGGGCTTGCCTGGGGCCGGTCCTGCAGCGCTGCAACGCCGCGGGCACCGCGCTCGACACCATGGACGTGTGCACCAGCGCCCAGGCCTGCGGCGCGGGCCGCGCCGCGGGGATCTGCCCGTCGACCTGCGAGCTCGGCGCGGCGTACTGCGACGGCGCCAAGCTTCGGACCTGCATCACCGCGGGCAGCGTGACCGGGTTCGCGACCTCGGAGACCTGCGCCTCGGGCGCGCTCTGCGAGCCTGGAGCCACCCCGCGCTGCTGGACGGACGCGCTCATCGATCACTTCGAGCACGGCACCCTGATGGCACCCCAGCACGACGGGCACGGCGGCGCGTGGAGCTCCGCGAGCTGGCAGACGGGCGGGAGCATCGTGCTCACCAACGCCTCGGATGGGTCGGACCGGGTGCTCCGCGCGGTCGGGACAGGCTTCACGCTCGTCCCGGAGGAACCGGCGGATCTGGCCGACGCCTTCGTCGGTCTGTTCGGTGTGGGCGGCGACGGGCCCTTCGACGCCACGGCGGCTGGCTACACCGGGATCCGCTTCCGCGCCCGCTCGCTCGCCGGCGCGCTCACGGTGACGGTGGACCTCCAGGACGGCCCCAACCGCCCCGAGGGCGGCCTCTGCAGCACGGCGGACAACACCTGCTACAATTTCTTCCAGACGGAGGTGGACGTCACCAGCGCCTGGCAGACCTTCACCATCCACTGGACCGATCTCGCCCGCGCCTGGGCCCTCCCGGCGGGCCTGCCGTGGGACGACGGAGCTCCGCACCCGGAGCAGCTCTTCGGCTTCCGCTGGCAGTTCCGGGCGGCGAGCTTCACCGTCGAGCTCGACGACGTGGAGTTCCTGACCGACTGACCGCGCCGCGGCCGGCGCGAGGCGCCTCAGAACGACTCGCGCCGGATCCCCGCCCCGAACATGGGCACCGCGGTGGTCCGGGTGCCGGCGCCGTCGTCGAGGGACAGATAGTTCACGCCCCCGGTCAGGCCAGGAACGAAGCCGAAGAAACGGGCCACCTCGGCGTCGAGGTAGCCGCGGGCGTGCAGCTCGAGCTGCCGCGCGGACTCGGCCTGGGTGGCGGTCTGGCCGGTGGACGAGTAGTAGGTGACGGCGCGCGTCAGGCGGAAGTAGTCGGCGTCGGCGTTCACGCGCACCGTGAGCCAGCGCGGGATCAGGTTCAGGTGGGTGCGCAGCCGCCCGTCGCCCTTGAGCTCCACGGTTTCGTTCACGGTCAGGGTCACCGTCGAGGAGGAGGCGGCGACGACCAGCGGATCGTAGTACTCGTACTGCCCGCCGCCGCCGAGCCAGAGGCCCGCGGCGAAGCGCGTGATCTGGTAGCGGATCCCGGCCAGGAGCGAGGCGCGCCCCAGCCACGAGGTTTCCGTCGTCCAGAAGACGCCGGGCGCGGGCTCGGTCCGGTCGGTGTCGTAGACGGCCATTCCGCCCACGAAGCGCCCCTCGAAGCGCAGGGGGCGATCGGCCGCGGCGGTGTACCAGGTTTCGAGCGTGGCCTTGCCGTACACCGTCTCGTCCTGCGAGTCGGCGTCGGTCAGGTCGTAGACCGCGCCGGCGCCCGTGGCGACCGCCCCCCAGCGCTTCGCGTTGTAGCCGGCGAGGGCGCTGCCCGCGAGCCGCAGGTTGCCGTCGCCGAGCGACACGGCGCCGACGTCGAGATCGAACAGGAAGGGGCGGCTCCAGGGGGGCAACCCCAGCGCGCAACCGGTGAGCACGCGCTTGCGCTCGGCGTCGGTGCGGGCGGCGAGGAAATCGGTGGTGCACTCGAGGGCGCGCAGCGTCGCCTCCGAGGGCGCCATCGCGCCCGGCAAGAGGCCCGTCGCGGCGCGCGCGGCGCCCGGCAGATCGCCGGCCAGCAGCTCCGCAATCATCGCGTGCAGCGCCGGCGGCACCGTGAAGGGGGCGGCCTCGACCAGGCTGACGGCATGCTCGACCACGCGCACCAGGGTGTGCAGCACCGCGCCCATCGCCGCGAGGTCGTCGGGCTTGGCCGCGAGCGCCTGGGCCGCGGCGTCCGCGTCGCGCAGGGCCCGGACGAGCTCGCGGGCGGCGGCCTGCCGCAAGGGTGAGAGCGGCTGGCCAGGGGGCAGCAGGCCGGAGTCGGCGAGGACGCGCGCGACCAGGCGCCGGTAGTGGTCGTCGGGCCGATCGAGGCGGGGGCCGTCCGCGAACACCCGCTCGATGAGGCGGGCGGCCGCGGCGGCGATCCCGTCCGGCGTCGGCGCGAAGGGCAGCGCGGGGATCGCCGGCAGCGCGGGAACGACCGGCAGCGCACCCGGCGCGGGCGCGGGCACTGGGCTCGGCGCCGGCGAAGCCGGCGCCGCCCCGGGCAGGGCCGAGGGCGCCGAGCCATCCGGGGGTACCGGCTCGAGGGGCACGACCTCGGGCGCGGGGGCCGCCTGGGCCAGGGCGCCGGGCGGCAGCGCCAGCAGCGCGGCGGCGAGCGAGTCGAAGCGCTCCCCGCCGCGTCCCGCGAGCGCCGCGTCCAGCGGCGAGGGCTCGAGCGACGCGCAGGGGTCGGTCAGGAGCTGCCGGAAGTCGCGCGCCGTGTCCTCCGCGAGCCGCCGCGCGAGCTGGGCGGCCGAGAGCGACTCCACCGCGGTGTCGAGCACCGCCACCGCTACCCGCAGCCCCGTCGCGGCGCGGTCATTCCGCGCGACCCGGCGCCACCCCTCGCGCGGCAGCCGCAGGGCGTCGAGCACGACGCGGCGCCGGAGCTCGAGCAGCGGCTCGGGCCCCGCGAGCGGCTCGCAGGAGGCCGGGAGCCACTCGCGCACCGGCGCCTCCTTGCAGACGCGCTCGGACAGCTCGCGGACGAGCAGCGCGCCCGCGGCCCCCGTCTGCAACGCCGCGTCGGGCGCCACCCGGCGCGCCAGAGCGTCGAGCAGGGGCGACGGCTGCAGCACGAGCTCGGCCGCGGCGGGCACGGCGTCCGCGGGCAGCCCCGCGAGGCCGGCGACCCCCGCCAGCAGCGCGAGCCGCCGCGCCTCGGGCTCGGCCGCGAACGCGGGCGGTGGGCGCGCGCCCGGTGCGCCCGCCGCCGCGCAGTAGGCCAGCACCTCCGCGCGCGCGGCCTCCGTCGCGGCGTCAGCCGGCGCGGCCGCGCCGATCCGATCCGCGGCCGCGCAGAGCGCGTCCAGGCGATCCCAGAAGCGGGACACGGCCGCCGGGCGGCAGGTGAGCCCCTGCGCCGCCGCCGTCGACGGCAGCGCGGTGAGCCCCGCTGCCGCGATCAACCCCGCCCCCGCCGCTCCGCCCGCCCGCACCCGCCGTCGTCGTCCCACGTCTCTTCCTCTCCCGCGATCGATCCCCCCGACGTGACGCGCTATAGGCCGCAGCGCACGCCGCTGACAAGCGCGGAGCGAGACGATCGGTTCGCCATCACCCGATCGGGTGAGGCCCAGCGGTCACTCTGGCGCTCCGCGCGGACCGGTCCGGCAATCGGCGTTCACTGTCGTCGACTCGGGGTTCGGTCCCGCTGAGGCCGCTTCCAGAGGGGCCCGGACTGAGAGCGGGTCTGCAGGTGCGCGAGGGAAGTCCAGCGAAGGGTTGGCTTACCTATCGGCATCCCCCATGTGGAGGATGGGCGGCGCGACGCTCCCGCCACAGACCCCTTCGACGCGCTCGGACGTGGATGCCGCGTGAGGGGTGGCGATGGGCAGCACGACGAGGAAGCGGGCGCCGCCCTGGGCGCGGGGCTCGAACCGCAGGTCGCCTCCCATCGCGCGCAGCAGCCGGCGGGAGAGCGGTAGCCCGAGGCCACACCCTGCGGGCTTGGTGGTGAAGCCCGGCTCGAAGATCAACGCCGCGTCGCCGGCGGAGATCCCTGGTCCGTCGTCCTCGACGCAGAGGGTCAAGAACCGTGGGCTCGTCCTCGCCGACAGGTAGACGTGGCGCGGTGAACCCTGAGGTCGGGTAGCCAGCGCTTCGGCGGAGTTGAGCAGGAGGTTGACGAATACCTGCAGCAGCTGCGTCTCGTCGCTGCGAACGAGGGGAAGGGCGCGAGGGGCGAGCTGGGAGCTGACCGTGACCGCTCGGACCCGGAGGTCGTGCTCGACGAGGCACAAGGCGAGCGTGACGGGACCGACGGGGTCCAGCGGCTCCGGGGCTCGTTCCACGACGTTGCCCACCACGGGGATGCTCTCCGTGACACGCCGCATCCGTTGCACCGCGACCTCGAGGAGCTGCAGCTCGCTTGACGCTTCCTCGTCCGGGAGGTCCCTGGCCGCGGCGATCGAGCGCGTCTGCCGCTCCAGTGTCCGGAGCTGTTCGGTGAGGTCCTCCACCAGCTCCATGACCACCCTGCCGACGGCTGCCTGCCGCCCCACCGCTACCAGGCTGTGGTCGAGCTGGGCGTCGCGCTGCCTCGCGAGGTGGCGTGCGCTCCCCGTGCTGCTGGAGATGAGCCAGAACAGCGGCACGGACGACGCGACGAAGCCGAGGAGCGTGCGATCGCCTCCGGCCAGGAGCACCAGCAGGGTCGGCCAGAGGCCGACAACGGCCAGCACCAACCAGCTGAACGAGAAGACGCTCCCGAAGAAGACGCTCGCTATCGCGCACGCGAAGGCGGCCAAGTCGCTGAGGGGATGCGCTGCGTTGACCGCGAAGGTGGCGAGCAGCGCGGTGAACGTGGCGACGGCGAGCAGGCCCAGGACCGCACCGCGCGAGCCTGTCGCGCGGTGCATGGCCAGCGTCAAGGCACCGCCAGCCAGGCAGAGCGCGACGATGCCGTGGGCGTGGCTGACGGCAGGTTCCGCTCCGTGGGCCGGGGTCGACGCCCCCCACAGGGTGAGCGCGGTGAAGGTGAAGGCGAACGCAATCACGAGGACGGGGTTCGCCGCGCGTCGCACGTCCTCCTGGCGGTAGGACTGCGCGTACTGACGCCACAGAAGACGGGGCCAGCCGCGCGGCTGGCGCTCGCTCTCGCGGCCGGCCGCGGGCGTGAGCAGGTCTGGCGCTCGGGGCGCGGCAGTGGCGACCGTGGGGTCGGAGACGGCTTCTTCGCCCTCCGCTGGCGGCAGCGGGAGACGGATGGAGTACCCGCGAGGGTGGGCCGCACTCCCCTCGACGACGAGCTCCCCTCCCGCCGCACAGGCCAGGCTCTCCAGCATCCCGCGCCTCGAGCTCGCCACCCGGGCCGGCGCGGAGGGCTCATCCCCCACCGAGATGAAGACCGCGATGCACAGGCCGCCCGTGCCGATCTCGACGGTGGGGTAGAGCACTCGCGGCGACTCCCGCGACCGGCACGCGGCGAGCTCGGTCGCGCCGAGCAGCAATCCGACGCAGATCGGCTCCAGCGGCGGACAGACCGCGACTGCGCCCGCGGCCGCCACCTCCTCACCCGGCCAGCGGACGTCGATCGCCTCGCGTGCCAGCCGAGACTCGAGCAGCGACACGCTCCAGCGGAGGATCTGCATCGGGTCCACCGGCTCGGCTGCCGCTCGCTCCGCGCGAGCGATCTGGCGAACGCCAGAGACGAGGCGCTGCATGTGGGTGGCGGTGGCGACGATCTCGTTCAGCGCGGGTGCCGCGCGGCGTTCGAGGCGCCGGGAAAAGCCGCGGAGAGCGAAGACATGCTGGCTGAGTTCGTGCGCCAGGCCGCGGGCAAGATCGCTCAGGGTGGCCATGCGTCGCGTCTCGAGCAGCAGCGCGCGCCTGAGCTGCTCGCCCTCGAGTCGTGCCTCCAGCCTGCGGCCGGTGCTGGCGGACAGGACGAACAGCCCCAGGGCGGCCAGAACGGTGACCAGGACGAGCGGGAGGCCTGGCCCCGCGAGCATGGACAGCGGGATCGCCAGCGCCCCGAAGCCGAGCGAGAGACGATCGCGCGGCGCGTAGAACCCGGCCGTGAAGGTGAGCAGCAGGTAGCACTTCGCGGCCAGGGACTCGAGCGAGGGCACCGCGCTCACGGCGAGGGCCAGCGCGACCGCCCGCAGCACGAGGCCGGGGACCGGCAGCCAGCGCCTCGCGCGCAGGCCCGCGACGAACCAGCGTTCACCCACCGGCGTGGAGCGCCCAACTCGGCGCCGGAATCGAGGCGGGACGAAGCCGCCGGGGAAGAACGAGTCGGCTGATGGACACCGCGGCGGGCCGGGGAGCGGGCCGTGCCGCGCCGCGGGCACCGTGATCGTCGTGCGGAGGGGGCGAAGGACCGGGGGACATGATAGGTTGATCGTGGAGCATACCATGGTCCCCAAGCCCGAAGGTCGCGTTCTCGTGGTCGAGGACGATCCGCTGGCGCGGGAGCTCTTGCGGCAGGAGATCGCGGAGCTCGCGGCGGACGTTCGGGCCCACGCCGACGTCACGGGCGCTCGCCTCGAGCTCACGAGCTGGACGCCCGACGTGCTCGTCACCGATCTCTGCCTCCCGGATGGGGATGGCGTCGAGCTCGCGAGGCTCTGCCGCGAGCGCTGCCCGCGCGCGAGCGTGGTGCTCATCACCGGCTACGCGACGCTCGAGACGGCGGTGGCTGCGGTGCGGCTCGGCGTCTTCGCCTATCTTCGCAAGGACTGTGACGATCCGGATGAGGTGAAGGCGACCGTGGCGGCCGCGCTGCGGGCGGCGCGCTCCAGTCGGGCACCGCAGCCCGAGCCCGGCGCCTTTCTCGACCTCCTCGCCGCGCCGGCGCTCCTGGTGGACGCGCGGCGGCGGATCCTGGCGCTCAACGCGCTCGCCAAGCAACTGGACTGGCGCGGCGCGGGCTTCGACACCAAGGTCGGGGCACCCATCGGCGAGCTGCTCCCGCGCGCGTTCACACGACGCGTCGATACGCAGCTTACCTCGATGCTCGAGAGGGCCTGTCGGCTCGCCAGCCCGGCCCTGGTTGGCGCGTTGCGGATGGCCCCCCCGGACCTCGGCGCGGTGCCGCAGCCGGTCGCGGTGGTGGCCCTGGGGCGCGGGAATGGCGAGGAGGGGCTGGCCGTATTGACGGCGGGTGGACGGCGTCGCTCCGACGAGCAGTGGTCGACCATGGTCGGCGCGGCCTACGGGCTCTCTGTCGCCGAGTCACGCGTCGCCTGGTTGCTCACCGAGGGGCTTGCCCCCGACCAGATCGCGGCCCAGTTGAACGTCACGATGGCCACCATTCGCTCGCACCTCAAGCGGCTCTTCGTGAAGACGAGCACCTCTCGCCAGGCGGAGCTGGTCGCGGAGCTCCTCGGCGGCCCCGTGCTCCGGCACTTGCCGGCCTCACGCCTCGGCGGCGAAGACGGCGACCTCGACCAAGCCTAGCTGCGACGCCGTCTTCACGGCGCGGTACCCGCTCTGCTCCCCGGTGGCTCCCGTCGAGGGACCGCTGGCATGGCCGCCCACGAGGCAGTCCGAGCTCCTCCCCGGACCGCGCGCCGACCTCGGCGTCTCCGGTTCTGTCGCCACGTTCCGTCGCTCGCGCGGCGCTGGCGACGTGGAGGACGAGATCGCCGTGGCCACAATGACGAGCGGCACCGGCCGAGCCTTGGCGGGAGGGCGTGGTAGCGCGGCGCTGCCCCGCCTCCGCCTACCTCCCGGCGAAGAGCCCCGGGAGCTCGTCGAGCCAGCCGCTCATCACGTCGGCGAAGCGGCAGGTGCCGGGGCGGAGCGCGGTGCAGTCCTCGGGGACCGACCAGCGGCGGAGGCAGACCGCGGCGAGCTCGGCGCGGAGGGCCTCCGGCGGCTCCCCGTCGGCGAGGCGGCAGAGGAGGCGACGAGCGACGTCGTTCTCGGCTACCCGGCCGCGGCGGACCGCCGCCGCGAGCGGCCCGGCGTCGCGGCAGACATCCGCCCGGTGCGCCCGCGCGACCGGATCGGCGAGCGAGAAGCGCCCGCCCCCGACGGCGCGCAGCGCCAAGGTCGGCGCCCTCAGGTGCTCGGGATCCCACGCCACCTGATCGTCGCAGCCGGCTCCGTTGCGGGTCAGGGAGAAGTCGAGCAGGGCGTCGAGCCGTCCGTCGCCGTCGAGGTCCTCGACGCCGGACCAGGGGGTTTCGCGCGGCTCGCCGGTGGGCTCCACGACGAGGACGCGCCGGCCCTCACCGACGCCCTCGACGTGCTCCCAGCCGCGGACCAGCACCGCCTCCACCGTCCCGTCGTCGTCCAGGTCGCTCGCCACCATCCGGACCGTGAAGTCGAGGTCGTACTCCTTGTACACCGGCGTCGACCGGACGGGCCTCGCCGTGGCGGCACCTGCTCGCGGCACGAACCAGAGCTCGTAGCTGCAGATGTCGAAGTCGGCGGGCGCGACGGGGACGAACCACCCCGTGGGCGTCTCGAGGACCCGCACCGGGTCGAGCGCCGGGGAGCAGCCGTTCGGGCGTCCCGTGTCGCCCGGCGGCCGGCGGCGCTCCTCGGCGAGCGGCCCGACCTCGAGGAAGCCCGCGCCCAGGTCGCGGAGCGCGAGCAGCCGGGCGCGCATCGCCGCGCCCCACCGGCGATCCTCGTCCTCACGGCGCTGCCGCTCGCGCCGCTCGGCGAGCTCTCGCGCGAGCGCGGCCGCGTCGTCGTCCACCCGCCGCTGCTGGTCACCGAGCGCCGCCTCCAGCGCCGCCGCGGCCCGCTGCGCGGCCACGTCCGGGGGCGCGATCCCGGTCGCGAGCTGCCAGGAGCGCTCCCGCGCCGCCGCGGCCCGCGCGGCCTCGGCGGCGCGGCAGACCGGCATGCGGGGCACGTGGGCGCAGCAGCCGAGATCGGCGTCCGGCAGGTGCCGCGCGGTGAAGGTTCCGTAGCCGATGAGGAGGTTACAGCGGTCGAGCGGGACGGTGATGGCGACCGCGAAGACGCCCGGGAGCAGCGCGCTGACGGCGAGCCCGTCCAGCCGGCGCCAAAGCGCCCAGCGCAGGCCCCCCGCCGCGACCAGGGCGCCGAGGCAGGCGAGCGCGACCCCGAGCGGCGACAGCCCGACGTGGTTGCACGAGTCCGTCTGCAGTCGCCGGGCGACGTACGCCACGAGCGCGAGCGGGGTGAACGCGAGCAGCACGTGGGCGGCGGTCGCCACGACGGACAGCGTGCGCCTCACGCGGGGACGGTAGCGCACCACGACGGGTGCGCGCTATCGTCCTGCCGATGACCCGCCCCACCATCACCTGTGCCGTCTGCGCTCGCCCCATGGATCGGGTCCGCGTGGAGGGCGACGTCGAGATCGACGTCTGCGACGAGCACGGCGTGTGGCTCGATCGGGGGGAGCTCGAGCGCATCGTCACCCACCACGAGCGGGCCGCGATGCAGGGCGCCCAGGGGCGCGCCGGCAAGACCCGGAGCCAGCGGAGCACGCACCCTCGCGCGCGTGGGCGAGCGGGTGGTGGCCGGCGCGGCGAGCGGCGCGGGCTTCGGCGCCGGCAGCACGCTGGCGCGGGCGCTGGTGCGGAAGCTGCTCGGCTGATCTCGGCGGGAGCGCGCCGCGTGCGGCCCCTTGCCGGCGCGGGACGAGCGGGCCATGTTCCCCGCTCTCGAGAGGAGGCGCGTGATGGCGAAGCGGAAGGTGGCGGCGGACGGTCTGGCCGACGTGGGGCTCATCGGCCTCGAGGTCATGGGCAAGAACCTCGCGCTGAACCTGGCGGACCACGGGTTTCGCGTCGCCGTCTTCAACCGCACCGTCGAGAAGATGGAGCGTCTGCTCACCGAGCACCCGGACACCCCGGGCGGGCTCGTCGGCTGCGCGACGCCGGCTGAGCTGCTCGCGCGCCTCAAGACGCCGCGGGTGATCGTGGTGCTGGTGAAGGCGGGGCCGGCGGTCGACGCGGTGGTCGCGCAGCTCCTCGCCGCGGGGCTCGCCCCCGACGATCTGGTGGTGGACGCCGGCAACAGCCTGTACACGGACACCATTCGCCGCGAGCGCGAGTACGCGGGCAGGCTCAAGTTCTTCGGCTCCGGCGTCTCCGGGGGCGAGCTCGGGGCGCGCTTCGGCCCCTCGCTGATGCCGGGCGGCGACCGGGCCGCGTACCGGCGCCTGCGGCCGATCTGGGAGGCGATCGCCGCCAAGGTGGATCCGGTGTCCGGCCGCGAGCTCGGCGGCGCGGCACCGGGCCGCCCCGTACGCGGCGGGGTGCCCTGCACGGCCTACATCGGCCCGAACGGCGCGGGCCACTTCGTCAAGATGGTCCACAACGGGATCGAGTACGCCGACATGCAGGTGATCGGCGAGAGCTACTGGCTCCTGCGGGAGCTCGGCGGCTTGCCCGCGGACGCCATCGGCGACGTCTTCGCGACCTGGAACCGCGGCGATCTAGCGAGCTACCTGATCGAGATCACCGCCGACATCCTCCATCAGCGCGACCCGGTCGATCCGCGGCGCTCCCTGGTCGACCGGATCCTGGACACGGCCGGCCAGAAGGGCACGGGCAAATGGACCAGCGCCGCCGCGCTCGACCTCGGCGTGCCCGCCAACGCCATCGCCGAAGCCGTGTTCGCGCGCTACCTCTCGGCGCTGAAGGACGAGCGCATCGTCGCGAGCCGCGTGCTCGCGGGCCCCCGCCCGCGGCGCGCCGCACGCCCCGCGGAGCTGGTGCAGGCCGTCCGCGACGCCCTGTACTGCTCCAAGATCTGCGCCTACGCCCAGGGCTTCCAGCTCCTGCGCGCCGCCGACCAGGAGTACGGCTGGAAGCTCGATTATGGCACCATCGCCCGGATCTGGCGGGGCGGCTGCATCATCCGCGCGGTCTTTCTCCAGCGCATCACGGAGGCCTACGAGGCGGAGCCGAAGCTTCAGAACCTGCTGCTCGCCCCCTACTTCGCGGCCACGCTCCGGAAGGCTCAGAAGCGCTGGCGCACGGTGGTGGCGTTGGCCGCCGAGAGCGGTATCGCGGCGCCCATCTTCATGTCCGCGCTCGCCTACTACGACGGGTACCGCGCCGCCGCGCTCCCCGCGAACCTCCTCCAGGCCCAGCGCGACTACTTCGGCGCCCACACCTTCGAGCGCGTGGACGCGCCGCGCGGGCAGTTCTTCCACGTGGACTGGCCGGCGCCGGGGCGCCCGCTGCAGCGGGTGTGCCGGGGCCGGCGCGGCAGCGCCGGCCCCCGCGGGTGCTCAGCGGCCGAGCCCGGCGAGCAGGTCCTTCTCGTAGGAGAAGACGTCGAGGTCGCCGTCGCCGTTCATGTCGGCGAAAATGAGCTCGGCGAACGGACGGTCGCTCGCGAAGTCGGTTCGCTCGACCCAGGTGCCGTTCCAGTTGCTCGAGCTAAACGGTTGCAGGAGGTAGGTGTGTCCGCCGTGGTCGCGGACGACGTTCGGCGTGCCGCTCGCCAGGAACCGGCCGATGCGAACATCCTCCACGGCGAGAGTCTCCGCCGTCGTGCGCAGCGTCTTCCAGTTCGTCTGGTTGTTAGCCGGCGTGGCCGTGTCGTTGGGGCAGGACGTGCCGACGAAATCGGTGCCGTCGAAGGGGCAGACCTGCCAGGCGCGCTGCCCGTTGGCCTTGGTCACGATCTGGAACACGTCGGTGAAACCGTCCTGCTCCGGGTTGTGGTTGAAGAAGCGGTAGGTCGAGAGGCCGTTCGGCACGTTGGTGCGCACCACCTGCCAGGTCGGCGCCGTCTGGTTGCCCTGGGTGGCCCCGCGCCGGAGGTACCACTTCCCGTTGGTCGCCTGGTAGAAGGCGTCCACGAGCTGGTCGCCGTCGATGTCGATGAGCCGCGCGTGGTCGTACCAGAAGTCTACGGTGAACTCCTTGTTGAAGCGCCACACGTCTTTCCAGGCCGTGGGGCTGGTGCTGGTGGAGGTCCAGAAGGCGACCTGGAGCCAGACGTAGCCGTCCGACTTCCTGTGGAACCGCATGACGTCGTCGTGACCGTCCGGTGCCGTGCGGACCGAGTCGGTGCCGAAGTCGCCGAAGAAGAGGCGTTCGTTCGCGGCCGAGGAGGCGCGGAGCTCGTGCCACCCGCGGTAGCCGGTGGACGAGTAGGAGGCGCGCCACCTCCCCGTCCCGACGTCGCGCGTGAAGACGTCGGCGACACCGTCGCCGTCGAAGTCCGGGAGGACCTGATCGTCGCCGTCGTAGTCGAAGGCCTTGAGGTCCCCGAGCGACGGGTTCTCGCTGTCGTTGAGCTGGGCGCGGAGCTGGTCGTCGACGGGGAGGTTGATGACGTCCTCGCCGATGCGGTTCGGGGACCCGGTGCCGTTCTCGGTGACGTACCACTCCTCGGCGCTCTCGGTGATGCCGATGAGGTATTCGAAGCGGCTGACGACCGTGTTGCCCGTGAATGGACAATAAGGACTACCGCTGGCTTCCGTCCAGGCCTTCCCGCTCAGGTCGCATCCCGCGGCGACGTTGCAGGAGAGGGTGTTGTTCACGGGGAGCCTCGTAGCTTCTTGGCGAACGAGCCCCATGGACCCGGCGTCGAACACTACCAAGTCGAGACTGTTCCCGACCAGGCGCGGGTACGTCACCAGCACCATCGAGTGCTGGCTGTTGCCCGGGCCGACGCAGCGATCGATGCGGTGGAGGGTGTCTCCCGGTTTCGGCGTGTACTCGGTCAGGCCGGTCGTGTCGACGTCGCCGACCAGTTGCGAGGTGTCGTTCACGAGGTAGAAGCCTCTGAGATCGGTGCGACCTCCGATCGGGCCGTCGAAAACGGCGCGCGCGACGCGCCGGAGCGGGTAGGGATTTCCGGGGTAGTAAGGGACGAGATTGCCTCCGTAGTAGTCGTAGCAACGCTGGGTTCCGGCATCGCAGCGGTAGATACTGTTGTCGGTGCCGCTGGGGCTGACGTTCGGCGCGAAGTCCTGGACGAAGTCTCGCGAGAAGTTCAGCAGGTGCCAGCCGGCGGTGACGGCGCACATCCCGGTGCAGCTGCCGCCAGGCCAGAGGTCGCCGCAGCCGCTGTACTGGGCCTCGCCGCTCTGCCCGATGTTGTCGATCGCCCTGCGAACAGCCAGGGGCAACTGGCTGGCGTCCACGGGCGCGCCCCCCAGGAAGCCGCTGATCGTCGTCGCGGCCGCCGCTCGGCGGCGCGCGGCTATGTGATCGGCGAACGAGAAGTGCGTGTCAGTGCTGCTGAACGTCTTCCCGAGGGTTCCTGGGAAGGTGTGGTTGATGAAGGTGAACTCGTCGAAGTTTGCGGTCTGCCCCACGAAGCGCGACGTGTACTTGACCCCAATCGACCTCAACCGGAACGTACCCGTGCTGGGCCCCTTCAGGAATGCTCCGTCCCAGCCCTCCGCGGAGTAGACGTAGGGATGATCGGTCCCCGGCGTCACGTTCCACTGGTTCGTGAGCTGCTAGTTGAACACAGGACCACCGGAGCCGGGCACGAAGGGGTAGCAGTTGTCGTCCCGGAAGCAGAGCTGCAGGCAACGAGAGGGCAGGCTCGAAGAGCAGTTGTTCAGGGCCATTCCCGACACGTCGACGGTGATCTCGATCTTCCCCTGGAGCTCGCCGACATGGGCGCTGGACAGCGCCTCGGTGAGGGTGCCGACGTCGAGGTCGAGATCGGTCGCGTCCCCGTAGCTGCAGGCGCCGAGGGCGAGCGTGAGGAGAGCGGGAGCGGTGAGCAGGGCATGGGTGCGCATGGTGGTTCCTCTCGGTGTGCGGGCAGGACCCCTTCGTCGGGCCGCTCCGCTGCCCTCAGCAACCGACGTGCCACGCGTCGCGCACGCGCCGGCGTCGGCGAAGAGGCGAGCGATTCTCGGCGCTCACGGGGCCGGCTCCCGGGATCTGTCCGGAGGTCGGTGCTGGCACGCCGTAGCCCCGCACATGTGCGCACGCGTGCGGGGGGCCGCGGTCGTACGGCCCGAAGTGAGGTCGGCGCC
This sequence comes from uncultured Polyangiaceae bacterium, assembly GCA_964454025.1. Lineage (GTDB taxonomy): Bacteria > Myxococcota_A > Polyangia > Polyangiales > Polyangiaceae > JAFGBI01. The sequence continues at coordinate 19,168 of CAYVRP010000068.1, read as the reverse complement.
GGCGCCCGCGGTCCTCACGCGGGATCAGGGCGCGGCGGCGGAGTAGACCCAGATGTACTGGTGGGCGCCGTCCTCGAAGTGGCTGAACGCGAGGAACTGCGCGGGACCGGACACGTCCTTGTCGTGCTGCGCGCTGAAGGTGGCGTCCACGGCGTGCTCCTGACGCACCAGGGTCCCGAGATCACCCGCCTCGGTCACGTACTCGGTGCACCCGCCGTCGACTTCCTTCCACCCGGGCAGCCCGACGTTCGGAGCCCAATCGTAGACCCAGCAGTGCTCGGACGAGAGGTGCGTGGGCCCGACGCGCACGTAGAGCTCGAGCACATCGTGCTGCGGGAGGCTGAGTCCCAGGGCGTCGTAGCCGAAGCACTGCGGATCCTCCTGGCAATGTCCGCGATACACGAACGTCGTGCACTCGGACACAGCGCCGCTCGACGTGTCACGGAGCACCGCGCGCTCGAGGATCGGGAAGACGAGAGCGCCGCCTGTGCCGCCGTCGTCACCGCTGCTGCCGCCCGCGCCGCTCTGGCCGCCGGAGGGAACACCCCCGGGCCGTTCACCACCCGTCGCAACCCCGCCCGTCGGGCCTCCGCCGCCCTCGATGCCGCCGCTCGTGGCCCCTCCCGCCCTGGCACCACCGGTCGTAAGGCCACCTGCACCTCCGAGCAGGACGCCACCTGTCGCGGAGCCGCCGGTGCTCGCCGAGGCTCCCCCGCGGCCCGCCTGCCCCGCCTCGCCACCCTCGGCGGCGCGAAAGCCCTTCCACCGATCCATCGTGTCCGTGCACGCCGACGCCATCAGGATCCCGCTCGCGGCGAGCGCCACGAGCAGTGCCCTTCCTTCGCGGTGACGGGGCCGTGCACGCCCGCCCCCGACCCTTTCCTGCTCCTCTTGTCCAATTCCGTCCCGGCGGTGAAGCTCCCTCATATCCACCTCGGCCCGGGCCATACCATGACTCGCACTCCGGAAAACTCGGGGAATCAAGACCTGGTGTCGAATCATCTCCCGCCCCTGCACCGTCCCCCGGATCCTGCTAGTCTGCTCTCGCTTCGGGGGAGCGGGTCGTGAGCGAAAGAAGCGCCCAGACGGAAACCACCCAGACCGAGAGCGACATGCTGGCTCCGGGTCGGGACGCCGCGACGCTGATGCTGCTGCGCGTCGCGCCCAAGCTCGCGCTCGACCCGCTCCCCCTGCGCCCCGAGCTCGTGATCGGCCGCGACGAGGGCTGCGACGTCCAGACCCGCTCGAGCTCCTCGTCCCGCCGGCACGCTCGGATCACCTTCCAGGGCCACCTCTGGCGCTGTGAGGACCTCGACAGCAGGAACGGCACCCTGGTCAACGGGCAACGAATCGACCGGGTCCCGATCGGCCCCGGCGACGTGCTTCGCTGCGGTGGCTGGGTCGCGCTGGTGGTGCGCCGCACCGTCGAGGCGCGTGGGCTCCGGTTCGGCGAGCTCGCGACGGGCCTGTTCGGCGGCGCGACGCTCCAGCTCGCGCTCGCCCCGCTGCGCAAGCTCGCGCCCTCGCCCCTGCCGGTGATCCTCCAGGGGGAGACGGGGACCGGTAAGGAGCGGGTCGCCCGCGCCCTGCACGATTGGAGCGAGCGCACCGGGCCGTACCTCGCTGTCAACTGCGCCGCGCTGCCCGAGTCGCTCGCGGAGGCCGAGCTCTTCGGCGTCGAGCGCGGCGCCTTCACCGGCGCTGCCCAGGACCGGCCCGGCTTCCTCCGCGCGGCGCGCGGGGGCACCCTCCTGCTCGACGAGATCTGCGAGCTTTCGCCCGGCGCGCAGGCCAAGCTCCTGCGCGCGATCGACCAGCGGGAGGTGACCCCCCTCGGCGCCTCGCGCCCCGTCCCCATCGACGTCCGGATCGGCGCGGCCGCGCAGCGGCCGCTGGAGGCGATGGTTCGGGACGGCCGGTTCCGCGAGGATCTCCTCGCGAGGCTCGGGCTCACGGTGGCCCTACCCACGCTGCGCGCCCGCCTCGAGGACGTCCCGCACCTCTTCGAAGTGTTCGCGCGCGAGGCCTTCGGTCGGGTGCCGGAGCTCGAACCGCGGCTGGTGGAGACGTTGCTGCTCCACCCGTTCCCGCGCAACGTCCGGGAGCTCCGCCAGCTCGTCGAGCACCTGGCGCTGCTGCACCACGACGCGCCGCGCCTCGGCGTCCAGCACCTGCCTGCGACGTTCCTCGGCGCCGCGTTCGACCGCTCGAGCTCCGACCTCCCGCCGCGGCCCACCCCGCCGCCGGGGGCGCCGACGCTCGAGCCCGAGCCCCCCGATTGCGGCCCGCCACGGGCGCCCTCGGGCTCGTTCCGGCGACGAGAGCCCGACGACTGGGCGCGCCTGCAGGAGGCGCTCGCCGCCCAGGGTGGAAACGTGCAAGGCGCCGCCCGCTCCATCGGCCTCTCGCGCTACCAGGCGTACCGTCTTCTCGGCGCCCATCCCGAGTTCGACGTCGACCGGCTGCGGCCGCGGAGCTAGTGCTCGACACACCCCTTCGTCCTCCGTCGCCCATGTTCCCCTTCACCTCTCCTGCGGACTGGCCGCTCCTCGGCGGGCGCTACCGCCTCGTCCGATTGCTCGGGAAGGGCGGCATGGGCGCCGTCTTCGAGGCCGAGCACACGCTCATCGGGCGGCGCTTCGCGATCAAGGTCCTCCTGCCAGGGCTCGTCGCGGAGGCCGGGGCGGTAGAGCGGTTTCAGAAAGAGGCGCAGGCCTGCGGGCGCCTCGCCTCCGACCACGTGGTGGCGGTCACCGACTTCGGCTTCGTCGAGGGCGCCCCGTTCCTGGTGATGGAGCTGTTGGAGGGGGAAACCCTCGCGTCTCGCCTCGCCCGGGTGCAGCTCCTCTCGGCTCCGGTCGCCGTGGATCTGGTGCAGCAGGCCTGCCGCGGGGCGCAGCGCGCCCACGAGTCCGGCGTCGTCCACTGTGACATCAAGCCGCGCAACCTCTTCGTCGTGCGGCGGGAAGACGGCAGCGACCAGATCCGTCTGCTCGACTTCGGCATCGCGCGCCTGCTCGGGGAGGCGGAGCGGCGGGGCCTGGGGCGGCTGCTCGGCACCCCGAGCTACATGTCGCCGGAGCAGGCCTCCGGGGACGCGCCGGTCGACGCGCGCACCGACGTCTATGCGCTCGGGGTCGTCCTGTACGAGGCACTCTCCGGCCACCTGCCGCACCCTGGACACGACGCGCACGCGGTCCGCTGTCGGATCGCGCGCGACCCGCCAGTGCCGCTCGACTCCGTGTGCACCGGGCTCCCGGCCGATCTGGTCGACGTCGTTCACCGCGCGCTCGCCCGTGATCCGGCGGCGCGGATCCCGTCGGCGGCCGCTCTTGAGCGGGAGCTCGCCCGGCTCGGCTTGTCGCGCGCGACGAGCCCGAGCCATGCGCCGGTCTCGACGCGGGACCTCTCCGGGTGCTTCGGGCAGAGCTCGGCGCGCACCCCGGCGTCCGAGCCATCCGGTGACTCCGCGACCGGATCCGCGGTGTCGTTGCCCCGCCGCAGGCCGTCGGGGCGTCCCCTTCGGGACGCGTACCCGTGGCTGTTTTTGATCGGAATCGGTTTCGTCGGCGTCGCCGCCTGGGGAACGTCTTGGTGGGCGGTCACCCGCGGGTCCGCGTCGACCGAGAACGTCGCGGCGTCCCTGGCCCGCCGCTCCGCGGCGCCAGCGGTCACGCTGCCGGCGCTCGACCACCTGCCGCCGGCACCGCCGCCGGTGACGGTGCTCCCCGCCGGGGAGGCGAGCGCGTTCGGCACGAGCCATTCCCCGAGCGGCGATCTCGCTGTCACCCGCCGGCGTCGCGCCACGTCAACCGGGCCGTCACTCGCGCCCTCGCCGGCGCCGACAGGGTCCGATGCGCGTCCATCCGCCACGCGGTCACGGCTCCGCGTTCGCCTGGATCGTGAGAGCCCGTACTAGCGCGCGCCCCCGGGCACCGGTCCCGCCGTGCGCGCGGCCGCCCGTGCGTGGGCGCCGCCGCGCGCTGGATTTCGAACCGGTTCTGCGCGAAACGGGGCCGTCACCATGCGAGTCCTCGAGCCTCTCATTGCCGCGGGCGCGGGCGTTCGCCCGCCTTCACCGAGCCGCTCGGGTCGGTTCGGATCGCTCCGGGTCGTAACCTCGCTTGCGCTCGCCGGCGCGGTGCTGCTCACGAGCGCCGGCGCCGGCGGCCAGGACGAGTCACGCACCGAGCGCGAGCTCAAGGCGCACCGGCATTTTCAGCGCGCGGTCGAGCTCGCCGACGACGGCCTGTATCCGGAGGCGCTGGTCGAGTTCCACCGCGCCCATGCGTCCGCGCCCAACTACGCGGTGCTCTACAACATCGGGATGGTGTGGGTCGCCCTCGGTCACCCCGTCGAGGCAATCGCCGCGCTCGAATCCTACCTTGAGCGGGGGGGCGCCGCGATTTCGGATCAGCGACGGTCCGAGGTGGCCGCGGAGCTCCGGCGCCAGCGCGGGCGCGTCGGCGCCGTGACGGTCGAGCTCGTGCCGCCCGACGCGACCCTGCTCGTCGACGGGGCCCCCGCGACGCTGGAGCCCGGCGGCGTCGTCCACCTCGGCGCTGGCCTCCACCAGCTCACCGCCATCCAGGCGGACCGCGCCCCGGCGACCGCGCCGGTGGCGATCCGAGGGGGAGAGACGCTGACCGTGCGGCTGGCGCTCGAGTCTGCCCCTGCCAGCGGCGCGCCGGCGCCCGGCGCGGCGAACGGCTGGGGTTTCGTGGAGGTTCGCTGCGTCGTCCCCGACGTGATCGTCACCATCGACGGCCGCGTCGCCGGGGCGACGCCGCTCGGGTCTCCGCTTGCCCTTCCGGTCGGCGCGCACCGGCTGGAGTTCCGGCGTGTTGGTTACGTGGGGAGCGTGCGAGAGGTGCGGGTCGTCGCAGCGCGCGTGGAGCCGCTCGACTGCGCCGTGAAGCCGGAGGCCCCGCTTTCGCCGGAGCGGGGCGGGGAGCTGGTCGTCCGTGCCAGCGTGCGCCGCCCCACCGTGCTCGTCGACGGCGCGCCAGCGGCGGGGCGGGTCCCGGTCGGGCGCCACGCGATCACCGTGCGGCGCTGGGGCTACGAGGACTGGTCGCAGGACGCCGAGATCCGTGCCGGTGCGCGCACCGAGCTGACGGCCGAGCTCGAGCCCACCCCTGAGGCCATCGACGCCGCCCGGGCGCGGATGCGCAACCTGCAGGTCGTTTCCGGGGTCCTGGCTGCCGGCGCGCTCGGGCTAGCCGTCGGCTCCTGGGGCTCGCTTGCGGCCGGTGAGCGCGAGCACGACCGCTGGACCGAGCGCCAGCGCGAGCTCGATCTCCTCCTGTTCTCCGGGCAGGGCGACGCGGCCCTCGCCGAGGAGCAGCGCGACAACGACCGCCGGCTGCAGCGGCGGATGGATCTCGAGCAGCTCGGCACCGGTCTGGCGGCGGCGTCTGGGGCCTGCTTGGTGAGCGCCGCCGGCCTCTTCCTCGGCTCGACTTTCGGCACGGACGCACCGGGCCGGAGCGTGAGCGTCGGCGCCGCCTCGCTGGTCTATCGGCAGCGCTTCTGAACGCGCCGGGGCCGCGCTGCCCAGCCCCGAGGGCTCGACGGGCGGCCTGCCGGCGCCAGGACCGTCGGGTGACGGAGCCGGCGCCCGGGTGCATCGAGCAGCGGATCCGCGACCTCGGGGGCTGGTGCGGGGAGACTCTGACCCGCGTGTGGGCGCTGATCCTGCGCGCGGATCCGGAGACGACCGAGGAGCTCAAGTGGAGGGGCACCCCGGTCTGTTCGCACCACGGGATCGTCGGCACCGGCGAGGCGCACGCGAAGGTCGCGAAGCTGAAGTTCGCCCGCGGCGCTCGGCTCCCGGACCCCCAGGGCCTCTTCGACTCCGGCCTGGGCGGCAGCACGCGGCGGGCGATCGATCTCCGCGAGGGCGAGCGGATCGACGCCCGCGCGCTCCGGGCGCTGGTGCGGGTCGCGGTGGCCCTGAACGCTGCACGGGCGAAGCCGACCGGACGCGGCGCGGGCGGCCCGAGGCCGGTGGAGCTCCTCGCGGGCGACAACCCCCGGATCGCGAAGGGGGACGGTGATGCGCCCGTGCAGGCCTACCGCCTTCGCGCCGGCGCCGCCTCGCCGCCTACTCGACCACGTAGGGGCGGGCTTCCCAGCCGGCGGCGGCCGAGTACTCGGCGTAGGCCTCGAGCACCGCGCGGTCGTACTCGGCGTTGAGGACCGTGCAGCTCCGGGTGCTCTCGTAGTCGTTGAACTCGCCGATCGCCATCAGCGTGTACTGGTCCTCGGTGCAGCCGGGGAATTTCTCCTGCATCCGGACGCGGTTCCGCGCGACCACGGCGACGCCGAGCTCGATGTTGACGACGGGGGCGAAGACCGAGCCGGCGAAGCCCGCGCAGTCGGGGTCCGTCTCCAGGTTGACGTGACCGTTCGGGAGCAGCCCGAGCGGGCTCGAGCCGCTGCAGGAGGGCCCGGTCTGCATCAGGCCGAGGCAGGCGCACTCGGCGGCGGTCCAGCCGTGCTCGGGGCAGCAGGGGCCGTTGTTCGTGCAGCCGATGGCGTCGTACTGGAAGCGCGACTCGACGTAGATGATCGCCTTGAAGATCATGGCGTCGGGCTCGCCGTACCGGGAGGCGAACTCGAGGATGGGGCAGTCGTAGGCGTCCACCGAGTTGCCGTTCCACAGGGGCGGGAGGTTCGTGAGCAGCGGATCCGGATCGCAGGGCCCCGGATCGAGGGTGCCCGGGCCCCCCGCGGCGCAGACCGCCGCAGGGGGGTCGGCCCCGGCGCGGTCGCACGCGAGCAGCACGAGTGAAACCACCGCGAGCCCGGCGGCGAACCGCGCGGGTCGAGCCCAGGAAGCGAACGATGCGTCGTCGCGGAGCATGTGCCGATCCCTCCTCCCGCAACGATCGGATCTTACGCCCGCTGGCCCGCGCGCGCCGGGCTCGCCCGCTGCGACCTGGCTCGCCCGTTCAGTCCGTGGTCCATCCGGTCTCCGCGCCTGGACCGGAGGGCGGAGGATCGGCCGTGCTGGACCGGGGATCACGCGCGTCCGAGTCGGGGCCCAGCCGCTCGACGAGGGGTTCTAGGACGAGCTTGACCGGGCCGTCGGCGAGGTGCTCGAGAGCGTCGCTACGCGCCGGTGCCCGCCGCGCCGGACCGAGTGACCTGACCCGGAGCCCCGCGCTGTCCTGCCTCCCAGAAACCGCGTAGTCTCGCGGCGTCGGGCTCGGGGCGGCTCGAGGGAACGGACGCGGGAAGACCCATGAAGTCAACTTCGGACCGCACGCAGCGCGTGCTCCGTCAGCTCGACGCGATAGAGGCCGAGCTGAGGCGCCTCGGCTGGTGGAGCGAGGACCCGCCGGATCTGCAGGCCCGGGTCCGAGCCGGCGAGCTCCGCAGCTACCTCGACGCGCCGACCTTCGAGCTCTGGCTGCAGTGTGTCTTCTTGCCCGACGCCCGCGCGGCCGCGGCGGCGGGGACGCTGCCGTCCTCGAGCCAGGTGGGACTCTTGGCCCTGCGGCAGTACGACTACCACTCCTACGTTCCGGAGGCGCAGGCGTTGCTTCGGCTCCTCGGCGGCTTCGACCGCATCATCGCCGGCGCCCGGTAGCCTACCCGACGCTCGCACTCGCTCGCCCCCGCGGGACTCGAGGTGGCCGCTCGGGCGTTTGGGCTGGAGCCACCGGCGAGGTCTGGGCTAGCGTCACCTCCGGCATGCCGGTGCAGATCCTCGTGGGCGCTTCGCGCCGGGGGCGGCGCGCGGCGTGGCGAGAGACGACGGGACTTGAGCGCGATGGGTGATCGGAGCGAGGGACGAACGCGAGGCCCGATGCTGGCAGGTGGTTGGCTCGGGGCGCTCTGGGCGGTGGGCCTGGCCGCCATGGCCTCCAGCTGCCAGCGCGCGCCGACCGGCGAGGCGAACCCGACGAGCAGCGCTTCGGCGCGGCCGTCGAGCGTCGCCACGGCGGCGCGGGCGGCCACGAGCGCACCTGCGCCGGGCCCCGCCTCCCGCACGGAGTCGGCGGGGGCGACCGACGATCGACTGCCGCCGACCTCGTTCGCGGGGGGGAACAAGGTGGAGATCACCAACGCGGTCGGGCTCGGGTGCCAGGCGACCACGAGCGAGGGCTGGCTCGAGCTAGTCTGCCGCAAGCGGAACGGCACCGGCGGGCGTCCGGTCCGCGCCGTGCGGGATCTCGCGGCGCTGGCGGCCGCCGAGGCCGCGGGCGCGGCGCCCGCGCCCAGCGCTGCGCCGCCCGCGAGCGCCGCGGCGGCGAGCACCGGCACCGACCCGGCGACGGACGAGGGCGGCGCCGGCGCGGCCGATCCGCGCCTCGCCAACGTGATCGAGGGCGACGCGCACGGTGAGCTCCGAGTGATCGCGCCCTGGCGCTCCGGGCAGCGCGCCCAGATCCGCGTCGAGTGGTCGGACACCCAGTACGATCTCACCGTGGACGGGGAGTCGGCGAGCCTGGTCTTGCCGGTGGCCCTCGGCCTCCGCCGGCAGTGCGAGGCCCTGCGCGTCGCCAGCCAGCGCGCGGTGGAGGCGGCGCAGCGGCTCCCCGGCGAGGCCGCGCTCACCGGCGCCGACCTGCGCAAGCTCCCCCAGCTCGGGCTCTGTCAGATGGCAGGGCTCGGGGCCTGGGCGGTGGGGCTCGACGAGCTCACGGCGAGCGGCAGCGGCGCCACGCGGAGCCTCGCCGCGCGCCTCTCGGTGATTCACCTCGATCCCGACGGCCGCTCGAAGACCGCCGCGCTCGGCGTCCTCGAGTTCGCGCCGGGGGGCCTGCAGCTCGCACCGCTCATGGTCTACGACTACGACGACGACGGTCAGGACGAGGTGATCATCCGTCACGAGGTCAACCAGGTGGCTCCCGGCAAGGCGCCCGCCGCGCTCCCCGCGGTGTGGTCCCTCAAGGGTGGCGCCGTGGTCGCCTACGACAGGCTCGGGCCGCTGGGGCCGGGCGGCGTCTCCACCGAGCACCTCGACCATGACATGCGGCCCGACCTCGCGGACTACGGTCCCTTCGTGGCCTGGCTCGGGGCGGACTGCGGGGCCCGGAACTGCCCCTCACGGCTCGGCGGGCCGCGATTCTTCGCCCACTCCGCGCCCGACGGCTCCTTCTCTCGCACCGACGCGGCGGCCGTCGCCGCGCTCGAGCGCGCCTGCGCGGCGGCGCCGGCGAGCGTGGTGGTCGCCGAGGGCCAGAGCGTGAACGCGCTCCACACGGCCACGCTCCTCGGCTGCGCGCGGGCCTGGGGCGTCGGCACGGACGTCATCACGAAGGAGCTGGAGGCGAAGCGCACCGCCATCTGTGGCGCGGAGAACGACTGCCCGCTGCTCGTCACCCTGCGCGCCTGGGCGTCCGCGGAGCCGCCGGCGCTCGTGAGCCGGGCCGCGCGCCCCTGAGCGTCGAGCCTCGGCGCCGCGCGCGGCGCGGGGTCACGTCGAGGGATCGTCCTCGGTCCGATACTGGCCGCAGTAGAAGGTGATCTTGTAGGTGACGGCCGAGGCCCGGCCCTGGTTCTGTTCCTCGACCTCCTGCCAGAGCTCGGCGATCCGCCGGCGGGTACCGGCGAGCAGCTCGCGCACCTCCCGTTCCTTCGGGTGCCCGGGCCACAGATCGTAGGATACCGTCGTACCGCCGATCTCGTCGTCCGCCGCGGAGCCGTGCCGGCCGCTCGTGATCTTGGCGGCCAGCGCGTTGAGCACGGCGCGGTGATGGTCGATCACCGCGGCCTCCCAGCCTGCCGTCTCCCCCACCGGGATCAGGCAGCGGTCGGTAGCGTAGCGCGGGCCGTCCGGGCCCTCCTCGACGCGCACGCGCCCGTCGGCCACCAGCGCGGCGAGCGCGTCCTCGAGGAGGGCGGGCGCGAGCGGTAGGAGCTCCGCGAGCCGCTCCTTGCCGAGCGGACCCGCGCGGCAGACGTGGACCCACACCAGCGCCTGGTTGGTTTCGGGCGAGTTCCGGGCGCCGTTGAGCCCGAGCGCGGCGAGCCGCTTGGGCGTCGCCGCCCGGTACCGGGCGTGCCTGCCGCGCCCGCGGCGCCGGACGAGGCCGCAGTCGACCAGATCGTCGAGGACGCCGCGCACCGCGTGCTTCCCGTCCCTCGCGAAGCGCCCCCGGATCTCGGCCCGGGTGGCCTCGCCCCCCTCGGTGAGGAAGGCGAGGACGGCCCCCCAGAGGGTCATCCCACGCGACGTGACGGACTCGGCGAGGCGCTCGACCTTGCGCCGGTAAGCGCGCAGCGCCAGGCCGAACATGCCGGCGATCACCTTCTCGCCCAGGCCCTGCTCCTCGAGCTCGCGGACCACGCTGGCGAACACCTCGTCGGCCGCCCGCCGGAGCGGGAACTCCGCGCCCTCCGCCGACGTGACCTGTGACATGAAGACGAGCGACTGCCGCGCGATGGCGTCGATGAGGAGCTGGGAGTTCATGCGAAGACGCTCCCCCGCTCGAGGATGAGCTCGGCGCTACGCGAGGGGTCCAGGGTGAGCCGCCGGTGGTTCACGGTTCACACCAAGCCTCCCAGCTCGAGGCCAGGGAAGACAGGCGTGAAGCACCGCCTCTACACCGTGGATCCTTGCACTGGCGGGGGGAGAAGCCGATCCCCCCCAAGTCCTCGCCGAGCGGTCCCCGATACCCCGTCGACGCCGATCGATGGTCTGCTGATGGGTCGTCCGACTGCCCTTCGCGGGTGGAAAGTGAGAGACTGCTGCCTCACGCGACGCGCCCCGCGCGGCCGCCAGCGGGGCGCGTCCGGCGCTGCGGCGCGGCTCGGACGGCGCGGAGCGGCAGGCGTCGCGCGCGCCGCAATACGAGAGCTCATGTGTGCCCCTCTCAGAATTCGCGCTGCCTCTCGTTTTCTGATGGAAGCGACGCACGGCTCCCCTCCCGTGTGGTGCGGCGTCACCCCGCTGCCGCATTCGCCCCCCGCGCCGACCCCTGCCGCGCTCGCTACACCGTGGCTCGGTCGCGTGGATCGGGGTCGCCGCCCGCCCGGCTTCCCGGGGTGAGAGCGGCATCGGCGGCTGCTCTCCTCGAGATCCGTGCCCGCAGGCCCTTGTTGGTTGCCGTGACCGCCCTCAAAATGGGCAGCCTCTGGTGTTGACGGCGGCGGTGGGAGCGCGTCGTGAGCGTCGAGGCGGAGATCCAGGAGAGGGAGGCTTGGGGCCGGCTGGAGGCGTCCGCGCTGGTGGCGCGGTTCCACCCGGACATGGTCTGGCCCTGGCCGTCCGACGGCCAGGCGCATGACCCGGCGCGGTGGGTGTTCCCGCAGGGACGCTTCGATCGTGCGCGGTGGCAGGCGGAACGGGAGGAGCTCTCCCGGACGCGCGAGTTCGCGCGCGCCCGGCGCCACACGGTGCGGATCGAGGTGTCGGCGGAGGGCGACGGGGACTTCGCGGTCGTGAACGTCGAAACGCGGAGGCGGCGTCGGGCCGACGGCGAGCGCGTCTGCTGGCGAGGCCGGGAGCGCAAGGGCAACACCAAGGTCGGCGACCGCCGGCTCCCGATCTTCCACCCGGGGTTGCTCGAGTACGGTGGGAACCGGGGTCGCTGAACCAAGGTGAAGTCTCACGCGGAGGAGCAGGACATGATCGAGTCAGGAAGGCTTAGCCGGCTCGGGTTGGCGCTCGGGGCCTTGCTCGCGGCGCTGGGGTGCCAGGGTGAGAACGACGAGGCTCGCAGCGGCCACGGGGGCCGGGGAGCCGCGCCGAGCGCGGGCGGCTCCAGCGCCGAGGGTGGTGCGGACGTCCCCGCGGAGGGTTCCGGTGAAAGGTCGACCGGCGGCGTCTCCAGCGGCGACACCGGCGGCGCGCTGGCCACGGGTGCGGCGTCCGGGATCGGCAGCGCGCCGACCGCGGGCGGCGACGCCGGCCGCGGTGGCGCGGAGGCCACGGGCGCCGCCCCGGCGACGGGTGGCGAGTTCGCGACCGGCGGGGCTGCCGGGCGCGGTGGCGCGGAAACCACGGGCGCTGCCCCCGGCAACGGCGGCACACCGGCGACGGGAGGAGGCGGTACTGGTGGACTCGCGCCGCCAGCGGGCGGGGGAGGGGGAGCCGGAGGTCTCGCGCCGCCGACGGGGGGCGAGGGAGGGGCTTCGCTGCCGGTGGGTGGCGCCGGCGAGGGCGGCGCGCTGCCGGCCGTGGGCGGTACCGGCGGTGGCTCCCCCGAGGGGGGCACGGCGACCGGCGGCGTCGAGTGCGGCGTGATCGCCGCGCCGGGCGAGATCATCACGTTCACCGACGACGGCTCGTGGAGCTGGTTCCAGGACGAGCGGGTCATCGTGGATCCGGCAGCCAACCGGCTCCTTTTCGGCTCGGTCGCCGTGAACGGCGACCGCATCGGCAACGTCGAGGTCACGACCTACGATCTCGCGGGCGGCGCGGCGCCGCAGCGCACCGTGCTCGGCGAGCTGAACCCCGACGAGTACAGCGCGCCGGCGCTCTTCCAGCTCGGCGAGGGCCGGTACGTCGCGGCCTACGCCGGGCACGACGAGGACTGCTCGAGCTACTTCAACGTCTACGAGGACGGGAGCTGGGGCGGGCCGACGACGTTCGACTGGACTGCTCAGGGGTGTCCCTTCGCGATCGGCACGATCCCGCGGAAGGTGGCCTTCGCCAACCTCTGGCGTGTCGGGGACCAGATCTACGACCTCGTTCGTGCGGTCGGTACCACACCGAGCCTCCTCGTCTCGACGGACGGCGCGAGCTGGGACTACGCGGGGCGCCTGACCGGCACGCCGACCGCCGGCACCCTCGCCGGCTACTACAAGTTCTGGGGCAACGGCGCCGATCGCGTCGACTTCGTCGGCACCGAGGCCCACCCCCGCGACTTCGACAACAGCCTCTACCACGGCTACGTGAAAGACGAGCGGATCCACGACTCGACGGGCGCCGTGGTCGATGCGGAGCTCCTCGACGGAGACGCCGCGGAGATCACCGCATTCACGCCGGTGTTCGCGACGGGCTCTCCCCTCGGGGACCGGAGCCTGCGCCACCTCTGGCCTGCCGATCTCGTGCGCTACCCCGACGGGACGATCGCCGTGATCTTCACCGGTCGCGCCGGCGGCGACGCCGACGACCCCGATCTGCGCTTCGGCTACGCCCGGTTCGACGGGACGAGCTGGCGAGCCACGTACCTCACCAAGGCGGGGCGCAAGCTCTACGACTCCGAGCCGGACTACACCGGCCTCGGCGCGCTCCACCCCAACGATCCGACCACCCTCTATCTCTCCACCACCACCGATCCGCGCGACGATACGACCCAACTCGGCAAGCACGAGATCTGGCGGGGCACGACCTGCGACGGGGGCGTTTCCTTCGCGTGGACCCCCATCACGGAGCAGTCGACCCAGGACAACCTCCGTCCCGTCGTCCCCTCCTGGGAGAGCGACCGGACCGCGCTGCTCTGGATGCGGGGCACCTACGACAGCGCCTCGACGCACAGCACGGACATCGTCGGCGTGATCCTGGACGGCCGCTGACGCGTCCGCGTGGGGCGCGTCAGCGTCACCGCGCCGCGCCTTCGCGCAGCGCGACGCCCAGGCGATCGAGCACGAACGCGGCCATGCGCCCGGGCTCGCCGTAGCAACGGGAGACGGGCAGCGACGCCAGGCGCCGCGAGAAGGTGTAGCGGCGGGCGGTGAGCCCCGCGTCGTCGAACGTGGGCAAGGGGCAGGCGAAGAAGTCGAGGTGGTTGTGCAGGGCGCCGGCGAAGTAGCTCACGCCCTGGAAGATCCGACCCACCGCTTGGGGCCCATGGCTCGGCTCCGCGGCGAAGATCTCCGGCGGCGCGTAGCGCTCGACCGTGGGCAGCACGACCTCGGGCACGGGGACGGGGGCGCGCAGCGCCGAGACGCCCGCCGGCGCCAGCGGGTGATCCTTGACCGCCTCGGGCCTGCCCATCCCGGGGCGCCAGCGACGCGGCGCGAGGCCTCCGTTGCCGCCCACCAGCCGGAGCTCCTCGTCGCAGAGCACCTTGCCGTCGTGGAAGGAGAGCCCCTCCGCGGACGCGGCCAGGCACGCCTCGAGGAGGGTGGACTTGCCGGTCCCCGGCTCCCCCAGGATCAAGAGCGCGCGCGGGCCGTGCACCAGGGCGGCGGCCTTGATGAGGTAGAGGGCGTGGTCGGCGAGCAGGAGGTGAGCGAAGAGCGTCTGCAGGAAGAAGAGGACCTCGAAGTAGACCTCCTTGTTGTCCGCCGCGGTCGCCTCGCGGAAGGTGAAGGTCGCCGCCCGGCCGGTGAGGACGAAGCGCGTCTCGTCGCCGCGCAGCACCGACACCACGAAGCCGCCCTCGTCGCCGGCGGCGGGCTCCGCCCGGTAGGCGGGGAGCATGCCGCGGACGCACGCCGAGCCGGAGAACTCGCGCGCCATGCGGGGGCAGTTGGTCACCAGGCGGACGCGCGCCGGGCCGCAGGACACCACGAGGTCGGCCTCTCCCTCGCTCACCGCGCCTCCGCGCCGGCGGGGGGCAGCGCCCGCTCGAGGACCTCCGCGCAGGCCGCCGCCGTCGCTCCGGGCGGGGTGGGGGCGAGGAGCTGCCCGGTCAGCTCCCGCCACCAGGGCTCCACGAGCAGCGCCGCGCGCGGCCCCGTCGTCTCGAGCAGCAGGCGATCGAGCACGAAGAGGAGGTAGGCCGCCACGTCGTCGCGGTGATGCTCGCCCTCAGTGCGGGCGGTGTCGACCCACCACCGGTTGGGGCCGTCGAGCAGGGAGCGGAGCAGCGGATCGCGCTCGTGCCGCCCGATCCAGGCGCGGTAGCCGGCGAAGGCGCCGCGGGCGCGCGCGCGGAGCTCGCCGACCGAGCCGGGCGCCGCGTCGAGGCCGAGTGCCCGCCGGTACGGCGCGAGGGCCACGGCGGCCGGGGCTCCGCGGAGCGCCGCGGTCAGGCCCGACACGCGCCGTCGCTTCGACGGCTCGGCGCGTCCGCGGAGGAAGCAGGAGACCGAGAGCGCGCCATCGGCGACGCGCCGGAGCGCGGCGCCGCGGACGGGCTCGTCGACGCCGGCCGCGGTCGCCGCGGCGAGCCGTCGCCGCAGGTTGGCCGCGCCCTCGGCGGCGCGGCGGAAGCGGGCCGCCGGATCGGCGAAGCGGGCGCGCGCGACCTCCGTCGCCGCGCGCAGGAGGTCGTCCGGTCCCGGGGCGAGGATCCGGGCGGTCGCCAGCGGCTCCCACCATTTCGCGGGCGGCTCTCCCAGAAGCCGCGCCGCCGGCAGGTACGAGGCGTGGAGCTCCAGCGTTTCCGCCGCGACGAGGCGGGAGCACTCGGGACCACCGTCGGTGACGAGCAGCAGGTCGACGTCGCTGTCGGGCGCGGCCTCGCCCCTCGCCCGGGAGCCGAAGAGGGCGACGGCGCGCGGCGCCCGACCGGTGGGATCGAGCAGCCGCCGGCGGCTCCGGGCGACCAGCTCCGCGAGCTCGTGGTCGCCCGTCACGAGCCGCCCCCACGCGCCACCTCGATCGCCGCGCGCAGGCGCTCGAGCACGGCGTCCCACCCGAACCGCTCCCGCACCCGCGCCGCGCCGGCGCGCGCCATGCCTTCGGCGCGCGGGCGATCGGCGATCAGCTCGGCGATGGTCCGGGCGAGCTCGGTCCAGGAGTCCGGCTCGAAGAACGCCGCGTGCACGCCCTCGTCGAGGTAGGTGGGCGGACCGCCCGAGCGCGAGGCCACCACGGGGACGCCGCGCAGGAGCGCCTCGAGGAGGCCGAGGCCGAGGTGCTCCGCGCGCGCAGGGTGGACGAAGAGCCGCGCGGCGCCGAGGAGACGATCCCGCGCGGCCTCCGGGAGGAACGGGTGCAGGACCACCCCCGGTGCCCCCGCGGGCCGGAAGGAAGCCGCGATCGCCGCCCGATCGGCGCCGCAGAGGACGTCCCAGCGCGCGATCACCCCGCGCCGCGCGAGCAGCCGCGACGTCTCCGCGATCCCCTCGGCGCGCTTGCGGGGCGAGGCGCGCACCATCGCCAGGAGCCGGGGGTGCGCGCCGCTCGGCGCCGCGCGGGGCTCGCGAGCGAGCGCGGGCGGTTCGACGCCGACGCACTCGGCGGCGACGGGTGGGCAGGCGCCGGCGAGCAGCGGAAGATAGGTTTCGCGCAGCACCGCCGCGGTCCACCGTGAATTGGTGCAGAGGACCGTGCAGCGCTCGAGCGCCCGGCAGACGCGCCGGCGCTTCTCCTGCGCGGCGGCCGGCTCCGCGCCGAGCGCGGTCCGGTAGCTCGCCGCGACCTCGCGCAGCCGGTGCTTGGCGGGGGCGCCCGGGGTGTGCAGGGAGAGGAGGTGGATCGCGGGGTTCGCCGCGGCCGCCAGGCTCCCGGCGACGGCGCCGCCGGCGACCACCAGATCGCCCGCGTCGAGGCACGGCGGGGGCGCCGGCCGCCGCGCGAGCCGCGCGTGCAGCACGAGCTCGCGGTCGGGGAACCAGCGCCGGTGGAGCTGCGCGCAGAGCGCCGCGTCGCAGCGGGCGACGGTGTCCTGGGGATGGTCCGGATCCCCGTCGAGCAGGCCGACGACGCGCTCGATCCCCCACAAGGCTCAGCCCCCCCGGTCGCCACCGAAGCGGTGGGCGCGGGCGGCGCGGTGGATCGCCTCGAGCTCGGCGAGCGAGAGCCACTCGCGGTACAGGGCCGTCTCGCGGGTCGCGTCCGTGTCACCGACCGTGGCGTTGTCGGTGCAGATCGCGACCGGGACCCCGCGCTCGAGCAGGCCGAGGAGGATCGGCGGCGACCCGGCGGCGACCGCGCCCGTCTTCCGGTTCGACGTGTGGCAGCACTCCACGAGCACCTGGTCTCGCGCCAGGCGCCGCAGGAGCTCCGGGTCCCGGAGCGCGGAGCAGCCGTGGCCGATCCGCGTCGCCCCGAGCACGTCGAGGGCCGCCCAGATCGCGGCGGCGGCGTCCTCTTCGCCCGCGTGGGCGGTGAGGCCGAGCCCGCCCGCGCGCGCCGCGGCGAACGCGCGCCGGAAGGCCGCGGCGGGGTTGCCGCGCTCCGCGCCGCCGAGGTCGAAGCCGACGACGCGCGCGCCGCCCCGCTCCGGCTCGCGCGCCGCGACCGCCGCGGCGGCGAGCCGCGCCGCCGCGTCCGGGCCGAGCTGGCGCACCGCGGAGACGATCAGATCTGCGCGCAGGCCAGGGGCGTCCCGGCGCGCCGCGTCGAGCCCGCGGAGCACGGCGCCGATCACCTCGGCGAGCGAGAGCCCGAGGTGGCCGTGGAGCTGGGGCGAGCACCGGAGCTCGAGCACGGTGACGCCCTGGCGGTGAGCCTCGCCGGCGACGAAGCGGGCGGCGAGGGTGAGGTTCTCGGCGTACTGGGTGGCCCAGAGCGGGAGCTGATGCTTGCGGAAGTACTCGGGGGCGGAGCCTTCCTCTTGGGCCTGGACGACCAGGAGGGGCTCGAGGGCGTCACGGGTGGCCACCGGCGCCATCTCGCGCTCGGTGAGCATGCGAAACGTCAGCTCGACGGGGATGGAGCCGCCGAGGTGCTGGTGGAGCTCCGTCTTCGGCATAGCGCGGAGCGCCGGAGCGTCCTCGCGCGGCGTGCCCGCCGTTCGATCACCGCGGGGGTCGAGATCGCCCAAGCCCATGGCCGTGCCCCGGGATCAGCCTCCGTGCAGGCTAGCCCTCGTGCCGCGACGACACAAGGCGACGTGCCCCGGGGCGGGGGCACCTCGATCGCGACGAGGCCCGGGTCGCCGCGGTATAACGCCGCGCCGCCCGCCGCCTCGGGACCCCGACGATGATCCATCCCGGCGTCGCACCCCTGCACGAGTACGACGATCTGCCGCAGACCGCCCCGGCGATCCGCAGCGTCGGCTGGACGCTGGGCCACCACTGCCCGTACGGCTGCGCGCACTGCTACAGCCAGAGCGCCCGGGTGGGCGGTCGCGAGCTCACGCGCGCGATGGTGGACCGCGTCGTCGAGCGGCTCGTCGACGCGCGGATCGGGCGCGTCCACCTCGGCGGCAACGAGCCGCTCTACGCCGGCGGGAACGGCGCCGACGGGGAGCTCCTCGTCTACGCGATCCGCGCCCTCGCCGCCGCGGGGATCCCGGTCGGGCTGACCACGAACGGGACTACGCTGCTCGCCCTGCACCAGCGGCACCGCGACGCTTTCGCGGCGCTCAACGACGTGGACGTGTCGCTCGACTCGCCCTTCGCGGTCGAGCACGACCGGAGCCGCGGCGCGCCGCTCTACGCGGTGGCCATCGAGGCGCTGGAGCGCTGCGCCACCGCGGACCTGCCCCGCGCGGTCGCCTACTGCGCCATGGCCTGGAACTTCGATCGGGCGCGGCTCGACGCGCTCGTCGAGCTCTGCCTGGTGAAGGGGGCGAAGCTCCGTGTCAACGCCTTCAAGACGGTCCGCGCCGACCAGCTCGGGCTCGCGCTCGAGCCGCGGGTGTACTTCGCCGGCTTCGCGCACCTCCTGTCGCGGTGCGACACCGTGGACCTCGGCGAGCCCCCGCTGGCGGCGGTCGCGGGCGGCGCCGAGCCCCGGCGCTGCCCCGGCGGGCGGACCTCGCTGCGCATCCACGCGCCGACGGCGGCCGGGGCGATCTTCGCCAGCCCCTGCGTGTACCTGCACGACCTCCGGGTGCCGATCGATCTGATGGAGCACGACCTCGCCGAGATCGTGGCGAGCCCGCAGTTTCGGGTGCTCCGCCAGCGGCACCGGAACCCGGAGCGGGTCGAGGGGTGCGCCGGTTGCGCGCTGCTGGCCGTCTGTGGGGGCGGCTGCGCGGCGCGCGCCTACCTGGAGACGCTCCACCGTGAGGGGCGGGCGAGTCTGCTCGCGCGGGACCCCTGCTGCCCGCGGGAGCACGCGCCCCCGGGGTCGTTCCCGCGGAGCGTCCGCGCGCCGGGCGAGGCGGGCGGGGTCCACGTGGACTACCTCTGTACCTGGATCGGCCGGCCCCGCCCGACCGGTGGCGCGGGTGCTTGAGGGTTTCCGGGGGCGCGGCTGTGGTACGCTCGCCCTCCGCGACGGGAGGACGGCGCACACGCCCCGGAGGATCGATGGCGAAGCAGAAAGGCAGGACGGTGAAGAAACCGGCGGCTACGAAGAAGCCGGCGACCGCGAAGAAGCCGGCGGCCGCGAAGAAGCCGGCGGCCGCGAAGAAGCCGGCGACCGCGAAGAAGCCGGCGGCCGCGAAGAAGCCGGCGGCCGCGAAGAAGCCGGCGGCCGCGA
>CAYVRP010000067.1:0-36954 GCA_964454025.1 uncultured Polyangiaceae bacterium | reverse complement strand
CCACGGGTGGCGTCGGGACCACGGGCGGCACGGGTGGCGCGGGCGGCGCGACGGAGGAGTGCGTGGAATCCGCCGTGCTGACGCTGACGCTGGCAGAGGCGGTCGGGACCGACTTCGAGATCGACTTCGGGGAGGACACTCCCGTCGACATGTCGGGCACGGTGGTCACCGTGCGGCTCCGCGTGGAATCGGAGGGCAACGGCGGCGGCATCATGCTGTACGCCAAGAACGGCGAGGCCAACGGCTGGGCCTCGGCCTATGGCGACTGGACGAACCTCGCGGAGCTCGAGGACTGGACCGAGCTCGAGCTCGATCTATCCGCGCTCGCGCCCTGCACGGTGGTCGAGGCGCCCGCGGCCGGCGGCGCCGGCAACGCGGCCGGTGCGCCCGCCGCGGCCGGCGCCGCGCCGGTGGCGGGCGGCGCGGGCGGTGCCCCCACGGTGCTCGGCGGCGCCGGCGGCGCCGGTGAGGTGCCCGCGGAGACGGTGCTCGACTGTCCCGACGGCATCGACAAGAGCGCCATCCGCTTCG
Organism: uncultured Polyangiaceae bacterium; assembly: GCA_964454025.1. Classification (GTDB taxonomy): domain Bacteria; phylum Myxococcota_A; class Polyangia; order Polyangiales; family Polyangiaceae; genus JAFGBI01. The sequence continues at coordinate 36,423 of CAYVRP010000067.1, read as the reverse complement.
TGGGTCTGAACGTCTCCGGTGGCGATCAGTGGGAGGACGGCTCCCGGACCTGGGGCGCCACCACGGTCTACGTCGACTCCATCACCTTCTCGGACGGCGCGACGGCGGACCTCGAGTTTCTCGCGGACGCCGGCGGGCTCATGGTCAACGAGTACAACAGTCCCGTGGAGGGCTCCGCGGTGACCCACCTCGCCTGCGAGGAGCTGCCGGGCACCGGCGGCGCGGGCGGCACGGGCCCGGGCAACGGCGGTGCGGAGCCGGGTACCGGCGGCGCGGGCGGCGCGGAGCCGGTCACCGGCGGCGCGGGCGGCGCGGCGCCCCTGGGCGGCGCGGGCGGCGCGGTCGGCACCGGCGGTGGCGGCGGCGCGGCCCCCGTCAGCCAGGGCTGGGACTTCGAGGACGAGGCTCAGGTCGACGACTGGGGGGTGAAGAACGCGGAGTACTGCGGCGAAACCTGCTTCGACGCCACGACCCTGGCCGCCGGCGCCGGCGTGATGACCGCCACCGTGGAGGTCCCCGTCCAGGCCAACGAGGCCATCTACTCGACCTACCTCGAGACGTCCTTCGATCCGGCGCAGGATCTCCGCGGCCGCACCGTGACCGTCACCATGTCCCTGGTCGACGATGGCTTCGGCGCCGCCGCCGACCAGGGCGGGTTCGACATCTACATCGTGCTCGTCGACAGCACCGACTACACGAACTACTCCGGCGCGGGTGGGGTTGGGGAGTTTTACGCCTCGGACGCGGGCGGCGAAGCGAAGACCTTCACGCTCGAGGTGCCGGGGGCGGCGGAGGGGGACTTCGACCCTGCCTCGGTGTCCCAGATCAACGTCCGCATCGACAACAAGTACTGGACCGACACTCCGCAGCCCGTGTTCGACTACGGCACGGCGATCTTCTCGATCGACTCGGTCACCTACTGAGCGCGGAGGAGCCGGCGCCGGTTCCGGCCGGCGCCGGGGCGGGGCGACCCTCACCCGGGGTCCGCCCCGGTCGTCCGCTGATGCGGGTGAGGGCCGCGGGGCGACGCGCGCTGCGGCCCTCGGGCGTCCCGGTCACGAGCGGTGGCCGCGGCGCCGGGAACCTGACCGGGAGTGGGGGGACCGAGTCGGCCAATCGTTCGGCCGCACCCGCAGGCGGAGGGTCGTGCGGCGCGTCGGGGGCGGGCGGTGCGCGGTTCGCCTCCTGCGCGCGGCGTCCCCGCGAGAAATGCCGCATCGGAGCGACCGGTTTCGCTCGAATGATGCTATGAGCGCCGTCCCCGCCGACACCAGGGCGGCCCCGCGCGGGCCCGGGTCGGCGTCGAGTGCGCCCGGGTGGGCGAGGCACGGAGGCTCAGCAGCATGGCAATCATCGATTTCGGCGGCGTGAAGGAGGAGGTCGTCACCCGGGAGGAGTTCCCGATGGCGAAGGCGCGTGAGGTCCTGAAGGACGAAACCATCGCGGTCATCGGCTACGGCGTGCAGGGCCCGGCGCAGGGGCTCAACCTCCGGGACAACGGGTTCAACGTGATCGTCGGTCAGGCCAAGCGCTACCAGCGGGACTGGGACCGCGCGGTCGCCGACGGCTGGGAGCCCGGCAAGACCCTGTTCGAGATCGAGGAGGCGGCCGAGCGCGGCACCATCGTGAAGATGCTGGTGTCGGACGCGGCGCAGAAGGCGATCTGGCCGGTGATCCAGCCCCGGCTCAAGGCCGGTGACGCGCTCTACTTCAGCCACGGTTTCTCGATCGTGTACCGCGACCAGACCGGTGTGGTCCCGCCGGCCAACGTCGACGTGATCCTGGTCGCGCCGAAGGGTTCGGGGCTCAACGTGCGGCGCAACTTCCTCTCCGGCGCCGGGATCAACTCGAGCTTCGCGGTCGAGCAGGACGCCACCGGCAGGGCGCGCGACCGGTGCATCGCGCTCGGGATCGGGGTCGGCTCCGGCTACCTGTTCCCCACCACCTTCCAGCGGGAGGTCTACAGCGATCTCACCGGCGAGCGCGGCGTCCTCATGGGCGCGCTCGCGGGCATCATGGAGGCGCAGTACGAGGTGCTCCGCGCCAACGGCCACAGCCCGAGCGAGGCGTTCAACGAGACGGTGGAGGAGCTGACCGAGAGCCTCATCCGCCTGGTCGGCGAGAACGGCATGGACTGGATGTACTCGAATTGCTCGGCGACGGCGCAGCGGGGCGCCCTCGACTGGCGGCCGCGCTTCAAGGCGGCCGTGCTCCCGCTGTTCCACTGGCTGTACGATCGCGTCGCCAGCGGCAAGGAGACGGCCCGGGTGCTCGCCTCGACGGGCGGACCGAACTACCAGGCCGAGCTGCAGAAGGAGCTCGACGAGATGGGCAACTCCGAGCTCTGGCTCGCGGGCAAGGCCACCCGCTCGCTGCGGCCCAAGGAGGCGCCGAAGGCGCTCGGCGCCGACACCAAGGGCGTCGGCGGGCGCGGTCAGAACTGAGCGGGCGCGCCGCGGGGCGGTTGCCGGCAGCCGCCCCGCGTCACCGGTGCACGACGAACGTGGTCGCCGGCTCGCTGGCGGGTTGCCAGCGCACCCCGTGCCAGCCGGAGGGCAGCCGGGGCTCGGTGAATTCGAAGAGCCAGCGCCCATCGGTAGGGGAGACGTTCACGCAGCCGGCGCTCATGCGGTTGCCCCAGTCATCGTGCCAGTAGGCGCCGTGCAGGGCGTGCGGGCCGCTGAAGTTCTGCGTCCAGGGGACGTCGCTGTGGATGAACTGGTGGGGGGCCACCATGGTCGCCGTGGCGAACTTGCCGGTGATCTTGAAGACACCCACCGGGGTCGACGCGGTTTCGAGCGGATCCTTGCCCGGCACCGGTATCCCGCCGCGTCCGGGAGAGATCATCGTCGCGTAGACGGGGCGCTGGCCCTCGTAGGCGAGCAGCCACCCTTCCATCACGCTCGCCTCCAGCCAGGTGGCGCGGCCGGCGGGGGTCCTGCCGGTCGTGTCCGGTCCGTCGAGCGGCGCGCCCCAGGGCGTGCGGCGGGCGAGCGTCGGCACCACGGCGTCCTCGGCCTTCACCCACAGCCCGCGGTCGCGCGTCTCGAGGTACGTGACGCCGTCCTGCTCGGCGCGCTCGCCGGTGAGCTCGACGAAAGACAGGCGCCGCCACCTGCCTCCGGCGGGCTCGAACTCGCCGCCCGCGCCGCGCCGCTGCTGGGGGCGGTCCTCGCCGCGGAAGAAGGCGAGCGGCAGCCGCGCGTCACGGCCGAGCACGACGCCATGGAACGTCACCTCGGGGTACGGCGCGACGCGGTCCTTCGGCACCCACATGAGATCGGCCGTCAGCAGGAAGGTGCGACCGTCGTGCAGCGCCTCGCGCGAGTAGGCGCCCGTCGAGAGCGGCTTCAGCTCGCGGTGCTGCTCGTGGGTCGTGGGGTGGAGCGCGGGGAGCAGGGGCGGCGGCTCGGACGCGGGGGAGAGGTCCACCCCGCGGAGCGCCTCGATCGGCTCGCCGCGCCGGGCGTCCGCGACCCGCGCCAGGTGCGACTCGAGATCCCACTCGCGCCGGCGCTGCTCCTCACGGGAGGGGAGCCCCTCGTAGCGGGGCAGGCCGCGCGACTCCGCGTAGCGGTGCGGCCAGGCGCGCTCGAGCGCCGGGGCGAAGGGGCGGATCGCGGCGAGCACCGGGTCGTCGGGATCGAGGGTGGCGCGCTTCCCGTCCACGCAGACGAAGCCGCGCGGCTCGATCGCGACCCAGTGATCGCACCCCGGTCCGTAGTGGGGCGCCTGGTCGCGGAGGCGGGCCGAGCCCCCCAGCCACAGGTACCCGATCCACCCCTCGTCGCCCGGCGCCTCGCGCACCCAGACGAAGCGCGCCTTGGCGTACACGCGCGGGCCATCGCGCGGGATCACCGCGCCCGGCGCGTCGGGGACCGGCGGCGCCGAGGGCCGTGGGAGTGGCGCGCTCACGGCGGCGCCCGGGGCCGACGCGGTGACCACCGGCGTCGCGGGCTTCACCGGCTCCTGGCCCGCGCAGCCCCAGAAGGCCAGCAGCAGGTGCCCCGCCGCCCGCCGGCCGGCTCGCGCGAGGGGTCGAGCAAGCACCCGCCTTCCCTAGCGCATCGACGCGGGTCGCGAAAGCGACCGGCAGACCACGAGCTGGGCTAGATCCCGGCCATGGCGAGTGGCCTCCCCGCGCCCACCAGCGAAGCGGAGCTCGCCGCACGCGCGGCGGCGCTGGCCGGGCGCACCATCGGCGCGCTGGCGGCCGAGCTCGGGGTCGCCGTGCCGCCCGACCTCCGGCGGGCCAAGGGCTTCCCGGGGCAGCTGCTGGAGCGCGCGCTCGGGGCCACCGCGGGTTCGCGCGCCGAGCCCGACTTCCCTGCGCTCGGCGTGGAGCTCAAGACGATCCCGGGCGATGAGCGCGGTCGCCCCTGCGAGTCGACCTTCGTGTGCACGATCGACAGCGTCTCGATCGGCGGGGTCGAGTGGGAGCGCTCCCTGGTACGCCGCAAGCTCGCCCGCGTGCTCTGGGTCCCCGTCGAGGGGTCCCGTGCCCTCCCCGTCGGCGTGCGGCGCCTCGGCGCGGCGCTGCTCTGGAGCCCCAGCCCGGCCGAGGAGGCGGCGCTCCGCTTCGACTGGGAGGAGCTCGCGGGCCTCATCGGGCGCGGGGACGTGGAGCAGGTGACGGGCCACCTCGGCCGGCACCTCCAGGTGCGGCCGAAGGCCGCCCACGGCCGCGCACGTCGACGCGCGATCGACCCCGACGGCACGAGCTTCGCGGCCCTGCCGCGAGGGTTCTATCTCCGGGCGAGCTTCACCGCGGCGCTCCTCGCGAGCCACTACGTGCTGCCCCGTTGAACGGGCACGGCGGTCGCCGCGTCGGGCGAGCGACCGCCGGCGGCGCGCCGTCCGGCCGACCGTGGGCGTCGAGGTCGCGGATCGCGATCGAGTCGGCTAGATTGAGTCCCCGTGAGCAGCCACCGACACCACCCGTCTCGCTCCCGGACCCGCAACGCGCCGCCGCCTCGCCTCCTGGCGGCTGGCGCCCTCGCCGCGGCGACGCTGGCCGGGGCGACCACCGCGCGCGCGGATCAGATCGGGCCGTACGCGGTCCGCACCCTCACCCTCGGGCGTGGCACGCTCCGCATCGACGGCGGCGCCCCCGATTTCGGCTATTTCCACCCCGCCTCGCCGCAGGCGCTCAACGAGAACCGCGGCTTTCGGCTGCAGGTGCCACCCCCCGAGGGCGACGTGGCGGCGTGGCTCGGCGTCGGCGTCGCGGGGGGAATCACGGACGACATCGAGGTTGGCGGGCTCGTGCTCCCGCTCAAGCTCGGCCCGGAGGCGGACATCGACGATCTCGAGGCCTATGGGCGCTTCCGGTTCCTCGATGGGCCGTTCGAGATGGCGTTCCAGGCGACCTTGCAGTTCCCCGCCTACACCAACTGGGGCCTGGGCCTCGGCCTGCCGATGCTGGCCCACGTGGGGCAGGACTTCCGCATCGACACGGGGTTCGAGCTCGAGATGCTGTTCCCCGAGCAGAACACCATCGTGGCGCTCGACGTGCCCGCCGCGTTCACCTGGGATCTCGGCCCATATGGCTTCCTGGGGTTGCGCACCGGCCTGTACGCGGGTGATCTCGTCGACGACCACGACCGCGACGATCGCCTCGGCGCGGTCGTCCCCCTCGGCGTCCACGGCGGCGGCGTCCTCGGGCGGGGCAAGATCGATCTGTCCGCCTGGTTCATGTGGCCCTGGTTCCTCGACCCGGGTCGCGATCGCCCGGATCCGACGCCCCGGAACCCGGACCACCGGGAGCCGCACCCGATCGAGGTCGAGGGCTTCGAGATCGGTTTCGGGATCAACGGCCGCATCCCCACCTGAGCCGCGCCAGCGCTCGGGGGGCGCCAGCGCGGGGGGCGGGACGCGGTGCCCGCTCGGGTGCGCGCGGGCGTTGGTCGATGCTTGGCCCGATGGGCGACCCGGAGGTCCGGCGCTAGGATCCGCCTCGTGCGCGAGCGGACCGTGACCTGGCGCCGCCAGCACCGGCGCCCCCGCGTCGGGTTCATGCCGGTGACGATCCTCGCCGCCGTGCTGGTGGTGGCGCTCGTGAGCTGGCTCGCCCGCGGCCTCGGCGACCCTCGCGCCCACGCGGACGCCCTCGAGCAGTACGCGGAGTCCCTCGTCGAGCGGGACCTGGCCGACCGCGGCTGGGTCGCCGTGGCGGTGCCGGCGGCCCGCGCGCCGGGGCCGGCCCTCGCGCCGGCGCCACCTCGGCCTGGCCGCTCGGGGCCGATCCCCTACCCAGGGGACGCCGCGGCCGCGCTCGCGCGGGCGGCCGACGAGCTCAGGCGCGTCCAGGACGTCACGCTGCTGCTGCCTGAGCGAAGCTTCGTGCTCGAGCTCTTCCACGGGCCGGTGACCGGTCACCCGCCGCCCGTCGCCGCGGCCGCGGCGGCAGCGGCGGTGGTCGCCGCCGAGCTCGGCCGCTACCCGCCGCGCGCCCTCCGGGGCGCGCGCTTCCGCCGCGTGCTGCTGTGCGCGGAGCTGGCCGAGGGGGGCGCTCGCATCCCGTCGCTCCCGAACTACCAGCAGACGCTGCTGCTCGACGTGGCCTCGCCGCCGGATTTCCTCCCGCGGCTGTTGCACCACGAGTTGCTGCACTTCATCGATTTCTCCGACGACGATCAGGTGCTCGTCGACCCGGCCTGGGAGGCGTTGAACGAGCGCTACTTCGTCTACGGCGTCGGTGGGCGCGCGATGCGGGAGCCCGGCAGCTCGCGCCTCGCCCGGGACCTGCCCGGGTTCGTGTCGCGCTACGCGACGGCGGCGCTCGAGGAGGACAAGGCGGAGGTGTTCTCGTTCCTGATGACGGCGCCCGGGGACGTCGCGGCCCTGGCGGCCGCCGATCCGGTGCTCCGCCGCAAGATCGCCGCGATCGAGCGCCAGGTGGGGGCCGCGCTCCCCGCGCTCGACGCGCGCTTCTTCCGCGCGGTCGCGCGCGGCGAGCGGTGAGGAGCGGCGCGGCTATGGGGGCGGAAGGCCTTCGTCCTCGCCGTCGTCACCGGCGCTGTCGCCGGCGCGCGGTGGCGACGCGGCGGTGGGGGTCCACCGCTCTCCCCAGGGGGTAGCCACCAGCTCGCGCAGCACCTGCGTCGCGTAGCCGCCCGGCGGCAGCACGAAGCGCACGATCAGGCGCGCCCCCGGGGCGGGGTCGACGGCGAGCTCGGCGGGCCACAGCACCAGATCCCGCCGCGTCCCGTCTACGAGCCGCGCGAGCGTCGCGAGCGCGGCCTCGCCGAGCCCGAGCTCGGCGACGACCGCGGCTTCGAGCTCGCGCGGCACCCCGCCGGCGGCGCGCATCTTGGGCCCCGGCATCGGTCCGGTCAGGAGGATCTCGCGGGCCGCCAGGCGAGGCTGCTCCGCCGCCGGGTCCTCGACCAGGAAGACCGCGCGGCGCCCCGCGAGCCGCACGACGTCGCCGGCGAGGACGCGCTCGAGGCCGAGGGCGCTGCGCCGGGCGAGGTAGCGGTTGAAGATCTCGGACTGGACGACGCTCGGGTAGAGCTTGCGCAGCAGGCGCGTCCGGTGCCCGCGCGGCGGCGCGCCGGCCTCGAGCCACGCCGCCGCGGCCGCGAGGTTGTCCCCCTGGTGGCCGAAGCGCTGGGCCCCGAAGTAGTTGGGCAGCCCGCCGGTGGCGAGTCGCTCCAGCCGCTCGCGCGCCCGGGCGAGGGCGTCGGGCGCGGCGCCGACGAGGGTGATGGTGAACCGGTTCCCCGCGAGGTGGCCGGTGCGGAGCTTGCTGTCGTGCCGCGCGGCGGTCACCACGGTGACGCTCGGGGGGAGCGCCCAGGCCTCCGGAGGGCGACCGCGCGCGGGGACGGTGATCCACTGGGTCGTCACCGCGTGCCGATCCTTCATCCCCGCGGCGCCGAGATCGCGCTCGGCGACCCCCGCGGCCCTCGCGACCTCGTGGAGCAGGGCCGCCGTCGTCAGGTCGCGCTTTCGCACCTGTACCAGCCAGTGCTCCCCCGAGCCGGTCGCGGCGAAGGCTGGGAGTTCCTCGACCACGAAATCCTCCGGCTCCGGGCCCACGCCGGCGGCGACCGGCGCCTCCGCGTCGAACCGCCGCGCCGGGACCAGGGGCTCGAGGTCGCGCACCGTCATGGATCCGGCCTCCAGGGCCCGCTCGGGGACTCCGCGGGGCCACGCGCGAGCTCCTCGACCACCTCGGCGAGGTCCAGATCCTCGATCCCGACCAGGAGGATCTCGGGGCCGGCCGCGTCTTGCGCCCGGTCTCGCGCCGCCTGCTGCTCGATCGCGTGACGCGCCTCGCGGCGGCGCTCCGCCTCCGGGTCCGCCTCCGGGCACTCGATGACGATGACGGTGACGTTGTCGGGGGCGCCGGCGTCGTCGGCCGCGTTGAGCAGGAGCTGCACGGTGGCCCCGGTGGGTCGCGGCTCGGCGAGGATGGCGGCGAGGGTCGCCGGGGGCACGAAGGACGACAGCCCGTCGCTGCAGAGCAGGTACCGGTCGCCGCTGAGGACGTCGTGGGTGTCGATGGAGACGCGCGTGGTCGCGGCCATCCCGAGCGCGCGGGTCACTACGTTCCGCGGCAGCCTCGCCAGCACCTGCTCGTCGAGCTCCGGGTGCTCCTCGAGGACGTCGCGGTACAGGGAGTGATCCCGGGTCAAGAGCTCGCACACTCCCGCGCGGCTCCGGTAGCACCGGCTGTCGCCCACGTGCGCGATCTGGAGCTGCCCCGTGCGGGGCACGAAGAGCGCCGCGACCACGGTGCAGCCCATCCCGGTCGTCCCCGCGCGGGCGCTCGCGATCTCGTGCACGTCGCGGTTCGCCTTGTGCACGGCGCGCGCGAGCCACCGCGCGGCCTTGGGGATCCCCGCGCGGTCGACCTCCGGCAGCGCCGCCTGCTCGGCCGCCGTCGCCTCGAGGTAATTCTCGATCGAGAGCGCCGCGACCGTCGCCGCGATGTCCCCCGCCGCGTGCCCGCCGGCGCCGTCGGCGACCAGGAACAGCTGGAGGTCCTCCCGGATCACGAAGCGATCCTCGTTCTCCGCGCGGACGCGCCCGGTCTCCGTCGCCCCCACGGCGTGGAGCCTGAGCGGTGCGGCCGCCGGCGCCGACCTCAGCATCCCCCCAGTATACGACCGTCGGGGCGCCGACCCCGCAAATAGGGCGTCCTGCGGGCCGAGCGCGGTCCCCGCCCGATGCCCGCGCGCCGGGGCGCCCGCCCGGCGCGGCGCCGGGGGTCATCGCGGGGGTGCTATGCTGTGCGCGCCCGAGCGGTCACCCTCCATGCGCCACGATGGCCCCGTGTTCCGGCCGCCGAGCGAGGCGGACAGCATCCTGCTCCAGGTGACCGTCGGGTGCTCGCACAACGGCTGCCGCTTCTGCGGGATGTACCGCGACCGGCGCTTCCGGGTACGGACCCCGGACGAGATCGCGGCCGATCTCGCCGCGGCCGTCGCCGCGACCCCGGATCGGACCCGCGTCTTCCTCTGTGACGGCGACGCGCTCGCCATGCCCCAGGCCGCGCTGGTGGAGGTGCTGGTGGCGGTCCGCCGGGCGCTGCCCTCCCTCACCCGGGTCGCGAGCTACGCCAACGCTCGCAGCATCGCTGGCAAGACGGACGCCGAGCTCCGTGAGCTGCGCGAGCTCGGCCTCCGGCTGCTCCACCTGGGTCTGGAGAGCGGTGACGACGCGACGCTCCGCGCCATGAACAAGCACGGCGACGCCCGCTCGCACGTCGTGCAGGGCCAGCGGGCGCGCGCCGCGGGCCTCAAGCTGTTCGTCACCGTGCTGCTCGGGCTCGGCGGCGTCGAGCGCTCGCACGAGCACGCCCTCGCCACCGCGCGCGCGCTGTCGGAGATGCAGCCAGAGTACGTCGGGGCGCTCAGCTTGATGCTGGTGCCCGGCACCCCGCTCCACGCGGACGCGCGGCGCGGCGCGTTCGTGCTCCCGGGGCCGCAGGGCCTGCTGCGGGAGCTCCGCCCCCTGCTTCAGCACGTGGAGCTGCGCGGCATCTTCTACGCCAACCACGCCTCGAACCACCTCCCGCTGCGCGCGCGCTTGCCCCGCGATCGGGGCCCGGCGCTTCGCGCCCTGGACGCTGCGCTGAGCGGCGCCCTGCCGCTCAAGCCCGAGTGGCTGCGCGGGCTGTGAGCGCCGTCCGGCGGCTAGTCCGACAGGACGTCGTAGTAGTTGGTCAGGGTGAAGCGGAGGAGGTCGACGTCCAGGGGATCGCCGGCGAGGAACTCGCTGAGCCGCTGGTTCATCGGATCGCTCCAGGTCGCCGGGGCGAGCGCCGAGAGCGCGGGCGCCAGCGGTCCGGCCGCGAAATCCGCGATGGTCTGCCGGGCGAGCGCGTCGTAGGCGTCGAGGTCCACGTCGCGCGTCCGGGCCGGGATGGAGCCCTTGATCGGATTGAACGCCGCTTGCCCCTCCGCGGACGCGACCGTCTCCAGCCACGCCTGGGCCGCGCCCGCGTTCTCCGCGCCTTTCGGGGCCGCGAACGCGTCCGAGGTGAAGACGAAGGCCGGCGCCGAGCCCGGGAAGGGGACGGTCCCGAAGTCCACCCCCGGCTCGAGGCCGGCGGCCCGCAGGCTCCCTCGGGCCCAGTCCCCCATCACCGTCATTGCCGCGTCACCGCTGGCGACGAGGTCCACGGCGTCGGTCCAGGAGCGCTCGAGGACGTCCGGGTCGCCCGCGCGCACCCGGGTCCACAGCGCCTTGGCCGCTTCGAGCGCGTCGAGCATGGGCTGGGCGTCGGCGCGCTCGTGGCCCTGGAAATAGCTCAGGAAGAAATCGACGCCGGCCGTCGCCACCAGCAGGTTCTCGAAGAAGAGCGCCGAGACCGCCCACGCGTCCTTGCCGCCGACCGCGAGCGGGATGATCTGCTGGTCCGCCGAACGCTCGGCGTTCGCCGCGATGATGACGTCCATCGCGGCGTACAGCTCGGCGAGCGATGCGGGAGGCTCGAGCCCGTGATCGGCGAGGACCCCCCGGTGGTAGTGGAGCGTGTTGATGCGGTGGATGTTGACGGGGACGCCGTAGACCTCTCCGTCCACGCCGAGGCGCTCGATGACTGCCTCGGGGAAGACCTCGCTCCAGTCGCCCACGCCCGCGATTGCCCGCGGCTGGAGCGGCCGCAGCTTCGACTCGTCGTCGTTGACGCCGTTGACGAGGACCCAGCGCAGCAGGTCGAGCCCGACGTTCGCCTGGAAGGAGTCGGGCGGGGCGAGGCGGAGCATGCGATCGTCGATCCGCGCCCGGGCGGCCGCCGCGTTCGGGTGCACCGCGTTGACCACCGAGGCCTCGGGGTGGCGGCGCTCGTGCACGGTGATGAGCGCGTCGAGCGCCTCCTTCTCACCCCCGCTCGACCACCAGTTGACGACCTCCACCACCGTGCTTTCGTCGTCCGGGGTCGCCCCGCACGCCGTGGCCAGCGCGAGGGCACCGAGCATCGTCCCGAGCGCGCGGCCGCGTGTCATCCCTGGTCCTTCTCGACTCGACCCATCTTAGCTGGACGGGGTCGGAGCGGGGGCCCTCGCGGGGGAAATGAACCGATTTCGAGGAGTTGGGCCAGGGCGGGGGGATCCCGGAGGGGCCGCAGGCGCGGAGCCGACCAGGAAGCCGTAGGCGGCGCTGGCAAGGTGCGCTCTGCTACCGTGAAGGGACGATGACCTCCCTTCGGCCTCCGGCATGCTCGGCATGGATCCATGCGCTCGTGGCGAGCCTGCTCGCGGCGGGACCGGCGCACGGGGCGCCGCCGGCGGGGGCCGGTGCACCGCGCTCGACTCGGGCGAGCGCGGCGCCGTCGTCGAGTGAGGCCCCGACTCCGGATCCTCCCGCGGACCTGCCCGCGACCGCGGACCTGGCGGCCGCGCCGGCGGGAGAAGCGTCGGCACCCGACGCGACCGGCGCCTCGCCGGCGTCGGACCCCGCGGCGGTGGTGCGCGCTTGCGTGACGCGGCACGGGGAGGCCCAGGAGCATCGCCTGGAGGGACGGCTCGTCGAGGCGCGTCGAGCGCTCGTCGATTGCGGTCGCGCGGCCTGCCCCGGCCCGGTGCGCGCCGACTGCGCCGCCTGGGAGGCCGAGGTCGCGCGGAGCATCCCGACGGTGGTCGTGGCGGCGCGCTCGCCGCGGGGAGACGAGGTCGGGGTGCGGGTGTCGGTCGATGGCGTGCCGCTGCGCGAGCGCCTCGACGGCGGCGCGATCGAGGTGAATCCGGGCGCGCACCGCTTCCGCTTCGAGCTCCAGGGCGAGCGCCCGGTCGAGCTCTCCCTCGTGATGCACGAGGGGGAGAAGAACCGCCTCGTCGAGGTGGACTTCTCTCCGCCGGCGCCGCGCTCGCCGGCGCCCGCGCCCGCACCGGCGCCCGCGCCCGCCGCGCTGGACGCGCGGCCCCCCACGCTCGCCCTGTGGCTCGGCGGCGTCGCGCTCGCCAGCGCCGTGGTGGGGACGGGCTTCGGCGCCTCGGCGCTCGGCAAGCGCGACGAGTACCGGCGGCAGTGCGCTCCCCTGTGCGACGAGGAGGACGCGCGCGAGGTCCGTGGCCGCGCCATCGTCGCCGACGTCTCCTTCGGCCTCGCCCTGATCACCGCCGGCGCCGCCGTCGTACGGGTCCTCGATGGCGAGGGGTCGCGTCGGCGGCGGCGGGGAGAGGCCGCCGTGACGGTCGAGGGGGGCCCCCCCGCCGGCGGCGCGGCGCTCGGCCTGCGGGGGAGGTTCTAGGTGGCGCGGCGCTCCTCACGCGCGGTCGTGCTCGCCGTGTGGCTCGGCGCGCCAGGCTGCGTGCTGATCTCGGACCCATCGGGCCTCACCGAGGGCTGCGGCGACGGGAGCAAGGCCTGCGGTGGGCGCTGCGTCACTCTGAGCGATCCCGAGACGGGCTGCGGCACCGACGACTGCGTGCCCTGCGTCTTCGCCAACGGCGTCGCGATCTGCCGGAACGGCGCGTGCTACCTGTCCACCTGCCGCGAGGGCTTCGCCGACTGCGATGAGGACGGGGAAGATCCGCAGGGGACGGGCTGCGAGATCGACGTCTTCCACGACCCGGACCACTGCGGCGGTTGCGGCCAGCGCTGCCCCGATCCGGATCACGCGGAGGCGGGCTGCGCGGGCGGCGAGTGCGCCATCGATCGCTGCGAGGAGGGTTGGGGCGACTGCGACCGCTCCGTGACCAACGGCTGCGAGGTGGACCTGACCCGGACCGCGGCGCACTGCGGCGTGTGCGGCCGAGCCTGTGAGGACTCGCAGGGCTGCAGCGATGGTGAGTGCACCTGACCGGTCTCGGCGCCGCGCAGGAGCCGGCGACCCGCCTGCGGGCGGGGCCGGCGGGCGTTGCGCCGCCGCGACCGACCCCCGTATCATGGGGCCATGACGCCAGATCGGGAACGGGTCGGGCTGGGCCTCGCGCTCGCGACGGTTCTGCTCGCGGCGCTCGCCTGCAAGCAGTCGGGTGGAGCCGGCTCGAAGTGCTCCGCCGACGGTGACTGCAAGAACGGCTACCTCTGCGAGTCGAACGTCTGCCTCGAGGCGGAGAAGGTCGAGCGCATCCGGGCTGGCCTGCTCCCCCGGGAGACGCCGTCGGCGACACCCACGCCGCCGCCGCCCCCGCCGGGGGCGAGCGCGGCCGCCGCGCCGCCGCCGGTCCTCGGCCCCGAGGCGCTCTTCGCTGGCATCGGGCAGCGCTCGAGCCCGCCCACGACCGCGGAGTGGGACGCGGTCCCCAAGGAGATCGACGTCCGGCACTCGACGCCTCTGCACTGCGAAACCAAGTTCCTCCGCGAGTGGCTCCGCGTGAGCTGCCGCGGGGAGGCGGTGCAGGATCTGTCCGTGATCAAGCGCGAGGGGATCGGCGCCGGCGAGGTGATGACCTACGCGCGGGCGAAGAGCGTCGCGAGCCTAGTCATGCCGATCCGTGGCTCGCTCGAGGTGGTCGTCGCCTTCCGGTGGACCACCATCGGGGCCCGCCTGCTCACCGTGCGCTACGCGGCCGGGGCCAAGATCCCGGAGATCTATTTCGACGCACCGCCGTGAGCGCGGGTCAGGCCGGCGCCGCGGCCGTGAAGGCGGCGAGGACCTCCGCCAGGTAGGCGCGGTGCCAGTCGTCCCCGGCGTAGAGCGTGAGGAGCGAGCGGTCCAGGAACCGGTCGGGCGTGAGGTCCACGGAGGCCAGCACGCGCGCCTCGAGCGCCAGCTCCGCCCCCTTCACCCGTGGCACGCGGATCGTCTCGCTCGGCTCCGGCTCGAGCCCGGCGGCGAGCCACTTGTCCCGATCGCGTCCGGACAGCTTCCCGCAGACCTCCAGCGCCGCGCGCCGCGCGCGGGGCAGGAAACAGAGCGAGAGCTCCCCGGTTTCCTCGAGGCAGCCGAAGGTGTGGCGGACGCGGCGCACGTACACCGTGACCACGGGGCGGTTCCAGAGGGTGCCGAAGCCGCCCCACGAGACGGTCATGGGGTTCGGGCGCTCGCGCCCGGAGACGAGCAGCGCCCAGTCCTGGTCGAGCTGGCGGAACGGGGCGAGGGCGAGGTCGCGGGGGTCGATCCGGTGCATGGCGCCGCGAGCCTACCCGGGGTCGTGGGCCAGGGGAACGACGGGTGCTTCAGAAGGCGAGGTCTACCGCAGGCAGGGCGGCGCCGAGCCCGGTCACGACGTGCCCCCGGCCGGTGACGTCCCCGACACCGAGCTGGCCGAAGCCGTTCTGGCCCCAGCATTTGACCGTGCCGTCGTCCAGGAGGGCGCAGGTGTGCAGCCCGCCGACGGCGAGCTGCCGCGTCCTGCGCCCGACGCCGAGCGGCACCGCGTCGGGGACCTCGCCGGCGACCACCGGCTCGTGTCCACCCGCGAGCAGGTCATCGTAGCCCCAGCAGCGGACGCCGCCGTCGTCCTCGAGCGCGCAGACGTGGCGGCAACCAGCCTCGATGCCGATCACCGTCCGCGCCGCCGGGACGGCGAGCACCGGGAGCGCGGCGCCGAGCTCGTTCGGGCTCTTGCCGACGTAGCCGCTGCCCACCAGCAGGTTCTCGAGGTAGCCCCAGCAGCGCAGCGCCCCGTCGTCGCGGATCGCGCAGGAGAAGGGGCCATTGGTCACCTGGTACGAGAAGCGACCGCGCGAGGTCGCGATGGCGGTGGCGGTCCGGCCCGCGCCGAGCGCGACCGGTTGGAGTTGATCCATCTCGCCCGGCTGGTCGCCGCGATCGTCCGTGTCGCCGACCCCGAGCTGCCCGGTGGAGTTGTCACCCCAGCAGTACATCGAGCCCGCCGTCGTCAAGGCGCACACGTGCGTGTCGCCGACCGAGATGGCGCGCGCGGGCTCCGGCACGTCCACGTGGAGCAGGTGGCTCCCCATCTCGGACGGCTCGTCTCCGACCGCGGGGGAAGCCGGGGATCCGCACTGGCATCGATCGTTGTTGCCCCAGCAGGCGATGGTGCCCACGTCCAGCAGGACGCAGGTCGTGTGCCCCCCGGCGGCGATCGCGAGCGCCCGCCGGCCGAGGCCGAGGTCGACCGCGGCGAGGGACTCCCCGAGCTCACCCGGGTCGTCGCCGCGGTGTTCCGTGTGCCCGAGGCCGAGCTGTCCGAGGTCGTTCTGGCCCCAGCAGACGACGGCGCCGTCGTCGAGGAGCGCGCAGGAGTGGTCGCTACCGGCCGCGATCGCGCGCGCGCGCCGCCCCTCGCCGAGGTCGACCGCGGCGAGCGCCTCTCCCAGCTCGTCCGGTTCGTCACCGCGGTGGTCCCGGTCGCCGAGGCCGAGCTGTCCGGAGTCGTTCCTACCCCAGCACTTGACCACCCCGTTCGCGCCGAGGGCACAGCTGTGGGACCCGCCGAGCGCGAGGGCGATCGGCTCGTGGCGGCAGTCGCGCGAGCAGCCGTCGCCGGCGAGGGCGTTGCCGTCGTCGCACTGCTCGTCCTCGCCGAGCTCGCCGTCGCCGCAGGTTGGCACGGCACAGGCTCGCTCCTGCGCCACGCAGCCCCCCTCGCAGAGCGTGTCCTCGCGGGTCACGAGATCGGGTCCGCAGGTGGTGAGCACCTGGTCCGTCGAGCAGAAGCGCTCGCCCGGCTTGCGCTCGGCGCAGGCCGGGACTACCGGCGCGCAGAGCCCGCTCGCGCTGTCGCAGCGCTCGGCGCTGGCGCAGGTGGAGCGGTGCGCCCAGGCTCCGTCGCGGCAGATGAGCGCCTCCGTCCCGGCGGGGCCGGCGCAGGCGAGCGCGCCCTCCGACGGGCAGGGGCCGCGTTCGCTCGCGGGCCCCGCGCCGCCCGCGCCGCCGGCGCTCGGGGCCGCGCTGGCGGCGGCGGCGCCGGCCCCGCCCGCCCCCGCCGGTAGGGGGTTGGCCTCCTCGCCGCCGGACGCGGCGCCGGCCGCGGCGGGCGCCGCGGACGCGCCGCCGCGGCCGGTTTCCCCGGCGGTCGCGCCGCTGCCCGCCGCCCCGGTGCTCGCGCTGCTGCGGGCGGCTGCCCCCGCGGTGGCGCCGCTGTCGTCGTCGCCGCCCGCGCCGGCCTGGTCGAGCGCGGCGGGCAGCTCGCAAGAGAGGGTGTCGGCGCAGTCGTCGAGGGGCTCCTTCGTGCAGGCGATGCCGCCGACCAGCGCGCCGATCCAGAGTGCCCCGCTTGAACATGGGTTCCGCATGGTTCTCGGGTCGTCAAGTCTCGGCGGCGGTTGCTTGTCACCTGGACCCCCCGGGCACTCGGTCTTGCCGGAGGGGGCGTCGCGGATCGCCGCGCGCCGCGACGGGGCCGCGGAGCGACCGCGGCTCAGAACGTCGCGATCCGCCGCGGCGGCAGCCCGATCCCATCCGCGAGGGCGATTGCGGTCGGCCCGTCCAGCCCGGAATCGCCGACGACGAACCGCTGGACGACGCCGCCGTCTCGGCCGGCGTCGGCGACCAGGCAGACGCCGCAGGCCGCGTCACAGCTCACGTCCCCCAGCGTGTAGGGCTCGCCCCCCGAGCGGAGCAGGGTGCGGTGCGTGCCGGTGCCGAGATCGAGCTCGACGACGGCGTCGTCCTGCGCGGGCACCGCCGTGTCACCGAAGCGGCCCAGCGTCGTCAGGACGACGCGCGTCGCGGCCGCGTAGCTCACCGACATCCCGATCGGTCCCTCGCCGAGCTCCGCGGCGGGCGTGCGGGCGATCTCGGCGAGCGGGGGCCCCGTCCGGACGCGCACCAGCGCCG
This sequence comes from uncultured Polyangiaceae bacterium, assembly GCA_964454025.1. GTDB lineage: Bacteria > Myxococcota_A > Polyangia > Polyangiales > Polyangiaceae > JAFGBI01. The sequence continues at coordinate 19,277 of CAYVRP010000067.1, read as the reverse complement.
CGCCCTCCAGGTCCGGGACACCGTCACCACCCCAGTCGCCCGAGCAGGCGATGGCCACCTCGCTACCGTCCGGGGACAGGGCGAGCCCGGAGCAGGCGTGGATCCCGTCGAGCACCAGCATTTCGTCGATCACCGCCGCGGCCGGATCGACCGCGACCAGGCGCGCCGTCGCGGAGGAGGAGAAGTCGGGGGAGTAGCCGCCGAGGACCACCAGGATCCGATCGCCGACCCGCACCGCCCGGTCCGGGCGCGGCAGAGGCCCGCCGGGTTCGCCGGCGAGCGCCGGCGCGAGCGGGATCCGCCCCGTGATGGCGAGCCGGCTCGGGTCGATCCGGAGCAGGTCCCCGCCTTCGTCGAAGGGCTCCGAGCCCGGCGTCGCGTTGGACTCGAAACGGGTCGAGTAGGCGAGGTCCGCGTCCATCGCGACGTAGTCGTGCGGGTTGGCGAGGAAGCCGGTGGCGACCGAGAGTTGCCCGCGCACCGCCCCCGTCTCGACGTTCACCCACGTGATGACGCTCGCGGGATAGCGATCCAGCAGGACCACCTCGTCTCCCTCCGGCGCGCGGGTGGGCAGGACGACGTCGCCGCCCAGGGCGGTCGAGAGCCCCGGGGCGGCGCTCCCCGAGGAGAGCAGCGAGGGCGCGAGCACCGTGCCGTCGCCGCCCACGAGGCCCACGCTGGTCGACTGGTAGTCGGTGCTCACCACGACGAAGCCGCGCGCGCAGCCCCCGGGCGCGGGCGCGTCCGGAGCGCCCCCGGCCGCCGCCGACGGCGGCGGGACGTCGCAGGCGGCCGCGCAGAGGCCACTCGCGACGAGGAGCGCCGCGCCGCACCGGACGCGGGCGGACGGCCGTCTCGTGACGCGGCGGACCGGCCCTGCGCTCATGGCAGCCTCGCCTCCAGCGATCCGGTCAGCGAACGGCCCGGCAGCGCCAGCCCGATGAGGTCCCACTCGGGGGCGTCGAGCGCGTTCTCGAGCGCCGCGCGCAGCGCCAGGCGGCCGTCGACCAGCGTGAGGGCGGCCTCCAGATCCACCGTGGTCTGCCGCGGGATGACCACCAGGCCCGCGGGATCCTGGTAGCGCGAGGAGCGATGGCGGAGCTGCGCGGCGGCGGTGACGCGCTCGAGCCCGGCGCGGCGGGGCACGAGCGAGCCCTCGAGGCGTTGCGCGAGCACCAGCCGGGAGTGGAGCGGCAACAGGTCGTTGGCGAGCGTCCGATCGGGCGAGACGTCGCGAGGATCCTCGAGGGTCACCGTGGTGTCGAGGCGCAGGGCGCGCCGCCAGCGGAGCTCACCCGCCAGCTCGAGGCCGAGGATTCGTGCCGCGCCGAGGTTTTGCGGGACGAGCTGGCGGAAGCTCTGGCGGTAGCTCACGAGGTGCTCGACCCGGCGCCGGAAGGCGAACGCCTCGAACCCGGCCGCGAGCCCCGCGCCCGGCGCGGCGCCCCGGGCGCGGCCGCCGAGCTCGAGGTTGGCGCCCGTCTCCGGCTCGAGCGCGGGGTTGCCGCGGACGAGCGGCGCGAGGCCGTAGAGCTCGCCCAGCGTCGGCACCCGCACGGAGCGGCCGGCGTTGGCGAGGAGGTCGACGAAGGGGGCGGGGGTCACCCGCAGCCCGGCGCGCCCTACCGGTTGCGGCGCGCCGCAGCCCGAGCCGCCCTCGGGGCCCACCGTCGCGTGGCACTCGAGCGCCGAGAGGGCGAGCAGCTCCACCGTCCTCGTCGGGGAGATCGTGACGCTGGCCGCCGGGCGGGTGACGCTGCGCCGGGCGGCGAGCGAGAAGCCACGGGGTGCGTCGAGCGTCCGGGCGAGCGTCAGCGTCTCCACGCTCTGCTCGCCGCTCGCCGTCACCGAGACGGCGCGCGCCGGCGAGGCGCGCCACCGGATCCCCTGCGCGACGCGGCGGCCCTCCGTGGCGATGGTGCTCGACCCCAGCGCGAGCTCGCGCGCCGGATCGTCGAGCACCGTGCTCGCCACGAGCCCGGAGGTCACCAGCTCGAGCGAGCAGCGGTCGCGGTCGTCCGCGGCGGCCGCGCAGGGGACGACCGTGGAGACGGCGACGAGCTGGCGCCCGACCCGCGCGCGGCTGTGCGCCGCCGGGAGCACGGACAGCCCGGTGACGCCCTGCTCGCGGTGGAAGCCCCCGTACACCAGGGTCACCCGCGCGCGGTCGCCCGCGACGTAGCGCCCGATCGCCCAGAGATCCCAGGTCTGGTGATCGGCGTTGGTGCGCGCCACCCACCGGTCGTCTCCCCGCTCGAAGCGAGTGCCGCCGTCGTTGAGGTAGCCGAAGTCGTTCCTCGCCGCGTCGTGCCGCAGCGCGACGAGCGCGCCGCGGCGGGCGTCACCGGTCGCCGCCGCGAGCCAGGCGCCGCGCGCGCCGTGGCTCCCGCCGAGCTCGCCCAGCCGCAGCTCGGGCCCCGCGGGGAGGCGGGGCTCGATGAGGATGGCGCCGCCGATGCCCAGGCGATCGGCCTCGGCGGGCGCGTTGCCGCGGTACACCTCGATCCGGTGGATCAGGAAGGGCGGGACCGTGGAGAGGTCGGCGACCCCGGTCACGTCGTCGTTGAGGCGCACCCCGGCGAGGTACACGGGTGTCTGCGCCGCGGTGGCGCCCCGGAGGCTCGCGGTGCAAAGATCGCTGTCCGAGCCGGTGCGGCGGATCTGCACCCCGGGCGCGTCGGCGACCAGCTCGGCGAGGCTCGCGCCAGGTCGCTCCAGCGCCTCGCCGCGGAGCACCGTCGCGGCCGCCGACGGGTCCCGCGGGGCCGGCGGGCGCGCGCCGCCCTCGACCAGGATCTCGACCGGAGGTGGTGGCGCGGGCGCGTCGTCGCGGGAGGCGCGGGCATCATCCGCGCCGTCCGCCGCGGGGGGCTTGCGGGCGAGGGGGAGCCCCGCGTCGTCCGCCGCCGCCGTCGCCGGGAGCGCCAGCGCGACCACCGCGAGCGCCGCCGGCGAGGGCGTTCCGCGCCGGGGGCGGCTACGGATCCGGGCCATGGAGGGCGGCCACGGCGTCGAGATCGAAGCCCGCGGTCTGGGACGTGGGGTACGGATCGTAGATGGGATGACCGAAGGAGTCCGCGGACGCGCCGTCCCCCACGACGTCGACCACTCGCACCCAGGTGACTCGATCGAGGTCGAGGGCACCGACCACCGCCTCCGGGCGGTGGCGGAGCCACGCGAGATCGAACGGGGTGCCGTGGCCCTGTGCGTACTTGCCCGCGAGGCCGTCGAAGAGGGTCGTGTCGAGCGTCCCGAAGGGGCCGACCGGATCGGTCCCGAGGTAGGCGGAGTCGAAGCGCACGAAGTGGGTGCCGTCGCTCGACACCTCCACCCAGGCGAGCTCGAGGAAATCGGCGGCGAAGCCGTTCTCGAAGACGGCGAGGTCGACCCCGGCGCCGTCGGTGAGGGGGGGATCGAAGCGCAGCGTGATGGCCCCGCCCTCCCCGAGCGACACCACGTCGGTCGCGGTGCCCTCTGCGGGGCCGAGGGCGCGCGCCGGATCCCGGAGCGCCGGGTCGTCGCTGCCGGCTCCGAGCTCGAGCGTCTCCACCGCCGCGGCCCAACCGGCGATCCGGGGATCGTCCCGCGCGATCGCGGTGGAGTCGTCGCTACCCGCCGGGCCCGGGTACGCGGCGACGATGGAGTAGCGCTGCGAGAACCAGCCGGCGGCGCAGGCGGGGTCGGCCACGCGAGCGAAGACGGTGACGGCGCCGGCGTCAGGCAGCGTGACCGTCCCGCCGTCGAGCCACGCCTCCGGCTCGGTCGCAGCCGGATCGACCGCGGTCCCCACCTGCAACGGCGGATCCGAAGGCGCGGAGAACGCCAGCACGGCGCCGGGGTGCAGGCCGGCGAGCACGGGCGCGCTCGGCGTGAGACAGGCCGGCAGCTCCAGCGCGGCCCCCGCGACGCCCGGCGCGGCGCCAGCCGTGCTCGTCGAGCCCGCGGGCGCCGCGCCGCCGGCCTCCGGTGCGGCGCCGGCCGTCGTCTCCGCCGCCCCTTCCGGACCGCTCGCGGGCGGGTGGGTGTCGGTCGTCGGGCCGCAGCTCCAGCCGAAGAGGCCAAGGGCAAGGAAGCCCACCGCCCCCGCCGTCGCGCCGCGCGGTCGCGTGCCCAGATTGTCCTCCAATGATCCTCCGTCACGGGTGGGGGCGTCGTGGGGGGGCGCGGAGGCACGAGGTGCCGCGCTTCGGGCGTGAGGCTCCTCCCCTCGGAGGCGACCACCCACGCGGTCCCGGGGCAGATGTTCCGGCTCGTGGATCGCCCTACTCCCGGCGCCTTCCCAGGATCGCTCCCAGTGGCATCGCTGGCCGGTTTCGTCCCCACTCACGGCGGCGGGACCGCGTCGGTATCGCACCGAACTTCCCCGCCTCGGGACCTGACGCTTCGGTTGTGCGGGTGGCGATACCGGGCAGAGCGCGGGTTGTCAAACCGAATGCCGCCGGCCCGGCGCGCGCGGCGTGTCCGCGGTCGGCGCGGCGCGGCCGCGCGGGGGGCGGTGCGGGTCGCCACGGCGCGAGGGCCGACCGGGTTCGGGCGCGCGGCGCGATCGCGAGCAGACAGGTGCGCCCCCGCTCCGCCATACTCGCGGTCGCCGCCCGCCGTCCCGGCGGCGACCTGGCACCTCGGGCTCCGATGACCTCGCGACGCGCCGTCAAGCCGCTGTTCAGCCTCGCGCCGGTCGCGTTTCGTGAGAGCCCCATCGAGGGTCGGGGGGTCTTCGCGCGGCGCGCGTTCAGGCCGGGAGAGGTCGTGGTCGCCTACGCGCCCCGCCAGCGCAAGTTGCCGCTCGACGACCCCGCGGCGATCGCGGCGGCGCAGGGCAAGCTCACCCTCCTCTCCGAAGGGTGGGCGGTGATCATCCCGGATGAGTCCGTTCCCGGGGGATGGCTCTGCAACCACTCCTGCCGACCCAACGCCGAACTCTACTCGGACGGCGCCGGGCGCGTCCAGTGTCGGCGGCCCATCGCGCCGGGCGAGGAGGTCACTCTGTTCTACGGCTGGGTCACCGTGAACCAGCCGGGCCGCGACCCCTGCCGCTGCGGAGCGCCAGGGTGCCGGGGCACCATCAACTTCGACCTCACGGACGACGACGCGCGCGCGCTCCACGCGGACACCGAGGCCGGACGCGCCCTGCGCGCCCGACTCGCCGAGTACGGCGAGTACCTGCGCTCCATCGGGCAGGAGCAGGTGATCGAGCTCATCGCCGAGCGGCTGGCCCAGGTGCGTCGGCGTCTGGGCCTGGGGGCGTGAGCCTGCGTCGCGGGTCGTCGTCGGCGGTGCGAACGCTCCGGGATTGCCGCGCGCGATGCCTCGGCGGTGTCCCCCCCCGTGGCGTCGGCGGCGCGCGCGCCAGGGCGATAGCGCCCCGGCGCCGCGCGCGATATCATCGCCGTCCGAGCGGGGACGCGATGGGCATCTTCGATGACCTCTTCGAGCAGGTCCCCGTCGCGGGCTACGTCTTCCGTTCCGCCGAGGGGGCGTTCCTCCTGGAGCAGGTCAACGCGGCGGGGCGAGCGCGCAACCCCCACATCGAGGTCCTGCGCGGCAAGCCGATGGCGGACCTCTACCGCGACCAGCCCGAGATCGTCGAGGCGGCGCGCCGCACGGTCGCGGAGGCGAAGCGCGTCGTCCTCGAGCAGCCGGTGCGTCGCTACGACCGCACCGAGGCGACGCTCAACCTCCGGCTCCCCCTGATCCCGCTGGGCGCGGAGCACCTCGCCCTCTTCCTCGAGGACGTGCCGAGCCAGGAAGTCGCGCGGGTCGCGCTCAGCGAGAGCGAGGCGCGCTACCGGAGCCTGGTCGCCGCGCTGCCCGACGCCGTCCTGCTGCGGGGTGCCGACGGGCGGGTGCTGGCCTGCAACGAGGTCGCCGTGCGCCTCCTCGGCGCCGAGCGCGAGGCGGATCTGCTCGGCGAGCGGCACATCTTCCCCGCCGGGGCCGCCATCCGCACCGAGCGGGGGGAGCTCGTCGTCCCCGAGGAGCTACCGGACCTCGTCGCGCTCACGACCGGGCGCTCCGTGCCGGCCGGCGTCTACGCGCTGGAGCAGGACGGGCGCACGCGCTGGCTCCGCGTGGCGGCCGAGCCCGTGCGCTCCGCCTCCGGCGCGGTCACCGGCTCGGCCGCCATCCTCACCGACGTCACCGATCGTCTGGTCGCCCAGCGGGCGCTCCTCGAGAGCGCCGCGCGGCTCGACCTGGCGATGGGGGCGGCGCGCATGGGTGTATGGGAGCTCGATCCCGGTGCCGAGAAGGGTCGCTGGTCGCCGCCCCTCGACGGCCTGTTCCTCATGCACGGACGGCGGACCGGCGTCGCCGGGTTCATGGATTGCGTTCACCCCGAGGATCGAGCGCAGGTGCAAGCGATCTTCGCGGACCTGGTGGCGGGGCGCCAGACGCCGGTCGAGCTCGACGCCCGACTCATCGGGAGCGATGGGATCGCGCGCTGGGCGCGGCTCCGCGGGCAGCTCCAGCAGGACGGTGGACGCAGCCGGGTCGTGGGCACGGCGATGGACGTCACCGAGCAGCACCGGCTCGAGGACGAGCTCCGGCGCGCCAGCCGGCTCGAGAGCGTCGGCCGCCTCGCGGGCGGAGTGGCGCACGACTTCAACAACATGCTGACCGCCATCCTGGGGGCGCTCGAGCTCCTCGAGGACCGGTGTCCCCCCGACGCGCGGGACCACCTGACCGTCATCCGCCACGCCTCACTGCGGGCGAGCGACCTCACGCGGCAGCTCCTCGCGTTCGCGCGGCGACAGCCGGCGGAGCTCCGGGTCGTCGAGCTCGGCGCTCTGGTGCAGCACGTCGACCGGATGCTGCGGCCGCTGGTCGGCGGGGACGTCGAGCTCGTCATCGAGTACGGCGCGAAGGCCTGCGTGCGCGCCGATCCGGCGCTGCTGGAGCAGGTGCTGGTGAACCTGGTCGTGAACGCGCGCGACGCCATGGAGGGCAGGGGGCGCCTGGTGGTGTGCGTCGGTCGTCGCACGCTCCCCGCCGGCGGCGCCCTCTCCGGGGAGGTCGCCGCGCTGGAGGTGATCGACTCGGGCGCGGGCATCGACGAGGAGACGCGCGCCCACCTCTTCGAGCCCTTCTTCTCCACCAAGGGTCACGGGACCGGGCTCGGGCTCGCCAGCTCGTACGGCATCGTGCGGCAGCACGGGGGCGAAATCGCGGTGGAGAGCGCTCCCGGCGCGGGCGCGCGGTTCTCGGTGTTCTTGCCCCTGGTGGCGGCGGAGCCGGCGCGCGAGCCCGAGCCGACCCCGGCGCCCGCCAGCGTGGGGGAGGGCTCCGTGCTCGTCGTGGACGACGACTCGCTGGTGCGGGTCACGGCGGCGCGCCTGCTCCAGAGCCTCGGGTACCAGACCGAGGAGGCCGGGGACGCGGCGGAGGCGCTGGCGCGCGCGGCCGCTCGCTCGACCCCGTTCGATTTCCTCCTCTGTGACGTCGCGATGCCGGGCCGCGGCGGTCCCTCGCTCGCCCGCGAGCTCCGCGAGCGGTACCCGGACCTCCTGGTGGTCTTCGTCTCCGGTCACCCCGGCGGCGGACAGGCGGATCTGGCCGGGGCCGCGTTCCTGCAGAAGCCCTACGGCCGCGCCGAGCTCGCCGCCAAGCGCGCCGCGGTGCGGGGCGCGGCGCGCAGCCGCTGAGCGGTCGCGCTCTCGGCGGCGCGCGGATCCGCGGCCCCGCGGCGCCGACCCGGGATCAGCGCCCGGAGAAGAAGGTGTCGCTCAACCACCAGAGGGCGCCGAGGAGCCCGATCCCGAGCGTCAGGCTGAAGACGATCAGCCGCTTCTCCACCGGCAGCAGCGGCTCGTGGGCCATCCGGCGGAGCTCGTCGGCCAGCCGCGGCTCGGGCGCGGCGTCCCGGCCGGCGCGCTCGGCGCCTCGATCCTCTCCCTTCGGGTTCGGGTCCATCGGTTCGCTCCTGCGGGCTCAGACGACCGGCGGGTGCACGCCGTGGAAGAAGATCCACGAGATGAACAGCCCCACCCAGATGATGAAACCGAAGAGGCACAGGACGTAGACGGCCGCGAGCTTGCCGATGCCCTCCTCCCAGAGCCTGCGGAAGTCGGTGACCACCCCGATGGCGAAGAAGGTCAGCGCGAAGAAGATCTGGCGGAAGACGTTGGCCTCCCCGGCGGCCGCGGCGAGCCCGCGCTGGAGCCCCGGTAGCGCGAGGCTCAGGCCGAGCATGAGCAGGAAGGTCGCCGCGTAGCCGAGGACGAACTTGGGGAAGCGCTGCCAGATCTCGACCGGGCTCACGCGCTCGCCCGGACGCCGCTCGATCGCCGTGCACCAGATCACGGCCAGGATGAAGGCCCAGACGCCGATGAAGACGTCGATGAAGACCTTCACCGTCGTGGTGGTCATCAGGATCCAGCCCTCCTTCCACTGGACCCCGAGCTCGGTCAGGGCGTGGGCGCGGATGAGGGACTCGGTGATGGCGCCGGAGGCCATGGCGCCGCCGTCGGTCTTCACGGCCAGGCCCATCCAGGCGCCGGCCACCATCGGCTCCCGATAGAGGAAGGCGTTGGCGGCGAAGGGGAGCAGCACCAGCTCCACCACGGCGAAGATGACGACCAGGGACGAGACCATGATGGGCACGATCGGTCGCGCCCGGATGGCCCCCCCGGTGGCGATAGCCGCCGACACGCCGCAGATGGAGATCCCCGACGCGAGGGGCGCGGCCCACTCCCGGCTGAAGCCGAAGCAGCGGCGGGCCACGAAGTACACGACCGCCCAGTAGATGAGGTACGCCTCGACGATGGCGGCGAGGCCGCGGAACATCACCGCCGACGCGAGGCCGAGCGCCTCCACCGCCTTGGTCCCGAGGCTCGCCCCCATGATGACGATGGCGGACTTGATGAAGAGCTCGGGGCGGGTCGCCGTCTCCAGGCGCCGCGCCGCGGCCGGCGAGAAATTGCCGATGGCGAGCCCGGCGAGCAGGGCGAGGATGAACCCGGCCTCGCCCGTCAGCTTCAGCGACCAGGGGATGCCCAGCTCGGCGATCTGGTCGGGGGTGGCCGCGACGTAGGCGAAATGCCCGGCCAGGAGGCAGAGGAACGAGGCCGCGAGCAGCAGGGAGAAGCCGGTCGCGAAGCGTCGCACGTCGAGGCCGAGCCCCTTGGCCGCGAGGGTCATCAGGGCGAGCAGGAACAGGAAGGTCGCCCCGAGCGAGCCGGCGGGCCCGATCGCCGCGTACGCCTTCGCGACGGGACCGACGGCCTTGCCGGCGTCGACCCAGACGGCGGGCTTCGCCGCCCAGCCCAGCAGATCGACGCCGCAGGGCAGGCCCATGGCGAGCAGGAAGACGAGGAGCCCGACGCCCACGGACATCCAGTCCTCGCTCCGCAGCAGCGCCTTCACCCGGCTCATGGCAGAGGGTCCCGTGCGGTGCGGCCCCGCGTCACGTGGGACACGGCCTCAGGATAGTCGCCGCAGATTCGCCCCTGCACCCGCGTCCGGGCCGGCTTCGAGGGGGCGCGGTCGCGTCGTTCCCCGCACCGGCGCGCGGTTCGGGCCCCGGCTCCCCGCTGGTCGCCGCGGCCCGGCAGCTCCCGCGCGGGGGTCCTGCGTCCCGGCGGCGCCCCCGGGGGCCGGGGGTTCAGCCCGCGCCGGCGCCGCCCCGGCCTTTCCCCGATCGGCAGGAGGTGGTACGCGAGGTGGTGTCGGCCCGGGGGCGGCACGACGCGAGCCGATGCAACCAGAGACGACGCCAGCGATTGGGCTCGAGCCCGGCGACCTCGTCGCCGACAAGTACCGGGTCGATCGCGTGATCGGCGTCGGCGGCATGGGCGTCGTGCTGGCCGCCCACCATGTGCAGCTCGACGAGCCGGTGGCGATCAAGGTGCTGCTCCCGAGCGCGGCGGCGGTGCCGGACGTGGTGGCGCGGTTCTCCCGCGAGGCGCGCGCCGCGGTGAAGATCAAGAACGAGCACGTCGTGCGGGTGCTCGACGTGGACGTCCTCCCCTCCGGCGCCCCGTACATGGTGATGGAGTACCTGGAGGGGTGCGATCTGGCCTCGTGGACCCAGCAGCAGGGAGGGATCCCCATCCCGCGGGCGGTGGACTTCGTCCTGCAGGCGGCCGAGGCGCTCGCCGAGGCGCACCGCCTCGGGATCGTGCACCGGGACCTGAAGCCGGCCAACCTCTTCTGGGTGCGCCGCGCCGACGGCGCCGACCAGATCAAGATCCTCGATTTCGGGATCTCCAAGCTCGCGGTCACCGCCGACTCCGCGGAGAGGTCCCACCTGACCCGCACCGCGGCGGTCTTCGGCACTCCCCTCTACATGTCCCCCGAGCAGATGCTCTCGGCGCGAGACGTCGATGCGCGCACCGACATCTGGGCGCTCGGCACCATCCTGTACGAGCTTCTGGCAGGGCACGCGCCGTTCCTCGGCGAAACCCTGGCCGAGGTCCACGCCCGGGTGTCGAGCCAGCCGCCCGCGCCGCTCCGCGTCTCGCGGCCCGACGTGCCGGCGGAGCTCGAGGCGGTCGTGCTCTGCTGCCTCGAGAAGCAGCGGGACCGCCGCTACCCCGACGTGGGGGCGCTCGCGATCGCGCTCGAGCCCTACGCACCCGAGCACGCGCTCGCGTCCGTCAGCCGCATCCGCCGGACGCTCGGGATCGCGCCGGGGCACACCGGCTCGCCCGCCGCGAAGCCGGCCGCCGGCGCCGAGGTCGAGCCGCGGGCGGCGACCGCCGCGACCTGGGAGCACCTCCCCTCGCGGGAGCGCAGCGGTCCCGGCTCTGTCCTCGCGGTCGCGGCGCTCGCGCTGGTCGCGATCGTCGGCGGCGTGGTCGGGTATCGAGCGCTGGCCGGGGGGGCCGCCGAGCCGAGCGCCCGCCCGGAGCTCGGGGCGACAGGGAGCGCCGGGGCGCTCGGCCCCGCCATGGTGGTGGTCCCGGCGGGGTCCGTCGTGCCCGGCTCCGCGGCCAGCGCGCGCGCGGGCGCCGCGGTGCCCGCGCCTTCTGGCGCCGAGCCCCGCGCGCTGGCGCCGGCCTCGCCCGCTGCCGCCGCCCCCGCGGCGCGCGGGAGCGCCCCGGTGACGACCGTCTCGCGGCCGGTCGTCGATCGCCGCCCGCCCGCGCCGCGAGGGTCCGCCGCGGCGTCAGCGCACCTTCCCGCGCGCGCGGGCCCGCGCTTCCTCGACCGGCAGTACTGAGCCGATGCTCTCGCGATGAGGTCACCTCCATGCATTTCGCTCCTCGCTCCTGTCCTGCCTGGCGATCGGCGCTGCTGATGGCGCTCGTGGCCGGCGCGGTCGGCACCGTCTGGACCGCGGAGGCGGCGGCGGACCCGGACGCGAGGGATCCCGTCGCGGCGCGGGCCCTCTTCCAGCAGGCGCGGGCAGCCGCGGCGGCGGGGGACATGGCGACGGCCTGTCCCAAGTTCGAGGAGAGCTACCGGCTCGATCCCGCGGTGGGGACGCTGCTCAACATCGCCGCCTGCGATCAGCAGCAGGGTCGCCTCGCGACGGCGTGGTCCCGCTTCCAGCAGGCGCGCGAGCAGCTTCCCGCGGACGACGATCGACGGCCCCAGGGGGCGGCGGGGGTGGCCGAGCTCGAGCCGCGCCGCCCACGCCTGACGCTCCGCTTCCCCGCGGCGGCAGAGGTCACGGTGACCCGGGACGGCCTGCCCGTGGGGCGCGGCAGCGACGGCCTCGCGATCCCGGCCGATCCGGGGCTCCACGTGGTGGAGGTCGCCGCGCCAGGTCGGCACCCGCGCCGCTACGAGGTGGAGCTCGCGGAGGGTGAGCGCCTCGAGCTTCGCTGCGAGCCGGGGGAGCCGACGGTAGCCCCGCCGGCCGCGCGCCTCGCGAGCGCCCCGTCGCCCCGCGCCGCGGCGCCGCCGCCCGCCGCGGCGGCCGCCGCCGGCGCCGACGCGGATCGGCGGGGGGCCCGGACGGCCGCGCTCGTGGTCGGCGGGGTCGGCGTCGCGGGCCTGGTCGCCGGCGGTGTCCTGCGCGCCCTCGCCTGGTCCCAGAAGGGGACCATCGACGAATACTGCGACGCCGAGCGCGTGTGCGAAGGTGAGGGCATGGACGCCGTCGAACGAGCGCGCGCGCTGCAGCTCGCGAGCTCCCTCGCGCTCGCCGCCGGAGGCGCGGCGGTGGGCGCCGGCCTGTACCTGGGATGGGCTCGGCGCGCCGAGGACCGGTCGCCGCGGGCCACGCTCGCGCCGACGCTGGCGCCGGGCGGGGTCGGGCTCGCCTATGAGAGGAGCTTCTGAGTGATGAAGAGGTCGGATCGAGCGGCGCGCCTCGGGGGTGCGGTCCTCGCCGTGGCCCTGCTGGCGCTCGGCGGCGGCTGCATGGATCTCGAGGGCTACTCCCGGCGCGAGCAATCCGGGGGAGGCTTTGCGGGCGAGGCTGGGGCCCCGGGAGAGGAGGGCGGCGCGAGCGGCGCCGGGACCGGCTCCCGCGCGGGCGCCCCGGCGGGCGGCACGGCGTACGCCGGCGCCGATTCGGGTGGTGGCGGCGGCGACGACCTCGGCGGAATGGGCGGCGGCCACCGCGGCGGCGCGGGGGACGAGGGCGGCGCGCCGTCGAGCGGCAGCGCCGGCGGCGCCGGCGGCGCTGCGGGCGGCGAGTGCGCCGACGGCACCTGGGATGACGACGGCGAGCCGGGTACGGCGTGCGTGCCCTGGAGCGCCTGCCCCGCCGGCGTGCTCGTCGAGGGGACGCCGAGCTCCGACCGGCAGTGCGTGCCGTACGTGGTCGAGGTGGCGGCGGGTGACCGCGAAACCTGCGCGCGGCGGAGCGACGGCGAGGTCTTCTGCTGGGGCGCCAACTACTCCGGGCAGCTCGGCGACGATTCCACCACCGACAGCGCGCTGCCGGTCCGGGTGAAGGAGCTCACCGACGCCCGGGCGATCACGGTGGGCGGTGAACACGCCTGCGCCCTGCGCGCGGACGGCACCGTCGCTTGCTGGGGAGCCAACTGCGAGGAGCAGCTCGGCTACGTCTACGATGGGTTGGAGGACGGCAGCGCCGTGCCCGGCAAGGTGACGCGGCTCTCCGCGGTCACGGCCGTCGACGCGGGGTACCGGCACACCTGTGCGCTGCGCGAGGACCAGACCGTGTGGTGCTGGGGCAACAACGCCTTCTTGCAGCTCGGCGCCGGCGCCGAGTCGGCGAGCGCGGAGCCGATCGAGGTCGACGTCGGCGGTCCCGTCGCGGAGGTCAGGGCGGGAGGGGGTCACTCCTGCGCTCGCCGCACCGACGGCGCCGTCTGGTGCTGGGGGAGCAACTCGTACGGCCAGCTCGCTCTCGATCCCAACGCCACCCCCCAGAGCGCCGAGCCCGTGCCGATCGCGCTGCCGGCGCCCGCCGTCGCCATCACGGCCGGCGACGATCACAGCTGTGCGCTCCACGCGGACGGCAGCGCGAGCTGCTGGGGCGCCAATTTCGACGGGCAGCTCGGCAGCGGCAGCAACACCCAGCCGCTCGTCGCGGTGGCCGTGGTCGAGCTCGAGGACGCGCGCGCCCTGAGCGCCGGCGGCGGCCACACCTGCGCCCTGCGTGCGGGGGGCACGGTGAGCTGCTGGGGCGCGGGCCAGCACGGCCAGCTCGGTGACGGCACGCTCGAGAGCCGCAACCACCCGGCGACTTCGACCGGGCTCGGCGGCGTGGTTTCGCTCGCCGCGGGGGGCGTGCACAGTTGCGCCCTGCTCGCCGACGGCAGCGTGAGCTGCTGGGGGAGCCGCGACGCGGGGCAGCTCGGCGACGGCGTGGTGGCCGATTTCGCGCTCCCCCAGGTCGTCTCGGGGCTCACCGGGGTGGAGGCGATCGGTGCGGGGCTGAACTTCAGCTGCGCCTTGCGCGCCGAGGGGACGGTCGCGTGCTGGGGCGACGGCGGCTGGGGTCAGCTCGGCGACGGGGTCGGGCAACGCAGCAGCGTTCCGGTCGCCGTCACCGGGATCGCCGACGCCACCGGGCTCTTCGTGGGCGGCGCCCACGCCTGCGTGCTGCGCGCCAGCGGCGCGCTCTCCTGCTGGGGGGACAACGATCTCGGCCAGCTCGGTGACGGCTCCACCGCCAACCGCCTCAGCCCCGTGCGGGTGCTGGACGCCGCCGGGGTGGTCGAGGTGGTCGGTGGATACGATCACACCTGCGCGTTGCGCGGCGATGGCACCGTGGCCTGCTGGGGCGGCAACTGCTGCGGTCAGCTCGCGCGGGATCCGACCGCCATCGACGGCAGCCCGAGGCCCTCGGCGGTGGCCGGGCTCTCCGCGGTGGAGGGGCTGGCCGCCGGCGCCTACCACACCTGCGCGCTCGCGGGCGGCGCCGTGTTCTGCTGGGGCGCTGACGACTACGGCCAGCTCGGCGACGGTCCCCTCGTCGGGGACGCGCCGGCGCTCAGCGCCACCCCGGTGCCCGTCGCCGACCTCACCGCCGCGGTCGCCATCGCCGCGGGCGACCACCACACCTGCGCGATCGTCACCGGCGGGGCCGTCCGCTGCTGGGGCAACAACGAGTGCGGCCAGCTCGGCAACGCAGACGCCTCGACCTCCGACGTTCCCGTCGCGATCCCCGAGCTGACGGGCGTGGTCGCCATCTCGGCAGGCAGCCACCACACCTGCGCGCGGCGAGAAGGCGGGGTGATCCTCTGCTGGGGGCAGGGCAGCGACGGCGCGCTCGGCGGGGGCAGCTACGGGTCGAGCAGCGCCCCGGCGCCGGTGTCCGGCGTCGACGGCGCGCTCGTCGTCGACGCCGGCTCCAATCACACCTGCGCGCTGCTCGGCGACGGGACCGTCGCCTGCTGGGGCGAAAACGAGCAGGGCCAGCTCGGCATCGGCAGCTTCGGGCTCCACCCCCAGCCGGCGCTCGTGGTCTGGACGGAGGAGCCCTGAGCGCCCGCCCGGGTTGACAGGGGCCGGGGCGCGGGGGAGCCTCCGCCGCGGGTCCTCGCGCCAGTACGAGCTGCCGACGTCATGTCCGATCGTCCGCGGGAGCGGCTCCGGAGCCTACCGTCCATCTTCTCCCGGCCCGACGAGCGGCTCGTGCGCGAGCTGCCGCTCACGGTGCTCCGCTCGCTGGCCGCGCCGCTGCGCGACCTCGAGCTGCGCCACGCCGGGCGGACGCTGCTCCTGAGCCTGGCGGTGGGCAGCGCCGTGGGGCTGGTCGCCTGCTTGTTCGTCTACGGCCTGGGGCTCACCGAGCGGGTCTTCCTCCACGGTCTCGCCGGGTACGTGCCGCTCCAGGCGCGCGGGGAGCGCGCCCTCTTCGGCGCCGAGTCCTCCGGGACGCTGGTTCCTTGGATCCTGGTGGCGGTGGTCGCTGGAGGCGGGTTGGCGACGGGGCTGCTCGGCCACTTCTTCGCGCCGGAGGTGCTCGGGGGCGGCGGCAACGCCTACGTCGAGGCCTTCCACCGCGGCGGGGGCCTCCGGCGCCGGGTGATGGCGCTCAAGCTGGCGGCCACGGTGAGCACGCTCGGCACCGGCGGCTCCGGGGGTCGCGAGGGGCCCACCATGCTGATCGGGGCGTCCGTCGGCGACCTGGTCGGGCGGCTCCTGCGCCTGAGCGACCGCGACCGGCGGCTCCTGCTGGTGGCCGGGACGGCGGGCGGCCTCTCCGCGGTCTTCGGCACCCCGCTCGGCGCGGGGCTCCTGGCGACCGAGGTGCTCTACCGAGACGACTTCGAGTCCGACGCTCTGGTCCCGGCGATCCTCTCCAGCGTCACGGCGTTCTCCGTGTTCCGCCTGGTCTTCCCGTCGGACGTGCCCGTGTTCGCGGTCGCCGACGCCTACCCCTTCGACCCGCGGCGGCTGTGGCTCTTCGTCCCCCTGGCGCTCTTCGTCAGCCTCGGCGGGTACCTCTTTCACGCCCAGCTCCGCGTCGTGCGCGGCCTCTTCCGGTGGTCCCGGCTCCCCCGGTGGCTCGCCCCCGCCGTCGGCGGGCTCGCGCTGGGGCTGGTGGCGCTGGTCTGGATCGACACCGTGAACCCCAGTCTCGGCCGCGTGCACGAGGGGATCGGGATCCTCGGCTCGGGCTACGGCGCCGCGCAGGCGGCGATCGTGCGCCCCGCGTGGATGCCGTGCGGCTGGAGCGCCGTCCTCCTGCTCGGCGCGCTCGCGGTGGTGAAGATGCTCGCCACGGCGCTCACCCTCGAGTCCGGCGGCAGCGCCGGCGACTTCGGGCCTTCCATCGCCATCGGGGGGCTGCTCGGCGGAGCGTTCGGCCACGCGGTGGCGCTCGTGGTTCCCGGCGCACCCGAGCCGGGGACCTTCGCCCTGGTGGGGATGGGGACGTTCTACGGCGGGCTCGCCCACACGCCGGTCGCGGCGGTGGTGATGATCAGCGAGATGGCCGGCAGCTACGACCTGTTGGTCCCGCTCATGTTGAGCGTCGGCCTCGGCTACCTGCTCTCTCGCCGCGTCTGCCTCTACCCGGCGCAGCGGCAGTCGCGGGCCGCCGCGGGCGAGGCGTTCCTGCTCGACACGCTCGTCGCCCGGGATATCGTCGCCGAGGCGCGCGCCCCGGTCGTCGTCGCGTCCGGCGCGCCGCCCGCCGAGATCGTGGCGGGCCTGGAGCGGAGCGCGGAGAACGCCGTCGTGGTCGTGGACGCGGCCGGGCGTCTGCAGGGCGTCATCGAGCGTCGCGTGCTCGACGATGGCATGCTCGATCCCGCGATCGCCCTCGTCGTGGTGGCCGCGGACCTGGCGGTGCCGGTGCGGGGCGTCAAGCCGACCGACCCGCTCTCCACCATCCTGGCGCGGATGCTCGAGGCGAACACGCACGTCATCCCGGTGGTGGACGCGAGCGAGCGGGTCCTCTGGCTCCTGACGGAGCACGAGGCCACGTCCGCCTACTATGGGCTCGTCGCGGGCCATCGACTGACGCGCGCCAGCGGGTAGCGGGGCGGGGCCGCGACGCCGGTGCGACAGGGGGCTCCCGGCCGCCGGCGGCGCACCCGGTGAGAGAGGGTGCGCCAGGGGTCGCGTCGCGAGCGAATTTTCGCCCGCCGGCGGCCGGGAGCGCGGGTTTCCCGGCCGCGGCGCTCCCGCGTTCGCCGGGAGCGCGCCGTGGCCCGCGTCGCCTTGTCACCGGGTGCGCTGGTGGGACAACCTGACGGGAACGAGGTGCGAGGGGAGCGCGACGGGTGATGGCGAGGTGCGGGGTCTTCGGGGCGCGGGTGGCGGTGATGGCAGGGCTCACGGTGACCGCGGAGGCGGCGGCGCAGTGCTACGTCGACAGCAACGCCGGCAACGACGCGCACGACGGGCTGACCGCGGCGACGCCCGTCCGCTCGCAGGCCGCCATCCCCGCGAGCTGCACCGAGGTCCGCTACGCGCGGGGGAGCGTCTTCTTCGAGCCCGTGGCCATGGGGGGCGACGGCTTCGGCGGCGGTGGGCGTCGGGTGTTCACCGCCTACGGCGACCCGAGTCTGCCCAGGCCCGCGTTCGTGGTCACCAGCGGGAGCGTCGTCTCGAGCTTCGGCGGGGGCGTCACCATCGACGGGCTGCGCCTCGAGGGATCACGCGGCGACGGCACCATGGAGAACTTGATGCAGGGCGTCTGCGTGTTGCTCGGGGGTGGCAGCCAGATCCTCAACAGCGAGATCACCAATTGCGACATCGGCATCATGCTCATGGGGGAGGGGAGCCGGGTCCAGGGCAACGTCATCCACGATCTCCACATGGCCGTCGACTCGACGGACACTTCTGTCTACGCCAATTCCGTCGGCGGCGCGGAGGGGATCTTCGTGAACGGGTCGAACAACGAGGTCGCCTACAACACCTTCTTCAACTGTAAGGACACCGCGGCCTGGACGGGGGGCAACTGCGACGGCGGTGCGACCGAGGTGGCCGTGCCCCGCGACGGCGAGATCTCCGGGCTCCGCATCCATCACAACCTGTCGTACAACAACTGCGGCTTCTTCGAGGTGTCCGGCTTCGGCACCTTCCGCGATTCGGAGTTCTATTACAACGTCTCCATCGACAGCAACTGGATGGGGCTCCTGCAGGTGAACGAGACGACGCTCGCGAACATCTCGTACACGAACAACACCGTGGTGCACCACCCGGAGTCACAGACCCCCGCCATCTTCATGATCTACGGGGAGGATCAGGGCGCGGGGCAGCTTCAGCCCGGCACCGTGAGCTTCGTCAACAACCTCGTCATCTTCGCCGGGGCGCAGACCTTCATGGCCACGGTGGACGACCGGATCACGCAGGCGAACAACCTCATCGTGACCGGCGATCCTGGCGTCGTGAACGTGAGCGGCACCAGCGCAGAGGACTTCGATCTGGTCGCGGGGAGCCCGGCGATCGACGCGGGTCAGGTGACGACCTACGGGCTCGACTTCTTGAATCGCACGGTCCCCGATCCGAGCGGCGTGCCCGACGGCGGGGCCTTCGAGCACGGTTCCTCGGTCGGCGCCCCGCGCCCGGCGGTCGCGGCGCCCGAGCCGTCGCCCGCGCGCCCCGCCGAGGCCGAGGGTGGCTGCGGCTGCGTCGTCGCCGCGGGCTCGCGGGGGACCTCCGGGGCGCGCTGGGTCCCGATGCTGTTCGGGGCCGCGCTCCTCGCGGGTCGGCGCCGTCGCGCGCACCGGCGTTGAGCGACAGGGCGCGCGGGGGACCGGGGCCACCCGGGGAAGCGGCGTCGCCGGGTCGCGGTTTGCCCGCGGGACCACCGCGTGGACAATACGAGCACCACCCGGTGACCATGACGAACCGCTCGCGCCTCGTCCCGCTGCCGCTCCTCGCTGTCCTCACCATCGCCGCCTGCTCCTCGGATCCGGCGCCCACGCCCGGCGCCGGCCGGGGGCCCGCGGCGACGGGCGGTGGCGACGCGACCGGGGGCGTCGTGATGACCGGCGGCGGCGGCACCGGCGGCGGGATCGCGAGCGGGGGCGGCGGCACCGGCGGCGCCGGCGCCGCCGGGGAGGCGGTCGGCCCCGGCGCCTACGCGCTCCCGCCGCCGAGCCAGTGCCACAACCAGGACTACATCGACTACCAGGAGGGATGCATCGAGGGGGACGCGAGCAGCCGCTGCGGTGGCAAGTGCAGCACCATCAACGCCTGCCTCGAGAGCAGCGCCGACAAGCCTCACGCCGACGTCGCCTTCATCTGCCCGCGCTTCATGCTCTTCAGCGCCGAGCTGCGACAGGCCGCCATCGACGACGGGAATTCGGCCTTCAACTATGCGGTGGTGGGACACGACGTCGACCGCGGTGGGATCGACGGCGACGACGACAGCACCTGCTGCCAGTGCTACCAGCTCGTGTACGCGTACCCCAGCCCCAACAACGACCGGCAGGTGCTCACGAACCCCGACG